>CAZGBJ010000001.1:0-168258 GCA_964523895.1 uncultured Enterobacteriaceae bacterium
TTTGTACGTTCAAATTTTTCCTTAGACACGGCTAATTACCTCTTCTATACCTTAATAATTAAATCCCAAAAGTGGAGCTCATAACCGGATTTGAACCGGTGACCTCTTCCTTACCAAGGAAGTGCTCTACCGACTGAGCTATATGAGCAATAAACCCGTTTCAGCACTACTTTAAGTGACTGATTTCACTTAATATAATAATCAGCCACTACCTATATATTGGAGCGGGTGATGGGAATCGAACCCACACCATCAGCTTGGAAGGCTGAGGTTCTACCGTTGAACTACACCCGCCTCGTCTTACACCACCATTTGCTATCAATTTGACAGCACAACTCCATACATTCTTAATATTTTGGTGGAGGGGGTAGGATTCGAACCTACGAAGGCTGAGCCAACAGATTTACAGTCTGCCCTCGTTGACCGCTTGAGTACCCCTCCAAAATTCAGCCGGCTATTTTGAGAGAATCAATTACCGCTGTCAACAGTGTTAATAGAAGTATTTATCGATGTTAGCTCGAACGGACAATATTTCCAGTTTGGGCATCCCTTATCTCCGTTGGCTGCAGAGTGTTAGTAATTTTGCCAGGTATCACATAATCAATATCCGTTTTGAAATATGAAGATACTTGTTGACTGGACTTTGCAGGGTTAGCTGCTTGCGGATTAGCGCTGGTTGAAACAATCGGACCTAATTCTTCACACAGCGCCCGTACGACCGAATGAGCACTCACCCGTACTGCCAAAGTATTATGATCGCCCGTCAACCAATAAGGCGTAGTATCTTTTGACGGAACCAACCATGTAACAGAACCTGGCCAACTATCTTGAATGGTTTGACTATCTTTAACTTTTGAAAAGTCTACAAACATATTGAGTTGCTCGATACTGGCAGCAACCAGAATTAACCCTTTACCAACCGAACGTTGTTTTAATTTTAAAATCCGTTGTACGGAATGTTCGTTAAATGGCAAACAGCCAAGACCAAAGACCGCCTCTGTTGGATAAGCAATTATTCCACCCGTCTCACAAATATGGATAGCTTGCTTCAAATGCTGCGAATTCATCTGAGGTTAAATTAAAAGTGTTCGATAGCTTATCTGCTAATCGGATTTTTTAGAGGTCGCTTTTTTACTGGCTTTTTTCTTAGTTGCTGCCTTTTTACTAGTCGCTTTTTTACTCGTCTTTTTCTTGCTTGTTGTTTTTTTACTGGCTGTTTTCTTTTTAGTTTTCTTTTTACCACGTCGAGAAACGGGAGCCGCTTCAATCATAGCAACACATTCTTCAAGCGTTAGACTCGCAGGTTCTTTGTCTTTAGGAATTTTGGCATTCTTGTTCCCATCAGTAACATAAGGACCATAACGTCCGTTCAAAACAGAGATACCTTCTTTCTCAAATATCTTGATTTGTTTTTCTGCGTCGGCTTTTTTCTTTTCTGCCACGAGTTCAAGTGCGCGTTCAAGCGTCACTGTATAAGGGTCATCTTCTTTTGGTAATGACACAAATTTACTTGCATACCTTATATAAGGGCCAAAGCGTCCAACACTAGCAGCCACTTCTTCCCCTTCCGCAGTTTCGCCTAATAACCTGGGTAATTTAAAAAGCTCTAACGCTTCTTCTAATGTAATGCTATCCAGTTTTTGTCCGGGTCGTAAACCGGCAAATTTAGGTTTATCTTCATCATCTTTAGTGCCCTCTTGAGCATAGGGGCCATAACGGCCAATACGGACAGACACTTCCTTTCCTGATTTCGGATGGACGCCCAATACTCTTGCCTGAGCAACTTCACTGCGACTGACATTCTCTTCTATATCGTCAACTTGTTTTATGAATGGCTCCCAAAAACCTTTTAATAACGGTATCCAATCTTTCTCACCTCGAGAAATTGCATCTAAATCATCTTCAAGCTTTGCCGTAAATTCATAGTCAACATAACTATTAAAATGGTTGGTCAAAAAATTATTTACTATTTTACCAACGTCAGTTGGATGAAAGCGTTTGTTTTCAACTTCGACATACTCTCTATTTCGAAGCGTTGAAATAATATTAGCGTAAGTTGAAGGACGACCTATACCATATTCCTCAAGTGATTTTACCAGGCTTGCTTCTGAATAACGTGGCGGTGGTTCTGTAAAATGTTGCTCATCACGAATTTGTTTAAGCGTGACCTTCTCGCCTTCTTTCAATTGTGGCAACATCTTTTCATCGTCATCACCTTTAGAATCATCCTTGCCTTCCAGATAAACTTCCATAAAACCTGGTTCAGCGATAGCAGAGCCATTAGCTCTGAATAAATTACCTGCTCCGCATGACATATCAACAGCAACAGTATCAATCGTTGCATGCTTCATTTGACATGCCATCGCTCTTTTCCAGATTAATTCATAAAGTTTGAATTGATCATCAGTCAAACTGCTCTTAATTTCCTTTGGCACTCGGGTAAATGATGTTGGACGAATTGCTTCATGCGCTTCCTGGGCATTTTTAGATTTAGTTTTGAAAACTCTTGGCTCATCAGGTAAAGCATTTTTACCATAGCGCGAAACAATAAAAGACCGTACTTCATCAATCGCTTCCTGTGCCAGGTTCACTGAATCAGTACGCATGTAGGTAATTAAACCTACTGCACCTTCACCAACATCGATACCTTCATAAAGTTGTTGCGCTGTTCTCATGGCACGTTGAGCGGTAAAGCCCAACTTTCTAACCGCTTCCTGTTGCATAGTAGAAGTAATAAACGGCGCAGCAGGCTGGCGTTTACGTTGTTTCCTGGTTACAGCTTCTATCAACAGTTCACCTGCTGCTGCTTTTTCTAATTGTGATTTTATGTCTGCCGCATGTTCAGTTTTTTCTATACTGAATTGTTTCACCTTCTCATTATCAAACTGAGTCAACTTACCAAGAAAGCTACTACTTTTATGCTCCAGATCGGCTTCAATCGTCCAATATTCCCTTGGAATAAATGCTTCAATTTCTTTTTCACGCTCTGCAATCATTCTTAGTGCGGGAGATTGAACGCGTCCTGCTGATAATCCTCTTTGAATTTTTTTCCAAAGCAACGGAGATAAATTAAAACCGACCAGATAATCAAGCACACGGCGTGCAAGTTGCGCATCAATTAAATTCGTAGCTAGTTCTCTCGGGTTTTTTATTGCATCCTGTATTGCGCTTTTTGTAACTTCATGAAAGACAACTCTTTCCACTTTCTTATCTTGCAAACAATTTTTCTCTTTTAATAATTCATACAGATGCCATGAAATAGCTTCGCCTTCGCGATCCGGATCAGTCGCAAGATATAATGTATCCGCTTTTTTCAGGGCCTTTTTAATCGCCTCAACATGTTTGGTATTCTTTTCAATCGCTTGATAGCGCATGGAGAAATCATTTTCAGTATCGACTGCACCGGTTTTTGGTAGAAGATCACGGACATGACCATACGATGCCAAAACCTTAAAACCCTTTCCAAGATAACGTTCAAGTGTTTTACATTTAGCGGGAGATTCGACGACTACAAGAGAACTACTCATATTAGGTAAACAATATCACTTTCTATAATTATGAAATAAAAAATTAAAACCAGTATGTGATGGGGATATCAAATTTTATTTGATGAACTAATGAACGACTGCACTAAGATCGTCCATAACGATATCTTCCATCCAGACAAACGCTGCTTCTTTACCCGGTCTATTAAATAAAACCATCAAAACAACCCACTTAAGTTGCTGTAACTCTATTGAATCTGTTTCAAGAGCCATTACTCGATCAATAACAAGCTCGCGATCTTCTGCATCAAGCACACCCGACTGCTCAAGAAACAATAAAAAACCCTTACAATTAACATCAAGTTTTTCATTTTCAACATCATTAAAAACCCTTATTGACATGGAACGCAGAACATCGACATCCAACTTATCCTTCTGCATCGCCAAGCCTTCCAGCCAATCAATTGCCTTATCAACTTGTGTATCAGCAAAGCCTGCCTGAACTAATTGAGTTTTCAAATCTTGTTGATCTGGCGTTATCTCGAGTTCTTCTTCGACATAATGATCAAACAAATATATAAGTACATCTAAAACGGATTCTTTCATAAATTACAATCTCTACTGGCCAATCTCTATGAACAACGACAATACTTACCTCCTTGTTGGGATTCAATCATTCCTTGAAGTTCCAATATTAATAGCATGGAGGAAACTACTTCTGCCGTCAATCCTGATAATTTAACCAGATTATCCACTGACACAATATCGTAAGCCATACTGTCTAGCAGTCGTTTATAGTCTGGATCCAGATTTTCGTATTTTTGTTGACTGGATTCGACAGGAATTGATTTATTTAACACTATACTGACCATTGGTGCTAGCTCATCAATTATATCATTAACCGTTTCGACTAACTTTGCCCCTTGCTTGATTAAACTATGCGTCCCTCTAGCGAGAGGATTATGAATAGAACCGGGGATTGCAAACACATCTCTACCCTGTTCCAACGCATAATTTGCAGTAATCAACGAGCCACTTTTTTTAGCCGCCTCAACGACTAATACGCCTGCACTCATACCACTGATAATACGGTTACGTTGAGGAAAATTACCGGGATTAGGTTTCGTATCAGGTGGGTATTCTGAAAGAAGCAAACCCTCTTCGATTATTTGACTGGCAATTTTTTTGTGACGTGACGGATATATGCTATTTAAACCATTACCTAACACGGCAACGGTAGAGCAATTCACTTTTAATGCGCCAAGATGACTATGATAATCAATGCCTAAAGCAAGTCCACTACAGATTGTTAAACCTGATTTTGATAATTCTGCCGCAAAATCTTCAGCTAACCTCTTTCCTCCTGTAGTAGGATTTCGACTGCCAACAACGGCAAAATGTACATAACCCAGTACCTCGCGCTGCCCAATAGCAAATAAAACAGACGGTGCTGTGTGAATTGATTTTAATAACTCTGGATAATCATCATCGTCAATGGTAATTAAATGATGCTGCGGTTTATTTAACCAATCCAGAATTTTATTTATTTGTTCATTATCCGGATTGTGTAGTGATCTTATTGAAACTTCGTTTAATCCGAAACCGGCTAAATTTCTAGAATCACACGTAAGAATATTTTGAGGATTATTAAACTCGAGTAGTAATTTATTACAGGTGCTGGGGCCAATTCCTTTAGCCAAGGTAAGAGACAACCAGTTTTTATAATTTTCCGTAACATCCATGTCCATATGAACTCCTTGTATAATACCTACCTCATAATCACACTTAGTAAATAAGAATCGATATTATTTTATTGCTTCCATGCAATAAACAGATTAGTAAACCGCTAGTTCTATAAGCTTCTTACTGCATCGAGTACATGTACTGGTCCTTGTGTTTCCATAACCAGAGCATAACTCACTTTATTAAATGTTCTAAAGACCATAACAACGCCGACATATTCTTCTGGTAAAGTTATATCTTCAGTCTTGGCTTGCTGATTAGCAATAGTGGGGAATGTTTTATTAAATGACTCAATGCCATCCTCAACAGCATGTACAATTTTGGTAAAAGTTGACCCAATATCACTAGTTGCTTTAGCTAATTCTTCAGCTCTTTCAGCTTCTTTTTCTGCCTGATTCTTAGGAATGTTCGGTCCAATTCTATCTTGTACAACATAACCACGCTGATAAATACCTAATACATTCCCGGCTTCAACACCTTGTTCTTCTCCAAGACTGAGAACAACAATCTGGTACTGTCCAATTTGTGAAACCCCATCGACAACCGAAAGAATACTGCCTTCCACTTCACTAGCAGTTGGGCCAGGGAAAAATTCCGTGCTGATATCTTCATCGGACTGAGAAATTAATCTATCACCTATTAATATCTCTCTATCAACGTCAGTCACTATGGCAGAAGCAGGGTCACCTTTCTGTTTCAGTGTTGCATCTCCTACATAAAGTGCTTCATATCCCAATATTTCCTCTTCATCATCGTCATCTTTTTTAGGCTTTATATAAGCTGGGCCTTTACGATAAATAGAATACCGGACATCGTCTGAATCTTCGGCTATACCACGGATATAGATTGTATTCCCTGTTGCAGCAATCAAATGTTCATCGTAACTTGAAACGACGTAAGGCCAATGATCCATTTCATTTTCATCAAGAACAATAGGTCGTTCTAAAAATTGTTGTATCGCATCCAGAGGAATCGTTGGAATAGCTTCAGCATTATCCGAACTGCGAATTTCAGGTGAAAGTTTAACGTTTCTACCGGAAACAACCTGAGCTGTTCCTCGGTTAACATTTAATACTGGCTGCCCATCTTGATAACTAAGAGAAATAATATCTCCCGGATAAATCAAATGTGGATTTTCAATTTGCGGATTAACACCCCAAATTTCTGACCAGCGCCATGGCTGCTCTAGAAAGCGGGCTGAAATATCCCAAAGTGTGTCACCTTTGACAACTGTATATGATTCCGGATGAGCTGGATTAATCATTAATTCATCCGCGCTCACACTGATTGTCAGCAGAAAAATCGCGAATGAAATTAGAATTTTATTCAACATGTCTATTACCTTACGTAGGTTCCTTAATGTAGATTAGCAAAAACTATAACAAAATGTTAGTAGATAACACATATTATTGTGGTTTTACTGCAACAATCCAGTTTTCCTATATACTATTCAGATAGTTATGACCTTTTTTGGAGTTAATATTGCTATGGCAATACTTGAAGTTTTACATTTTCCTGATGAACGTCTCCGCAATAAAGCATTGCCGGTTGAGCATATAAACTCAGATATCAAAGAAATTGCCACAAATATGCTGGAAACGATGTATGTCGAAAGTGGTATTGGCCTTGCTGCAACTCAAGTCAATATACAAAAAAGAATCGTCGTTATTGACCTGTCTGAAGAAAGAAATGAGCCATTAATATTAGTTAACCCTGAGATAAGCAAACTTGAAGGCAAGGAGACCACGCGTGAAGGTTGTTTATCTGTGCCTGATTATTTCGATATTGTAGAACGCGCTGAAAACATCGAGTTCAACTATAAAACACTTGATAATCAATTAGTTGAGGCTAAAGCTGACGGCTTATTAGCAGTCTGCATCCAACATGAAATTGACCATTTAAATGGCAAATTATTCATTGATTATCTTTCGCCCCTTAAACGCCAGCGCCTTAAGAAAAAAATCGAGAAACTGGAAAAACAAGAAGATTACGTCTTGTGACTCAAAACAAATTAAGACTGGCATTCGCTGGAACGCCTGAGCTCGCACGAAAAGTACTCGAATCATTGATTGATGCAGCTGAGCATACGGTAGAAGTCGTACTTACCCAGCCTGACCGACCCGCTGGTAGAGGTCGCAAAATTAAACAAAGTGAAGTCAAACTTTGTGCTCTGAATAATAATATTCCAGTCTTACAGCCAGCAAAATCTGATGAACTCAAAGCAGAATATTTAAAGAATTGTGATTTGATGCTGGTTGTCGCCTATGGCTTGTTAATAACACCGGAAGTGCTGGATAAAACCAAATTAGGTTGTATCAATATACATACTTCTTTACTTCCCCGTTGGCGTGGAGCAGCACCTATTCAACGGGCCATTGAAGCTGGAGACAAGGAAACCGGTATTACACTGATGCAAATGGAAGCTGGACTAGATACTGGCCCAATTATGGAACAAATAACTTGTCCAATTCACAGTCAGGATACTGGTGGTTTGTTACATGACCGATTAGCAGAGATCAGTGCTGATAATATCAATACTTTTTTAACACGCATTGCCAAAAACGAATCAGTATTTATTAAACAAAATGAATCAAAAACAATTTATGCAAACAAAATTTCCAAACAAGAAGCAAAACTTGATTGGAGCAAACCTGCAATTGAACTGGAAAGAAAAGTTCGAGCATTTAATCCATTTCCTGTTGCACACACGCAAATAAATAATCTCAATATAAGAGTATGGGAGACAAAAATAAAAAACGATCCGAAAAATTTACCATCAGGAACCATACTCGATAGTAAATCAAGTCTGGATATTGTTACTGGTGATGGTGTTTTGTCCATTACAAAACTGCAGTTACCAGGAAAGCGGATAATGGCAGCAAAAGATTTTTTAAATGGTCATCCTGATTTTTTCACTGAAAATCTTGTAACAAGTTAAACTTTTTTCCATGTCATCTCGTCTAATAGCAAACCAAATCATTGATCAGATCATTGAAGAAAAGATCACCCTGTCAAAAGCACTACACAATAACGAATCCTTTAACTTGGCACAAAAAGATAAAGCTTTAATTCAGGAAATTAGTTATGGAACTTTCCGCTGGTATATTCAACTCGAACATATTCTTAATCAGCTACTGGAAAAACGCTTAAAGAAAAAAGACAGCCGTCTTAAACACTTAATGATGATTGGTTTATATCAACTCACTCATATGCGCATCCCAGCTCACGCTGTTGTATCGGAAACAGTGGAAACTTGTAAAAAAATAAAAATGGAGTGGGCTAAAGGACTAGTTAATGCAATATTGCGTCGATACATCAGGGAAGCCGATAAACTTGATCCTTTACTTAATGATAATGAAACCGTACGAACATCACATCCGCTATGGTTAATTGAACAACTAAAATTGGATTGGCCTGATGAATGGGAAAAGGTTCTTGATGCTAATAACCAGCGACCTCCTATGTACCTTCGTGTCAATCAACTTCATCATGATCGAGAGCAATATTTAATCAAGTTGAAAGAGGCAGGTATTGAAGGGAAAGCCACACCTTATTCAAGCCATGGCGTACTACTTAAACATGCCAAAGATGTTGATCAACTTCCCGGTTTTAATAAAGGAGAAGTGTCTGTTCAGGAACTCGCTGCCCAATTATCTGTAGAGTTACTTGATTTAAAGCCGGAGCAAAATGTTCTTGATGCCTGCGCGGCGCCTGGAGGTAAAAGCGCACATATACTGGAATCGCAAGTAGATATAAATTCTTTAACCGCTGTCGAAAAAGATCCCAATCGCGCTAAAAAATTATCTGAGACTCTGAAGAGACTTAATCTACATGCAATAATAAAAATATCAGATATTAATGATCTTGATCAGTGGTGGAACAAAGAAAATTTTGACCGAATTCTTTTAGATGCTCCTTGCTCTGCTACGGGCGTAATACGTCGTCATCCCGATATAAAATTTTTAAGAACACCTGAGGAAGTCAGCAAAATATGTGAATTACAAATGAAGCTTTTAAACACGCTATGGCAAACATTAAAGTCAGGTGGATTATTATTATATGTAACATGCTCAATTCTTAAACAGGAAAATTCAGACTTGATAGAACAATTCATAACTAACAACAATGATTGCACACTCAAGCCTATTAAAGTGCAATGGGGAGTAGATACAGGTTATGGCAGGCAAATATTGACCGGACAAGATAACATGGATGGTTTCTTCTATGCTTGTCTTGAAAAAAAATAAAACTATGTTGATTTTATTAAAAACGCTTAAAACTGTAAGTCTCCTTTTTACATTTACCTGTATATGTAATTTAGCTTATGCAAAGACAATTAATATAAAATCAACACATGCTTATACAGAAGAGTCAACTTACTATCTGGATACATTATTTGACTTTGGATTAACTGAAGAAGCTGATAAAGCATTACATCATGGCATTTCTCTTGAAATACACACTCATTTTCAATTACGTTTAAAACGAGAATGGCTTTGGGATAAAACGATCAGTGAAAAGGAAATAATTTACAAACTTGAACATAGACCACTGACCAAGAGTTTCTTGACAATAAATTTAAACACCGGCTTACGAAATTCGTACAGTAACCTTGATGCTGCATTAAACGATATAAATTCAGTATCAAAAATGGAATTATTTGATCAAAGTATGTTGCATGTAGATAAAAATTATATTGCCAGAATTAGAACCTTTCTCGATATTGGAGCATTACCGGCACCAATGCGACCTCAGGCCTATTTTTCTTCAAATTGGGATATGTCCAGTGAATGGCATGAGTGGGAAATCACACAATGAAAAGAGGCGGTAAAATAATATTAATTATTGGCTCGTGCCTGTTTGTTTTCATGCTGGCATCGTTACTCATGATGAGCCAGTCTTTACAAAATCCAGAATTATTTGACCGTTATTATTCAGCACTGCTGATATTTAATGCATTAGGATTAATTAGTCTTGTTGCCTTAATCCTTGTCAATCTTAAACGACTAATACGCCAACTTAAAAATCATGTCATTGGCTCCAGGATGACCGTCAGGATGGTAATGATTTTTTCTTTACTATCAGTAACGCCTGTACTTATCGTTTATTCCTTCTCTCTGGACTTTCTTCACCGCGGTATAGATAGCTGGTTTGACTTAAGAGTAGAACAGGCACTTGATGATTCACTCGAATTAAGTCGACTTGCACTAGATGTTCGAATGCGTGAACTTATCTATACAACAGAAAAAGTTGCCGAAGAATTAAGCGAAACAACTGATGCAGAATTACCCTTTGACATTGATCAAATCAGGGAACGTATTAATGCTAATGAACTGACATTATTTACCAAAAAGGGCGCTATCATCGCTTCAAGCTCAAATGATACAAAAAGCCTTGTTCCCAATACACCAGATAGCACAATTTTACTGCAATTGTCGCAGACAAATAGCTACATAGGGCTAGATGTCATCAAGGACACAAACCTGTTAATCCGGGCAGCAGTGAATTTACCAGTTATTGATCTCGATAAAGAAGCCCGTATTGTGCAAGCTTTATATCCAATATCAGAACGCATTACGCAACTTGCCAACAACGTTCAGTCATCTTACATCGAATATAAAGAACTCTCTTATCTTCGCGAACAATTAAAAGTTAGTTTCATAATAATATTAACACTGGTTTTATTATTCAGTGTTTTTAGCGCGGTATGGGCTGCATTTTATTCAGCACGTAAGCTTGCTGCACCGGTAAAAAATCTGGCAGAAGGCACGCGTGCTATTGCAGAAGGTGATTATAGCACTCGCTTGCCTGTACCAAGTAATGACGAACTTGGTTTTCTTATCGCGTCATTTAATGATATGACTGATAAAATTTCTCAGGCAAGAGATACGGCAAAACTAAGCCAACAGGAAGCTGAGTCACAACAAACATATCTCGAGACTGTCTTGGCACGCCTTTCATCCGGCGTCATGGTCTTCAATAAAGAAGGTGATTTGGAAAAATCAAATATTAGTGCTGCACAAATATTACAAGTTGAAGTAGAAACGCTAGCCCATAAAAATATAATATCGCTTACCAAAGACCACCCAAATCTGAATGATTTTTTTGAATGTATTTCTTTGAATATAGAAGAACGACTGGATGATTGGCGTGAACAAATCACTTTGTCGGATAAAACTGGTAATCAAATTTTAATAATTAATGGCGCAACGCTAACCGGGCTTGATGGCTCAACGACTGGGCATGTTATTGTCTTTGATGAAATCACTGCTTTAATACAAGGACAACGTGATGCAGCATGGAGCGAAATGGCACGTCGTCTTGCACACGAAATTAAAAATCCATTAACACCCATTCAACTTGCTGCCGAACGTTTAAGACACAAATATCTTTCCAGAATGGATACAGACGATGCAGATATGCTTGATAGAATGACAAATACAATCATCCAACAAGTAGAAACCATGAAAGATATGGTCAACAGTTTTTCCGACTATGCCAGATCACCTGAGTTTAATCCTGAAGAAATTAAAATTGAGCATTTGATTCAGGAAGGCCTCGATTTATTCACTAATACAGATGATGATAATAAAATTGAAACAGACATTGAATCACACCTTCCTGCAATCATTGGCGACGAAAAGAAATTAAGACAAGTATTCAATAACCTGTTAACAAATGCTATTGATGCGAATACGGCCAGCGATGATAATCATCTAAAAGTCAGTGCGAAAAAAATCAATATTGACGAAAGTGAGATGCTTGAAATTCGAATTATTGATAGTGGTTCGGGGATAGATACAGAGGTAATAAATAACTTATTTGAGCCTTACATAACAACCAAACAAAAAGGGACTGGACTGGGACTAGCCATCGTAAAAAAAATTATCGATGAACACCTGGGTTCAGTCTGGCTTGAAAATAACAAAGAACAGAAAGGTGCTTGTGCCGTGATAAGATTACCGGTAAATATTTCATTCAATAAACTACAAAAACGCGCATAGTCTGATGAGCAAAAGACATATACTTGTTGTTGACGATGAACCGGATATTCGTAACCTGGTACAGGAAATTCTTGAGGATGAAGGATTTAGTGTCAACATTGCAGAGAATGCCGCTAAAGCACGTCAGGAAGTAGAATCATTAGAACCCGATCTGATTTTACTGGACATCTGGATGCCCGATGTTGACGGCATTACCTTATTAAAAGAATGGAAAGAGAATGATCATATCATTGCTCCGATCATAATGATGTCCGGTCATGGTAATGTTGAAACCGCAGTAGAAGCAACCCGTCTTGGTGCATATGATTTCATAGAAAAACCGCTTTCCATTTCTAAACTGTTACTAACAATAAAACATGCTTTTGAAACATCGTCGTTGCAACAGGAAAACTTGCAATTACACCATGCAACTTCATCTATACTTGAGCCAGTCGGAAAAAGTAAGGTAATTTCAGACCTAAGATCTCAAATAACGCGTATTGCCAAACACGACACACCTGTATTGATGTATGGCGAGTCAGGAACAGACAAGGAATTATTTGCACGCTATTTACATTCATTGAGCCCGCGCAGTAATGGTCCATTTATTACAGTAAGCATATCTGCATTAGGCAAAGACCATGCAGAAACAGAATTATTTGGATTGGAAACAAATAATCAATCTCAGGAAGGCTATTTTGACAAGGCAATAGGTGGAATACTCTATATAAAAGATATTGGTGAGCTTGATAAAACCCTGCAATCACGTTTGCATGATGTTCTGGAAACAAAAAAATATAGTCATATTGGCAGTTCAGAACAAATTGGGCTGGATATGCGCATTATTGCAGCAACTCGTTTCAATATTGAATCCTTGGTGCAGGAAAACCGATTTAGAGATGATCTGTATTATCTATTAAATGTACTACCTGTTTCTATCCCGCCAATCCGTGAACACTATGAAGATGTTCCTGCCCTACTTGAATTTTATGTCAATTATTTCATCGAAACGGAAGGACTCTCCTACCGGAGGTTTAATGTTGCAGCACAAAATCGTTTAAGAAGTTATCAATGGCCCGGTAACGTGAGAGAATTAAAAAACCTTGTTCAGCGCCTTTTAATTCTGGGCACAGATGAAACCATTAATATAGATGAAATTGAGTCCAGTCTGGGTAATATTGAAATAAAAAAAGATGGGACGGCTATAGAAGACTTTAATTTCGATTTACCATTACGTGACGCGAGAGAAAATT
Source organism: uncultured Enterobacteriaceae bacterium (assembly GCA_964523895.1). GTDB lineage: Bacteria > Pseudomonadota > Gammaproteobacteria > Eutrophobiales > Eutrophobiaceae > UBA7359. The sequence continues at coordinate 13,465 of CAZGBJ010000001.1, forward strand.
TTGAAAAAGCTTATCTTGAATATCAATTAAAAAAAGCAAAGGGCAGTGTTAGTAAAGTAGCAAATACGGTCGGAATAGAACGAACTCATCTCTACCGAAAACTGAAAATGCTGGGAATCGATTTAAAATGAAGATTATTATAAGCTTATGAAAATCATAATTCTGGGTGCAGGTCAGGTTGGCTCATCAGTCGCAGCTAGTCTGGTCAATGAAGAAAATGATATTACTCTGGTCGATGTTGATCCGACAGCACTTCAATTAATAAGTGAGCGTTATGATTTAAGAACGATCACAGGTATTGCATCGCACCCGTCAGTATTGGCAAAAGCCGGTGCAAAAGATGCCGATATGATACTTGCCGTTACTAACAGCGACGAAGTTAATATGATTGCCTGCCAGGTCGCTTACACTTTATTTCACACGCCAACAAAAATAGCGCGAATTCGTGAGATTGAATACCTTAAAAACACACCTTTATTTGCGCAGGAAGCGCTTCCTGTCGATGTTTTAATTAGCCCGGAGCAACTCGTTACAGAATATATTGAAAGACTCATATCGCATCCTGGCGCGCTTCAAGTCGTTGACTTTGCCGACGGAAAAGCACAAATGATAGCACTCAAGGCCTCATACAGTGGCATGTTGGTTGGACATTCAATACGTGATCTTAAAAAGCAACTGCCAGGTATTGAATATAAAATATTTATTATTTTTAGAAAGAACCAGGCCATCATTCCTGATGCTGACACTGTAATTGTAGCTAATGATGAAGTTTTCTTTATTAGTTCACAAAAATCAATTCGCCAGTTATTACAAATTATTCGTAATAAAGAAAAACCGTATAAAAGTATCATGATTGCAGGTGGGGGTAATATTGGCTTACGTTTGGCTGAAATTTTAGAAGGTAAATATAAAGTAAAATTATTAGAACTTGACCCTGCTAATGCACGTTTTGCTTCCGAAACCTTAAAAAATGCCATTGTCTTGAATGGTGATGCTGCTGATGAAGAATTGCTTAACGAAGAAGATATCGATAAAACCGATGTCTTTTGCGCCGTAACAAATGCGGATGAAGCTAATATTATTTCTTCAATGCTAGCCAAACGGCTAGGCGCGAGAAAAGTAATGGCATTAATTAACCGTGCTGCTTATCTCGACCTGGTACAAAGTAATACGATTGATGTTGCTATTTCTCCGCAACAAACCACTATCGGCAGCTTACTTGCTCATGTTCGCAAAGGTGATGTTGTTGTTGTTCACGCTCTACGAAGAGGAACCGCTGAAGCAATCGAAGCAATTGCACATGGAAACAAATCATCTTCCAAAGTAGTCGGCCGAGCTATAAAAGATATCGATTTGCCAGAGGGCACAACAATCGGCGCAATTGTTCGAGGTGATGAGGTTATAATGGCTAAACTTAAAACAGTTATTGAAGCTGAAGATCATGTCATTCTTATCGTATCAGATAAAAAACATGTGGCTAAAGTTGAGGCCTTGTTTCAAGTTGGCATAACTTTTTTATAGAGTAAAAAACATATGCAACTTGCCGTCATTCAACGCATATTGGGAATATTGCTTTCTTTATTTAGTTTAACTATGTTCCCTCCTCTGGTTGTATCTATAGTTAGCGCTGATGGTGCAACTGTCGCATTTATATCTTCTTTCGCACTTATTCTTTCTATCGGCTTGGCCTTATGGTTTCCTGTTAGGAACTTTAAAGACGAATTACGCCTACGCGATGGTTTCATTGTCGTTGTTCTTTTCTGGGTCGGCCTTGGCATAGCTGGCAGCATGCCTTTGATTTTATCTGACACACCTGATCTATCAATAACCGATGCCATATTTGAATCTATCTCGGGATTAACTACGACTGGTGCAACTATTATTACCGGAATTGATTTTTTACCACAATCAATCCTCTTCTACCGACAAGAATTACAATGGTTAGGCGGAATGGGTATTATCGTATTGGCTGTAGCAATCCTGCCTATGTTAGGTATTGGTGGCATGCAGCTATACCGTGCTGAAACACCAGGCCCGGTTAAAGACTCGAAACTAACACCAAGGATTACGGAAACAGCAAAGGCACTGTGGTACGTCTACCTGGGCATAACCATAAGCTGTGCATTTGCTTACTGGTTAGCAGGGATGAGTTTATTCGATGCCGTTGCACATAGTTTTTCGACCGTTTCAATTGGAGGTTTTTCAACTCATGATGCCAGCATAGGTTATTTTCAAAGTAGTGAGATTGAAACAGTTGCGATCTTTTTTATGTTTTTTTCCGGTATTAATTTCAGCTTACATTTCATGGCATGGCGATTTACCAGCATAAAACCTTATTGGTATGATGCTGAATTAAGAACTTATATCAGTATTCTATTATTAGTTTGTTTAACTTGCGTGTCATACCACCTGTTAATCAGTGGTCATGGGAATATGGGCAAAGCGATACAGGACAGTATTTTTCAAACTGTGTCCATCGCAACTACTACAGGATTTACAACAACAGAATTTCAAAACTGGCCGGGGTTTTTGCCGCTGTTGTTACTATTCTCAAGTTTCATCGGCGCCTGTGCAGGATCAACCGGCGGTGGAATAAAAGTGATTCGTATGCTGTTAGTTTTTAAACAGGGCATGCGCGAAATTAAACGGCTTATTCATCCGAGTGCCATATTTATAATAAAAATTGGCAATAAACCAATATCTGAACGTATTATTGAAGCGGTATGGGGATTTTTTGCCGCTTATATCGCTATATTTGCGTTTTTGATGTTGGCATTAATGGCTACGGGTCTGGATCAGGTCACTGCCTTTTCGGCGTTAGCCGCCTGTTTAAATAATCTTGGTCCCGGACTTGGTGATGTTAGCCAACATTATGGTCAAATAAGTGATATCTCTAAGTGGATACTTTGCTTCGCTATGTTATTAGGTCGACTGGAAATATTTACCTTGCTGGTTTTATTTACCCCAACATTCTGGCGCAGTTAAATCTGAAATTGCTTTGGACAATCAAATAAAAGATAAATGGAATAAACATTACCATTCCTGTTCAAACAAACGCTCTGTACCTGCTGAAGTTCTTTTTCAAAACCAACATTTATTACCAGAAGTGGGAACCGCTTTAGACCTGGCATGTGGTCGTGGTGCTAATGCCATATGCCTTGCAGAAAATGGACTCACTGTTTCGGCCTGGGATATTTCTGAATTGGCCTTGGAACAACTGTCGCTATGCGCAAAAGAAAAAAAATTAAGCCTAAGCTCAGAACTCAGAAATGTTTCAGAGCAACCACCTGCGGCCGATACATTTGATGTCATTGTCGTTAGTCATTTTCTTGACCGCGCCTTAATGAACGATATAAGAAGTGCAATAAAACCAGAGGGACTCATCTTTTATCAAACATTCATTAAAGAAAAAGTTGATAAATCCGGCCCTAAAAATCCCGATTATCTTTTAGACAATAATGAGCTATTAACTATTTTCAATAACTGGAAAATCATTTGTTATAAAGAAGAAGGGAAAACCGGTAACATTAACGCAGGATTTAGAAATCAGGCAATGATAATCGCGCAGAAACCGAAAGCATGAATTCTATTGATACATTTAAATCCTTGCTTGAAAAAGGCAATGATAATGCATTACTAAGATATAGCCTGGGCAATGAATATTTTAAAGAGAGTAATTTTGAACAGGCAATACTTCATCTAGAGAAAGCAATCGAGTTTAATCAATCTTATTCTGCAGCATGGAAACTTTATGCAAAAGCACTATCTGAAAACAATCAAGCTACGGAAGCGATTAGTGCCTATAAGAAAGGAATCGACATAGCAGAAAAAAATGGCGACAAACAAGCCGCAAAAGAAATGAATATCTTTTTAAAGCGCCTAAAAAAAGATTAACTATAAGAAAAATTAATTATGCAACTGCAAGGTCCCGACAAGTTCGGATACATGATTTAAATTATTCTTATTCAAGTAGTCGACGATACCCTTATTTATCTTTGGACAAATTAATGGTTCATAAAATAAGGCGGTTCCTATACCCACTGTTGCTGCCCCGGCAATCATAAATTCAATGGCATCCTCTACTGTGGTCACGCCTCCCTGACCAATAATAGGAATATTATGTTGTTTTGCTACCTGATAGACCTGATGTACTTTTAACAAGGCTATCGGTTTAATCGCAGGACCTGATAGGCCACCTTGATTATTACCAATGATCGGCTGTCGAGAATTAATATCAATCGCCATGCCCATTAAAGTATTAATAACGGCTAATCCATCTGTCCCTGCTTCAATACAACGTCGCGCATTTTCGGCGATATCCGTTTGATTTGGGGAAAGCTTGGTGATTAGTGGTTTTTTTGTCGCTTTACGACAGGCTGCAACGACTCGTGCAGACATATCCGGATCATTACCAAAAGCAACACCGCCCTCTTTTACATTAGGACAAGAGATATTAATTTCCATTGCATCAATTGGCGAGTCATCAAAGATACGCGTTATTTCATGGTACTCTTCAACTGTGGTACCAGACAGATTTGCAATAAAACGAGTTTCAGTAAAGTCCAAGTTGGGTAAATATTCATCCACTACAATTTGAGTTCCTGGATTCTGTAAACCAATCGCATTCAACATACCCATATACGTCTCTGACAATCGATGAGGCGAATTACCCAGGCGAGGTTCTAATGTCGTTCCTTTTAAACATATAGCACCCACATCTGTATTAGAAAAGCCATTGATGCGCGTATATTCTTCGCCAAAACCAACACAGCCTGATAACAAAACCAAAGGCGAATTGAGTTCCATATTACAAAAATTGAGTTTCAATTTTTTCTTTTCTTGTTTTGTTAAGCTTGTCATATTTTTTAAAGAACAGGAAACAGAAGTCATGAGGCAGAAATAAGAATTTTCTTGTAATAAGCACTCAATAACTTACTGACCTCTTCTATTTGAGTTACTAGTACGTTAGTTTCTGCGTATTTAAGATCATTTATTAAAATCAAATAATACCGGGTTTCTCCTAATGAACCCTGGGCAATATTGAAAAATCGCGCTTTGTCTGCTTGCCCACGTTTTTTGAATCCCTCTGCAATATTTGCAGGAATAGATACAGCAGAACGTCGAAATTGTGACGTTAATCCATATTGTTCATTCTTAGGGAGTAACTGGCTTATTTTATACACCTCTAATACAAATTTATGTGCTTTCTGCCAAACAATTAAGTCCTGAAATTTTTTCGCTGTCGTTATCATGCTTTGAATTCCTTTTCTTCTGGTTCCTGATTCCTGACTTCTGTATCCTTCACCCAAATGTTTAATATTGTTCTATTCGAGCCGGAAATCCCGCCCAACACCGGTAATATTATACGCCTTTGTGCGAATACGGGTGCAAACTTGCACTTAATTCATCCGCTCGGCTTTGATATGGATGAAAAAAGCCTGCGCCGCGCTGGACTTGATTATATCGATCAATCAATAGTACATCACTATGATAATTATCAGGACTATCTAGACAAGCAAGGGGAAAAGTCTCTCTACGCAATTTCAACCAAAGGCACACAAAATTATTCAGACTGTCAATTTAATAAAGAAGACCATTTTATTTTTGGTCCAGAAACTCGTGGCTTACCTAAAGAAATACTGGATAAATTTGATACCGATAGAATTTTAAGAATTCCTATGTTAGAAAATAGCCGCAGTTTAAATTTATCCAACTCTGCAAGCGTTATTGTTTATGAAGCATGGCGACAAAATAACTTTCAATGATTAATTAAGGTGCGTCCGTTACTGATAAATTAACTTGTCTGGAGACATATCCTACTCCCCCTGAACTACCTCTTGTTGCTCTTGAAGTAAGCGCATATACATTGTAAGTGCCTGTTCCCGATTCAGTAAATGATGTAGGCGTACAGGTCAGTACAACGGTATACCCATTCGTATTTCCACCGGTTAAATTAATCGTCGTAGGTGAGCCAATACATGCGCCAGGCGCTGTAACAAAAAGTTGTTGCACAGCCCATTCTATCCCGCTACGAGCAGCAAACCACGCCTGCATAGTTCCCGCTGAAACAGTCGTATTAATAGAACCAACACTGGTCAATGTCGCCATGTAACCACCTATCAAAGCCAGTACAAGAATCAGTATCACTGCCATAACAGCACTGAGACCTCGCTGACATTTTCTAAATGTCTTCATGGTTGATTATCCACATGTGCTTGTTGCAACAAGGTCACACTGCCGCCTGCCAGACTAGAATCTTGTATCGTTATACTTAATGTAACCAAACCTGCCCGCCTTGCAGAACCAGGATTGTAGCTAAAACTACAAGCGCTTACTTGATTGACTAACAAATTACCGGTTGCCGCTCCTACACCCGTATTAACAGGATAATCATCAATACGTCTTATTTGACCCGTACCTGTATCACAAACAAAACTAACCGGTGTATCTACAATAAAAAATCGTTGTCTTGGTGATCGATAAGGAAAAGGTGGCGCGCCAGCAAAGGTAATATAATTTGCTGTGGTTGCTGCTGTTATTACAGCAATATTATCGCCGTTATAGGCATCTGCAGTAAGTTGCCCGGTATTATAAATTACTAGACAATCTGCCGTACTCGCAAGGCACTCCGCTTGTGTTGCACCAAAACTGGTAGGTACATTATTTAATGCACCCAGTATTTCAAAACAATCACTGGCTAATGCAAAATTCAATCTATCCTGGGCAGGAGGGAAGCCACCCGGACAAACTGCCGCACCGCCGCCTGGTTTTGCGCGATAACGCCCCCCATCCAGAGTACGTAAAAATTCTACAGTCGTTCCGCCTGTTACACGAATACTATTTGGTAAAGCAAGCCGTATCTCTCTGGTCATGCGCTGTAATGCTGTATCAGCAATATCAACCAAACGAATCCTTTTTTCAACATCGATAAAAGCTTGCATTGGACCACGGAGAACCGTAAACAAAACACTCGATAAAATGCCAACAACCAGGATAACAATGATCATCTCAATCAAGGTAAATCCATTTTTATTGTGAGTTATTAATCTATCCATCAAAAATTTGTCTTGTAGCCACTTAATTCCATAGTGGCACCGGATGTATGAGAAACCGTAACATCAATTCGTACAACCTGCCCGTTTGCTCCATTCAGACCATTCAACGTTGCGGTATCATCAACCGTGACATCGACTGTATATGCTTCCAGTCCTGATATCACGCCACCTCCAGTTTGATCTCTGGCTCCCACATCATTCAAACCATTGTAATCGCAAACATCATCAAAAACTGAGCGACCGGTTTCCGCTCCACCCGCTTCAAATTGCCCGCCACAGGTATTAGTAGACAAATTAGCACATGCTGCTTCGGTACACCCTTCGCCTCCAGTTGTACTAGAACATTCATTTAAACCATCACCATCCGGGTCAAAACCAGGTTCACAGAATTGATTAAGCATGATCTCTTCCATATAGGCTCTCGCAATGGCGTTACCTTGTTGCCTGACTAGAGGGTCGACACTATTTTTAGTTGTGTTAAACACCAGCGTTATAAAACCGGTGACACCGATAGATAGAATAACAATTGAAATAACAACTTCTATTAAACTAAAACCTGAATTGTTGTCACGTTCATTCATAAGAAAAACCTGTCTCTGGTTCTATTGTTATTGTTCTCGATCCTAAATTCAATGACAGATCGCCGAGCGTAGCTGTTGGTCGACCGATATTATCAAACCTTATTGTGGTTGGTAGGTCGGCACTTGATTCAGGGGTGCTACTATCACAGAAGTCATTTGATCCTGTCGCAGGATTGACAAGGTTAGTTCCGCCTGCAGGACAACCCAGACCAGCAGGCAAACCGTTCCATTGTAATGTACAATCTGCCGCCGTTATCAAAACATTTACCTGGCAACCTGAACCAATGGCTTGTTTTTGTCCATATCGAATAGCGGATGCGGATTGCTGCACAAAACCACTCTCACGGAACTTATCGATATTTAACTTAGGGATAGCATAAGAAGCAAGAATCGCAATGACAAGAATAACAACAATCAACTCAATCAGTGTAAAACCACGAAGTAATTTCATAGAATAAAATGTATATGTAGGTTACTTTTCTTCATTCAAACCATTTAAATATATTAATTCATCAGACACTTTAATCAATAGTTTTGATTCGGGATACCTGTCTATATAACCGGCTAGAATAGACCTCGCTTCTTCTACTCTTCCAATTTTTTTTAAGGTACGTAAATACTCTGCCTGAATCTTGTGGTGGTGTGGACGCCAGGCTAGTGCATATTCTAACCACCCTAGTAGGGTGGCACTTGAAACAGGTGCATTCAACAAGCTTGCGCCGTCTCGATGTAACATTGCTCTATATAAACGACTTTCCATATCATATGGATTTTGCAACATTGTCTTTGCATATAGGCTGTCTGCACGATTAGCAGCCAGAGAATCATTATTTGTTAACGCTATTTTTTTCCAGACATTTGCTTCAATAAGATAATAATCCACCACGTTCGGAGAAAACTTTCTTGCCAAAGTAAATAATTCTGATGCTTGATTAATTTTATCATCCTTCAGAAGAGACACCCCTGCTCTTGCGCTAATTTGAGCTGCTGCATGTCCGAAGATAAATGTCGCTATAAACAGACTAATTAGAATTTTGAAAACCCATGCTTTCTTTTTCAATATTTGCATGACGCTAAAATAGGATTTATTAGATAAGTCACCATGATTCTTACACCTTACTGTATTACTTAACACTGCCAAATACCCTGTTGCCAGGCAAACAAGCAAAGGGGCATAGAACACATAACTCACCAAAGCGTGTGTAAAATATGTCGTTAGTGCAGCCAAAATTGAGATGACCCATATTTGTTGCTCTTTATTTATCCTTTTTAATGAGGCAATACCTTGCCAATACATTGTTCCTATTATTAACAAAAAAGATAATAGACCTAAAGTTCCTATTTCCAGCCATATTTGTAAATAATCATTATGCACATAGAGTGATTTACCGTAAATATAATCAACCGTGTCACGATAATTAAAGTAAACAAAATTTAACAGCCCAATGCCTGTTACAGGATTTTCTTTTATATTCTTCCAGGCAACTTTATTTAGCTCTAACCTATGGTCTAATGAACTTTTTGCTTTATATGGCAGTACATATTCGAGATTATTTTTAAAGGTTTTAATTTCATTTAAATGGTCATCATTTATTAAATTAATTGATAATTTAATTCCTGAGAGTAAAGCGATTACAACAGCAAAACTAAAAAACAAATTTTTACACGACACTATTTTGATATTTTTATTAACTACTTTCATGAATATAAATAAGCTTATGCAAGCCATGGCGAATGCTATCCATCCCCCTCGACTTTGTGTCATGATAAGGCAAGCGAATAAAATTATATTTGCCGTGTATAAATACCTGGGTTTACTGCTTTCATTAAATAAATAAATTGTCATTAATGGCAATAACAGCAAATTAATTGTAGCGGCATAAGTATTAGGATTGGCAAATATGACACTGGCACGATGACTAAAATGTGACATTTGACCTATACCGAAAATAAACTGAATAAATGCCCAAACTGAAAGCACACAAAAACAAGCAACGACGATTTGGTATAGCTTAATAAGTTGATTTTTATTAATCGCAGAAAAAATTAAAAATCCCGACAAAAGATAAGTCACGACAAAATAAGCTAATGGTGATACAGCCACATTGAATACAAAAAGATTTAAAGATAATAAAATGACGAATGTATATATGCTGACGTCGATAAACGTCCAGCGATAAGTTGATTGCTGACTTAATATCCACGCAATCAGTAGACTGAAGACACCGAGACATAAACCGAGATAATCGTGGCTGCCGGCTACTGCTAGTGCAAATAAAAGACCAACACAGATAAAAAAAGAGGGCAAAAAAGCCCTCTTCTCTATACTAAACAAAATAACTTAAACTTAGCCGCCGCATATATTCTGAGGAATATTTGGTGTTGAAGTAGCAGCAATACCACCTACCGTTACGGCTACAGAATCAGCCGTTCCAACAGCACCACAGGCAGCAGCCGTACCAACAGCACAAGTAGCCGCTATTGCACCGCCACCAGCTATATTAATAGTTATTGCATCACCTCCTGTATCACAATCAACATTTTGCCAAATAGTAGTGAACGATACTGCCGATCCAGAATTTGCTGCAAATTGAATCACCGCTGATGACAAAATTGCACCGGCAATACCATTTGCTACGGCAGCACGCGCATCATCTGTGATTGAAGTAAATCTTGGCAAAGCGGTAGAGGCTAAAATACCTAACACCACGATAACAACAACCAGTTCAATCAGTGTAAAACCTTTTTGAGATTTCATACCTTGTTTTTTCATAATCACACTCCTACTAAGAGCCGCAGCCCTATTTTGTTAACGCCACACCATTAGTCGCAACTTTTGGTTAATCCTTTAAAAGACGTAAGAGATCAGAACTCCATTCTGGTCTATATACTGGATTGCTCCAGATTCTTTAATATAGCGATCATTTTATTGTCACTTCACGCTAATCCTACTATGTACTTAAATCAACCTTAAAATCACAAAACTTTTTCACTTTACTCAATATTTAAAGTGGATTTGTCATCCACATAATATAAATCGCACCAAATATAATGAATAAACCGAATATTCGTGGATTTCCGGGTAATATTCTATCGGGCAAATCTTTTTGCGCGTCCAATTTCTTTAATGAACTATCAGTGTCTACCCAATGATTACTCCAGATTTCAAATGTTTTTAGTGCACTTGGTCGTATAATCATAATAATGCCAAAGATGACTGCTAAAATATTTGTAAAAATCAAAATATAATATAAATTAACAAACAGCCATCCTTCAAACTCAGACTTTGAAATGTTCATCAGGCTGTTCGTAGTGCTCTCAATTCCAATAGAAATTACCATAGTATAAAGACAAACCAATGTACTGATGAATATAATTGCACCAAATATTTTATGGTGACGATAAAAATAAACCTCTTTATACCTTGGTTTATTTATTCTATTAAAAAATGATTCCGTGTTTACCCAGAAATTTAATCTGCCCGCCAGTTTAAATATTTTATCTGGAAATAATATAAAACCTACGCCAATAAAAAGGAGTATTACCCCGATTATAAACAGGGTGTTTCCAATCCAGAGAGCAGCATAATTTGAAAAATTCATTTATTTAAATATCCCAAACATATTGGTCCATCGGTTCAATTTTAACTGTATGAAAGTTATCAGTATGGGAATCATAATCACCATTATTATTTTTATCTTCATAATCTATTTCAATTTTATAGCGGATTCTTGCTGGTCCTGTAACATCAGTGCTAAAGAACTCCGCATTCTGAATGGTATAAAATAATATATGACTATTTTTTTCAAAATACCATTTCCCTTTCTCAATTAGTTCAATACTTTCATATTCAATTACGCCGCCATATTTAATGGAAGCAGAAATCGTGCTTCCCGATAGTGCTAACGAAATATTTTCATTTTCATCATCAGAAACATTAATCTCAGGCTCAGAAACCATGTCTTCCATAGGATTCATCATTATTAAAACGTCTAGGTCATCATAATTTCCTCTCATAACCATTATTGAAGATCGATAGTTTAGTGCTGTATTAATATTAATCACCGTACTATTTATCATCCTCTGTTCTGCTCTGGCAAACACAATAAACATATGACGACTAAAACTTCCTATCAATATTGCCAGCACTAATAAAGCCATGACCAATTCTATTCGGGTTAAATTCCGATCGCCCCAGCGATGTGCGATATACATTATTTAACAACACTAGCGATATCCCACATGGGTAGAAAGACACCCAGTGCTAATATCAGTACCATAATGCCGATGGCGACAATAAGTATCGGTTCGATTGATGAACTAAGGTTCTTTATATCGTAATCGACTTCTCTATCATAATATTCGGCAACTTCATTCATCAAATCATCCACCTGCCCGGTCTCTTCACCCACTGATAACATTTGTAATACAAGTGGTGGAAACATCTTTGTTAAACTGGCGGTACGCGTCAAAGACTCGCCACGTTCAATACCGTTTCGCATACCTAATATCTTGTCGCTAATATATTCATTATCAACTGATCGTGAAACGACCGTCATTGCCTGAATTAATGGTACGCCTGATTTTAATCCCATAGCAAAAGAACGCGCAAACCTTGCCAGTGTTGCCCTATAAATGATACCACCAACAATAGGTATTTTTAATTTTGAATAATCCCATTTATATCGCCCGTTTTCCGTTTTCACATAGAACCGTGCAGCAATGATTAAACCAATAATTGCTGCCAGTAACATGGGCCACCATTGAACAAAAAATTCTGACGTGGTCATTAGTAAACGGGTTTGCCATGGTAAATTTACGCCTGCTTTGGCAAATAAACCCGCGAACGCTGGAATAACATATATATTGATAATTGCTATGGCTATTGCTATGGCTATAACCACAAAGGAAGGATAACGCAAAGCCGCCTTGATTCGTTCTCGTGTATCTTTTTCCCTGGCCAGATATTCTGATATACGAAAAAATGATTCTTCCAAACGCCCTGTTTCTTCACCCACCCTCACCATACTAATATACAAAGGTGAAAAAATTGCCGGGTGTCTGGCAAGGGAACTTGACAAATCCCGACCGGATTCAAGATTGTCCATTATATCTTTTAATGCCTCGATAATTTTAAAATTACGAGAAGATTGAATTAAACCTTTAATGGATTTGATCATAGGTACACCCGCTTTCATCAAGGTATACATTTGTCGACTAAATAATATCAGGTCATCTAAACTTGGTGCTCTTCTATTAAGATAGTTTGATAAGGAAATGTCTGAATCGGAGCTTGCTTTTTGTTCTTTAATATCAATAGGAGTTATACCAATATTGAATAACTGTGATGCGACGGTATCAATAGTACCTGCATCAATTTCACCCTGAATCAGATTACCACGTGTATTTCTGCCTTTATAAGTAAATAACGGCATTAGACTATTACTTCCTCAGTTGAATTTTCTATCTCCTCATCGACAACACTATCAATATCAGCAGAGATACGAATTACTTCATCCATAGTAGTTACACCTTCAACTGCATATTGCAGTGCTACCATATTTAATGGTCTAAAGTGTCTTGAGTTAGTTGCTCTTTCAATAAATTGTCCAGTATCACTATGGGCCAATGCATTAGATAGATCTTTATCGAATTCGAGTAACTCATAAACACCTATACGTCCCTGATATCCAGTATAATTGCAATGGGCACAACCAATTCCTTTCTTAAAAGTCACATTGAATTGTTTTTCATTAACGAAACTACTTAACCAACCATTTTGTTGATCTGTCAATTCAGTTGCCTGCGAACAACTTTCACAGACACGTCTGACTAACCGTTGAGCAAGAATGGCATGTAATGCTGAAGCAAGTAAGTAGCCCTTAATTCCAATATCCATTAAACGATTTACTGTGCTAATCGCGTCATTCGTATGCAGCGTTGATAATACAAGATGGCCAGTCATAGCAGCACGTAATGCTATCTCTGCAGTTTCTTCGTCGCGCATTTCACCAATAAGAACAATATCCGGATCCTGCCGTAATGCTGATCTTAATACTGTGGCAAAATTTAACCCAATATCAGTATTAATCTGAACCTGATTGATACGCGGTAATTTATATTCAACCGGATCTTCAACTGTTATGATCTTTTTTTCCGGAACATTAAGCTTTTGTAGAGCCGCATAAAGCGTAGTTGTCTTACCACTACCGGTTGGGCCCGTTACCAGAATCATGCCATGCGGGCGATGAAGTAAATTTTCAAAACGTCCAAGTATTGTTTTTGGCATGCCAAGTAAATTCAAATCCAGTGTGCCACCTGTTTGATCAAGTAAACGCATGACAACCGATTCACCATATTGAACCGGCATCGTTGATAAACGAACATCAATGTTATGATCCTTTATCTTTACACTAAAACGCCCATCTTGAGGCATTCGTTTTTCAGATATATCAAGCCCTGCCATCAGTTTTAAACGAAGTACTAATGCTGGTGCTATTCGTACCTCATCCATCGTGTGTTCCTGCAATACACCATCAACGCGTTGCCTAATACGTAAAACTTTTTCATCCGGCTCAATATGTATATCTGAAGCCCTGATTTGTATTGCATCCTCAAACAATGACGCAAGAAGTTTGACAACAGGTGCATCAGCAACATCGGCGTCTGCTAATAGTGCACCTAAGTCAATATCACTTTCGCTTAATTCATCATTCAGTTGCTCTGCAAAGCCACTGATTTGATCTGTCTTTCGATAAACCGTGTCGATGGTTTTTAAAAGATCTATTTCTCTTACGACTGCTAACCTTATAGGTTTCCCTAGAATTCGGGATAATTCATCATAGGCAAAAATATTGGTTGGATCAGCCATACCGATAAGAATACCGGTATCATCGGCACTCAAAGCGACAGCTCGGAAACGACGCGATTGAATTTCGGGAATTAATTTAATAGTGTCTGGATTAAATTTGTAATGCAGCAAGTCAACAAAAGGAATTTTAAGTTGTTCAGATAAGGCTTCCAGCATTTGATCTTCAGTCAGGTATCCATCTTCAATAAGTACCTTGCCAAGCTTCTGACCGGATTTTTTTTGTTCCGAAAGTGCTTGCTCAAGCTGAGCTTGAGAGATGAGTTTATGATCTATTAACAGATCACCTAACCTTACTTTTTTACGTGGATTCATCTTCTAAAATATTATTTAGACGATTAATGCGTTTCAAAATAAATTCTCTGGATTCTTTTACTAATGCTGCATTACCAGATGCCTTTTGGTAGGCATATAGCGCATCGTTATACCGTTTCAAGGACTCAAGTGATATTCCAAGCCCCATCCACCACACGCCTTTAAGCGGACTAAGTTTTAATAAATTATGATATATCCTTGCTGCTTCTTCATGTTCATTTAACTTTTGTAAAATAGCTGCCTGTAGTGCGTAATATTCAGTATTTGAGGAAAATTCAGGGGATTGCCTGGTAAGCATAGAACTCGCTTCTGTCGTTTTACCTTCATTTAATAACAGACGTGCATACATTTTTAACCATTCAATATTTTCAGGATACTGAATCAAGCCTTCATTTAAAACACTGTATGCTAATTCAAAATGCTTTCTTTCCGACAACACCAATGCCAATGTTGAACGTGCCCTAACATGCCCTGCATCTTGATTCAGAGACATATTTAATTTTTTCAAACTTTCTGAAATATTGCCTTTCTTATAGGCGATATATGCTTGCTGAAATAACTTCTCTGCATAGGCATCTGCACTTTTTCTCACCGGGCTTTTTATTAGGTCACCTTTAAACACGGTGTTTTTTTCCTGCGTCACCTGTTTTTCAACTATTTCTACCAGTTCTATATCTTCTTGTACCAATGTTTCTTTTCTATTCCACTGATATTCCATCATGACTAACAAATCATGTACTCCACCGGATTGATTCATCGTGCTTTTCTTGATCGTTAAAGGCATGTCTGATTCCAGCACCAGCTTAAATCGTTTTGATTCGTTTATTGAATAACGAATAGCAACTATAGGCTCTACCGGAACCAGTTCTTCCAGCTTAAAACCAAGCTCAACATTTTCAATTTCTATAACCGTTCTATCAGGGTTACTTAATCCATAAACAAGATAATCAATTTCATTCGGCATTTTCATAAGAAGGTTTATACCCGAACGTTCCACTTCAAATTGAATGGACTCAATGCGATTAACCTGATTACCAACGAATGACTCGCTATCATCTTTTAATACGATACTACTATCTAATTGAAGTAGCTGATCTTGCTTATTATTAACTGTTTCTATTTCTTTATTTAATGAAATTTTATTTACGGCACTCTTTTTAATCTCATCATTATTGATCTTTACTGTATTTTTTATTTCAATAGTTTCTTGTTCAGGAAGAGTTATAACCGTGCCACTTTGTTCTATATCAATAATCGAATTAATTATTTCATTTTCAAATAGTGTAAATGTATAGAGAAATATTCCAATAGTAAGGCTAATAAGAACTAACGAAGGAATATGTGATTTCTTTTTCTCTGCTAATTCAACATCATAAGCTGAATACAGACCATCCAGAACTCGATCCTGGTTTTCGTTCAAAAAAGCATCTCGCTTTTCCAAATCATTCAGCATTTTGTTTATTAAACTCATACCCTACGCGCCTAATAAGTTTTCTATGTGGTTAGCACTTACTAGTAAACAAAATATGGCAATCGAACCGAACATCCATCTTGGGAAACGCGGCATAACTGACGCTACCCATGACTCAGGTTTGTTTTTTGTATGTTCTATGTCTAATGCAGCAATATTGATGTGTTTGTGATTTACTTTCTTTTTGCCTTCACCATAGGCACAAATTAAAGCCTTATGACATAAAATATTTATCAAACGAGGAATTCCATTACTATGTCTATATATTGCTTCACAAGCACGTTTGGTAAATAACAATTTTTCATCACAACCCGCTATCTGCAAGCGATGTCGAACATACGCATACATGGCAACTTTATTTAGTGGCAACAAGCGATAAGAAAATGTAATTCGTTGCTTTAGCTGCCGTACAGAAGGTTGCGTTAAAAGAATATCCAGCTCTGGCTGCCCAAACAAAACTACTTGTAATAATTTACGTTTTTCAGTCTCAAGGTTTGTTAACAGCCTCAGAGATTCCAGAGTTTGAACTGGCATAGCCTGAACTTCATCCAGACAAACAAGCATCTTTTTACCATTTCTATGTGTATCTAATAAAGCGCGTGTTATCGATTTCATTAACACATGTTGAGATGTTTCATTAGAGTATTTAACCGACAGGGCATCTGCAATAGAAAAAAGTAAACTATCTGCTTTAATATAGGGATTATGAATGTAAGCAATAACAAAATCTTTACTTAATGATTTCATTAATTTCCGGCAAAGAATTGTTTTTCCTACACCGACTTCACCTGTTACCTTTACAAAACCTTCACCACTGCGCAAAGCTATGGTAAGCACATTTAATGCATCTTGATAACCGGCACGATTCATAAAAAAACTCGTATCAGGCGTAATGCTAAAAGGCAATTCAGTTAAATTAAAATGTTGTAAATACATAAATTACTCTCAACTATTTTTTAGTAAGCCCCTTCTTTGGCAAAAAGATCATCCAAAAATGTTTCTGGAGGTGGTTCGTTCATTACATCACGAAGTTGTTTAATATTGCCTCTCGATTTTAACAATTCCTCATTCCATTCATCCGAACTTCGAACAACAACAGGTTTTAATAAAATCACCAGTTCACTTTTAACTGAAACCTGTTTTTTATGATTAAATAAACTACCAACGCCAGGTAAGTCCCCTAGAAAAGGAGTTTTTGCATCTTGATCATTGATTGATTCCTGCATCAAACCACCAATAACAATAACTTGCCCACTACGTGCACGGACGATGCTGTCAGACTCGCGTACAGAACTTAATGCTAATGGTATTTGCTGAGTAACATTACCTACGGTCACTGTTTTTTGTTGATCGATAACTTCGCTGATTGAAGGATGGACATGCAAGGTAACGTCACCTTCCTGACTAATCTGCGGTGTCACATCAAGTGCGATACCAGAAAAAAATGGCGTGAGTGTCACATCAGGACTTACTGTTGTGGCAGTGCCCGTGGTTGTATTTACCGATGAAACATCAGTCACAAAAAATTCATCCTGACCTACTTTAATCACAGCCTTTTGATTATTCATTGTTGCCACACGAGGACTAGATAGAATTTGGACATTCCCCTGAGTTTTCAGTAATTCAATAAAGGCGGTAAAATCGCCAAAATTTAATGCCGCACTGAAAACCCCACCAAAAGCTGCTGCAGTTGCGCCGGATATTGCTGAAAAGCTGGCAGGATCAAGATTGCCCGTATTACCTGAAATACCACTCAACCCACTTTCTCCAACCAGCACACTTCCACCCCCTATATTAGAGGCAGTAATTGAATTATCTCCAGGTGTAAGCAGGGAACTCCAGTTTATCCCTGACTGGTAATTTTCATTTAACCTGACTTCGATAAATTTCGCTTCGAGTACAACTTGTCTTTGAACAATCAATTGTGTCGCCTGTAAATAGGCTTCAACTTCTCTTAATTCATTTGGTAAGGCTCGCACCACTACCACACCTGATTGGGGATTAATCACAACACTGCGTCCGTCACCCGTACCGACGATTGCCTGAACTGATTCCTGTAATTCAACCCAAAAAGTATTTAATGTCTGCTCTGTCTGTATAACTGTCCCTTGAGTATTACTGGTTGCTGTAGACGTACCATCATCAGAGGTCACGTTCTGGGTTAACGAACCCGAACTTACTGAGGTGGCAGAGCTACCTGAACGTTCTATGTTTAAATAATTGATTTGATATATACGTGCACGTAAGCGACCAGGCAGGACTTGGAAGCCATATGCAGTACTGATAAATTCATAACCATAGACATCACGAGCAGCCTCTAATACGTCAGGGATCGTTACATTACGTAAGTTAAGTGTAATTGAACCTGACACTTCCGGGTGAATAACCATATTGTAATCTGTGCCATCAACCAGACTTAAGAAGAATTGATCTGCCGCTACTGCATTCACCGAGATATCAAACCGTTCCTCATCTTTTATAACAGGTACATTGGCTGAATCCAGATTAATCGTCGGGATTAGTGAATCCGCTACACTGTCTGGAACAGAATCCTGATTGGCATTGTCACTTACAGAACGATTAACCTCATCCTCCATCGAATCAATAACATCCTGGCGAACAGTTTGATCCTGACACGCTGTTATAGTTAATAAGATGGGAAACAAGTATATGTATATATTTCGTTTAATTTTTTTCATCATATTTATCTCGAAATTACTTTCGTAATTTATAATCTTTAATTACTTTAGTGTTATATAACCTGACAATTAATTTCCGATCTTCGTGATTTATCAATACCGATAACGGATTTATTTCGAGCACTTTTGCGGGACCGACATCATCCCCTGTCCTGACTAGTTTTCCATTCAAAATTGCTGTTCTATCTGCATCGGAAATTCGTATCGCAGATAATTTCCAGTTAAACTTTTCATCAACATTAATCTCTTCAAAAAATACGGGTTCATGATCATCAATCGAATATGTAGCCGGTCGAGTTGGATCAGGCAAGTCCGAATTGGCAAACAAAAAAGAAGGCAATAAGTACAGGATGAAAAATAGATATTTTCTTAATCTCATTTGTTCACACACCTATCCATTCTTTATTCAGACTCAGGGTAAATATTTCAATAGTTACATTAGAATCCGGATACTCATCAACTGTTAAAATAAAATTATCCCAAAAAAATTCCCATTCAAGTCCCTCCAGAGTTTTTAGATAACTCAAGGTCGTTAAATAATCACCTGCAATTTCAATTCTTAAACCATGTCTGTAAGCATTATCAATATTGTCAGCTGTAAGTTTTTTCTCGTCCTCATTACTCTTGTTATCTTGTGCTGCTTTCACTTCCACTTCATTTTTTTCTACAATCGGAGTGACGCCAAGACTCTTTAAATTAATTAATTTTAAACCACTTGTTTTATGTAATACGGTTTCCAGTATTTTTGGCATGTCCTTCGGTGAAACAAGACTGTTGGTCGAAGATTCAAGATCAGCCTGCACATTAATCAACTGTGATCGTAGTATTTTTAACCTGGCTATATTGTCTGCATCAGGATCTGACTGACTTGTCTTCATCAAGTCTTGCACCCGATTAACCAGAATTAATCGCTCTGCATTTTTTTCATTTAAATTTACAACAAGTAATTTTTGTTCTTTTTCCATTGGTGTGAAAAAATAATAATCAAAAACACTAAACAATACTGCCAACACGCCAATAAAAACCATCGCCCTTTCGCGTAAGCTCAAGCTATCAATTTTTTCAACAAGTTTGTTTAATTGTTCCATATTATTAATTTGTACTAATTAAAAAACTGATTTCAGGCTCTCCTTCTTCTTTCTCAATACGAGCCAGTTCCATCATATTAAAGGATGAACCATGTAGACTTTCTTCTTGCGCCAATTTTTGTATATAAACCGGTACTAATTCAGATGATAAAGTTTTTCCCTTGAGTCCAAGCGACGCGCCTCCCTGATGAATATTTACGTCTGTTAACCAGGTACCTTCGACATGGCCTCTGGCAAAGGATTCTAAATACGATGAAAAACCGGATGAATTACCAAATTCTCTACTCGATAGAATGCTTGATATTTTCTCTCTTTGTTCCAGTTCCGAACTTAGCTTCGCAATTTCATTTTCTAATAGCTTACTTTTGTCTTTATTTTTCAGGGAAGACTCAAACGCAGTTACCTGGCTACCCAACTGAGATAATTCCATTTCAATATTCACAAGTCGTTTTTTATAGGGTTTTATTTGCATATTCTGATAAGCATATAAACCTGAAAAAACTAACAAAAAGAATAGTCCCACCTGTAACATGGTTACTGCAGAAAAAATAACCTTTTGCTTACGAAACATCGGTTGATAAAGATTAACCTGCTGCATCATAATGACATCACCTCTTCACGTAAGGCAGTTCCGATAGCCAGTAAACAACGTGACTGTAGCAATGATGGAATTTTTTCAGGAACATCGATTAATTCATTTACATCAAGTAATCTTGCCGGAATTTGTAATTGTTCTGTCAAGTATTCAGTGATGCCGGGAATTTCTTTACCAATGGGTGTCATCACTAGTGCTGATACCTGAGGTTGTGAAAAGTGGCTTTCGTAATAGTCCATTGAACGTTGAACTTCGATGACTATACTATCTAGCCAACGTTGACATTCATCATCGTCCATCACACTTAATACTGATTCAGGCAAGACTGATGTCCCGACATTAATTGTTCTTGATAAATACAAAGATGATTGTCGTGTGATAGTAATCAATCCTTGATTTTGACCCGCATATATTAATGCCACGCCTCCTACGTCCTCAGGTAACATCGCAGCAATATTTCTCAGTGCGAGCTCCGGAATATCAATAATATTTAGATTAAGATCAGCGCTGTTTAATTGTTCTATCAGTGCTTTCACACGATTAGATTTCGCAACAACGGCATACATCATTTTATTGTTGCCCGCTGCTTTGTTTGCAGGCACTTCAAAGACATCGACCACAGCGTCATCTATGTGAAAATCAATTAGATCCTTAACCCGCCAACGAATTGCCGAACGTAACTCTTCAGGTTGAACATCGGGGGCTTCAACCAACAATAAATTGTAATCGCCTATTTCCAAAGCACTCAAACATTCATACTGGTCAAGGTCATATTGTTTAGTCAGCCGTACCATCTCGGCATCACGTATTGAGATATTCTCAATTTCCTGTAATTCACAGAGTTCCAGAACAGGTGACAGGTCTTTTTCACGACGAATACGGGCTATTGAAATTGCGTTCTCATCTGAACAAACGGCAACTTTGACACCTTTCTTAATTTTCTTTTTCAAAAAGTCCAGCAACTTATTACCCCTGTTGAAATTTTAGTTACAAATTAGTCCTAAATTTCATGTCTCAAATAAGAGACGATATTACGCCTATAATCTAATAACATACTTAAGTTTGTTACCCTAAGTTATTAATGTCAAATAGTTTTATCGTATTTTAATAGGTACGAAGTATGCTACTGATGATAGGTTAAATCAGAAATGTGCCGTTAAAATCCGTAACAGATACAGCTGCGATTGATATTTAAAGTATTTTTAAAAATAAGTTATTGTTTTAACTAAAATTATTAATTAGTAAACACTCACTATATTACCAAGGTTCACGAATATAAATAAATTCATCTGGACCAGAAAATACTCCCCAAGTGGCACGACTTGTAGGGTCATTATCATGGTTCGTATCATTGTCCCAATCATATTGCAGCCAAAAATCAATAGTATGAGTGACATCAACAAAGCCTGTTTCAAGCAAGGTATTACTTATAATCAGTGGGTTTGCATCATCGTCTACGCCATTAATCAGCGTCCCTGCACCAGAAGCAGTCAAGTTTGCGCCAGCCGTAATACCGCTATGATTGCTAAAGCTAATATTTGCCGAAGTATAATCAGTACAGTTATCATCAGTGTTAGTAATGAAATCACCACTATTCTGATATTCCGCTCTGACAGGAATTTCTAGCGGTAACAACTCAGAACCGAATGCATTATCCAATACTAACCGTCCCCAACGCTGCTCCTTGTTACCCGCAAAACTAATTCCGTTACCTGCTGAAGCATCGCCAAAATTCACCGGATTGCCAGCAAACACGATGTTATCCTCATCAATTACATCAAGGCTTAAACCAATGTCCGCATCAAATGGATCCAGCGGCGCACTACGATTAAATGCGATTCCACCACCATCATTGAAAGTTAATGTTGCCGTGCCACTTCCCGTGTCGGCGATCACCGGATCCGGTGAGGGAATCAACGTCAGATCCAGGCTACCTACTGCCGCTGCATAAGTCTTGTTGCCACTCAACAGTAACTTGGCGTCGGTTAACTTAAAGAATGTTCCCGTATAATTTTGAGTGATTGACGTAGCCGCATTTCGCGCTGTCACCGTCATAACCGGGTTTGTCGTATACACAAATGATTGCCCAATATAACTGAAAGCTCCACAGGCAGCTCCAAATCCGGCTGTATTCAAACCGACATTAAAATCAAAAGGTGTAAACCGACCGACATGACCCGATACTCCTCGAATCTGTCCCACACCCAGATAATCACTGTCTGCAACACCAGCCCGAGCTTCAATTATCCCGACTTCATCATATTGTGCAGTAGCAGTGCTGCCACTGCCCGATGCAAATACACTGATACTGGTTCCTCCAGACAAACCTGGGTCAATACCCCCACCAGGTTGATCCAGTAAGCCAGATAGGGTCACATCCGCTTCTGTTGCTATGGATTCTTGTCCATAGTTAGGTGTTACACCATTGTCGCTCAAATCAACATTATTGCCGGGATCAGTATCTCCACTCTCATGACCATCTGGCACCCCATCGTTATCCCCGTCATCAACTTGTTGCCACGGTACGGCGCTAGTCGTAACTGTGAATGGACTTCCTGCTGATGTAAATGCGGCACCACCTGGTCCAGTCGCACCCGGATTGCCGGTAATTTGAACATCAAAGCCAAAAGGCCTTTCGACAAACAGGTTAGATGATCCGGTAAAAAAAGCCCCCAACGCAAAATGCAAAGTAATTTCCCCCGCATCGGGGTAATTAATAATTAGCGGTGCTTTAGTTTGTGCATCAAAATCCAGTTGTACAGGCAAAAAATTATTATTGGGCAATCCACTGTCATTGATACCGATGACTACAGGGGTTGCTGAATCATCCTGTACTGTTGCAGGAGTACCAGGCCCGCCATTCACCACTTCACACACTGATGGATCACTACATTCTAATGCCATTTGCACGTTAATATTATTAAATGGTCCACCGAAATTGTTACAGCCGCCGCCAAAATTTCCCAATGCCTGAAGAAACAATGTTTGCGCACCAAATCCTACATTTGAATCTTTACCCGAGATTTGTGTGCCTACAGAAACTGCACTCACGCCTGCTGCATCAGTAATTCGAAAGCCAAAATTATTAAACGTAATCGTTGGATCTTCAGATGCGACGGAAACAGATTCCGTTTTACCAAGATTATCGAGAAGATTAACACTCAATGCACCAACTGCTCCTTGCAACAAACTCACCTCAAAACTGGACTCACCTGCCGGCCAGGTATATGACGCATTACCATCATTCACACCAGAAGGGGTCCATGTACCAGAACCTGCGATCAGTGCAGGTTGCCAAATACCTGTCCCGGTTGATGTACTCAAAGAGAGTATGACCCCAGTAGGAACGACAATCGCTGAATCTGAAAAATCATGGGCTGTTATGACGACATTGGCAGGTTCGCATGTCAGACTGGTTAGCCCATTTGGGAAATTAATCGCATAGTGATCAACAGTTAAACCAGGACAAGCTGTGGGCAAACAAAAAGCTTCAGAAAAAACTAATAGATTAGCCGCTTCAGTAGTATGACTTCGTTCAGCGTTTGCAAATTGATCTTCATCTATCGAAAGACCAATCTGGGCGGCAGTTAAACTGCAACGACGTAGCCAGCCACCATCACCACCATCACGGCGTGATTGATTTGCAATAACCAGCGGTGGTATTGCATAAGCATTGACAAAGCCTACCGCCGTTCCGACATTGCCCGCGCAATTATTATTGGTCCAACCAGTAATATTATCTGCACTGGTAATCGACTCATAAAGAATGTTCGCACTACCTGAAGCAAAATTACCCTGAATATCACCCTCAATTACAGCATAGGCGATGGTCTCATTACTGGAAATTGAGCCAGTAGCAACTTCTGCGCGCTCCAGCGCAAACTGTACACTAGATGCACCGACATTCCTCATCGCTACCGTTAACCAGGGAACAGATGTTGTTACCGGAGGGTTCGCACTTTCATTGGCCATTCCCTGTATCCCCGCCAAAACTGCCGGCGCGATAAATGTACTCGTAAAATTAACTGTATCCCAAGCTGTTGCTCCAGCTACACCGTTACCATGTTGAACAGATTGTGTTGCATGGGTACCTACTTCCAAAGTTCGACCATCCGGCAAAGTAAACAACCAAGGTGCCGCTCCCATTCCAGGTTCAATGGCCATATAATGCACCGTCATTCCAGGATGAGGGCCATCAAGATTATCTGGTTCAAGCTGAGAAATTTCAAAACCCGTGGTTGTTACATTTCTTATCCTTATACTAGCGGGGTCCGGTCCTTCATTGGACGGTAAAACAAAGACCAGTGGAGACGTTGTATAAGTTTGCTTAAATGTAACCGAGGTAAATGAAGGGGTGATCGATGTATCATTTAAACTAACCTGAACGACCTCCATTGTCGGTGTTCCACCAGGACATGTTCTTGTTGAACCATCCCAATTGTTTCCTGCATTCTGATTGTTATAAAGAGTTGTTATTTCTGCTGGCGTAAAAACATCTGAAAATACGATTACTTCATCAATCTCCCCTTCCCAATCCTGATTGACATCAAAATTACCACCGACACTATCCTGTTCCTGTCCGATGATCAGTCCACCTGCGCTAATATTCAATGCAGCAAGCGAACCGCCTCCAACACAGCCGCTAAGAACACCATCTACCGAAACACAGTTAGTTGCTCCACTACGTGTCCAGGCAATATGATGCCAGTTACTATCGGCAATATCAGGAATAGTAATCGATGCCAACCCTACATTTTTAACAAAAGGTCGAAAAGTTGTGTTATTCGGAAACCAAGCAAGAAATTCATTATTCGAACCCGCATTGGCCGCAGAAACAGCCGCCTGATTACTCGTGTTCGAAGTATTTACCCAGAATGACAGCGTAAGGTTGGTCAGACCATCCAGTGCATTGCTGTTCATGGAAAGATAATCTGTAATCGAATTCGCTGATAAATCGGCTGCATTACAAACCTTACCGGTGACAGGTGATATCCCACCAAAACTCGTACCATGATTGTTGTTACCACTACTATCAACGACTTCATTAATAGCCCCTGTCCAACTAGGTCCATCCAGATACCAATCTGCAGTTGCTTCTATAACTTCTGCATCAAAGGCTTTTTCAACAACAAATAAACCTGCAGATTCTGTTGTGTGAAAAACGTCATTATCCGTACCTTCGTCTTCTTGTACTCTCAAGCGAACCGCACTAGTCGTGATTTGACATTCACGCATCCAGCCTCCATCGCCACCATCTAAACGATTTTTAGAGGCAACAACCAGCGGGTTACTAGCGTATGAATTACTAAAGTTATTATCTATTGAACAGATATGGGTAATGTTATCTGCAGAGAGTATGGCTTCTATTAATACTGAGCCACTACCAGTATCAATTAGAGTATCCGACAGTCCTGACGGTGCTGCCAGCCAGCCTATTGTCTCTGCACTTACCAATGGCAAAGGCGTAACAACTTCATTCAATTCCAATGCAGTTTGAAAGTTGGACGCATTCGCGTTTCTGATTGCCGTGGTAATGAAAGGGTTCGTTTGACCACCGTTTAATGAAACGCCGACATTATTGCTTGTTTGCACTTGCCCAACCATTGCAATGGAAGCTGTAGAAAATGCAGAACTAAATGCAATCGTGTCCCATCCTTCTGCACCGGCAAACTTTTTCTGTACGGTTGTTGTTGATGTAGAGCCAACTTCAATGGGTTGTCCGCCAGGTAATAAATGTCGACCAGGTTCAATCGCGATCCAGTTAACATCATGTACATTAAAACCTGCTGTATCTGAGCAACCTCCGCAAACAGTAGGTCTTACCTGAATGATTTCAAAGCCAGCGGTTGTCACATTCTGAATGCGTAATGCCCTGGGTTCGGTATTCGGATTATCTTTTGCTAATACAAACACAACCGGAGCAACATCAAAAAAAGCACCAGTAAATGACACTGTCTGATACCCTGGTGTCGCAACGGGATCATTCATTGTTACTGTTCCCGCAGAAATCTTCCATGCATACGCAGGTGTAGAGATAATAAAAAATATAGAAATAAAAAATATAAATCGATATTTCATTTTTATTCCCATTAAAAATTCTCTCGTTGATAAATTATCGGACTATCTTTGTCTTCATGGTTTTCATCATACTGCGTGTTTTTCTTTATTGCGTCTTCAGTATCATTACTGTCGTATTGTCTTTCACTAATCTTATCACTGGAAACCGGTTGTTTATCGATAATTTCCGTGTTTTGTTCACCTTTTAACAGATCGCCTGCCCACCAGGTTGCAGTAGCAAAGCCACCGGCTAATACTAAAACGATCCACCATGGTATTTTGTTCACATTTTTTTGATATTTATTTTTTCTCGCTTTTTGTAATAGTTTACTTTCTATTAATGATAGACGAGATTGTTCTGGATTGGGTCGTGATTCAAAAACCTGCGCTATCAGATTTTCTATTTCAGCTTCAGTTGGCAACTGGTAGTTATGTGTCATTAGCGTCATCTTGCCATTGTTGTTTTAGTTTATTCAGGATGGAAGCACATTGTCTGCGTACTGTGCCCTCCGGTAATTCCAAAATACTTGCGATCTCTTTATGTGTTAACCCAACTCTATAACGCATGAACAACAGATTTTGTTCATCTTGAGGACAATTTTTTATCAAACTTTCAACGTAGTGCTGTTGATTTTGAAATTCAATTTTATCATCGGTCTGTTGTTCTATATCAATATCAACATGATCAATGGGTGAGGCTTTATCTCGCCGATAACTATCGATATGCAAATTAATAGCAATTCGATACAACAGGGCAACAGGAGCGCGTAAATCATTACAAACGACCTGAATGAATTTGAGGAAGGCTTCTGATAGGAGATCATAAGCACCGTCTTCACTACAACCTCGATTTCTTAAAAATTGCCAGAGTCTTGGAGTTTCTGATCGATAGAATTTACTGAACGCAGTATTGTCTGCATCCTTACAATAGTGTTCGAGTAATTGTTTGGCTGAATTCTGCATAGTTGATTTATTATCTATGCAAAGAATGTTCGTGGCTTACATCTCGGCCTTGGGTTCTCTAGCCAATAAATTCTGTACTGCTTCTCGTGGCGAGCATTCCGATTGCAATACTTTATTAACCTGCTCCGTAATCGGCATTTCAATTTCGTATTTTTTAGCCAACTCCCCAACCTCAACTGCCGTTTTTAAACCTTCTATAGCTTGACCAATTTTATCGCTGGCTTCCTGAATCGATAAACCTTCAGCTAATAATAGCCCAAGACTTCGATTACGAGATTGATTATCTGTGCAGGTCAAAACCAAATCACCCAAACCGGCTAATCCCATAAAGGTCTCCTGCTTGGCACCCATTGCCAGACCCAATCGCATGATCTCTGCCAAACCGCGCGTAACTAGTGCTGAACGTGTATTAGCACCATAACCCAAACCATCGGCAATCCCCGCTGCGATTGCCATGACATTTTTTACTGCGCCACCAATTTGAACACCAATATAATCTTCGTGCGTATACGTTCTGAAGACGTCACTATGAAATAAATCCGAAAACCCTTGGGCGGCCTCAATATCTGTTGCAGCAATAGTAACTGCTGTAGGTAACCCTGCAGCAACTTCTTTCGCAAAGGAAGGGCCAGAAAGTACTGCTACTGAACAACCATCCAGTTCTTCTTCAACAACTTTATGGTTTAACTTTTGTGTGCCGGGTTCAAATCCCTTGCAAGCTAAACAGACTTTAATATCAGAAAATGATTTAAGCTTTTGCAAACTACTACGTAGTCCATGACAAGGAACCGCATTAACCACCATTCGAATATCTATCGGTGCTTGATCGATTGAGTCAATCGGAAAAAGATTTTCAGGAAATGAAACAGAAGGAATGTAGCGTTGATTACATTTATCTTTCTTTAAATTTTTTATTAGATTCGAGTCAATATCCCATAAATATACCGAGGGATAATCCGCATATTGATTACGAGCGATAGCTAACGCCAGTGCAGTACCCCAGGATCCAGCACCGAGTACTAATACCGACTGTTTTGTCATGAATACGATTCCTTAATGTGTAGTATCAGTCGAAGACGGTGCTTCAACCTGCTGTTGCTGTGCATACAAGGCATCAAAATTTACTGGCGAAAGTAACAATTGAGGAAAACCACCTCGTGTAACGATATCAGAAACGGCTTCACGCGCAAATGGAAACAAAATATTGGCACATACTGTTGCTAACATTCGATCGACCACATCATCTGGAATATTTTTTATTAGAAATATACCCGCCTGATTAATTTCAACCAGATACGCCGTTTTGTCTTCAAGCTTGACTGTTAACGTGATGGATAAAACAACATCAAAAAGATTTTCGCCAATGGGTGTCGCTTCATTGGTCATGTGCATATCAACTACCGGCTTCCATTCCATTTTAAATACTTCAGGTGAATTAGGTGTTTCAAAAGAAATATCCTTTACGTAAACCTTTTGAATTGAAAACTGTGCCTCAGTTGATTCTTGTAGTTTGCTATCTTCTTCAGCCATGATATTTTCTTATTTACTCAGAGGTAAACTTGCATTCTGCCAGGACATAATGCCACCTTTTAAACAATACACTTTTTCATAGCCTTCATTCATTAATTTGCGTGCTTCTTTGACAGAAACCGAACCGCTGGCACAACAGAATATAACGCCCTTGTCTTTATATTTTTTCAACTTATTAAGTTGATTGCCTAATTCGTCAACAGCAATATTTATTGCGTCAATAATATGTCCGTTTTCAAATTCTTTTTGTGTGCGAATATCCACCACCTTGGCATCCTCGCGATTAATCAATCGCGTCACTTCTTCCGGGTTCAACACTTTAACTCCACTCAGTACATCACCATAAATATTCCATATCAGTAACATTAAGATGGAAAGAAATAGTGAAAATAAAAACAGATGATTAGCTACAAATTCGGGGAGTCGTTCCATTCAGTGATCTCTTTTTAGACAGTATTTTGTAGGCTGCATGATACGTGATACCCATGATACTTGGAAATATTATGGGTATAAATCGGCGATTGAAAAAACAATTCAATTAGAATATTGATTGATAGCCAAATTACCTCAAATTATCTGATTCAGTGAGAAACTGAGTATGGGTGATGTTTGATAAGGTTTCATGCTAGAATCCGCGCACACTAAAACTGAAGCCTAACGGGTTATAGACTCATTACTAATAAGCCCATTTATCACTTTTATATTGCATATTGTAATTGCAACCGTCGTTGCCACCCTTTTTCCGCCCAAAATAATCACGATTATCGTAATACCCAATGCAAGTGACACATAAACCAACAATTTTAATTGTCCTTGATGGTTGGGGTCATACGGATAATACAGTTTATAACGCCATCTATTCTGCCCATAAACCTACCTGGGACAGGATCTGGAATGAATATCCACATACGCTGATAAGCGCGTCAGGCATTGATGTTGGGCTGCCTGCTGCACAAATGGGCAACTCTGAAGTCGGTCATATGAATATTGGTTCAGGTCGCATTGTCGATCAGGAATTCACCCGTATTACCCGCGCTTTGGAAGATGGCCTTTTTTATAACAATGAAACGCTAAATGCGGCATTCAAAGGTGCCGCGCAAAATGATAAAGCAGTTCATCTGTTGGGATTATTATCTCGCGGTGGCGTTCATAGTCATGAAGAGCATCTTTTTGCTTTAATGGAATTAGCTGCCAAATGTAATGTTAAAAAACTCTATCTCCACGCATTTCTGGATGGTCGGGATTCACCACCAAAATGTGCAGAAGAATCTATCCATAACGCTCAATTAAAGATAAGGGAACTTGGTATTGGTCGTTTTGTTTCTATAATCGGTCGACATTTTGCCATGGATCGAAACAAACGCTGGGAACGAACCAAGCTGGCGTACGACCTTATCAGCCAGGGCAAGGCCGAATATCGGTCGAATGATCCTTTTATTGCAGTAGATATGGCTTATGCCAGAGGTGAATCAGATGAATTTATTAGACCAACGGCCATTACCAAAGAAGGAGAACCACCTATTATTGTTGATGATGGCGATGTCGTTATTTTTGCCAATTACCGTGCAGACCGTGCTCGACAATTAGCGCGCGCATTTACCAAGTCGGAGTTCAAGGCCTTTGAAAGAGAAAGAGCACCTAAGCTCGCTGCCTTTGTCAGCCTGACATCTTATAAAGCGAATTACGAGTTTCCGGTCGCCTTCCCACCGGTCAGTCTGGACAATGTTTTTGGCGAATATATTTCAAACCTTGGATTGAAACAACTGCGTATTGCCGAAACGGAAAAATATGCCCATGTCACTTTCTTTTTCAACGGCGGTGAAGAACGTGTCTTCGAAGGGGAAGATCGCATTCTGGTACCCTCACCCCATGTTGAGACGTACAACAAAAAACCTGAGATGAGTGCCAATGAAATAACTGACCGATTACTCGAATCGATTAATAGCAAACAGTATGATGCCATTATTTGTAATTTTGCTAATGCTGATATGGTTGGACATACGGGTGATTTCAAAGCGACGATCACGGCAATAGAAACTATCGATAAATGCCTTGCCAGAGTGGTCGAGTGTGCACAAAAAGTGGGTGGCGAAATTATCATTACAGCGGATCATGGTAATGCTGAACAATTAAAGGCCTATACAACAGAAAAAATCAAATCCCAATCGCATACGGCACATACCAATAACCCCGTGCCATTAATTTACATTGGTAGAGCGGCAGAATTTCTTCCTGGCACAGGATCTTTATCTGATATTTCACCAACACTATTGCATATTATGGGACTACCCCAACCAGAAGAAATGACCGGGAAATCACTGTTACAATTAACAGATGAAGAAACACCTGCCGATGCTGAAAAATAATTCTTCCATACTTCAATTTCCATACAAGATTGTAATCATTAGCTGTTACCTCTTATTTTCTTTTCCCTTTATCTCTTATGCCACTACAACGGACGATAACGATGTAGAAAAAGCATCTGAACTGGAAAGTATCCGCATTCGTATAAAAGACGTCGAAACACGAATTAAAGGCGCGCGCGATGAAGCTGAAAAATTACAAAAAGAGTTACGTGAAAATGAAATTTCAACTGCAGAAACATTAACACGTCTTCATCACTTCGAAACAGGTATATCAAAAAAACGCGCTGAGCTGGAAGAATTAATGTTTGAACAGGCGCTACATGAAGCCGCCCTCAAACAAGAAAAAGAAAAACTAACGCATCAGATCCGCTCTGCTTATCAGATGGGTCGTAATGACTATATTAAACTTATATTAAATCAGGAAGACCCCGCTCTGGTCGGACGTGCTTTAGCTTATTATGATTATCATAATAAAGTACGTTCTGAACGTATCGGAGGTGTTAAACAAACACTGGTTGATCTTAAACAAATTGAGTCCTCTATCGTCTCTCAAACGTCTAAACTTAAGTCATTAAGAGCAGATCACGAAACCAAATTACGTGATTTCCACCAATATCGAGCAACTCGACGTAACATCATTGCACGCTTACAAAAAGATATAAAAGAACAAGGCATCGAATTACATACACTGCAGGAAAACGAACGGGAACTCGGAAAACTTTTTCAGGGTTTGGAACAGAAACAAGCCGTTACCATTGAAATGTACGAAGATATGCCTCCTTTCAACTCACTGAAAGGAAATTTAAGCTGGCCAGCAAAAGGAAGATTATTAAAAAAATTTGGCGCCAGTAAAAAAGGCGGCAACTTAAAATGGCAAGGCGTTTTAATCGATGCTGAAACCGGCACCAGTGTAGAAGCGATCAGTACCGGTAAAATTGTATTTGCTGACTGGTTTCGTAATATGGGCTTACTAGTCATTATTGACCATGGCGATGGCTATATGAGTCTCTACGGTCATAATCAGAATCTATTAAAAAATACCGGTGATTGGGTACTTGCTGGAGAAAAGATTGCAACCGTTGGAGATAGTGGTGGTCAAAACGATACTGCACTTTATTTTGAGATCAGGAAAGGGGCTGAACCCTTAAACCCATCTCAATGGTGCAAAAGATAGTCACCTCTAATTTATAGCACTATCGAGCGCATTGCTGCGTTGTTTCCTCGCTCAGCCCTCGCCTATCTATATCGATATGTCTCGGGTTCTTGCTGCGGGACGCCTTGCACTGCATCTCGCTATCACTATTAATTAGAGGCGCCAAAGCATTGATAATTACTTGTCACAAATGCTCTGGTACGAGTATGCTTAAACAAGCCACATAAGTAGATACATCATAGAATTACTAATATAGAGATAAAATACATATTATCCGCTTCAATGGAATATAGGATGACCATAATGAAAGATTTGATAATCACTTTTTTACTGTTGATTTTCTCAGTATCGGTTGCAATAGCAAACACTGAAGAGAAGACGGATAATGATACTCTACCCCTGGATGAACTACGCACTTTCACCGAAGTTTTTGCAAAAGTGAAAAATGATTATGTTGAAACTATTGATGATCGAACATTAATAGAAAATGCCATCAGAGGAATGCTTGAAGGGCTTGATCCTCATTCGGCATATCTGGATAAAGATTCTTATAAAGATCTACAAGAAGGGACATCAGGAGAATTTGGTGGACTCGGACTCGAAGTCGGTATGGAAGATGGTTTTGTTAAAGTAATATCCCCGATAGATGATACTCCGGCAGAGCACTCTGGAATCAAGGCAGGTGATTTAATTATCCGACTGGATGATAAGTCGGTAAGAGGCATGTCGCTTAATGATGCAGTTGATCTAATGCGCGGTAAACCTGGTAGCGATATTATCCTGACCGTTGTTAGAGAAGGAGAAGAAAAGCCCATTAGCATAACAATTACTCGCGCTATTATTACGGTAAAGAGTGTTCGTAGTAAAATTCTTGAGCCCGGTTTCGCTTATGTTCGTGTCTCAAACTTTCAAACTCATACTGCAGAGGATTTGCGCAAGTCATTAGAGAAACTTAAAGAAGAAAGTGAAAGCAGCTTAAGCGGTTTAATCCTCGATCTTAGAAACAACCCGGGTGGTATTCTTAATGCAGCCGTCGGTGTTTCTGATTTATTCCTTGATAACGGTTTGATTGTTTATACCGAAGGTCGAATTCAGGATTCAAAACTTAATTTTAATGCAAAACCTTCTGATATCTTAAGAAATGCACCTATTATTGTTCTCGTTAATGGTGGCTCAGCCTCCGCATCTGAAATTGTAGCCGGTGCGTTACAAGATCATGAGCGCGCAATCATTATGGGAGAACGCACCTTCGGTAAAGGTTCGGTACAAACTATTTTACCGATGAATGATGAAGCAGCATTGAAATTAACGACTGCTCGTTATTTCACCCCTTCAGGACGTTCTATTCAGGCATCAGGGATAGAGCCCGATATTATTATTGAGAATATTCGCGTTAATAACGAAGAAGAGACCGGTGCTATACGAATTAAAGAAGCTGATTTAAGTGGCCATCTGGACAATGGCAATAAAGAAAATAAAACTGAAAACGAATCAAAAGATAAAAAGAAAGAAAAGGGACCTTCACTCGCTGAAACTGATTATCAGCTTTATGAAGCATTAAATGTATTGAAGGGGCTGGCGATTCATATGAAAAAAGTGGGGTAATCCAGCAAAGATGGATATGCAGCACTTCAAAATATCTATCAAACACAAGATAGTTTTTTGTTTAATATGTTATGCCTGTTTATATTCAACAACAATCCATTCTGAACAGTCATACAAACCTACTATTTCCATTCTCATTGATGATCTTGGATATAAATTTCAGGAAGATTTAAGAGCATTATCATTACCTGGTCCAATAGCTTACGCAATTTTACCTCACGGGCCTCATACAGAAAGAATGTCAAAAATTGCCTTTAAAAAAGGCAAAGATATTTTATTACACCAACCGATGCAGGCTATGGATAAAAATGAGTTTCTGGGTCCCGGCGCATTAACACTGAATATGACGCGAGAAGAATTTTTAAAAACGTTAAATATTAATATACTCGCTGTACCAAATTTAATCGGCATTAACAACCATATGGGAAGTTTATTAACTCGACATCCCGGTCACATGCAGTGGTTAATGGAAACAATGAAATCGAACGGACAGTTTTATGTTGATAGTTTAACAAGCGATGATAGTGTCGCTGCCCGACTGGCAAAAGAAAATAATATTCCTTATCTAACTCGCGATATATTCCTTGACCACAAACAAGGCCCTGCGTATGTGCGAAAACAGTTTAAAGAATTAATTAAAGTAGCAAAGCGTAAAGGTTTTGCATTAGGTATTGGCCATCCACATGCGAGCACCATAGAAGTATTATCGCAAGTATTACAAAATGTCGAACAATATGGCGTTAAGCTGGTCAGCATAAAATCTCTGCTTCATAAACAAACAAAAGGAAAAAAATATGCCCAAAGTACTAGTGCCGCTAGCTCAGGGATGTGAAGAACTCGAAGCAGTCACGATTACTAATCTGTTAAGACGTGCTGATATTACTGTCATCACTGCTGGTCTTGATTCCAAACCAGTCACTGCAAGCCGAGGCACTGTTATTATTCCAGATACCGATTTAGACACTGCCCTTGAAGATGACTACGATATGGTCGTACTTCCCGGCGGCTTGCCTGGTGCCGATCATCTGAATAATGATGAACGTATTAAAGCTATCCTGATCAAGATGGCAAACAGTGAACAATTCACCGCTGCGATTTGTGCTGCGCCAAAAGTATTAGCCGATGCTGGAATACTCAGTGGGAAAAAAGCAACTTGTTATCCGAGTTTCCTCGATAATTCAGAAAATGTTGATGTTAGTGGTGATGCCGTTGTCATTGATGGCAAGATCATTACCTCACGCGGACCAGGTACGGCAATGGATTTTGCACTAACTTTAATTGAATCTCT
Organism: uncultured Enterobacteriaceae bacterium; assembly: GCA_964523895.1. GTDB lineage: Bacteria > Pseudomonadota > Gammaproteobacteria > Eutrophobiales > Eutrophobiaceae > UBA7359. Next base: position 49,099 of record CAZGBJ010000001.1, read on the forward strand.
TGAAGGAAAAGAAAAGAAGGATGAAGTAGAGAAAGCACTGGTTAGATAGATTTTTTATATCCCTCTATAACGTTTAATTCACATAATTCTTTTAAATCTTTATTTCGCTTGATAGCGAGTCCGCTGCTCCTTCGCATCCATGCGATCGCAGCATAAGTACATCCATGTACAAAACATTTCTTTGCGTGGCCAAAAAGAACTAACGAAGAAAAAGGCCATAAGCGGACATATCTGTTTACTAAGGTTTAACTTCCTGAAAGAAGACATTAACGTCTCGCATCAGTGGTGGCAAAAAGTAGAGCGACGAAGGAGCGGCGTTTTTTGCCATCCACTGCATGCGCTTGTTATGTGTTTTTCGCCTTTGATATAGCTATTGTCGAAAAAGTTAGAGCTAGCAACCACAATATTGGTCCTAGAGACCCGGGGAACAATGGTAAATAACCTGGTAATAACACTGTAAGTATAAAACCTATATCTCCTGCACTTACAACAACTAAGTTGAGGAGATATCCGTTTTTACTATTTTTCCAGTTATACAGAACCGCTACAACAATACCGAACAAAGCAAAGAATAGGAGATTCCACGCATCTTGAAAAAGACGACCCTGTATCATTCCTTGTTCAAGTGTTTGAGCAAGGACGAAAACTTTATAAGCAGCAACTATATGCAGAATTCCCCATAAGATGTATAGCACGGCTCCAATTCTTGCAAAAATCATATTTATCACCTTCTATTTACAATTTATTTTTACACATAACAGTATGTTATATGGAATCTATGTTTAACATACTATACGGACTCCATATAGTGTTGTTAAGGCAGAAAGCTGAATCAATATTAAACAATATTTAAGGTGCTTCTAAAAATAGTGATTTTTTCGTGAGTGCGAGGAGTCTCCGCGCGGACGACTGCATGGATGCAGGAGGTAGAGCGATGCAGGAAGCCAAAGCCGAGAACCGGAATGTATGTTTTATACATGAGGACATCGTGCTCTGTGAGTATTCGAGCACGGAGACGACGAAGTTACCGTGAATAATTAATAGAGAACGGCACATTGAATCGCGGAAAAAGTGCGTTTTTAGGAGTGCCTTTACTTCTCTTGCCATGAGAGATACAACATCATAACCCCGGAAAACCCCAGCAACCATGACACAATCGGCACGGATGCAAATACACCATGTGTTGTATTATCTAATGCATAAATAATAGATGCTGATAAAAGAAAACCTGAGCCTACAACAGCGAGTACAGTTCGTTGGTTATAGGCTTTCATCTCTTCACGCAAATGGTGGATTTCCTCTGATTTATTCTCCATTTCTATCTTGCCTTCGTGTAACTGTTCCAGAACATCGAGTGCTTTGTTTGGAAAATCAGGTAAACGATCGATTAATTTAGGTATATTTATTTTTGCACCTTTTAATAGACCTCGAACACCTATGCGTTCGTCCATCCATCGCTCCAGTTGTGGTCGTGCCGTTTTCCATAGATCCAGATCCGGATATAGATAACGACCTATCCCTTCAATATTAATAATTGTTTTTTGTAACATGATCAGTTGCGGCATAATTTCCATATTAAAACTTCGGGCGATCTGAAATAAACGTTGAAGTAATTCGCCAAATGAAATTTCATGCATTGGTCTATCCAGTAAAGGTTCGCATACACTACGAATAGCAGATTCCAATTCGTCCAGGCGTGTTCCTTTCGGCACCCAGCCGGATTCGATATGTAATGCTGCAACACGATGATAATCGCGATCTAAAAATGCAATAAAGTTATCAGCAAGATAACGTTGGTCAAATTCAGTTAAAGAACACATGATACCGAAATCGATCACATTAACTGTTGCGAGTTTATCTGCTTCAGCCGGAACAACAAAAATATTACCGGGATGCATATCCGCATGAAAAAAATTATCGCGAAAGACCTGTGTAAAAAAGACTTCAACGCCATATTCAGCCAGCCACCTTAGATCAACACCTGCCTCTTTTAGCGCATCAATATCTCGTACTGAAATGCCCGATACTCGCTCCATTGCCAAAACATTACGATGTGTTAATTTCCAATTAATTTCGGGGACATAATAACGTTCTTCATCAATGAAGTTTCGTCTTAACTGAGATGCGTTTGCTGCTTCTCTTTGTAGATCAAGTTCATTAAGTAAAGTCTTTTCAAATTCTTCAACAACACCGGTAAAACGTAATACTTTACCTTTTGGATAATATTTTTCTGCTTTCTCTGCAAGAAGTTGTAATAAGCTCAGATCTTGTCGTATTAATATTTCAATATCGGGGCGAAGAACTTTAATAATAAAATCTCGTCCATCCATAAGTGTTGCACGATGCACCTGTGCCACAGAAGCAGATGCCAACGGTGTTTCATCAAACTCGAGGAAAACTTCATCAAGGTCACACTCGTAGGCTTCTTCAATTATTTTTCGAGCAATTTTTCCCGGGAAAGGAGCCACATCGTCCTGTAACTTGGCAAACTCATTAACGATATCTTCTGCAACAAGATCTCGGCGAGTAGAAAGTATTTGACCCAATTTGACATAGATAGGACCTAACTCTTCCAACATTAAACGCATTCTAAGTGCTCTTGAGCCTTTAGTTCGACCAAACCAGTTCCATGGAAATATAAAAAAGATAAAACGAAATGGTCTAAACAAATGCGTAGCAAAGATAATTTCATCGAGACCGTATTTAATTAATACTCTCTGAATTGCTAATATTCGAAGAAATTGCCGCATTACACTTTACCTTTTATACATGCTGAAAATTTATTAAGCCGTTGTTCAAAGCGATCAACATCATCTCGAAGAAGATCGACTTCTTTACTAAACTCTTCAACTAACAAATCATCCGGCAACATATTAATTTCAAAACGCAAATATTCACTAATATCCATTGCCAATGTCTTACTTGTATTCACTGCAAAATGGCGACTGTCACGAACAAATTTACCAATTTGGTATGCCATAGTATCGCCGATCCATTTTGATAGCGGTTCTTCAAAATCAATTTCTATATTCTGCATTATTTCCTGAAACCCTTGTGCAAGGCTAATGTCACCAATTATTTGCATGTCAGCAGGAAAACTGGAACTGTTCTTCTTTGATGATGCCATCATTTTTATAAAATTAGAGGGCGTTCCTTTTATTAATACATCTGCTTTATGTTCATAAGCAGTATGAATAGATAAGCCTTTCCCGGAAGGAAACAAAAATACTGTCAGATTTGTATTAATAAATTCAAACGCAATGACTTTATCTTCAAGTTGAGCAAGTGAAAACAAGGTTTCTTCATCAAGACTTAGTGCTTTGTTGACTAAGTTTTCAATCTGATTTATCCATTCAGGTGTTTTATTATCTGCAACAGCACTCATATTTTATAACCTCGATGAATTGCAACAATACCACCTGAAAGATTATGATGTTGTATTTTTTCAAAACCTGCTCTTTCCATCATCGATGACAACATTTTTTGATCGGGATGCATCCGAATTGATTCAACTAAATATTGATAACTTGCTTCATCGTTGGCAACGGCTTTGCCAAATATCGGAATTAATTTAAATGAATATTCATCATAAATTTTACCCAGTAGCGGGATAACAATTTTAGAAAATTCAAGAATAACTAGCTGGGAACCATATTTAAGTTTGTTGTAGATCGAGCGTAACGCAGCATCTTTGTCTGTGACATTTCGAAGTCCAAAAGCGATAGTTATGCAATCAAAACTATTATCTTCGAATGGCAAGATCTCAGCATTAGCTTGAACGTAGTCAACATTCTTTATTATGCCTTTGTCAATAAAACGATCCCTGCCTTCCGTTAGCATCTCAGCATTGATATCACATAATGTAACTCGACCATCATCACCCAATTGTTTATGAATTAGTCTAGCAATATCACCCGTGCCACCAGCCAGGTCAAGAACATGAAAGTTTTTTCTGATTGCGCATAGATGTACAGTTTGTCGCTTCCAAAAACGATGTACGCCAAATGACATAATGTCATTCATTAAATCATACTCTGAGGCAACAGAACTAAAGACTTCGGCTACCCGGCGTTTCTTCTCGCCAGCAGCAACCTTCTCATAACCAAAGTCTTCAGTCATTTGTTTTACGAACATGCCCAGCTTGTTTTATTGCATCAAGATAAGTCATCCAATTATTCTCATGCTCAATACCCAATTCATATAAATAATCCCAGGAATACAAACCCGTTGCATGCTCATCATCAAATATAAGTCGAACCGCATAATTACCGACAGGCTCGATTTCCTTAATATTCACATTTTCTTTGCCTATTTGTAATACTTCCTGTCCCGGACCATGACCTCTTACATCCGCCGAAGGAGAATACACACGTAAGTATTCACAAGGTAATTCAAATTTTTCTCCATCATCATATTCAATCTCAAGCAACCGGGATTTTTGATGAAGATTAATTGCTACAGGATATGGTTTATTTTCTGACATGATTATTAAACGGTTTTAGCGCCATTCTACGCTTCGTCTTAAAGAATTTATAGCGCGTTTATTAGGAAGAGAAAGTATGAAATAATCTTCACCTTTCACTTTTAACGTTTCACGTATTTAAAGGATATAGCGACTTAGGTCTTCATCTTCGACCAACTCATTCAAATGATCATCAACATACTTCGCATCAATAGATATAGCTTCGCCTTTTTTCTCCGTTGCTTCGAAAGACAAGGTTTCAAGTAATCGTTCCATGACCGTATGCAAGCGTCGTGCACCGATGTTTTCAGTATTATCATTCACTTGAAAGGCAATTTCAGCTATTCGTAGAATGCCATCGTCGGTAAACGTGATTTCGACTCCTTCCGTTTCCAGTAATACGGTGTATTGCTCCGTTAACGATGCATCTGGCTCAGTTAATATACGCACAAAGTCATCGGCAACTAATGCGCTTAGTTCTACTCGAATTGGTAAACGACCTTGTAGTTCAGGAATAAGATCGGAAGGCTTGGCAAGATGAAATGCGCCCGATGCAATAAATAAAACATGATCCGTTTTTACCATACCGTATTTAGTTGAAACAGTGCTTCCTTCAACCAGAGGTAATAAATCACGTTGTACACCTTCACGAGAAACATCCGGACCGCTAGCTTCGGAACGACGTGTTACCTTATCGAGCTCATCCAGAAAAACAATACCGTGTTGTTCCACGAGTTCAATTGCACGCGCTTTAATCTCATCTTCGTTAACCAGTTTCCCCGCTTCTTCTTCGGCAAGTAACTTCAGTGCGTCTTTAACCGGTAGTTTGCGCGTTTGTTTTTTGCCACTACCCATGTTTTGAAACATACCTTGTAATTGGCTTGTCATTTCTTCCATTCCCGGTGGCGCCATAATTTCCACACCAATATTTGGTGCGCTTAATTCCGTCTCGACTTCCTTATCATCAAACTTTCCTTCAAGAATCATCTGTCTGAATTTTTCTCGTGTCGTATTAATACTCGACTCATGATCATCTTCACCCATCATTCGTGCAGGCGGCAATAATATATCCAGTACTCTTTCCATGGCTGCGTTATCTGCTTGATCACGCACTTTTTCCATCTCGATTTCACGTGTTTGTTTAATGGCAATATCGGCAAGGTCTCGAATAATAGATTCTACATCACGACCCACATAACCCACTTCAGTAAACTTGGTTGCTTCTATTTTTATGAATGGGGCTTGTGCTAATTTGGCAAGACGACGAGCTATTTCGGTTTTACCAACGCCTGTAGGACCGATCATTAAAATATTTTTTGGCGTTATTTCGTTACGAATTGATTCATCAAGCTGTGCTCGGCGCCAACGATTACGCAAGGCAATAGCGACTGCACGTTTAGCTGAGTCCTGACCAATGATATGTTTATTTAGTTCGGCAACAATTGCCTGGGGAGTTAATTCTGTCATGTTCTTCCGTTAATTCTGTTTGTTATTGTTTGAGTAATTTTGTCAAAGCTCCTCAATCGTCAGGCTTGTATTCGTATAAATACAAATATCGGCAGCAATACTCAGACCTTTCTCTACAATTTCGCGTGCACTCAGATCCGTGTTGTCAAATAATGCACTTGCAGCTGATTTTGCATAATTTCCACCTGAACCAATCGCCATAATGTGGTTTTCTGGTTCAATCACATCACCATTACCAGAAATAATGAGTGAAGTCGTTTTATCGGCAACACATAACAGTGCTTCTAAGCGCCGTAACATTCGGTCTGTGCGCCAATCTTTTGCCAACTCAACCGCTGAACGCATTAAATTACCCTGATGTTTTTGCAACTTGGCTTCAAAACGTTCAAATAAAGTAAATGCATCCGCTGTACCACCAGCAAAACCCGCAATAATTTTGTCATCAAATAAACGTCGCACCTTACGTGCATTACCTTTCATTACTGTATCGCCGAGTGATACCTGTCCATCACCACCAATAACGACGTGACCATTACGTCGTACAGATAAAATGGTTGTGCCTCTATATTGTTCCAATATTTCTCTCCATTAATTTGGAAACTGCAGTTTCCATATTCCAGGGATGCGAATTGTACCTGAGCCTAACTACAGACTTAAGTAAAACAAACTGCAATTTCCGGGATAATCCAGCAAATATTTGGGCGTTTTTCAAAATCTCAAGTGGAAACGGCTTTAAACTCAGACAAAAAGTATCGCTCTCAATCAGTTTTCTTGCGATGAGCACGCGGGTGGGTTTTGTCATATACCTGAGCCAGATGTTGGAAATCCAGATGCGTATAGACCTGTGTCGTACTAATATCTGCATGCCCCAGTAATTCCTGCACTGCGCGGAGATCACCACTGGATTCCAGAAGATGACTGGCAAACGAGTGCCGTAACATGTGAGGATGCACATGAAGAGGCAAACCTTGTTTTATCGCCCATTGCTTTAAGCGATCTTGTACTGATCTTGAGCTTATACGTTTTCCTCTATTGCTAATAAATAATGCTTGTTCAGAGTCATTCGTCATAGCTGTTCGTTTTTTCAGCCAACGCTTAATCGCTTTAATCGCGTGTTGACCAACTGGAACAACGCGTGTTTTTTTACCTTTACCCGTTACTGTTAAAATACGATCATTAAAATCAATATCGTTCAAATTCAAACTAATCAGTTCTGCCAGACGTAAACCTGAAGAATAAATTAATTCCAACATTGCTCTGTCTCTTATGGCAAGCGTATCTTCTTCATTAATTTCAACTAGCTGAACCGTTTGATCGGCATCTAATACTTTCGGAAGTTTTCGAGGAGACTTGGGGGCAATAATACCTTCGGCTGGATTATTTTTAACCTTTGCTTCTTTCAAAAGGTAGCGGTAAAAAGTTCTTATAGCAGATAAATTTCTTTGTAGTGAACGTCCACCGATCCCCTGTCGATGACGTTCTGCGACAAAACCCCTTAGCTGTCGACCATCAAGAGCAGACCATTTATTTATATCGTGTTTATTACAATAATTTTGTAGATGATTAAGATCACGTTGATAGGCATTGCATGTGTGTTGAGAAAGATGGTGCAGTGTCTTTATAAAAGACTTGAGTAATAGCGTCTCCGACGACTGCATCAACTAACTTCAGCCTTGTTCAACCCAGGGTTTCAAAATAAAACTTAACACTTCACCCAGATTTGCAAGCAACTCAACACCCATGCCTGATTGAAAACGTTCAGCATCAAAACTACCGATAGACAGTATCCCACCCCAACCATCGCCATGCAAAGGCAACATTACTGATGAAGCGATTTTGTCACCATCATCGCCAAATAAAAAGACTTGTTGCTGACGTTTCATACGCCCACTCAATGGCATACGTTTATCAATAATACTTCTGAATAAGGATTGCTCTGTTACTTCCTTACCGGCAAATTCATCAGTGGCAAAACTATCAACAAAGGAAGGGTTTGCAAATAAACGAACAACGACGCGATCAGCCCTGAAATTTTTCTTCAGGTTTTCATATAAGGTATTAAAAATATCTTTTGGATCATCCGCATCCATGAGTGTCAAAGCCAATTGATGCATACGACGGGCAAGATCTTCATTTTGTCGTGCTATTTCTATCAACTCATGTAAACGCTTTCGCGCTTGCTCGTTTTGCTCGCGTAATACAGCGACCTGTCTTTCAACTAATGAAACAGCACTACCATGATCATGCGGGATATTTAATTCAGCCAGAATATCCGGGTGCTCATTAAAAAAATCCAGATTATCCTTCAAATAATCAGAAACCATATCCTCCGTAACAGTGTTTGCTTCCAGGTTTTCTTCTTCCTGTACACTCATAACTCAATTTTCCCCTCAAATACAGTTGTCGTAGGGCCGGCCATTAAAACCGGTTCGCCTTCGCCTGCCCAGTTCAATGTCAAATGTCCACCGCGCAATTCTGCGTCTATTGTCCCTTCCAAATACCCTTGCTGGCAAGCAATAACCATCGCTGCGCAAGCGCCACTTCCACAAGCTAGTGTTTCACCGGAACCGCGTTCATAAACACGCAGTTTGAATGCCTGTCGATTCAATATTTGCATAAAGCCTACATTAACACTCTCAGGAAATAGTTCACTAAGTTGTACAGTCGGCCCAATAACATTCACAGGGGCAGTATCGATATCATCGACAATAATAACGGCATGAGGATTTCCCATCGATACCGCGGCAAAAGAAATCTCATCATCACCCAAAATAAGATGATATTGCTCTGAATATTCATCCGTTTGCATTGGAATTTTAGCAGGATCGAACTGAGGCACGCCCATATTGACGATAACACATGCATTTTCATCAAAACGTAAAATCAGCTGACCTGCACCAGTTTCAGCTACGATCTCACTTTTTTTAACAAGGCCTTTCTCTTTTAGATAAACAGCGACGCAACGCGCGCCATTTCCACACTGCATCACTTCACCACCATCCGCATTATAAATACGATAACGGACATCGGCGTTGTTATTTTCCGGCGGTTCTAATAGAAGTACCTGATCGCAGCCAATGCCAAATTGGCGATCGGCAATATGCCTGACTTGCTCACGAGTCAAAGTTAATGATTCTGTGAAGCTATCAAAAACAACAAAATCGTTTCCAATACCGTGCATTTTTGTGAATTGGCGTTCCATTTGCGTAGATTACAAGCTATCCGGGAGAAGGCAAGGTAGAGAACAAATATTTACTGGTGTCCGGCTTCTAATCCGGGATAACTTTTGCGTAGATAACGCAAAAATACAATCAGGCTAATCTGACAGCGCACCAACCTGGAATTGATTCGTTATTGAATTTAATTGTTGAGCAATCTGACTCATTTTTTGTGCGGAAGCCTCGATATCATGGTTACCTTGTAATACTTGATTGACCATGTCGGCAATTAAATCTGTATTGGTTTTCATTTCATTTGCCAATTCGGATTGTTCAGAAGAATAGTTCGCATTCGTCTTGTTAAACTCAAAAATATCATGAATTGAGTTTGTAATAACTGCCAATGCATCACCGGCAACATTTGCTTGATCGACGCCTTTGCTAACTTCATTTTTTTGTTTGGACATGGTATTTGCCGTGTTCTTTACCTTGGTTTGAACATTGTCAATATTCTGCATAATGTCATTAGCTGATTCCTTGGTTCTGTTTGCAAGACTACGAACTTCATCAGCAACCACAGCAAAACCACGACCAGATTCACCTGCCCTGGCAGCTTCAATGGCTGCATTTAGAGCCAATAAATTCGTTTGTTCGGTTAATTGATTAATTACCCCGGTAATACCACTCATCTTTTCACAATCATCAACCAGATTTTCAACATCAACATGTGTTACTTCAATGTATTTTGCGAACGATTCAAACATATGCAAAACCATCTGTATAACTTGTCTACTGCTCATAGACTCACCATCGGCCTCTTCAGCCAACTTAGAAGCCTGCATAGAATTTTCATATAGACCTTGAGACTTCGCTTGCATCTGTTGCATTACCTGAACCGCCAGATCGGTTTTAATCTTTTGACTTTCAGAAAGACGATAAGTCTTCTCGATATTGTCAGATAATTCATTTGCACTCTCACCGGATAGTTTTGCTGAATCCTTAAGACGTAATAATAATGCTTCATACTTGACAATAAGTGCATTCAATTTAATCACCATACGAATGGTTTGATTTTGGACATTAGATTCAATTGGCCGTATACCAACAAATAAAACTGCTACGACTTCTCCATTTTGATCTTCTACCGGAATATATTGTGTTGAATAGTTTTTTCCAAACAATTGTGCCGGTCCATAATATTCACGACCATCTACTAAAATCTGATAAGCAGGATGAAAAATTCCTAACGATGTTCCAACAACCTTGTCACCCTGAGAATTCTCCAGCGTTGTTGCAACGCGAACAAAATCAGCTTTTACTTTTAAAAATACGGTAACAACCGCATTTGTTTCCCGGGTAAATTTTTCAAGTAATTCATTGTTACCACAAAGCTGTTCAGAACCTGACCATAATTCGGGCACAGCTACATTACCGATATTAACTGTCGTACTGTTATTGATATTAAAAACATTATTAAATAAGCCTTGAAACTGCCTGGCAATCTTTTCTACTTCGATCCGTTGCTGTTCCTTGTGTTGATAGACATCAGCCTCGGCAATTTCGTCCAGTATTTTTGGTAACGTATATTCATGCTGTAAGTTCCCTTGCTCTATTAAAGATAAATGATCATGTAACTGATCCAGCGGTTCAATCAGGTAATTTATTAAAAATTTATTAATAACATAGGCAACGGAAACGAGTATTATCCAAATTCCAATTTGTAAAAGTGGACTTAAGTCATCACTAATCGTGTTATAGAAGATTATCGCTAATATTGATATAAATATGGCTGTGACCGTAGTCACCAGGGCAAACTGCCTGCTCATACCCATACTATGAAAACGTTTAAACATTACTGAACCTCGAGAATATTTAATGGATTTTTACTCTATTCCCGATTTATCGGCAAACAGCGTCAAATCTTAAATAAATCACTCTTTTATTATCATGCTACTGACAACAATGATTCAAAAAAATTATAGCTTTATAAGCTTATGATTTATTTACATTAATTTCCTGGGGAATATGCACAGTAGAAGTTGGGAAAGCGCATTCAGCACCATGTGATTCGACGATCCCTATGACTTGCAATAATACATCCTGTTTAACCTCATGAAATTTAATCCAGTTGGTCGTTTTAGTGAATGTATAAATAAAGAAATCCAGTGACGACGGCGCAAATTGATTGAAATTAACAATTAGAGTCTGATTCGTATCGATATCATCATGTTCTTTCAACATGTTCTTAACATCAGCAATAATATCCTTCATCTTGCTTACATCATCATAACGAATACCTATCGTTTCTTTAATACGCCGATTGCTCATGCGAGAAGGGTTCTCGACAGCAATACTGGTGAAAATTGCATTAGGCACATACAAAGGACGTTTTTCGAAAGTCCGTATTGTTGTTAAACGCCAACCAATTTTTTCAACCGTTCCTTCTATTTCCTGATCTGGTGATCGTATCCAGTCACCTACGTCAAATGGACGATCCATATAGATCATCAAACCACCAAAGAAATTCGCCAAGAGATCTCTTGCTGCAAAACCAATAGCAATACCACCAATACCACCAAAGGCCAAAACACCGGAGACGCTATAACCCAGGGTCTGCATCGCAACCAATGCACTGGTAATGACCACTGAAATACGAAGTAATTTAGCTATGGCATCTGCTGTAGTTTTATCAAACTCCTCACCTGAAGCATCCTTCTTACTGATAATATTGCTTTCCGCTCTTGAGATAAAACGAACCAGAAACCAGCTAATGGCAACGATAACGCCTACTTCACGAATCGGTTCTATGGCACCAAAAATAGCAGCATCGGTTTCGTTTTTAACAATATCTGCAGCAAAAGTGAGACCAAGAATCCAGATAAGAAAGGTTATGGGTTTACGCGCTGCATCAAACAAGGCATCGTCCCAATAGGTGCGCGTTCGTTGCAATTTATTAGCTACTTTTGAAAGAACTCGCTTTTGCAACCAATTCAGCAAAAGTGTTAAAAAAACAACAATGAATACCTGAACTATCCAGGTCTCTTTGCTAAAGAAACCTAATGCTGAATTTATTACTTCTTGAACATCCATTAACTTATCCTTTAATAATAGTATTAGTTAAACTTTAATAAACTGCTGAAACACTGTAACCACGTTCTTCCAAAAGAGAGAGAACTCCGGCTTTACCAGTAAGGTGCATAGCACCAATGGCAATAAAAGCATTACCTTTTTCAAGCATCGGTTGCATACGTTCTGCCATCGTGTAATTTCTATCCAGTACTAATTTTTTCATTAATCTCTGATAAATTGGTTTATCATTTATTGAGTAACGTTGTGCATAGTTATATAAACCACCTAAATCGCGTTTTAAATAAAAGGATTTCATTGCAGCAAAATCTTCCTCCATAATATCATAATGACAAACTGTATCGATCAGTAACTGAGCCTGCTCTTCCATATTTAATTCACTAAATATTTCACCTTGTTCTTTTAATGATTCCAGAGCCCCTACAGCAGCACCATTTTGTTGGGCTAACGATAATAGAACCATATCCAAAGGTTCGCCCTGATCTGGTGGATAATTCATCACTAAAAATGCAGCCCAGGGCTTCATAACAGAAACAGCATCAGAACCTAATTGATATGAAGACAATATCTCTTTTGTTTTTTCATAAATAGAATCATCGACAAAATTTGATAATAATTGACCATCACTAAAAAACATCGTTTTGGAAAGTAACATCAACTGTTCCATGTCAGGAATGGCTTCCATAACGAATTGATCTGTATCATGCAATGCCTTATCAACCACATCTGGCAATGTCGTAACCTCTTTATCTGACACATGAATTGTGCCAAATAAATAACTCGTCTGTTTACCTTCTTTGGCAATCGTCCAAAGCAATCCTTGCGAATACTGTAACTCTTCAGGTGCAGATGATCTTTCTGTTAAAGGTTCACATTGTGCCGATATTAATTCTTTTGCCTGACTCTCATCGATATAAAGGCTCGTTACACTAAACAAACATAATAATAGGATGAGACCTTTGCATGAGCAGGAATTTTGTTCTTTGGCTAGGCAAAAGCGCACGGGCAGCTTTTTGCTCCTGCTAAACCTGCATACCGTACGTCCTGTACACAAATGAGGGAGTTTATACATATAAATGACCGATTGAGTACGGTTTTACCAACTGTAGGCGCTTTAGGCGACACCGCAAAGGATAAAATAACAATCGTGCAATGGTCTCATTTCGTTTAAACAACGGCATCATCACCCAAATCCAACTCCGGTTCTTTTTCTATATTAAGAACTACTTGCGAACGTTTTTTCCACAAATCAGTTTGTTTTAACTCATCTAATGTATTTTTAAAATGACCATGCATTCTGATCAAGCGTGATTGTAATTCAACGCTGTCCGGGATATTTGCATTATCCAATATTGAGATTGCGCCTTGCTGATTATTACATGCTAAAACCATGTCACATCCTGCATTAAGTGCGGCTTCGGCACGTTGAGGATAGGAACCCATCATTTCAGCACCAGCCATACTCAAATCATCACTAAAAATCGTTCCCTGAAATTCTAACTCCTGTCTTAATATTTTTTTTAACCAGAATTCAGAAAAACCTGCCGGATTTTTATCTACTTTAGAATAAATAACATGCGCTGGCATTAAGGCAGGCAGACCAGCATGAATCATTCTTTCGAAAGGAATCAAATCATGCATTTTAATATCTTCAAATGATCGCTCATCGTAGGGAATAGCAACATGCGAATCTTCGGCAACAGAACCATGTCCAGGAAAGTGTTTTCCTACCGCCACCATACCCGCTTCTTTCATACCGCGCATATATGCGCGAGCAAACCGAGAGATTTGTTCAGGTTCAGTATGAAAAGCACGATCACCGATGACCTGACTAATTTTTCCACCTATATCGAGTACCGGTGCAAAACTCAAATCAACACCTACCGCAAGTAATTCTGCAGCCATCAACCAACCGGTTTGCTGTGCTAAAAATTCTGTTTTTTTAATCGGACCATATTCACTCATCAAGGCACAAGCAGGCAAGCGACTGAATCCTTCACGAAAACGCTGAACACGTCCGCCTTCATGATCAACAGCGATTAATAAATGTGGTTGGCGTAGTTCATGGATTGATTTGCTTAATTCTGCTATTTGTTCCGCTGATTCAAAATTACGTGTGAATAATATGACGCCGCCCACATGCGGATGACACAACATCTCGCGTTCATCAGCTTCTAGCTGACATCCGCGCAAGTCACACATAATTGGACCTAAAGACATTTTCTTCACTCTTTATTTATTTCCTTAATATCCATTTTATCTCTTAACGCATCACCTAATAGATTGATACATAATACCAAAGACAGAATAGCAAAACCCGGTGCTAATACCATATGCGGCGCAACTAACATATAACGTGTGCCATCCCGAATCATACTACCCCACGAGGCTATCGGAGGTTGCACGCCTAAACCCAAAAATGATAAGCCTGCCTCAGCAATAACAACCCCGGCAAAAGCAAAGGTCGCTTCAATAATTAACGGCGCCATAATCAGCGGCAAAATATGTTTCAGAGCAATAATAAAATTCGGTGTGCCCAAAGCATGAGCGGCATTAACATGGTCACGATTTTTCATACTTAAGGTTTGTACGCGTGCCAGACGAGCGAAACCAACCCAACTAACAATCGATAAAGCAATAACCGCATTCATCAAACCCGGTCCAAGCAAACCCGCCAAGGCAATGGCTAACAGTATTCCGGGAAAGGCAATGAACAAATCAATAACCATTACCAAACATTTATCCCAAACGCCTCCCAACCAGGCTCCCATCAAACCTAAAAAGGTACCCAGTAAAAATGATATCGCGACGACAACTATAGCAACGCTTAATGAAGTACGTGCGCCCATGATCAAACGCGAACTAATTGAACGACCCAAATCATCATAACCTAGCCATTGTGACCACTCTGGCATTAACAATATTTTATCTAGCGCAATCTGATCGGGATACAAAGGTAAAACGGGAGCTAACAAAGCCAAAAACAACCAAGTCAGTAATATAAACATCGACATTGAGTAATAGGCTTTCATGAATCAAGTTTTACTCTTGGATCGAGAGCAATATAGGTAAGGTCAGTTAATAGATTAACGAATACATAAGTAAAGCTAATCAACAGCACACACGCTTGTACAACGGGGTAATCACGTTTTTGAATTGATTCGATCATCAATTGACCAATGCCCGGCCAGGCAAAGATAGTCTCAGTGATAACCGCACCGGCAAGCAATGCACCAAACTGCATACCTAAAATAGTAATAACGGGAAGTGCTGCATTGCGTAAGGCATGTATACCTAATACACGAACTTCAGATACTCCACGTGCACGCGCTGCACGAATGTAATCTTCCTCAATCACATCCAGCATCGAAGCTCGTACCATGCGCGAAAGAATCGCAGCTAAGGCCGTACCCAGGGTAACTGCAGGAAGAACTAATGAAGCAAACCCTTCTTTGCCACTCACTGGAAACCAGCCTAACCATAAAGCAAAGATTAAAATTAATAATGGCCCCATAACAAAGTTTGGAATAGAAACGCCCAACATCGCTGACATCATGCTTAAGCGATCCCAGATCGAATCTTTATAAACAGCCGCCAGAACGCCTAAAGGTAAGGCGATAACAATAGCGATAATTATACTGGCAATACTAAGAGTGGCGGTTGCCGGCAGCCGCTCTATTAATAACTGGCTCACTGCGCGTTTCGAATGTAATGATTCACCTAAATCAAACTGTACAATTCCTGTCAAATATTGCCACCATTGTTGTAGTACTGGTAAATCCAGACCCAATGCATGGCGTAATGCCTCTCTATCTGCCGGGCGCGCTGTTTCACCCAACATCACTTCGATAGGATCGCCAGGCACAAGATGTATCAATAAAAAGACAAGCGTCGTTATACCCAGCAAAACAAATACCGCACTAAACAAGCGTTTGATCAGGTAATTCAGAAACACAATATTGCCTTATTCATTAATTATTCGGATCTAGTTCAACTATTATCTAATATCAGGATACAATAATGATAACAGTTAAGGATAAACTGACAGAACATCAAGGAAATAAATATGTATAAATTTGACAATAATGAGGAAGAGGCAGAAACAGCCCAACCAGCTATGTCATCATTAAATGAAGCAAGCAAGGATATCATGAGTATTGTTGTTCGATTTTGCGGATTGATGTTGCTATTTATCGGCCTGTGGATAGCAATACAGGTTTTCAACGAAGCCTTGGCACTATATAAAGACCCGGGAAATATTGAACGTGTCGCTATAGCCATTGAGGCTGGCTCCAACATAGATAAAAGTATCGCTCCCATACGCGACAGCTTATTAGGTGTGAATGGGAATGATTCTGAAACGAAAATGGAAGAAAAACCAAATGGAATTCGTATTTCTTATTTCATCGCATGGGTTGTTAATCTATTACTTCTCTTGCTACTCGCACGAATATCACTAGCAGCAATCAAAACCGGCGGTGAACTTGCGCTTTATGATGCGCAGATAAAGAAGTTTGCAAGACAGATAGTGAACTCGAGTAAAAAAGAATAAAACCCTATCTCGTTCTGTCCGTAGCACGGTCAGTTGTAGTTCTACTATTTGTTGATCTTGTAGGTCGGTTTGTATTTTTATTTTTTCGTTGCTGTTTTAATCGGCGGCGTTCTTCCGGCGTCATGTTCTGCATTCGTTCTTTCGCTCTTTTATGTTTTTCCTTCATTTTTTGACGAAAGACTTTTTTATCTTCGTCAGACATATTTTGATAGCGTTTTCGTAATTCTTTGCGCTTATCTTCCGGTAATTTATTAAACCACTGACGTTTTTTTCTGATTTTTTCTTGTTGCTCTGGCGACAGATTATTAAAACGTTCAAAGCGATCTTTTATTTTTTTCTTTTGCTCACCATCCATTGACTTCCAACGCTGCATACGTTGCTTAGCTTTTTGGCGTTGTTCATCTGTCATTTGTCCCCAACGACCTGCTCCTTTTTGAAGACGTTGCTGACGCTGTGTGGGCAGTTGTTCCCAATCACCTTTGAAATCATTTAATAACGTTTGTTCTTCTGCCGATAATGATTTCCACGCGATACCTTCTTCGGCATAAACAGTTACCAAAGGAAATAGACATAAAAAGAATATTATTAATCTAGTTTTCATTTTCTGTATCAACTTCAATCGTTGCCTCGATTAACTTTCCCATTTCTTCATTTTCTAACTCAAGCGGATCAATCCATTCTCCTTGTTCTGTTTCCCATTCACCGATAAATTCAAGAAAATCTATAGAGGGTATGGTTTCACTATCTATTTGTTCGTCTGCAAACAATGATGTTATGGAACAAATAAAAAACAACACGCACACGTTAGCTCGGTAAACCATCTTCTTCGAGCCATTCATAAAATTCCAGTTCTTCAAATAATTCCAGATTGTCGGCAGAAGAAATAAGTTCAATCTCATCTACCGGAACAGCTTGCATTGGTGCGGGTGAATTCAACAAAATCATAACGGCAAAAACCATGACACAGGCTGTCGCTAAACCACCAACCATAAACCCTGGCCAGTTAATATGACGAGTGCCTGCTTTTTCTATGGCTTGCGCGCGAATTTGGCGAATCTTTGATAGCGTGCTTGCATCAAGCGCATCGACACTTTCATCCAGATTTTGTCTAATATTCGCGTTAAATTCGTTTTCGTTATGTTTACTCATTACCAATGATCATCCAGTTTTTCACGCAGCTTATGTATTGCACGAGAATAATGTGTTTTTACACTTCCCGCTGAGCATTTCATTACATTCGCGGTTTCTTCGACACTATACCCTTCCCATGTTCTTAATAAAAAAGCCTGTTGTTGGCGTAGTGGCAAATCTCGTATTACCTGATCCAATTCATCAACGCGTCTATCTGATTGTAACAATTGTTCGGGCGTTCTTGCTTTTTCATCTTCTGCTTGTTGAATAGGATCTTCCTGCTCAGCATCCTTGTTGCTAAACCAGCTACGAAAGCGATTACGTACCTGATTGCGCCGATACCAATCCCTGATACGGCTTTGCAAAATAGTCGTAAATAAAGGACCCCACTCCCTGGCATCACGATCTGCATATTTTTCTGCAAGTTTGAACATAGCATCTTGCAAAATATCTAATGCCTCATCCTTATTTCCTGTTGCTATCTCGGCCATACGAAAGCCTCGCTTTTCAACACTGGCAAGAAATGCATCCAATTCCCGATAACGATCCAGTATAAGTCCCCTTGAATACTAATTATAAATAAATACTGCTTCATTTTGAAAATAAACATAGTCAGAAAATATCTGACTATGTCATTATCCAATGATTACCTGCTACGGGCAACGCGTCTACCACTGCTACTCTGTCCACGTTGACGTTTCTCACCACCGCGTGAACTTCGTTGTACACGACGGTGTTTTTCACCGTCACTTGATCTTCGTTGTGCGCGTTGTTTTTTTCCATCATGTTGTCTTTTTCCATCATGACGGTCGCGAACATCTTCTCTTCGATCTACCCTATCTTCCCGACGATCTCGAACATCTTCACGTCGATCAACGATGTCTTCCCGGCGATCCCTAACATCTTCTCGTCTATCACGAATATCTTCGGCTCTATCCCGACGTGCTGCTGGCGTACCGGGTTCATAATTATGATTTGCATCCCAACGATCTTCTTTACGGTCTCGAATATCCTCGCGTCTATCTGCTACATCTTCACGACGGTCACGTACATCTTCTCTTCGATCTGCCCGGTCTTCACGACGATCTCTTATATCTTCACGTTCATCACGATTTAGTCGCCCATCTCCATCGCTATCAAATCGCTGACGTTGATTTTCACGTCTTACCTGGTTAGCTGCTTGTCGTTCATCCTGACTTAAGCGTCCATCTCCGTCAGTATCGGCTTGTTGAAAGCGTTCTCTTGGCGACAAACGATTGGATTCTTCATCTTCTGCCATAGCCGGCACGCTGAATACCAAACCAAACAGTAGACCACTTATTACTTTTACTTTAATTGAATCATGTAATTTCATCACTGTTATTCTCCATTTATATAATCTATTTACACCCGTACTAACGCATGGGTTATCATTCGGTTGACAATCATTACTAAAAATGGAGTACAGCATGTCTGGGTCTGGACACGGCGATTCTACAAAAGCAATTCTCTATGCATTTATAGCCAACCTAGGTTTGGCTATCGCAAAAACTGGCGCTGCAATTTACACTGGTTCTGGCAGTATGATGGCTGAAGCAATTCACTCTTTTGCCGATTGTGGCAATCAAATCCTGCTATTTATTGGCTTAAAGCAAGCCGAGAAACCAGCGGATGAAAAACATCCTCTTGGATACGGAAAAGTAACTTATTTCTGGAGCTTCATTGTCGCCATCATGCTATTTAGCATGGGAGGTCTGTATTCTGTTTATGAAGGCTGGCATAAATTGCATGAGCCAAGCGAGTTGAATCAAATATGGGTTGCTTTACTAGTATTGGGCTTTGGTATTTTCCTTGAATCTTTTAGTCTTTATGCTGCATTGAGAATTGTTAAAAAAATCAGAAAAGATAAATCATTCATAGAGTGGTTCAAAAATACACGGAATGCGGAATTAGTCGTCATACTAGGCGAAGATACTGCTGCAACAATAGGGCTAATGATTGCTTTTATCTTCGTGTCTATCGCCTGGGTTACCGGCAATCCGATGTATGACGCACTTGGTTCGATTTGTATTGGCATTATCTTGATCTTTATTTCTATATTTATTGGCTGGCGAATTAAATCATTAATTGTCGGACGTTCGGCTGAGCCGGAATTGGTTACATTGATTGATTCTATTATTGAAAAAGATGACAGCATTGAAAAACTATTACATTCCATCACCATGCAAATTGGTGCTGATGTTATGTTGGCAGCAAAATTAAAGATGAAAGCAGGCTTGAGTATTGAAGAAGCCGTAAAACAGATTAATGAACTTGAAGAAGAGATTCAAAAGCAGGTGCCGACAGTAAAATGGTGTTTTATGGAGCCAGATAATAAAGTTTAAGGAAAACTGATTCCGGTCGATATCAAAATTACTGCGACAGGAATAAAAAAATGAAAGATAGACGTATTAGAAAACGCCAAAGCGATAATCGTCGAAATAATAAACGCGTTCATGCTGAACTTGATATAACCACTTATATCAACGATAAAGAATATATTAGCAAAATGCGGAACATTTCGGGAAACGGCATACAAATTATCGAACATTCTGATATCGAAATTCAACCCGAGCAGGACTGTAAAATACTCATTCAGGTTGATAATACAAACATCAAACTGGATGCGTCGGTCGTTTGGAAAGACTTTGGTTTAATCGGCTTATGTTTTAAAAAACAGGACCAAAAAATTCAAAAACAACTCAACAGACTCTCAGAAAAATTATTACTAACAACTGCTCCAATTGAAGATACAGCTAATTTAATTGGATCTTCAGCAGAATCTGTGGGTTAACAAGAAAAGTATTTTTTGAAAACTTAAACAAATAGAATAAGTTAGGTGTTAAATGGGCTGTTTTATTTCTGTACTCGTATTTAACGGACAATTAAAAAGTTCCGTCATTCCGGGCTTGACCCGGAATCCAGTTAAACAAGCAGTACGTCCACATTATGTTGATAATAACGTATTGAATTTTAGAGGATGTTTTATCTATTTAAAACTTTACCTAAAGATGTTATCCACTGGATTCCGGGTCAAGCCCGGAATGACGGGGTATTATTTTCATAATATCTACCCACAGATTCTGCTGAAGAACCATTTAATCTAAGTCTTTGTTCATCATGTGGTTTGCTGTTTGCGTAAAAGAGGACATTAACTGTTCTTTGAACATGGTATCAAGATTTAACTCGTTCAAAGCTTTCTGCATACACATTAACCATTGATCACGCTCTTCGTTACCAATGGGAAAAGGTAAATGTCTGCCACGCAAGCGCGGATGACCAAATGCAGCAATATAACGATCAGGTCCTCCCATCCAACCACTTAAAAACATAAATAACTTTTCCCGGGCACTACGCATATCTTTTGCATGCAAATCTCGGATCAATTTTGCTTCGGGCAAGGACTCCATGTTGTCATAAAATAAGCCAACTAATTGCTTTAAACCTTCATCTCCACCGATACGTTCATGGGCTGTTTGTCTTTTTGTTTCGTTCATATTTTAGCTAAAATAATTTTCTAATTTAGTGTATTTTCCAATTATAACATTCGTAATA
The DNA here is from genome assembly GCA_964523895.1 of uncultured Enterobacteriaceae bacterium. Classification (GTDB taxonomy): domain Bacteria; phylum Pseudomonadota; class Gammaproteobacteria; order Eutrophobiales; family Eutrophobiaceae; genus UBA7359. Next base: position 70,529 of record CAZGBJ010000001.1, read on the forward strand.
TTGTTATAATACGCTTATGCAAATAGACCGCTCTAAAGTAACCATAAAATCTCTTACTTCAGAAGATGATGATGAATTTGTAGTCGCAACACCTTCGGAAAGAGTGATGATGGTTTGGCCTCTCACTCACGAAATCTGGGATATATATAAACCGGGATATGCTGAACAACGATTACAAAGAGATATTACAGCTCTTAACCGAATTGAATTAAAAAGATAATAAATATGTAACGTCAACCTGAAGTTATTTGCACCGTAATTCCTTCGTCTACTAGTTCAAACAATTCAATAATTTCATTATTTCGCATGCGTATACAACCACGCGAACCCGGAACCCCCATAGCTACATCATCGGGTGAGCCGTGAATGTAGATATAACGATCATGGCTATCTACGTTACCACCCTTGTTCTTTCTTTCTTCCGTACCACTTAACCAGAGTATGCGCGTTAATATCCAGTCACGTTCCGGGTACTGCTCGCGTAATGACGCTTGATAGATCTCTCCAGTTGCTACTCTGGCAACAAAGACTGAATTAATTTCAGCGCCATCACCAATTTTTTCAAAAATAATATGTCTGCCGCAGGGTGTGCATTCGCTATCCATTATTTCACCGGGACCATTTTTGGCGGTAGAGATAGAATATTGCTTAAGTTGTTTATCTTCATCAAACAACGTTAAAGTTTGTTCTTTAATTGATATTTGTATATGCATAAATAATTTTAATTTTGCCGTACCGTATGCTCTAATGCATCAAAGTTACCATCAGTATTCAACTTATAGTCTTTTATATTTTTTCGTATCGCCAAGACATTATCTTCATACCATAATGGAATAGTAGGTAAGGCATCAAATAAAATTTGCTGTAACTCACGATAATATTCAGCCTGTTTTATTAATAATGGCTCAACTTCGGCAAGTTCAATAATAGAATCAACTTGATTATTTATGAACCGCCCCCGATTAGCACCGTATGGCGGTATTGCACTGCTATGAAATACATAACGAAAAACATCCGGCATTTTCAAACCGACCCAGGACAAACTATACATTTGAAAACGGCCGTTCTTAATATCGCTATAAAACGTGCCCCAGTCATAACTGCGAATATCTATTTCTATACCTACAGATTTTAATTGATCCTGAATAATAGTCGCGAGACGTAAACGAAAAGGATTATTAGATGTTTTATAAGTTAATTTCAATGGTGTATCCAGGCCGTAACCTGCTTGCTTTAAAAAGGTCTCTGCTTTGGTGGGGTCATAATCATAACCACTTAAGTTCGTATTTGTCGCCCAATGGCCGGCTGGCAATAATGTCCCCGCTTTTCGTGCCGATTCGCCCATAACGTATTTAATTATAGAATCCCGGTCTATTGCATGAGCAATGGCCCTGCGTATTAAATCATTTCCAGTAGCTGGATCTTCCAAATTAAATCCGATATAGCTAAAGGTACTACCCTGCTTTCTTTTTACTTCAATCGAATCTCTTGTTGTCAACCATTTAACAATTTCAGGTGGCAAGTTACCCTGAACTAAATCAATCTCGCCTCTTAATAGTTTAAGCACCCTGACAGTAGGATCTTTTAAGGTAACAAATTCTATTATTTGTTTATCGTCTAATCGTATCAGCTTTAATCGTGAATCATCCTGCCATTCTAAAATCTGCATCGAACCACTACCAACAGGTTCTCGACTGAAATTGTATTTTTTTGAAATTAATTTTTCAGGGAGAATCCCTATCACCATTCGTCCGGGGAAAAGAGGATCGGGCTGAGATAACTTGAAGTCGATTGTGTTTTCATCAATAACACTGATATAACTTATCATTTGAACCGAGCCTCTATGTGGCGAGGCATTTGCTTGATCTAATACAGATTCATACGTGGCTTTTACATCATTTGCTGTTAATCGCGAACCATCATGAAACTCTCGACCTTCATTCCCCAGAGTAAAACGGTAATGATCCAGTTTAATTTGTTCCCAATTTGCCAGATCAGGCATAACTTGAAACTGTTCATCAAAATCAACAAGGCTTCGGTAAATCAATCGAGTGATACGATAAGAAACTGCATCGGTAGAAAAACGTGGATCGAGAGTAACGGGAGCCGTATTTAAACCAAAGGCAATGCTATTTCTATTTGAATCGGCACAAGCAGTAATAAACAACAAACAAAGTAAAAATAATAGATTAGCTAGTTTCACTTTGTAAATACGGCAATTGACTCAACATGTGCTGTGTGAGGAAACATATCCATTACACCGGCTTTCTTTAATTTAAATTTTTTCTCATTGACGAGAATACCCGCATCGCGCGCTAATGTTGCTGGGTTGCATGAGACATAGACAATTCGTTCAACATTCTTAGTATTTAATGCCCCAATAATTTCTTTTGCGCCCGTTCGTGCCGGATCGAGTAAAATTTTATTATAGGATTTTTTCATAAAGTCGTACTCTTGATCAAAGTCTGCAAGATCAGCGGCATAAAATTCAACATTGTCTAACTTGTTTTTTTCCGCATTCTGTTTTGCTCTTTTTACCAAACCTTTGTCGCCTTCTACACCAACAACTGATTTGGCTTTCCGAGCAATCGGTAATGTAAAGTTACCCACGCCACAAAACAGATCCAGCACTTCGTCATCCTCATTAACGTCGAGTAATTCTAACGCCAAATTAATCATCTGCTGATTAATCTCAACATTGATTTGCGTAAAATCAATCGGCTGGAAATAAATATTTAAATTATGATCTTCCAATCTATAAAACAATTCTGATTGATCGGATTCATTATTGTTATCGTTTAGGCGATGCACTGTGTCATATCCACCCGGCTGTAGATAAAACTTGAAATTATGCTCCTGTTCAAAAGTTTTTAATTGATTCAGATCATCTTCATTAAATTCGGCAAGATGGCGCATCACTAAAGCAACTCCGTTATCACTGACTGCCACTTCTATTTGCGGGATTTGATCTTTAATTGATAGGTTTTCAATTAATGCCTGTAAGTCTGCTATTTTATGACCCACATCGGGATGTAATACTTCGCAATGTTTTATATCAGCAATAAACGGACTGCGTTTTTCACGAAAACCGACTAATACGCGTTCTTTTTTAATTACATACTTCACGCCTAACCTTGCTTTGGTACGATAACCAAACACGGGGCCGGTTAATGGCGGTAAAACTGTTTTCGGTTTTACTTTGCCTAAATGTGTGAATTGTTCTAATAATACATTCTGTTTATGTTCTAACTGTGCTTCGGCGCTCATGTGTTGCAAGCTACATCCGCCACAATAACCGAAGTATTCGCAACCTGGAGTTATACGTTGCTCACTTGCTGCAATGACATTCTCTGACACACCTTCAGAAAACTTCGCGCGTGTACTGACATAATTAAATTCTACTTCTTCATCAGGCAGTGCATTATCAATAAAGACTGCTTTACCATCAATATGCGCAACACCTCGACCTTCGTGCGATAAAGATTCAATTTCTGCTTTGAAAAGCCCTTGCGGGATTTTATTACGACGGCGTCTGGCCATAGATAAAAAATAATTCTTAAAACGTAAGTAATATCAAAGAATGCCACAGAGCACACAGAGCACACAGAGGAACAACTGTTTTTTCACTCTGTGACCTCTGTGGCTGATTAGTATTCATGTCTATGTAAAGTAGATTATTAATATTCTACTTATGATATCTGCCATGTTTCGAGAAATTCTTTTAGATGCGGTTTACTCTCGTCGTCCAATAAGTCCTGAACTTGATTACATTCGTCTTGATACTGACTTTCTGTTAAACGACCACGTATTAATTCATAACGTAAATAAACCAGATAGGTATTTAATACGTCTGTCTCGCAATAATTGCGTATCGCTTCTATATCACCCGCAGTATATGTTTCCCAAACCTTATCACCACTCATGCCCATCTTGCCTGGGAAACCAAGTAATGTAGCAATTTGATCAAGAGGTGCTTTTGTTCCGGGCATATAACCCGCAATGACATCCATTAAATCCGTATGACGACTATGAAAACGGGATAAATAATTATTCCATTTGAAGCTTTTATCATCGTCACCATTTTCCCAATAACGCTGTGCAACTACGCCGTGCAACAGTGAACGATAATGTAATACCGGCAAATCAAAACCACTACCATTCCATGAAACAATGGTTGGTGTATAACGCTCGAGACCTTCAAAGAAACGCTGAATAATTTCTTTCTCATCGGAATCAACATCCCCTAAAGACCAAACGCTCAATTTATCCTTTGTTTTTAATACGACAGAGATAGCAACAATCTTATGCAAGTAATGTCGTAAAAAATCAGACTTGCCATCGGTTTCCTGACGGCGCTGACTAAACATCAATTCAGCCGCATCTTCGGCTTTCAAACCTTCCAGATTATATAATCTTTTTCCCGATTCAATGTCCGGTACGGTTTCGATATCAAAAACAAGAATATTCATGACTTAGATAATTCATTTATAATTTTTTCATATGCTTTACAAGCACATCTATTACTTCTTTATCAGATAATTTCTGATCTTCTATCTCTTTCATGAGACTTACTAATATTGATAAAGCATTACTAATTGAAAAGTAAGTAAACTCATTTTCAAAAACTTCTTTCTCAATAACTTTTTCTTTTATTATTCTCAAATCACAGTTTGAAAAAATATCTGAATAACGTGATAGCCCGTTAATTATATTAACAGTAATCGCCTTAGGTGTTTCTATCGATGGGATAGAGAATAATGGTGTCACATTATTTTCAAAATAATTTTCAAAATCGTCTTTATGAGTTATGCATTCTGATAAAGAAACATCTTTAAGATTTGAAGTTTTATCTGCATCTGAACAACTAGAAAATAAAGTAAAAAATATAATAAACCATATAATATTTTTATACTGCATTACTATACCTTTAATTAATATTTCAGAGAACTTTTCAGGACGTCACGAACGAAGGCTAATCGAGGCAAAAACGAACTAACAAACGGAGTGTACAAGACAGTACATGAGTATTGTTCGTTCGTTTTTAACGAAGAGTAGCCGAGCGCAGTAGTCATGAAGGGAAAACATTCGTTGAGAGGTAACGGTCGCCTCTGTCACAAACAATAGTGACGATCACTGCATTCTCTACTTCTTTTGATAATTGTAGTGCTGCTGCCATGGCACCACCGGATGAGATACCGGCAAAGATTCCTTCTTTAGCACCAAGCTCTAATGTCGTTTTTTCTGCAAGCTCTTGACCCATATCCATAATGCGATCAACACGAGGAGCTTCATAAATTTTTGGCATATATGCTTCTGGCCAACGACGTATGCCTGGGATTTTTGCGCCTTCTATTGGTTGTACTCCGACAATCTGAATATCTGGATTTTGTTCTTTAAGAAAACGTGACGTTCCCATGATGGTTCCAGTCGTACCCATAGCACTGACAAAGTGTGTAATCTTGCCATTGGTATCACGCCATATTTCCGGACCGGTACCTTCATAATGCGCGCGCGGATTATCAGGATTGCCAAATTGATCCAGTATTTTACCCTCTCCCTTTGCTTCCATTTCTCGAGAAACATCAATCGCTTCTTCCATACTGCCATCGGCAGAGCTTAAAACAATTTCTGCACCAAATGCTTTCATTACCGCACGTCGTTCAACACTCATGCTTTCTGGCATGATTAAAATCATTTTATAACCGCGTATTGCTGCTGCCATTGCCAATGCAATGCCGGTATTACCACTGGTTGCTTCTATCAAAGTATCACCAGGTTTTATTTCGCCACGTTCTTCAGCATGTTTAATCATGCTTAATGCTGGACGATCTTTTACAGAACCCGCCGGATTATTACCTTCAAGTTTGGCAAGAACAACATTACTGGTATCACCTGTTAGGCGTTGTATTCGTACTAAGGGTGTATTTCCAACATAAGATTCTAGTGTCGGAAAGTCTGGTAAGTTATTACTCATATTTATTTAGGATACCTGTAAAAATAGGATATTTTTCGCCTAGAGCGCCTACGGTTGGTGTGAGAGTAAGGCCGCTCTTAGACATCCATGTCTTCGCGGCATTCGCACATCCATGTGCATCAGTGCAACGCACGGACGACTGCATGGATGCAGGAGGTAGAGCAACGCCGGAAGCAGTTGCCAAGCTGACACAGCAATCGCGACAAAATTGCCGGGAGCGATTTTGAGTGTCAGCCCCGAAGGGGTGAGCCTCATGGACGAGGCGAACAAAAATAGACATTTTAAAAGGTATCCCCTTCTCGTGGCGTTGACTTGGCAAAGATCAACGCATCTTCGCGTCCCATTTTTGCCGGATAATAATTTCGACGAGCGCCTATTTCATCAAAGCCCATATCAAGATAAAGCTTAATCGCAGCGAAGTTTGTAGGACGTACTTCTAGAAAAGTCATATTAACATCGTGTTCCAATGCCACATCTAGCAAATGATTTAACAACATTCGACCTAAGCCTATGGACTGATAATCTGGATGCACACATATGTTTAAAATATGCGATTCACCAACGGCAACAGACATCACACCATGCGCAACAATAATTCCATCACGCTCAAGTACCCAACAACAATAACCGACATGCAAACAATCCTGAAAAATTGTTTCGCTCCATGGGAACTCATAGGCACGATTTTCAGTATCAATGACGAATTCAATATCTTCTTCAGACATCGGCCTGATAAGTATATCTGCCTGTTTTATTACGGCACTCATAATTCTTTATATAAGCGCATGGCAATTTTAAGATCTTCCCATACTTTACGCTTCTCACGTGGCGAGCGTAGTAAATAGGCAGGATGATAAGTCACTACTACCGGTAACTCACTATCCGGGTATTGATATTTATTGCCGCGCATTTTCCCTATAGGTGTATCAACCTTTAACAGGTTTTGTGCCGCGATACGTCCAACGGCCAAAACAATTTTCGGTTTGATTAAATCTATTTGCTGTCTTAAATATGATTCACAAGCCAGCACTTCTTCCGGTTTAGGATCGCGATTATTAGGCGGGCGACATTTTAAAATATTCGCAATAAACACCTGCTCTCTTTGTAAACCCATTGCCAATAACATTGAGTTTAATAATTGTCCGGCGCGACCAACAAAAGGCTCCCCCTGTCTATCTTCATCTGCACCCGGTGCTTCACCAATGATCAACCAGTCTGCTTCGGGATGTCCTATACCAAATACGGTTTGTGTTCGCGTTTCATGTAATTCACATTTCTCACAAACGGACACTTCTTGTTTTAACCTAGCAAGTTCTTCAGGGAAAACATGAGCCTGTTTATTAACCGGCTCAGCTTTAGTTATTACAGAAGTGTTATTTGCAGCAATTTCTTCAACAACATTCGAAACTTTCTTGTCACGATCGACCCAAAGCTCAATGCCCATCTCTTTCAGATATTGTTCTTGGTAGGCTTGCATACCTTATAACTGCGGATGTGCTCGTTCAGCAGGTACCATGACTTTATTCAATGCACTGATATAAGCCTTGGCAGAAGCAACAACGATGTCTGTGTCTGATCCCAAACCATTAACAATTCTTCCCGCTTTATCCATACGTACTGTCACTTCACCTTGTGAGTCAGTTCCATTCGTAATGTTATTAACTGAATACAATTGTAAATCACAACCACTATTCACTAAACTTTCAATCGCCTTGAACGTTGCATCAACAGGCCCACCACCATCGGCATTGGCTTGCTTTTCTTCACCATCAATAGAAAGTGTAATTTCCGCTTTTGGCGTTTCACCTGTTTCAATATTTGCCTTGAGTGACACCAGTTTTATCCGTTCATCGGCACTATCCTGAATCGCATCACTAACCAAAGCCTGTAAATCATCATCATAGACTTCGTGCTTTTTATCAGCGACCTCTTTAAATCGGGTAAACGCGGCATTTAAATCTTCTTCTTTTTCAAAGTTGATGCCTAATTCTTCCAAGCGTGTACGAAACGCATTTCGACCTGAATGTTTTCCCAAAACCATACGATTGGCATTCCAGCCTACATCTTCTGCACGCATAATCTCGTACGTTTCACGGCTTTTTAATACACCGTCCTGATGAATACCTGATTCATGAGCAAACGCATTGGCGCCAACTATGGCTTTATTTGGCTGTACAGGAAAACCGGTAATAGTTGAAACCAATCGTGAACATTTTACGATTTGTGTTGTATCAAGTTCAGTATCACAGGTAAAAAGATCCTTGCGCGTACGCACTGTCATAACCACTTCTTCAAGTGCTGCGTTACCCGCACGTTCACCTAAACCATTAATCGTACACTCAACTTGTCGTGCACCATTTAGTACTGCAGACAAGGAATTACCTACAGCTAAACCAAGATCATTATGACAATGTACTGAAAATACCGCCTTGTCAGAATTTGGAATATTCTCAATTAAGCTGGCTATCAATTCTCCAAAAACCTGTGGCAAGTTATAACCCACCGTATCCGGGATGTTAATTGTTGTTGCGCCTGCATCAATCGTTGCTTCAATTACTCGACATAAGAATTCAAATTCAGAACGTCCGGCATCTTCAGGTGAAAACTCAACATTGTCCGTGTATTTTTTTGCGCGTTTGACCGCTTTTATTGCCTGCTCAACAACCTGATCTGGCTCCATACGTAATTTCTCACGCATGTGTATTGGAGAGGTTGCAAGAAAGGTATGAATACGTGATGACTTGGCTGGTTTTAATGCCTCAGCCGCTCGATCGATATCTTTATCAAGCGCACGCGCCAGACCACAAACCGTACTTTCAGTTACCATCTCGGCAACGGCTTTTACTGATTCAAAATCACCCTGACTGGCGATAGGAAAACCCGCCTCGATAATATCGACACGCATTTTCTCCAATGCCTTGGCAATACGAAGCTTTTCATCCTTCGTCATTGAGGCACCTGGACTTTGCTCACCATCACGCAAAGTTGTGTCAAATATAATTAATTTATCCTGCATTTTTCTCTACTCCGGTACTTAGACTCAGTCTATGTTGATAGCTTGAGCAATACAAATAAGAAACTTACGTTTTAAAAACGCAATATCAAAACCTTGTGTGTAAAACGATTATTAGCCCCTTAGGGCAGTAGAAATAACAGGCAAGACAATACTGACTGAACCAGGCGAGAGTCAGTATTAGTAGAATAGAATGATGTGTTTGTTGAAACCATATTCAGAAATATAGCGTTTTTTAAATAAAATTCAAGTATTTGGTGGTTCTGTAATTTTCCTGGACTCTCTATGTTTGCGCAAAGTGAACAAAGTTAGAATTGGACCAGAAATAACATAGCTTGCCGCCAATAAAAATAAGACCAGTGGCGGCTCCATAGCGACCAAAACAAATATCGGAACAACAATTAGAACAGCCATGAAAGGCACACGTCCTTTAAGATCAAATTGTTTGAAACTATGGTAACGAATATTACTGACCATCAAAATGCCAACAATAACTGTCACCGGAAGACAAAAAACCAGGGACGTTGTGTCATCTATCAAGTCATAAACACTTCCACACCAGATCATTCCAGCCAAAACTGCTGCTGCTGCAGGACTCGGCAAACCCTGGAAAAAACGCTTATCCAGACTAGCAGCCTGTGTATTAAATCGAGACAACCTCAATGCCGCAGACGCGGTGTAAACAAAAGCAGCTAACCAACCAAATTTGCCCATACCAAATAATGCCCATTGATACATGACCAGTGCCGGCGCTAAACCAAACGAAACCATGTCAGATAAACTATCGTATTGCACACCAAAATCGCTTTGCGTATTAGTCATTCGTGCAATACGACCATCCATTCCATCCAGCACCATGGCAACAAAAATCGCAATTGCGGCTGCTTCGAACTGCTCATTAATTGAAGCTACAATAGAATAAAAACCCGCAAACAACGCTCCCGTTGTAAACAAGTTTGGTAACAAATAAATTCCACGTCTGCGTTTAGTCACGCGACTGATCCTTTATGACATTTTTGGAAATACTTAACATGTAGTGAGTGTACCGGAAAAGTGAAGGGTGAAAAGTGAAATGTATGATGTGGTCAAATATAGTTTTCTAACCACCCTTCATTTCAATCACGCTGGCCGCTTCAGAATGGATCATATGTGCTAATACACTACTACCTGAATTTACATACTGTCCAACTTCTACCTGTACTTTAGACTCAATCGGCAAAAAGACATCAACAAGAGCTCCGGAATAGAGATAACCACAGCGTTGACCTTGCCCTATTCGTTCACCAGAATGTATGTACATATGAAATTTGCGAACGATATCTCTTAAACGAATAGCCGTCACGACATTATCCCCTTCATCCGACTTTATATGAAAATCAAAATGACGACGTGATTCATTGTTATCCGGGTTAGAACACCATTGTTCCATAACCTTGCCTTCAATTGGAGCACGCAAAGAATAAATATCATGGGGACGCATTGTAATCTGGACTCGTTTTGCTTTGGAGTGCAAACGAATTTCTTCAGATTCTTCGATTAATGTAACAATTCCATGAACAGGACTAACTACAGCTAAAGGTTCTGGAGGGATTTCACGAACTGGATCACGGAAGAGGTAAACAAATATAACAAGAATAAGAAATAAAACCAGAAACGCAATTGGTCCAAAAAGAAATTGCACAAGCACAGCCAATCCAATTAAAACAAACAGGAATGGCCATGTTTCGCGGGCAATTAATGGGTATCGATTACTTGGCATAATAAGTAATCAAACGCGTGTATCTCTAAAACTTACTAGTATCTAATTACTATAAATTAGTTTTTTTCCTGATCAACCAGTTGGTTTGCTTTAATCCACGGCATCATCGAACGCAGTTTCTCACCGACAACTTCAATACCATGTTCCCGACTGATTCTTCGTTTAGCCTTAAGCGTTGCAGCACCACTCTGATTTTCCAGAATAAACTCACGTGCAAATTCACCATGTTGAATTTCGGTAAGAATCTTTTTCATTTCACGTTTGGTATCTTCAGTAATAACTCTAGGCCCACGAGTAAAATCACCATATTCAGCTGTGTTCGAAATCGAATAGCGCATATTGGCTATGCCGCCTTCATAGATCAGATCAACGATCAATTTAGTTTCGTGTAAACATTCAAAGTAAGCCATTTCCGGTGCATAGCCCGCTTCAACCAAGGTTTCAAAACCCGCCTGGATAAGCGCAGTAATACCACCACAAAGTACCGCTTGTTCGCCAAATAGATCCGTTTCCGTTTCTTCTTTAAATGTTGTTTCGATTATGCCGGCACGACCACCACCATTAGCTGAAGCATAAGACAATGAAATCTCTTTTGCCTGACCAGAAGCATCCTGGAACATTGCAATTAATGAAGGCACACCACCACCACCTGTGTATGTTGCACGAACCAAATGACCCGGGCCTTTTGGTGCAACCATAATCACGTCAAGATCTGCACGCGGCATGATCTGTTGAAAATGAATATTGAAACCATGAGCAAAGGCCAGTGCTGCACCTTGTTTAATATTAGGTTCAATCTCGTTTTTGTAGAGTTCGGCTTGATGCTCATCAGGCGCCAGTATCATGACAATATCAGAACTTGAAACGGCATCTGCTATAGATTTTACATCCAGACCTGCTGCTTTTGCCTTAGCCGCAGATGCTGAACCTTCACGCAAGCCGACACAAACGTTAACACCAGAATCCTTAAGGTTATTTGCATGTGCATGTCCTTGCGAACCATAGCCAATGATGGCAACTTGCTTGCCTTGAATTAAAGATAGGTCCGCGTCTTTGTCGTAATAAATTTTCATAAATGCTCTCGTAAAAATATTTAATTAATAATTCTTTAGGTTTGAATGGCTTTGCCGCCACGGGAAATACCGGAAACACCGGAGCGTACAACTTCAATAATCAAGCTGTCGTCCAGTGCTTCAATAAAAGCATCCAGTTTTTCACCGGTGCCTGTCATTTCAATAGTGTAAGTGTTTTCAGTAACATCGATAATTCGACCACGAAAAATTTCAACCATACGTTTTACTTCATCACGATCTTCTTTTTTTGCCGCCACTTTAATCAACATCAATTCACGTTCGATATGTCGAGACTCATTTAAATCGACAACCTTGACCACATCAACCAACTTATTCAGTTGTTTCATAATCTGCTCAACAATAGCATCGGAACCACTCGTAACCAGAGTCATTCGAGAAACTGCAGGATCTTCTGTCGGCGCAACAGTTAATGATTCAATATTAAATGAACGCGCAGAAAACAAACCGGCTACTCGTGACAAGGCCCCGGCTTCGTTCTCCATAACTAATGAAAGTATATGACGCATGATTAAGCGAGCTCTCTATCTGTATCAGTAGACAAGTGCATTTCATGATGCCCTTTTCCAGAAGCAATCATGGGATAAACATTCTCTGTCTGATCCGTAACAAAATCCATTAATACAGTTCGGTCTTTCATGGCTAATGCTTCTTTAATTGCACCTTCCACGTCACTGGTCTTTTCGATGCGCATGCCGATATGGCCGTAGCTCTCTGCCATTTTTACAAAGTCTGGCAAAGCTTCCATGTAAGAATGTGAATAACGACTGGAATAAAAAAACTCCTGCCATTGACGCACCATACCCATATATCGATTATTCAAACTTAATATTTTTATCGGTGTGCCATATTGCAGACAGGTTGATAGTTCCTGAATACACATTACCAGGCTCGCTTCGCCAGAAATACAGGCAACGGTCTCATCTGGAAATGCCAATTTAACACCCATTGCGGCAGGCAAACCAAAGCCCATCGTGCCCAGGCCACCAGAGTTAATCCAACGACGTGGTTTATCAAACTTATAAAATTGCGCAGCCCACATTTGATGTTGGCCTACATCGGATGTCACATAAGCGTCGCCTTTTGTCAATTCGTATAACTTTTCGACAACATACTGTGGCTTAATAACGTCAGTCGTTCGATCAAATTTCAAACAATCGATTGCTCGCCATTCATCAAGTTGCTTCCACCATGATTTAAGCGCTTTTGCATCAGGCTTATTTTTATCGCTTTTCATAAGCGTTAATAAATCCTTAAGTACATGCTTAACATCGCCAACAATAGGAATATCAACTGGAACGTTTTTGGCTATGGATGAAGGGTCGACATCAATATGAACGATCTTCGCGTAGGGACAAAACTGCTCCAGATCACCGGTAACACGATCATCAAAACGGGCGCCGATAGCAATTAATACATCACATTGATGCATCGCCATATTCGCTTCATAGGTTCCATGCATACCCAACATACCAATAAACTGTTTGTCAGTCGCCGGATAAGCACCGAGTCCCATCAAAGTATTGGTGATTGGGTAACCTAATAATTTTGTAAATTCTATTAATTCTTTACTGGATTCACCTAAAATGACACCGCCGCCAGAATAGATCATCGGCTTTTTGGCTGACAAAATTAATTTTGCTGCCCTCTTAATTTGTCTAGGATGCCCTTTAACCGATGGTTTATAAGAAGAAATATCCACTGATTTCGGATATTCATATTCACATGAATCCGCAGTGACATCTTTTGGAATATCAACAACAACCGGGCCCGGACGACCGCTAGTCGCAATATAAAATGCCTTTTTTATGGTCTCAGCCAGTTCTTTAACATCCTTAACCAGAAAATTATGCTTTACACAGGGACGAGTGATACCAATGGAATCTACTTCCTGAAAAGCATCATTGCCTATCATGGCTCGAGGTACTTGACCTGTAAAAACGACTAAGGGGATTGAATCTAAATGGGCAGTAGCAATACCGGTTACAGCATTAGTCGCACCAGGCCCTGAAGTTACCAAAACAACTCCCGGTTTACCGGTAGCACGCGCATAACCATCTGCGGCATGTGTCGCGCCTTGTTCATGACGCACGAGGATATGCTCTACCGCATCTTGCTTATAAAGCTCATCATAAATATGTAAAACAGCACCACCAGGGTAGCCAAACAGATGTTTGACTCCTTCATCTTTGAGTGCTCGACAGAAAATTTCTGCGCCTCGTAATATTTCTTTCTTTTTAGCCACTACTTCCCTTACCAGATTATTATAAAAATGCGTCGAAACGCGCGAAGTTACTGAGATTCTTGAGTCAGGTCAAGCAATGTCTTCGATATTAAGAAGAATAGCTAAAATCAATGCGATAAGCTCTAAAATTTCACTGTAATATTGAATGCATTCATGGCCACTTAGCCTGCACATTAATTCCGTTTATCGTTTATAGTACGGCGCTTAATCAGTTACGCTTAAGATAGCTTTGAAGTGCAGCTAATAACCTAAAATTAGACCTGTTATATGAAAACATCACAATTATTAATGGCAACCTTACGTGAAGCACCAGCTGACGCCGAAATTGCCAGCCATCAACTGATGCTACGCGCAGGTATGATTCGACAGTTAGCTTCCGGTATTTATACCTGGTTACCCTTTGGCTTACGCGTTCTACGAAAAGTAGAGGCTATTGTCAGAGAAGAAATGGATCGTGCCGGGGCTCAGGAAATCATGATGTCTGCCATTCAACCGGCAGAATTGTGGCAAGAGTCCGAACGTTGGGATCAATATGGCCCTGAATTACTTAGAATTAATGACCGGCATGATCGTGAATTTTGTTTTGGCCCAACACACGAAGAAATTATTACCGATCTGGTGAGACGTGAAATTCGTAGTTATAAGCAACTGCCTGCTAATTTTTATCAGATTCAAACCAAGTTCAGAGACGAAGTACGCCCTCGCTTTGGCATTATGCGCGCACGCGAATTTCTAATGAAAGATGCTTATTCATTTCATCTCAACGAGGAATCATTACAGGAAACGTACGAACAAATGTATGCGACTTATTCAAATATATTTAACCGAGCGGGATTAAAGTTTCGTGCAGTCATTGCTGATTCAGGCAATATCGGCGGCAACAAGTCACATGAGTTTCATGTGTTAGCTGATTCAGGAGAGGATCTCATCGCCTTTTCTGAAAAAGGCGACTATGCCGCCAATATGGAACAAGCTGTCGCAATAAAACCTGAGCAAGCTCATCTTGAAGCAACTCAGACGATGGAATCAGTAGATACACCTGAGCAACATAGCATTGAAGATGTCAGTCAATTTTTGAAAATCAGTACATCCCAGTGTTTAAAAACACTCATTGTTAAATCTGAAGATGAAGGACTTATTGCGCTGGTATTAAGAGGCGATCATGAATTAAATATAGTTAAGGCAGAAAAACTGGATGGTGTAATGAGTCCGCTTACCTTTGCAGATAATAAAGATATCGAATCTGCACTCGGATGTAGCGTTGGTTCAATCGGACCCGTCGATCTTTCCATTCCCTTTTACGTTGACCACAGTGCCGGAAATGTGAGCGATTTCGTCTGTGGCGCCAATAACGATGGAAAACATTTAACCGGAGTTAATTGGCAACGCGACTTACCCCTGCCTACAACTGTTGATATTCGAAATGTCTGTGAAGGCGATATGGCTGAGGATGGCTCAGGCAAACTGCAATTCGCTCGCGGTATAGAAGTCGGACACATCTTTCAACTGGGCACAAAATACAGTGCCAGTATGAAAGCAACTTGTCTGGATGAACAGGGAAAAGCAACAACACTCACCATGGGTTGTTATGGCATTGGTGTTTCGCGCATTGTCGCCGCCGCTATTGAACAAAATAATGATGAAAAAGGGATTATTTGGCCAACAGCAATAGCACCTTTCCAACTGGCACTCGTCCCTATCAATATGCATAAGTCTGTACGTTTACGTGAAGCCGTTATGTCATTTTATGAGCAATTATTGGAAGCAGGTATTGATGTCATCCTCGATGATAGACGCGAACGCCCTGGCGTCATGTTTGCTGATATGGAATTAATTGGTATTCCTTACCGCTTTGTCTTTAGTGAAAAAGGTCTGGATTCAGGCGAAATCGAATATAAAGCTCGAACTGATACGGATAATCAGAATATTTCTTTAGAGACCGCGATTCAATTTATTAAAGAAAAATTAGCGTAGTTTCGTAGACAAACTTGAGCCTATCCCGCAACTATTACCTAATCGTAAAATCAGGAAACTCCTGATATTCGATAGATCGATATTCAACACCAATAACTTTTGCCATACTTGGTCCGTGCGACAACCATTTTCGTAGTTGATCCAATTGTGGCGTTTTTCCACAAGCAAGCACTTCAACTCGGCCATCGTCCAGATTTCTGACCCAGCCCGTTAAACCCAGTAATTTGGCCTGCTGACTGGTAAACATCCGAAAACACACTCCTTGGACTTTGCCGTTGATAAAACAATTTATCGATTTATTCATAATTATCAATTACTTAAAAACATTTTAAGGTGTCTCTTAATTGAGACATAATTAAGGTTTTAGTCACTTTTCAATTACTGATATTAGCAGTAACAATAGTTTAAATTTATAATTAACAGTATATCTCATTGATATATATAAAAATTATTTATGGTTAGGGAAAATCTGCACAAATATTTCACATCTTCCCTGATCGCTGTTATTGAAAACAATAATGTGGGACTCATCACACTATTTTTTAATTTATAGCCATTGTTTGGAACGGATATTGCCGATAGTAATAGCTGTAAAAACAGACTATAAATAATTAATAGAAGAATATTATGGATCATTTACCACTAAAAAAATCCGCACAAGGGAATGAAATAGAAACTCGCCCCATCTATATTGAGGAATGGCTTGATTCACTTCCTTATATCGATTTCAAAAAAACAAGTTCATTACTTAATGAAGCACTGGTTGCTACCAATAAAGCAGATATCAAGTCCTCGACTCGGCTTGAGTTAGTCGAACTCTATAACCGCCCATATCAATATTATGTGGAATCACAGATCAATGCAGGGGCACAACATACATTACAAACTATTGATGCGATGGGAAGCCAGGTCAGTCAAATGAAACAAATTGCTGTTTCTCTGAGTTACGGTTGTAAGCTGGCTTTTGATTCAGCGATAAACAAAAAGACACTCTGGAAACAATCCAAGCCACCCATCGAAGCAATGCTGATGTCAATGAATTACCTGTCACACGCATTGATATTTAGTTTTCTGGAATATGCTCCCATTCCAAAAAATGTCTGGCAGCAGCTCAACTTCATATACGACTTTGCTGAATCAATAGAATGTCATAAAAAGATCTATTCTATACCTGGAGCAAATAATAAAAATATTAGTACGACCATAGATCATACTTATAAACGTATCATGATGGCCTCTCTAGTCGACCCGCATCACTTGCCTTTTGGCGCAATCTGGGAAGTCTACGAGCAACTTGATAGTTGGGCGGAATATACACAAATACATCCCATGCAGTCCGTTTCAAATACGACCGGGTATTTTGTATTTGATCTTAAAACAGATAATAAAGCGATGGCTTACGCTAAATTTAATCAAGGCGACGCCAATGAAAAAACACGTCTGCTTGATTCAACACCGCTTGAAAACTTAATACAAAAACAAATTGATTTAATTCAAATAGGGCAACAAATAAATAAATCAATCGTATTGTCACCATTTTATGCGAAATCGCTGCTTGCGCACATGTTAAAAGCCTGGGGACTTCCCGCTAAACGTTACTTTCCCAGAAAAGCAAAATCAGGAAAATTGAATATAGTTTCCGGTGTCAGAGCCATTTATTACTTCCTGAATAATGGCAACTCATTTCAAAGCATAGTTGCCATTGATAACGAAGAAGATGAGATCGATATTTCCGAGAATCCGACTACAACTCTTTCCGGTTCACATTACATTCCTGAAAACTGGCGAATTGTTGACGAAGGTTCTGGTGGATATGCTGTTATCAAGGATAACAAACCTAAAAAATCAGTTCGCGTCGGCGAATTAGTTGGTATTAGTCTTAAAGATGATAATGAATCCTGGAGTATTGGTACCATTCGATGGTTAATGGTAAGCAAAAACGTGCATAAAATTGGTTTGCAGATTATTGCTGATACTGCCAAACCAATAGCACTACGCGCATGTAATGGTAGTAAAGCTGACAGCGAATTCAGACCAGCATTTCTGGCAAGTCATAATAGTGATCCTAATGACTTGTCCATTATTGTAGAGAAAGGACTTTATATAGCTGATAGAGAAATGGAAACAAAGATCGGTGACAAAAAAGAATTGATTACTGCGGATATGATGATTGAATCCAGTCTTTCTTATGAAGTCTTTAGTTATAAAACCAGATGATAAACTAGGTACTGTCTTCTTTTAAAAACTCGTGAATTGATAAGGACAAATGTTGAGCAACTTCCTGCTGATGATTAGCAAGCTGCAGTTTTAATTTTTTTGCCAGCTTATCTTGTCCTAGTTCATAGTCTGATACGGGTAAACGAACAGGTAATGCAGAATGTAAGTCATACATACTGGTTTCCTTCATGTCTTTTGACAACAACCACTCTCCACTTGAATTTTGGTTAACCCATTTTAATCTTTTCAGATGTTCAAGCAGATCGTTCATCTGATAATGCGGTAATAAAATTTTATTTTTTCTTAATTTTTGAATAGACGTAGTCTCACCACTATTTTGCGCCTGATACAGGACTTCAAGAACACGTAAAACATCAAGAAAAGTCCAGCCACCTTTACTTCTATGTTCAATTTCATCCTGCAAACGAAAAGAAGAAAGACAAAATGTAATATGAGCGCCGAACAAAACAATCATCCATGACACATAAATCCAGATAAGAAAAAGAGGAATAATAGCGACTGCACCGTATATGTTTTCATAGCTTGGCATTTCTCTGACATAGATTCCAAATCCATATTTCGCAAGTTCAAATAGCACAGCACAAATAAAGCCTCCCGCTACAGCATGTTTTTTTGATACATGGCAATTCGGAATCAATATATAGAGCAAAGAGAATGCAATCGAAGTTGTTAAAAATGGTAGCCAACTAAGAAGACGGGATTTTAGGTTCCATGTTGTATCAACATCAGCAACAACAGGCAAAGAAAGTAAATAAGATGTTGACGCCAAACCAAAACCGATTAACAACGGCCCCATCGTCAACACTGCCCAATAAACAAGCAAACGGGCAATAGGGCTGCGTTTATTTTTTACAATCCAAATTCGATTAAACGCATTATCAATCGTTGCCATTAACATTATGGCAATTAGTACTAAAACCATGCTTCCGGTAATCGTTAGTTTTGACGCTTTGTCAGAAAAGCCAAGAAGATATCCCTGTATAGTCCAACCAAATTCAGGGACGAAATTGGAAAAAACAAAATCCTGAATAGCTTCAGAAAAATCACTTAATACTGAAATACTGCCAAACAAACCGAACATAACAGTAATCAAAGGAACAATGGAAAGCAGCGTTGTATAAGCAAGGGAAGACGCTGTCTGCATGCCCCGCAAAGCATAAAAGTGGCGCAGGAAAAAACGAGAAAAATAAAATATCTTTATCAAATTCGTTTTTATAGCATTTATAATGTTTTCCAATATTTAAGCTCGTCTTATGGTTTTATTTTAATTATTATCATTTAATACTAAATATCATATAAAATACAGTATTGGAGTTACCATGAAAGCGACAATTTACCACAACCCACGTTGTTCCAAATCAAGACAAACCCTCGCCATTTTGGAAGAGAAAGGCGTTGATATCGATATTATTGAATATCTACAAGCATCACCCGATAAAAAAACCCTGGCAAAAATATTAAAACAATTGGGCATCGCACCTTCGGCATTGCTAAGAAAAGGTGAATCCGTATTCAAAGAACTTAATCTAAAAGAAAAACTGGATGATGATGATGCTGTATTAGATGCCATGGTAGAAAACCCCATCTTGATTGAACGTCCCATTGTTTTAGCAAACGATAAAGCATGTATTGGTCGTCCACCTGAATCCGTTCTTGATATTATTTAAAATTTATTTTTAAACATGACCAATATTCTTGTTCTTTTTTATAGTCGTAATGGCAGTGTTGCTGAAATGGCGCGACATATTTCACATGGCATTGAATCGGTAAACGACTGCAAAGCGATTTTAAGAACTGTACCACCAGTTTCTACAACTTGCGAAAGCACAGAGTCCGATATACCTGATTCAGGATCGCCCTATGCTACGCATGAAGATTTAATTAGTTGTGACGGACTTGCCTTAGGCAGCCCTACCCGTTTTGGTAATATGGCAGCACCAATGAAATATTTTATTGATTCAACATCAGATATCTGGGCATCAGGTGATTTAGCTGGTAAACCTGCGACGGTTTTTAGTTCAACAGCAAGTCTACATGGTGGTCAAGAAACAACATTGGTTTCAATGATGCTACCTTTATTGCACCAAGGCATGTTAATGCTTGGCATTCCTTATACTGAATCAGGATTGTTTACCAATGAAGGTGGCGGCACACCTTATGGCGCAACTCATGTTGCTGGCAGTAATAACGAACTACCCATTAGTGACAATGAAAAAGCACTTTGTATTGCAGTAGGGAAACGTCTTGCAGAAGTGTCTAATAAATTAGCTAATTAATTCTTTAACAAAGGGAATGGTTATCTTTCGTTTTTCTGCAAGCGAAGCGTGATCAATTTTGTCAAGTATTGATATTAACGAAACTAAATTACGATCAACTCGCCGAATTAAAAATTCTATCACCTCATCGCTCAGCTCAAACGATCGTGCATTTGCTTTTTGTTTTAGTATTTGGACTTTTACATCATCGCTTGGTGATTTAATTTGAGTAACTTGATCCCAGCTTAATCTTGATTTTATATCTTCGACTTCAAGTTCGATAGTTGTCGCTGATTTATTTCCGCTCATAATCATGGAATGATTGTTATCGCGCAATTCATTATAAAGCCAGGTTAGTCCTTGTTGCCATTCAATCTGTCCTGCAACACAATCTAGATCATCAACACAAACTAAATCCAGCTCACCCAAATCATGCAACATTTCTGCACTTAATTCTGACAATTGTTTTAAAGGAATATAGGCAACATGTAGATCGTTATCTGCTGCTTGTTTACAAACTGCTTGTAAAAGATGTGTTTTACCTGTTCCTGACTCTCCCCAAAGATAGAGACTATGTATTTCTTGTTTATTAGTAATTAACTTAATTATATTCAGGAGATTTTGGTTTTCACCTGGCAAGAACGAAGCGAGATCATTTTTTTGAAAATCACCAAATTGGAAAGGAATTTGCGGTGAAGAATTTGGAGAAAAATCGCTTGGCATCAGGGCGTGTAAAAATGACTATCTAGATATTGCTCATGAAAGTATCTGAGTAAGACAACAATAACCGCTGCTGCTGGTAACGCGATTAACATTCCGAAGAAACCAAATAATTGTGCGCCGGCCATAACCGCAAAGATAACAGCAACCGGGTGCAAGCCAATTCGATCACCGATTAATAATGGTGATAACACGACGCCTTCTAATGTTTGCCCTGCACCGAAAACAATCAAGACATAGACAATATGAATTACATTATGGAATTGCATAAATGCTGCGATACTCGCAATAACAATACCAACAATTGCGCCAAGATAAGGTACGAAGCTGACTAAGCCTGC
This sequence comes from uncultured Enterobacteriaceae bacterium, assembly GCA_964523895.1. Lineage (GTDB taxonomy): Bacteria > Pseudomonadota > Gammaproteobacteria > Eutrophobiales > Eutrophobiaceae > UBA7359. Next base: position 92,139 of record CAZGBJ010000001.1, read on the forward strand.
CACCATACCGATTAATAATGAAAATTCCAGACCGACTATCGATAAACCAATACTATATATAACACCCTGGGCAAACATGACTAATAACTGTCCTCTAAAAAATTCTGACAGTACAGCATCACATTCCCTTACTAACTTAACTGATACAAATTCATATCTTCTTGGGATTAGCTTTCTTAATTTTGCAACGATAATATCCCAGTCTCTTAACAAATAAAAAGTCACAACCGGTACTAACAATAGATAACTCACCCAAAGTAATATCAGTTGTCCTGAAGCAGATACTTTCGTTACAAACTTTGCTGCAATATTGCCTAAGGTTTGCCAGTGACCTGTTAATGATTGTTTGATTCCATTCAGATTAATACTATCCGGTTGTAAACCAAAACGTTGCGTTAGCCAGGGAATGAACTCTAACTGTATCCAATCAATCATTTGCGGCAACCGTATTATTAGGCGTCTTATCTGTTCTTCAATTAATGGAAATACCACTAATAAAAAGCTCATGCTAATAATTAACATTAGGAAGAAAACAAAAACTACCGATAAGGTTCTTGAAAATTTTATCGTCTCTAATCGATCAACGGCTGGGTCACCAATATAGGCAAGAAAAGCACTAATCAAAAATGGCGTTAATATCGGTGCTAACAGATACAATAAATATCCTGTTGCTATTACTATTACCAGAATTAACCATTTCTGGGCATCCGTTATTTGCATACTCATCTTGCTACTAAACGGTAATTCAACTGTCCACTATTACTAACAAGTTCAAGTGTTTTACCTAGCGAAATAGTTTGATTAAATGCTGTTAATCCACCATGACTAACTAGTTCAAACATCACTTCATCTGTTGTTACCCGCTTCACTTGCACTGCTGTGACAGACTGTAATGATTCCAGGTATGATAAGGTTCTGGCATATTCATCGAGTTCATTAATATCTGAAACTAATAACTCAATAACTTCTGTACGAGTTGAACCTGTGTTGGCATATTGTGTAGCCAATTTATCTACAAGTTCATCAACACCTTCTTCTAATACAATTTCAGGTAGTTCGCTCTGACTGGTCCAACGCATCTCCTGATCATCAATATAAACTGACCACTGTGATTCCCACAACGTAGGTAATATTTGAACTAATTTGCCTGTCAATACCACATCAGATTGATAACGCTTTGATGCATGTAACACCGGTTCTTTAAAACCGCCCCAAACGTCACTCACACTAATCCGAGAACTATCTTCAAGATCAAGTAAGGGAAATAATAATGAGATGCCTCTGGCTGAAGCTCGTTGTTCCAACATTGTTAAGTACTCAGGACTTTCTTCAAAACTCACCAAGCTACGAGTAGCATTGCCTTCATGAGCCAACCAAACCAGTACAGACGGTCGCTCCTTTCCCCAGACATTTAAACCATAACTCCTAAGCACATCATTCAGCGCTGTTTCATCGAATTGAACCCATAATTGCTGGAATGGGACTTGATTTTGCTGGCCATCCTGGTCCGCCGCTTGTTGATAACGGAATTGTTGAACAAACCGCTCCGGGCGCTCTGTTAATGTATTAATGCCGCTACTTTTTGCTATATTTCTATCTCCAGTCAACTTTATCAAAACCTGAATAAGTGCCTGTTTAATGGCTGGCTTACGTTTTGATGCTGATTCATCACTAACAGGCGCTGTTCCCTGATAAAGACCCGATACCTTTATCGCATTGACCGGTTGTGATACGAGCACTGAGAAACAAATGAACATTAATAATCTAAATTTCATACGTAAACACGCTATTCAAGACTTGAGGATAAGTCAAGGATTGCGATGAAGAGTCGACACCGATACCATACGCCCAATGAACAAACCAACAGACAAAAAATTCAGCTATAAAGACGCCGGCGTTGATATAGAACAGGGCAATGAACTGATTCAACGGTTAAAAAAGAGCGTCAGCAAAACGCATAGAGCCGGTGTTATGGGTGGTCTTGGTGGTTTCGGCGCTTTATTTGATCTCGGTTCATTAAATTACAAACAACCGGTGCTGGTTTCGGGAACAGATGGCGTTGGCACTAAAATCAAGCTCGCCATCGAAAATAATATGCATGACTCTATCGGCATTGATCTGGTTGGCATGTGTGTCAATGACTTAATTGTGCAAGGAGCCGATCCTTTATTCTTTCTTGATTACTTTGCCTGCTCCAGTCTTGATGTTGATATTGCCGAAACCGTGATTAATGGTATTACTCAAGGTTGTTCATTGGCTGGCTGCAGTCTCATTGGTGGTGAAACGGCTGAAATGCCAGGCATGTACCAAGCGGGTGATTATGATCTGGCTGGATTTTGTGTCGGTGTTGTTGAAAAAGATGAACTGATTACGGGACAAAATGTATCTGCAGGCGATGCCATTATTGCGCTTGCTTCTAGCGGTTGTCATTCAAACGGTTATTCTCTGGTCAGGAAAATAATTGATGAAACAAATCAGGATTTATCTGAAAAGCTGGATAATAAAACGTTACTTGAGCTCTTAGTCAAACCTACCCGCATCTATGTAAAACAGATTCTTGGATTAATTAATGAAGTACCGGTTACGGCTATTGCCCATATTACCGGCGGTGGATTAGTCGAAAATATTCCTCGCGTCATTCCTGACAATTTATCAGTAGAAATTGACGCGAACAGCTGGAAACTACCGTCCATTTTTAATTGGCTTCAAGAACAGGGAAATATTGAGTCAGATGAGATGTATAAAACATTTAATTGTGGTGTCGGCATGGTTGTTTGTGTTGCGCAGGAAAACAAAGAGAAAACAATTAGTCATCTAAACAATGCTGGTGAAACTGCCTGGGAAATAGGAAAAATAATTTCCTGCGACAGTTCAGAAGATAGAGTAAAAATATAATGAGACCTTTGCACGATTGTTATTTTTTCATCTAGCAGCGTTGCCTAAAGCACCTACTGTTGGTGAAACGTACTCAATCGGTCATTTATAATTATAAACTCCCTCACTCCGTGCATTTTTGCCTTACTTGAGAAAAAATTACCTGTTCGTGCAAAATCTCATAACTACTTATCTGACATATAGTCAGATGGCTTTATGTCCTTGATTAGGTAGAGCGGTCTATTTTTCGTTTCGTTAAACACTCGCCCAAGATATTCACCGATTATTCCCAAAGCTAATAACTGGATCCCACCAATAAAGGTAATTAATACGACTAATGAAGGGTAACCTGCGACAGGATCACCATACATCATCTTCTTAATGATAATAAAAATTGCAAAAGTCAGCCCGGCTATCGCAGATAAAACACCCAGCATTGAAGCAAGTCTTAATGGTAATACTGAAAACGAGGTTAATCCTTCGAAGGCTAAATCCAGTAAACCTAAAAACTTCCATTTTGTTTCACCCGCGTAGCGCTCATCACGCTCATAGGTAATTTCAGCTTGCGAATAACCTACCCACGCAAACAGACCTTTCATATAACGATGTTTTTCTCGTAACTTTAATAACGCATCTAAAGCGTTTCTACTAAGCAACCTGAAGTCGCCCGTGTCCTTTGGTATTTTTATATCACTTAGTTGATATAGAAAACGATAATAGACAAATGAAGAGATTTTTTTGAAGGCGCTTTCACCCCTTCTCTTGATTCTTTTTGCATTAACAACATCATATCCGTCACGCCATCGCTCAACCAATTTGGGGATCAACTCCGGGGGATCCTGCAAATCCGTATCGATAACAACAACAGCATCACCTGATGCATGATCCAATCCTGCAGTAAGCGCAATCTCTTTACCAAAATTTCTGCTTAAATCAATAATGGAGATACGAGAATCGTTATTATGTTGCCTACTCATTATTTCAAGAGTGCCATCCTGACTACCGTCGTTCACATAGATAATTTCCAGATCAAGGTTTAGAATTTTTACTGCATCCACAAGTCTTGAATAAAACTCATCCAGCCCTGCTTCCTCATTGTAAGCAGGCGCAACAATGGACAATACTTTATTACTACCTGTCTCTTTACTTTCCATGTTTATATTTTTTCCGCAACAACTATGATTGAAAGACCAAAAGGAAAAGAAAAATGTCCTATTAATCTGGATTCAAAACTGAATATTTTTTCAAGTAACATATTAATAAGTTTAGGCGGCATTTTTAGTTTATTGCCTTTTTCTGTTGGAAATATTTTTTGTTTTATTCTGTCAACAAGTGCTAGTGGAAATAATAAAGAATTAAAGTATGAAATAGTATCTACTTTCCAGCCATTATTTTCTATCAAAATTTTTAAATATTTGGCAGTATATCTTCTTTTGTGATGGTGTTGTTCATCATGAGCAGTCCATAAAAATTGATATGCCGGAACAGTAATGATTAACTTTCCATTATCATTCACGTAGTCTCTTAATACAGCCAAACTCTCAGCGTCTTCATCAATATGTTCTAAAACATCCAATAGTACAATTAAATCGTTATTTTTATTTATCTCCGCTGGTATCTTATCTGGCAACGAACCTTTTGACACGTTGCCTATCTGTCTGGCTTTCGCTTTAAGTAAGGCATTATCATCTCGCTCCATAGCAGTAACATCACCGTATTTTGATAGGAAAGCAAGGTTGTCTCCATTACCACAACCCGCATCCATAATACGGGAAACTTTCTCAAGATCTAAGCTTTGAACAACACTATCAATTATTTTTCGTCGCGCAACAAACCACCAATGTTGAGTTTCAACGTTATACATTTCATCAAATAATTCATTTTCCATAATAAAATCAGCGTTAATTCTTTTATTTATTTTTATCCTGAACTTTTGCCAAAATGCCGCGCAAGATATTACATTCATTTTCTTCCAGCTGCGCACGATTAAAAAGCCGACGCATTCTATGCATCAATAAACGTGGATTTTCAGGATCATGAAAACCTATATCGACCATGCATTTTTCCAGATGCTGATAAAACATTTCCATTTTATCCTGATCAACTAATGGAGAATCGCTCTCCAGTAATTCATTGCTGCTATCACTAATACCTAACAGGTATATTTCATAACAAATAAGTTGCACTGCAGAAGCCAGATTTAGTGAACTATATTCTGTATTAGCAGGAATTTGTAATACAAGATTACATAATTCCAGCTCTTCATTACTCAGACCTGAATTTTCTCTACCAAAGACAATAGCAACAGATGAATATTTATTTTCAGAAATTGTTTTAGCGCATTCACGAGGAAAAACTAATGGCCATGGTATACTTCTGATGCGAGCACTCGTACCAATAACCAAATCACAATCTGAAATTGCTTCTTTTAAATCCGAACAAACAGTTGCATTAGCCAAAATATCGTCGGCACCGGTCGCTCTTGCGGATGCTTCTGCAGAAGGAAAAATTTTGGGTTCAACAAGATATAACTTTTCTTGTGACATCGTTTTCATTGCCCGTGCTGCCGCACCAATATTACCGGGATGGGTTGTTCCAACCAGCACTATCCTCGTTTTATCTAAAATATTTTTCATTCTTGTTATTGCTTCACTCATGACTACTGACAACGTAGAATAACTCGTTAACTATTTGGAGAACACTATGCATCCCATGCTCAATATCGCTATCCGTGCAGCCAGAGCTGCCGGCGACTCCATTGTACGTGAAATGGATCGCGTCAGTGATATTTCGATTGATATAAAAGGAAAAAATGATTTTGTAACGGAAGTTGATAGACAAGCTGAATATATTATCATCGAAACAATTAAGAAATCTTATCCTGATCATGCTTTTTTGGGAGAGGAATCAGGAAAATCGGGTGATAGTGAATACCTTTGGATCATTGATCCGCTCGATGGCACAACGAACTTCTTACATGGCATTCCCCATTTTGCTATTTCTATTGCTCTGCAATACAAAGATCGTCTTGATCAAGCCGTCATTTATGATCCGGTAAAACAAGAATTATTCACCGCATCACAAGGTAAAGGCGCGCAACTAAATGGTAAAAAAATCCGTGTTAGCCCACAAAAAACTCTTGATGGCGCACTGCTTGCCACCGGTTTTCCTTTTCGAGAAGACCAGGAAGTCGATAAGTTTATAAAAAGCTTTAAAGCACTATTTCCGATGATAGCCGGTATCAGAAGAGCAGGCGTCGCATCACTTGATTTGGCTTATGTCGCAGCGGGAAGGTTCGATGGCTTTTGGGAATTTAGTTTAAAATCGTGGGATATTGCTGCAGGAGTATTAATTGTACAAGAAGCGGGGGGTATTAGTTCTGAAATAAATGGTGGATTGGATTATTTGGAAAGCGGCAATATTATTTCTGCAAACCCAAAATTAATGAAAGCTATATTACAAAATATATCTTAACCTTATCTTAAATAAATAATTTATCATTCAATCATCATATATTTTACTGATAAGTACTTAAACTTAAGTTATTCCTTTCTAATAAATCATAACGGATACCTTCAATTCCTTGTAATCTTTTCAAGATATGAAACCTCTCCTGACTTTGAGACTCCTCAGGAAAGACACTCTTTAAAAGAGAGGATATTTGAACATAGGTAAATTCATTTTCAGGATTACCCGCCAAAATTCGTATATACAGTTGAATTTTTGGAAGCCCATCTTGTTCAGCTTCTACTAATTGGATCCACATATTATCAAGTTTATCATTCGTCATTTCAGCCAATGTCTTAACACGAAGTTTTTCTACAGCTTCAAATTGACCTGTGAAGAACAATTTATTATGTGACCTCATATAATTACGATATTTATCAACCTCTGTCTCTGCATTAAGCCACCATGCAAATACAAAGCAGATTACAATGGTACAAGCTAAAATTAGATGACCTATACAAAGGCCTTTATATTTAAACATTATCTTATGTTTTCATCATTCCTATTAAACTTACTTTAATGAGTGATATGCACTTTGTTTTATATGGTTTATTGATTCCTCGCCAACAACAATATCTTTTTCAGTAATGCCATGAAGACTCTTGCCAGATATTACTCCTCCTCGACTATATCGCGCGTTCTTTCGATAAAGTGCTATGGCATTCCCCTTTTCAACTGAAAATTTAATATCCTCAACACGTACAATGGATTGATCTTTAACCGCAATACCCAATACACAATCAGCAAGCTGACTCTTTTCAACTCTCACTTCACTTGCTTCACCGACTGAAATACATTTATCGCCGGTACCATTGATATCAACATGACTAATTACTGATTTTGAATTCATCAGATCAATTGCATCATTTCCAATATTGTAAAAACGCGAATTAGATACAGAGACATCAACAATATCCATATCCAATGCATCAAAGGCTGTGTTATTAAATTCACAATTTCTAATGGCGCCACTACTATATGTGACATGCAAAGCATCATCGCCTACGGAATTATTACTTATGAAACAGTTCTCTAATTGAAAAGAATTAACATAATGAATATTAAGCTGCCCCGGATAATTAATCAGGTTTCGTTGTGCAATAGAACCGCCATTAACGTTAATATGAGCCATGACGCTTCCAGATGCTTCTTTACCTTGTATCACAATACTGCCCCAGGCCTGATCCAGATCTTTTTGTTTAAACTTGATTGGTGATTCTTCTGTTCCCTTTGCTATTACTTTTCCATAAAAAAATAGAGAACTATTCTTTGCCATCTTAAACACCGTCCCGGGCAAAATGTTTACTGTTTGCTCTTTTGTGAAATAGCGATCCTGATTAACTTCTATTTCACCCGATAATACAATCTCACTCACTACTTTTTCTTGTGTAAGTAATTCCCATGGATGAAATGAGGCTGTGTCAGCATCATCAGGTAAATTATCTACTTTTTCAATTGTTATGATATTTGAAGTGATTGCATTTTTACCTGTTAGTTTTTTTGTTTTAATTAGATCAGCACTCTTCGCTCCTGTGATTAAGTATTCATAATGCAATGGTGATTGTTCATATGATTCATAAACTTTTGTTTCAGCCCCGCCTATTACATTATTTGATTGGTAACTTTCTGTTACTGCAATACCTGGATATAATCGATCTAATTGTTTTTTGTTTAGTACAGGATAAATCTCACCCTCATAGATGCGGAATAATTTAATTTCCTTATCGTTTGAATTTGACACAATTGACCAAGGATTAAAATCGACCGGACTGTTACCAAATATCGAAATAGAAACTTGAAACTGATCCTTAATATTCTCTTTAATATGATAATTTGCAGAAATAAAATTTAACCTATTCGCTATAAGTCCATATCGATAGTTATAAACTGTTTTCAACGTTTCGATAGCATTACTATACTCATTCATAGAAAAAGGTAGAACCTTACCAAAACGACCAAATTTAAAATAATCATCGGGTTGTTGACGATAAGGATCCGCTGCTAGTTCACGTGCAATAATGTCATCTGCTTTATCAAGCATGTCAGCAACATAATCTACAGTAAACCTTTTCCGCAAATCATAAACTGTTAGATCATGTTCATATCTTAATACAGGATTTAATAGTATTTGTTTATAGAGAGGTGTTACCGAAAGCGATTCGGATGTACTCCAAAAACGAATATCCCATTCAATCGGTTCAAATTTTCCTAAATAGGGATCAAAATAAATTCGATGGTTATGAAATAAATCATGATGATCACTGCCAACTAATTTATCCAATGCCCAAAAAAGATAAAATTTATTCTTATCAAAGTAAGTGTCAAAATTTTTCATAAACATTAGTGGGTCTGGATCGTGAACCGATTTTATAAACAGCTCGATATCTTCACGGTTACCTGTTGATTCTATATTTCTTGAGGCATCTTTCTTCCATAATCTACTGTCAAACCATAATTCCGGTCTACCACGATTTACATAGACTTTCTCAGAAAGTCCTCTTTCTATTCCAAATGGATCCGGCATATATATGGTATCGCCCGAATATATACTGCCGGGCATTCGATTATTTTTACGTAAAAATGATTCATCTATTTTACTTAGAAAAAAATGTAATCCATTTGTTTCATTATTTATGAAGACACGTGCAGGAAAATATTCCGGCGTTAATAATCCAATCGAGCGCGCCATATCATAACTCACCCAGTCTGTAACAGTGGCCATGGTTGATGGATTAACTAAATTAAACTGACGCTCATTACGATAAGTACTAAAAGGTGGGAGCTTGATTCTGATTGATTTTTTTTCATATAACCAATGTAAATCCATTCCTCCCCGATAACGAAACTGAGCTTCACTTAAAAATTCCGGTCGATCTACCTTTAGATGACCTTTAACAAATTTACCTTTAGCACTTTCAGGCAAGTTCGATACTAATGACTCTAAATCTTTATTATCAGCATATAAGTAAAATGAAGGTAGGCTAGTCTGTGCAGGTAGTTGTTTAATTGTTAACTGTTGGTAATGGCGCTCTATATATTCGTTAATAAAATAGCGTAAATGGTCTAATGTATAACTTTCTTCAATAGCCATTACCTTCTTATATTGCATCATCTCTCTTACGCCACCAAACACAATACTACTTAATATAGTTAAGATGAATAGCGCTGAAAGAATAGGCCAATATGAACAATGTCTCGAGTGACTAATATTCATAAATTGCCTTTGAATTCAGACTTGGCAACTTTACGAAAATCATTCCGCTTTGAATATCTGCCTAAAACAAGATAAATGAAAAGAAAGCCGATCATACTGAGACAAACAATCTGCCCAATCGAAAATAGTATTGGATATTCTCGAAATGATGCACGACTGGGTAAAATGGTTGTTGCCAACTTATGATATTCAGCATAACCAAACCATGACGAGGATTTGATGTGAGGGAAATATAACTGGAATAATTTATCTGCTTGGCAAAAAAACATGTTGAGACTGCTTTCTTCATGTGCAGTAAGAATGTTTTCTTTATTAGAAAATATTTCGAACTTTAATAAAAACGAAGTGTTTGGCATACCAAAATCAACCACGCTGAACAAACTTAATGTGACAGCCCCATATGGAATTCCAAAATGCGTTACTAAATTAACATTCTCAATTGATTTTAGCTTTAAAGACTCTGAAATTAGTTCCGGCTTTTCTATGTTAACAGTAGATAGCATTTCAAAAAGTATCGGCCGTTCTTTTCGTTTTACTCGTCCAAAAAGAGAGTGTTTATCGAATGGAGTTAATTTTTTGTTATAACTTCTTACAGTAAAACTTTTCATCCCTTCAGTTAACTCGCCACGATCGCTAAAGATTATTTCTTCTTTTTCTACTCTATTTTCCGGTAAACTTTCATTGAATACATGCATCAATTCTTTATTCGTATTTAGTAATTCCAAATTATCAAAATCATAATAAGTAATGCTTCTGGTAAGTTCTCCATCATAAATAATTAGTCGTGGTTCTTTAAAGGGAACATCTCTAGAGATACCTCGAATAAAAGTGGATACTGCAGCAATATCCTTATTATCAATTAAGTAATAAGTGTTTTTGAATTTTTGATTCTGACAAACATTTGGAAAAGCATCATTAGCAAAGACATGAGTAACTGTACACGTCAAAATACAGACGGTGACTAAAAAGAGTATCTTTACTATAGAAAACAATGGTGAACTTCTATACAGAAGATAAATCCTGATCGTAAGTAACCAGAGTAGCTCGAATAACACTATCATTAGTTTGCAGTTTATTCATAAAACCAGTTTGCTCTTGATTTGTTTTTATCTCCAATGTGATCTCAGTTCCTGCAGCAGAAACTGTTTTTGATTTTATTGAAAAGAGATCAGCTTTTTGCTTTATTTCATTGAGAACATTGTCTTCTTTTGATGAATCAGATAGTTGGATCACTAATAAAAACGTATCGGCTACGTCTTTTCCAGAACGTGTTAAAAACAGCATAAAAACTGCAATCATAATAGAGCCAACAATTGAAATATTAAAATAACCAACGCCATTAGCAATACCAACACTAATCGCCCAAAATAGAAAAACGAGATCCATACTATCTTTAACCGGCGTTCTAAAACGAACAATCGACAATGCACCAACCATACCTAAAGAAAGTATCAAATTGCCACTGATCGTCATTATGATCATGGATGTCACTGTACTCGCTAAAACTAACGAGATATTAAAACTGCGTTGATATAAAACGCCCTGATATGTTTTCTTATAAATAAAAAATATAAACATGCCTACAAAAAATGACATCGATATATTAAGCAGAATATTTAATGTTGTAATTCTATCCGTACTACCCATAGACATTGCGATAAAACTTTTCTGTAGTACGTCTGCAAAGGTAACTTGATCCATGATTAGTTGTCCTCCCATTTACGGACTTTATGGAAACGTCTGGCTAATGTGTATTTACTAATAGCCATTCTTTCGGAATTAATTGATGATAATACATTCTTTAAATATCCAGGAAAAAAATTGTCATACTTTATTTCCAGTATTTGTTTGCCTTCAAGAATTACTGGCATCATATCTTTTACAGATGAAAACAAATCAAGGTGGTTTATATTCGAACGTAAACCTTGATCAAACGTCACTCTAATATTAGAAACAGGCAAAACATAAGCAACTCGATTATATTCAACGATCACTTTAGGTTTATAGAGCTTTGTAACAAAGGTGGTGTAAATTTCATTAAGAACAGGGTTATTTTTACCTAATAGCACAGTATAGTTACCCAGACATACTTGTTCAGCCTCTTCTTTGCTAATTATCGCAACATCTTTTTTTACAATTTGCCCCTGTTTACGCTTTATCTCAAATTTTACAGACTCATTGGCTCCGTCACCGTAGGTACGTAATCGAATTTTTTTTCGCAATAGATTTCCTGACTGCTTCTCATATAAGCATTCATCGTCGTGCGAATCAAAGTAAAGACTACGTACACGATAACCTTGTTGATTCTTACAGTATGCATCGACATCCATCAACGAATTTAATTGATGTAACGATCTGTCAGATTGAATCTCGTTGAGATAGAATTTTAATTCGTAACGTTTTGATTGTATTTGCACTGATATAAAGTAATTTATATTTTTATAAATTTTATTTAATAGTTAACAATTTCTTTAATTCTGAAGAAATATATCATGTATGACTGACAATATATTTCAACTAGTACTTACGTTATTGATTTCACAATTACACTTTAATTTATTTCGTATTAGATGAAAGATTGAATAACTTAATGTTTTTTCACAATAATATCTTTAGTAAAAACATGACAATCTTGTCACTTTATGACAACAAAAGTCATTTTTATCGATTCGATATCAGTCGAATTTATTTTTATATGTTTCATTAAATTATTGAATATATTAGGAATATTTATTATATCTGTGTTTCTACCAATTCTGGCATAAGCTCTGCTTAACAGTAAACACCTCAAACTGAGGTAAAAACTATAGTTTTTGTAATCAGTTTTAAACTTATATAAACAAATCCATACAAACGGAGATTTTATAATGAAACAAATGAAGAAAATCACTAGTACAAGTGAAAGAGGTTTTACTCTTATCGAATTAATGATTGTGGTTGCTATTATCGGTATTCTTGCCGCAGTAGCAATTCCGTCATATCGTGCATATGTTGCTGAATCACACGGTGGTGCAGCAATGAAAGGTGTAGGTGCTTATGTATCTCAATCTCAAGTATGTGTCGAAACAGGTGTTGGCTGTACTGAATTAACTACCAGTGCTGGTGCTGATGCTGCGGTCACTTTAACCTCTGTTTCTGAAGGCGCTACTAGCTCAACCGTCGCATATAACGAAGGTGCCTGTATTATTACTGCTACCCTTGTTGCTGCATCTGTAACCTATGTTGCAACTGTTGGTACTGCAGGTGGTGCAACAGCTGCACAGTGTCAATCTGGCGCAGGTCTATAATTCTTAGATTATAGAAACGTTACTAAAAAGACCCGCTGATGCGGGTCTTTTTAAATAATAATAAAGATTTATGTGGTTCTGTGCTTAGTTGTTATTTACATCGATTCATAAGGTGTTTATTCATCTCAACCAAAAGATACATCTAGTCACATCCATGGGGAATGGATAGACGCTCAAAAGCTATATTCGCGTTGACTCCATTTACAGAAAAAATATTTTTTGTATATCGTGAAGGAGTAAACTCATGAATAATAAACACTCATCTCAACAGGGTTTTACCTTAATTGAATTAATGATCGTTGTTGCGATTATCGGTATTCTTGCCGCAGTAGCAATTCCATCATATCGTGCTTATGTTGCTGAATCACATGGTGGTGCAGCTATGAAAGGGGTCAGTGCTTATGTGGCTCAGTCTCAAGCTTGCATTGAAACAGGTGTCGGTTGTACAGAATTAGCTACTAGTGCCGGTGGTGATGCAGCAGTCACTTTAACCTCTGTTTCTGAAGCTGCTACCAGCTCAACCGTCGCATATAATGAAGGTGCTTGTATCGTTACTGCTACCCTCACTGCCGCATCTGTGGCCTATGTTGCAACTGTTGGTACTGCAGGTGGAGCAACAGCTGCACAGTGCCAAGCCGGAGCAGGTTTATAATTATAAAACTGTTGAAATGTTACTAAAAAGATTTGTGTAGGTTTGCACTTAGTTGTTATAAAGTTACCAATTTCATTAGCTACTAAGTGTCATACTTACAAAGAGTTACAATCTTGTTATTCGTAAACAAATTTTCAACCCAATTCCGGTTATTTATTAAGACCATACTTATCTAAACGATAGCGTAAAACGCGTAAGCTTATACCCAATTTTTTCGCTGCCGCTGTTCGATTCCATTTAGTCTGCTCAAGCACTTCCAGAATAGCGTTTCGTTCTATGTCATCTAGTTGATTGACCAATGAAGCCGATTTCAGCTTATCTTGCTCGTTTTCGCCCTTACTTTTCTTGTCACTTAACAATAAACCTTCTGGTTCAATTACATCGCTTTCAGCAAGCGTGAGTGCACGCTCAAGAATATTTTCCAGTTCACGAATATTGCCAGGGAAGTGATAAGTTTGAAGCTTACTTAAAGCCTCTGTAGATAAACGCGCTATCTGTTCTCCCGACTTATCTGCCATTTGCAACAAAATATGATTCACCAGGGAAACAATATCTTCCATACGATCTCTCAAAGCAGGAACATGAATTTCTATAACATTAATTCGATAATATAAATCCTTGCGAAAACTTTCCTGTTCCACCATCGCAGATAGTTGCTTATGTGTTGCGCTTAAAATGCGTATGTCGATTTCTATTTCTTCTTGCGCGCCGACAGGTCGAATGCGTTTCTCCTGAATAGCACGTAATAATTTAACCTGAAGATGTAAGGGTAAATCCGCTACTTCATCAAGAAATAAAGTCCCTCCTTCAGCTGTATGAAGTAAACCTTCTTTATCAGAATCTGCGCCGGTAAAACTGCCTTTTTTGTGTCCAAAAAATTCACTTTCCATTAATTCATGCGGAATAGCACCACAATTAACCGGAACAAATGGTTTGTTAGTACGTGGACCAATATCATGAATCATTCTTGCTACCAATTCTTTACCTGTACCCGATTCGCCGCTGATATGTATTGGTGCCTGACTACGAGCAACTTTATTAATCGTGTTATGCAATTCTCGAATGACGGTACTATCACCGACGATCGTTGCCTTTGAAGTATTATCACTTAAACCTGAATGCAAAGCATTTTGCACCACTGTTCTTAATGAATTTAAATCAATGGGTTTTGTCAGGAAATCAAACGCACCATATTTTAATGCCTGGATAGCACTATCCATACTTCCATGAGCGGTGATTACAGCAATAGGTATTTGTGGAAAATTCGCTTGTAATTCATTAACAAATTCTACACCATTGCCGTCGGGCAATTTCATATCTGTCAGACACAAATCAAATTTATATTGATCTAACAATAATCGCGCCTTGGCAAGATCCTCTGCGCAATGACAATCAATTTGCATCCGTTGCAGTGTTATCTGCAACAGCTCCCGAATATCTGGCTCATCATCAATGATTAACGCAAGTTGCGACATATTTATACCAGTTCACCTTGTTTGTCAGTGTGCATAAAATTCAGTCTAAATGTTGTGCCATATTCTGAAGTTGAGTGTAAATTTAAATTTGCCTGATTGGCCTCGCATAATTCACGAGCAAGATATAATCCCAAACCCGAGCCCTGTGTCTCTGTTGTAAAAAAAGGTTCGAAAAGATGTTCTTTAATTTTTTCGGACACTCCAGAACCCGTATCAATGATATCAATATACGGTCTTTGTATTTCCTCGTTAATATCACAAGATAAAGTAATAACGGGCTTGCTCTGACTATAACGTATCGCATTCTCACAAAGATTCCAGACAACCTGATGTAATTGAGATGGATCCATTCTGACAAGAATATTTTCTCTCATTACCTCAAGTGCGATATCTCCGCTGGATAAATTATGCCTGGATTCAAATTCGTTAATAAATTTTTTCATCCAGGAAATTATTTCAAAATCTTCTAACGTTGCCTGATCTCTGCGACTAATACTTAGTACATTTTCAATAATATTGTTAACACGAAGAGAATGCTCATTAATAATTTCAGTTAAGCGTTTATCCTCCAGGCAGATCGTATCAGATTCTTGCAATAACTGACCTGCATGATTAATTGCGCCCAAAGGGTTCCTGACTTCATGTGCAATACTTGCTGTTAATCTTCCTAATGAAGCAAGTTTTAGATGCTGGGCTCGCTGTCTCAACCTCGCTATATCTTCAAGGAAAACTAAGATCTGATAATTTATTCCTAATGTTAATTTAATAAATGAAACCTGCAACTCGGCTTCATATTCATTTAGTTTAATAATTACATTTTGCATTCCATTGTTATTTAGCCAGTCATCTATATAAGCTTTCAGATAGTTATTTATAAAATGGAAAATTTTATGTGTGTCTCCTTGCTGTTGCCCCAATAACTGTTTAGATGATTCATTAATAAGTAATACATTCATATTGCTATCAAGAACAATAATCCCTGATTGCATGCGCTGAACAATATGCTCATTTAATTTTGCTAATTCATTTATTTCTATAGCCTGCTGCTCAGCCAATGCTTCCGTTTCGCGTACTCGCGCAGCTAAAAGATTTCCAATAATAGCTGTGATAAAGAATGTTGCACCGAGCATTCCAGCGTGAATGTAGTTTACCCTGTCGAAGAAGAGGACGAATTGAACATACAGCTCGTGTCCCAGGACAAATAGTGTTGCAATTGCAGCAAAAAGTATCGAGATCCTTCCTTCTCGTAGTATGCTACCACCAGCAACTGCAATAATGATTAACAGACCAAAACCGCTACCAAGACCACTGCTCGAGTACATCAATAATCCCAACATAATGATGTCTAGCAGGACATGAAATGCAATTTGAATATTAAATCCGGGGCTCTGCTGCAGAATAAACCAGCTAAAAATGAAAGCCGCAAATAAATAAATGTGGCTAGTTACTGAAAAAAAATGAGCATTCATACTACCCAATGGCGCAGGCAGTTGGCCTATGTAGACCAAAATGACAAATAAACCGGAAAGCAAAACTCGATAATTATTAAAATACCGTAATGCACGCCAATCCATGGATTTGGTCTGCTTCCGTATTATTTTATTAGCTTTATCCATAATTATTCAGATTAAATATAAATTTTGGCACATTAATTGAGTATAAATCACACAAATAGGATTAAAATGAGAAAAAGCTATCTTAAATATTTCAAAAAATACATGTCTTGACTATATTTAAAGAAAAATAGCGTGTTTCCGATATATACCCATGACTCTCAATCTAGCACTATAAGGATATAACATGAACTTACACGAATATCAGGCAAAAAAGCTGTTTGCTGACTATGGCGTTCCCGTTCCAGCTGGCAAACCCGCACATTCTATCAAAGAGGTACTGCGCAACGCTGCTGAACTAGGTGGTGATAGCTGGGTAGTCAAGGCACAAGTGCACGCGGGTGGCCGAGGAAAAGCCGGTGGCGTAAAATTAGTTAGCGGAACAGAGGAACTCGAGTCTGTCGCCCGTTCATTACTCGGGTCTCAACTTATTACAAAGCAATCCGCACCGACAGGACAACCAGTTAATTGCTTGCTGATATCATCAGTTTCCAACATTGATAAAGAATTATATCTTGGCATCGTTGTTGACCGTGCCAGTCGTCGCGTTGCTATCATGGCATCTACCGAAGGCGGGATGGATATAGAAGAAGTCGCCGCCACACAACCTGAAAAAATCATCAGTATCACTATCGACCCTATCCTTGGTTTACAGGATCACCAAAGTCGGCAAATTGGTTTTGCCCTGGGATTTGATGATAAACAACGCAAGCAGCTAAGTTCTATATTAAAGGGTTTGTATAATCTGTATGTCGAGAAAGATCTGAATCTGGTTGAAATAAATCCACTCATCATTGATGGGGAAGGCAATCTTGAAGCCCTGGATGCCAAAGTTGCCATTGATGATAATGCCTTGTTTCGACAACCAAATCTGGAGGAATGGCATGATCCAAGTCAGGAAGACGAAAAAGAAAGTATTGCCAAACGTTTTGACCTCAACTATATCACTCTGGATGGAAATATAGCCTGCATGGTCAATGGTGCCGGATTAGCAATGGCAACCATGGATATCATCAAATTGCATGGTGGTGATCCCGCTAACTTTCTCGACGTGGGTGGCGGTGCTACCGCAGAGAGAGTGGCAGAAGCATTCAAACTAATTGTTTCTGACAAAAATGTTGAAGCTATTCTGGTCAATATTTTTGGTGGTATCGTCCGTTGTGACTTGATTGCAGAAGGTATTATAAAGGCGGTAAAAGAAGTTGGTGTTGAGGTCCCCGTCGTCGTTAGACTGGAAGGTACAAAAGTGAATGAAGGTAAGGCATTGCTTGCCGATAGTGGTCTAACAATAACCACTGCCGATGACTTGACGGACGCAGCTAAAAAAGTAGTCGCTGCAGCAGAAGGAGCACAATAATGGCCATTCTAATTAACAAGGATACTAAAGTTATTGTTCAAGGCTTTACCGGTCGCCAAGGTACTTTCCACGCTGAACAAGCGATAGATTACGGAACCCAGATAGTCGGTGGCGTGACACCCGGTAGAGGTGGAGAAAAACACCTTAAACAACCCGTATTTGATACCGTTGCCGATGCCGTCGATGGCACTGGCGCAAATGCGAGCATGATTATGGTTCCTGCCGCTTATGCTGCGGAAGCAATCACAGAAGCGGCTGAAGCCGGAATTGCTATCATCGTCTGCATCACAGAGGGTATACCTGTTATTGACATGGTCAAAGTCAGGTCATATCTGGAACAGTTTCCTGACATTCGTCTTGTTGGGCCAAATTGTCCCGGTCTTATCACACCTGATCAATGTAAGATCGGTATTATGCCGGGCAGTATTCATAAATCTGGAAACATTGGTATTGTTTCTCGCTCCGGCACTTTGACTTATGAAGCAGTTCATCAAACCACACAAAATGGGCTCGGACAAAGTACCTGTGTCGGTATTGGCGGCGATCCAATACATGGGATGAACTTCATAGACTGTCTAGGCCTGTTTGAAGAGGACTCTGATACCAAGGGAATTATCATGGTGGGTGAAATTGGCGGCACTGCTGAAGAAGAAGCTGCACAATTTATTAAAGAAAACGTCACTAAACCTGTCGTTGGCTATATCGCTGGCGTCACTGCCCCTCCTGGAAAGAGAATGGGGCATGCGGGCGCAATTATTTCAGGCGGCAAAGGCACAGCCGATGATAAGTTTGCTGCACTTGAAGATGCCAATGTTAAAACGGTACGTTCTCCAGGCGATCTTGGTATGGCAATTGCCGAACGACTTTCGTAAATATTATATCTACTTGGTAAACTTCTGACTTATGGGTATAGTCCCTCCGTTTTCTTGTCGCCACTTGAAATTATGTCAGATAATTCATTGCACATTCTTCTTGCCCAATTAAATCTCACCGTTGGAGATATAGAAGGCAATACAAAAAAGATAATTGAGTCTATCAATGACGCCGAATTTAAATATGAGGCTGATATTATTGTCTTCCCTGAATTAAGTATCAGTTCCTATCCTCCGGAAGATCTATTATTACGTCCTGCATTTAATCAATATATTAAAACGGCATTAGAAAAAATCGTAGCAGAAACTAAAAACATCCATGTAATACTTGGCTATCCAACAAAACAAAACGACAAACTCTATAATGCATGCAGCCTCATCTACAAAGGGGAAATTAAACAAACTTACTATAAACAACATCTTCCAAATTACGGTGTGTTTGATGAAAAGCGATATTTCACTCCTGCAAATGAAACCTGTATTTTTAATATTAAAGGTATCACCGCAGCATTAAGTATATGTGAAGATATATGGGTTTCTAAGCCTATTGCCTCCGCTGCTGCTGCTGGCGCTAAAATCATGTTTAACATTAACGCTTCGCCTTATCATAAAAACAAGCTCGACGAACGTGAAAAGATAATTTCAAAACGAGCGCAAAATTCTGAAATGTATGTCGTTTACACTAATTTAGTTGGTGGTCAGGATGAACTTGTCTTTGATGGCAACTCTATGGTCGTTAATAATAATGGTGAACTTGTTTTTCATGCACCACAATTTGAAGAAGGTTTGTTCGGTGTCCATTTGGATATTAAACAAGCTGAAAAGAAGAAAGAAGAAAAAACAACTCAGCCTGATTTGATTGAGGAGGAAAATATTTATAACGCATTGGTTCTGGGCGTACAAGACTATGTAGGAAAAAATAATTTTAAAGGGGCTATTATCGGTTTATCTGGCGGAATTGATTCTGCATTAACATTGAGCATCGCTGTAGATGCTTTAGGTTCGGAGAATGTTGAAGCTTTAATTATGCCTTCGCGTTTTACTGCGGATATGAGTAATGAAGATGCCTGTCTACAGGCACAAACACTTGGCGTGAAGCATGAAATAATCTCTATTGAACAACCTTTTGAATCTTTTCTTAAAGTGCTTGAACCACGCTTTAAAGATTTACCAACCGACACCACTGAGGAAAACATACAAGCACGTTGCAGAGGAATTCTGTTGATGGCTGCTTCAAATAAAAGCGGCAAACTGATTTTAACTACCGGCAACAAAAGCGAAATGGCTGTTGGCTATGCAACTTTGTATGGTGATATGGCAGGCGGCTACGCTCCGCTTAAAGATGTATGGAAAACTCTGGTGTATCGATTAGCAAAGTGGCGCAACACAAAACAACAAGTTATTCCTGAAAGAGTAATAAGCCGACCACCTACTGCAGAATTACGTCACGAACAATTAGATCAGGATTCATTACCTGATTATGAAATATTGGATCCGATTCTTGAGCAATACATTGAACTTGATACACATCCAAAACAGATTATTGAAAATGGCCACGATGCTAACACTGTATATAAAGTAATTAGTCTGGTAGATAAAAATGAATATAAACGAAGACAAGCAGCGCCAGGCGTTCGAATAACAGAAAGAGCCTTTGGCAGAGATCGACGCTACCCTATCAGTTCAGCTTATATAGAAAAAGAGTAGCCTGTTATTTTACTTTCACATTTTTTACGTCATACGTGCCCGGATGGTTCGGGTAATTTAATTCTAATACGCGTAAGGCATCATCCGAAAGATCATTCATTTCCATTACACGATACGCTTTTGCCATAACAACTAACGCATCAGGAACGGCTGGTGTGCGTGGATAATTTTCTACCACATATCTTGCTCTATTCGCAGCGGCAACAAATGCACCTCGGCGCATATAATAATTCGCAACATGAACTTCGTTTTTTGCCAGAATGTTTCGTAAATATCGCATCCGCTGTTCTGAATCAGCAACATATTCGCTATCTGGGTAGCGTTTCACCAACTCGGAAAAAGACTGAAAAGCATTAAGAGCAGCACCAGGATCACGTTGCGATTCATCCGTAGGCAAATAACGCTGTGTAAAACCTTTGCCTTTATTAAAATTTGCCAGACCTTTCAAATAGTACGCATAATCAACATGTTTATTTTGAGGGTACAATTTGATAAAACGATCGCATGCTGACACTGATGCTTCAGGTTCATCATTCTTATAATAAGCATAAGATAAATCCAGTAATGCCTGTTGTGCATAAACCCCAAACGGGTATCTTGTTTCCAGTTTCTGATATAGCTCAACCGCTTCTGAATAATCTCCAGACTCCAGAGCTCCTTTTGCTTCAGCATAAAAATGATCCGCATTCCAACCTGCAGTCTCATCTTCCTCCTCGTCACCACCAAAATAAGAACAAGCGGAAATAAAAAAAATCAGTAAAAAAGTGATTAAATGTCGCATAGACTGTAGGTTAGCCTAATCCTATCTTAAGGGCAAAGCTTAGAAATATAGCCATGAGTAAACTGCAATTACAAACAATCATACCAGAAGAGCTGGCTGGGAAACGCCTTGATCAGGCGCTTTCCAGACTATACCCCGAGCATTCTCGCTCAAGAATTCAATCCTGGATTAAGTCTGGTGATGTCCGTGTTAATAATTTAAATATTAAACAACGGGATCAAGTCAGTGTTGGTGATGCCATTGAAATAAACACAGAACTGAATAGTGTTGATAAATATCAGGCTGAAGCAATTGAACTTGATATTATTCACGAAGATGATGCCATCATCATTATTAATAAACCTGCAGGCCTCGTAGTGCACCCAGGAGCAGGAAACCCGAATCGTACTTTGCTAAATGCCCTGCTAAACTTTGATAACAGCCTCGACACCATACCTCGTGCTGGCATCATTCATCGCCTTGATAAGGAAACAACCGGTATTATGGTCGTTGCAAGAACGCTAGAAGCACACACCTATTTAGTTGATAAACTGCAAAAGAGAGAAATTAAACGTGAATATCAGGCGATTGTTTGCGGACAACTTGTTGCCGGCGGTTCTATTGAAAATAAAATGGGAAGGCATCCTGTTCACAGAGTCAAAATGGCAGTGACAAACTCTGGCAAAAATGCAACGACGCACTACAGAGTACTTAAAAAATTTCAGCACTACACTCATCTGCATGTCCAACTTGAAACTGGTAGAACCCATCAGATTCGAGTACATATGTCACATATAAAACACCCGATTGTCGGCGACCCTGTATATGGAAATAATAACTCTATAAGAAAAGGCGTGAATTCATCGCTACGTGACATTATTAAAAACTTTAAACGTCAGGCTCTGCACGCATACTCTTTGGAACTTCCTCACCCCACAACAGGAAACAAGATGAAATTTAATGCTGAATTACCTGATGATATTAATTCATTAATAGATGCATTAAATACCCATGACCAGGCATAAAGATAAACACTGGCTCTGGGCAGACTGGCCTGCACCAGAACATATTCACGCTGGCACATCTATTCGAACTGGCGGTCATAGCAAAAAACCTTTTAACAGTTTTAATCTCGCACAGCATGTTGGTGATAAGCCTGCCGATGTTAAAAAAAATCGTAAAATACTAATCAGTCATCTAGGATTGCCGTCTGAACCCGCCTGGTTAAATCAAACGCATAGTTCAAAAATCATCTCTATTGATTCCACTTCTGAAAATCGGAATGCTGATGGCAGTTTCACGATTAAACAAAATAACGTTTGTGCCATCCTGACCGCAGATTGCGTTCCGATTTTATTTTGTAATAAGGACGGAACAAAAATCGCGGCTATTCATGCAGGTTGGAAAGGAATCTGCAACGGCATCATTGAAAATACCATTAAGATATTTTCTGACTCTGAAACAATATTAGTCTGGATAGGCCCCTGCATCAGTAGCGAGCATTACGAGGTCGGCAAAGATGTCTATGAACGTTGTTTAAATCATTCAAGCTTGCTCAAAAGTGCATTTAATCAAACTAATATTAATCATTGGCATTGTGACTTAGTCAAAATTGTTAACATTATTCTGAAAAATGCAGGAATTGGCACAATTTATGAGTGCAATTCATGTACTTATAAAATGGATGAATTATTCTTTTCATATCGGCGTGAGGGCAACACAGGTCGTACAGCGTCAATGATCTGGATGGAATAGTGCCAATTTTAGTCTAAGCTTTAGCCATAAGAAGCAAAAAGAATAATAGGGAGCAGCATAATGAGCAACAACAAGAATAAATCTCTAAGTTTCAGTGAAAGCGTCAATTTCATGGTCGATCGAGCATTAACTGTGCTTGATGTCGATCCAGGCACTTCCGCAGCTATTAAGGCCTGCAATTCAACCATTAAGGTCAGCTTTCCCGTTGAAATAAATGGCACGATTGAAGTATTCACGGGATGGCGCTCTGTACATAGCGATCACAGATTGCCTTCAAAAGGTGGGATTCGTTTCGCCCCCATTGTCAATGAAGACGAAGTAGAAGCGCTAGCCTCATTGATGACCTATAAATGTGCCATAGTTGACGTGCCTTTTGGCGGCTCAAAAGGCGGCTTATTGATAGACCCCTCCAAGTATAACCGTGACGACCTACAACGAATCACACGCCGATTTGCGCGTGAACTTGTCCGAAAAGGCTTTCTAAGTCCGGCAACCAA
Source organism: uncultured Enterobacteriaceae bacterium (assembly GCA_964523895.1). Lineage (GTDB taxonomy): Bacteria > Pseudomonadota > Gammaproteobacteria > Eutrophobiales > Eutrophobiaceae > UBA7359. The sequence continues at coordinate 115,709 of CAZGBJ010000001.1, forward strand.
TGTCCCGGCCCCCGATATGGGTACCGGGGAAAGAGAAATGGCCTGGATTACTGATACCTATAAGCACTTACACCCTGAAGATATCAATTATCTAGGCTGTGTTACCGGCAAACCAATTGCCCATGGTGGTATTCGAGGTCGCACAGAAGCTACAGGTCGCGGTGTTGTCTATTCTATTCGTGAGTTTTTTAGACATGCTGACGACGTCAAGACCGTAGGGTTAACGCCCGATCTTGGCGGGAAAAAAATTGTCGTCCAGGGATTAGGAAATGTGGGTTATTACGCAGCAAAATTATTAGACGAAGAAGACGATTGCAAGATCATCGCTATTATTGAACGTGATGGTGTTTTGATAAATGAGGACGGTGTCTGTGTTGAAGATGTGAGACAGCATATTAATGAACATAAAACCATTAAAGGCTTTGCCGATGCAAAATTTTCAAAAGATGGTGCATCCGGTCTCGAGATCGAGTGTGACATTCTCATACCAGCGGCTATGGAAGCACAAATAACAAAAGATAATGCGGAGAATATTAAAACAAAGCTCATCTTTGAAGCAGCGAATGGACCTGTCACATTTGAAGCAGACGATATATTGCGTCGCCGTGGCATCACGATTATGCCCGATGCCTATGTTAACGCGGGTGGGGTAACTGTCTCTTATTTTGAATGGGTACGTAATCTATCTCATATCCGTTTTGGACGCATGGAAAGACGACATGACGAAATGCGTGGCTCACAAATGATCAAAGTATTAGAAACAATGACTGATAAGACTGCAGAAGACTGGATGAGAAAGGAACTGATTTATGGGGCAGACGAACTTGATCTGGTTCGATCCGGACTTGATGACACCATGCGTAACAGCTATCAACAATTAAAAAATGTTTTGGACTCTAACGAGAAAGTTGATGATTTCCGTACTGCATCTTATGTTGTCGCCATCCAGAAATTATTACGCACCTATATTGATATTGGAGTTTATTGACGTGCACTAGCAATTGCTCCTGCATCGCCTATAGCGCCTACTGTCGGTGCTAGTATTTCCGTCTTCCATGTCGATCAAACGTGTGGCATTGCCTATTTGAAATTTTGCTTTCTGAAAGCACTTGAATATTTATAACATGGCCTCATTTTATGATCATAGCTATAAATGAGACAAAAAATGCGACCCGATAAATTAACAACAAAATTACAACTGGCACTGGCTGAAGCACAGAGTCTGGCTGTGGGTCGCGATCACCAATATATCGAACCTGTCCATCTGGCACAGGCATTACTTAACCAGGATGGCGGAACACTTTCTCACATACTGTCTAGTTCAGGAGTTAAACTGAATAAATTAGGCTCGGAAATATTAAAACTTCTGGATTCATTACCAACTGTCAGTGGTGCAGGTGGTGATGTTCATATCAGTCGTGACCTGGATCGCGTCTTGAACCTTATGGATAAGATTGCCCAGGATCGGAATGATGATTTTATTGCCAGTGAACTTTTTGCCCTGGCTGCATTGCAAGACAAAGGAAAATTAGGTGCTTTATTAAAACAAAATGGTGCTGATGAGAACAAGCTTAATGTTGCGATCAACGCCTTACGTGGCGGCGAAAAAGTCAAGGATGCAAACACTGAAGAAAATCGACAGGTACTGGAAAAATATACCAATGATCTTACTGCCATGGCTGAAAGCGGCAAACTGGATCCTGTCATTGGTCGCGATGAAGAAATTCGACGCACCATCCAGGTATTACAACGCCGTACTAAAAATAATCCGATCTTAATTGGTGAGCCCGGCGTAGGGAAAACAGCGATTGTCGAAGGTTTGGCGCAACGTATTGTCAATGGTGAAGTGCCTGAATTATTAAAACGAAAAAGATTATTAGCGCTTGATATGGCTGCACTCATTGCTGGCGCCAAATTTCGTGGTGAATTTGAAGAACGTTTAAAGGCAGTCTTGCATGATCTTGCAAAACAGGAAGGTCAGATAATCCTGTTCATCGATGAAGTACACACGATGGTTAGTGCTGGCAAAGCTGAAGGTGCTATGGACGCCGGAAATATGCTTAAACCTGCTTTAGCACGCGGTGAACTTCATTGCATTGGTGCGACTACGCTCGATGAGTTCCGTGAAAATATTGAGAAGGACGCTGCTTTGGAACGTCGATTCCAAAAGGTGCTGGTTAATGAACCTAATGTTGATGACACCATTGCCATACTTCGGGGTTTAAAGGAACGTTACGAGGTTCATCATAATGTGCAGATAACTGATCCTGCCATTGTTGCAGCCGCAACATTGTCCAATCGTTACATCACCGATAGACAATTACCTGATAAGGCAATTGATTTGATTGATGAGTCAGCAAGTCGTATCAGTATAGAAATTAATTCAAAGCCGGAAGCTATGGATCGGCTTGAACGTCGAGTAATTCAAATGAAAATTGAACGTGAGGCATTAAAAAAGGAAACAGATACTGCATCGGAAAAACGACTAAAGTTACTTGAAACAGATATTGAAGAGACTGAACGAGAATTTACTGATCTGGAAGAAATATGGATATCTGAAAAAGCAGCCTTGCAAGGAACTCACCATATTAAAGAAAAACTTGAACAAGCAAGATTCAATTTTGAAGCAGCTAAACGTTCAAGTGATTTGAATCAGATGTCAGAACTCCAGTATGGCGTCATCCCGGAACTTGAAAAACAACTGGATATGGCGGGACAGGCTGAGATGCAAGAATTGAAATTACTTCGCAATAAAGTGACTGAGAACGAAATTGCTGAAGTTGTTGCTAATTGGACAGGTATCCCGGTCAATAAAATGATGCAAGGCGAACGTGAAAAATTACTGGCGATGGAAGATGCATTACATCAGCGCGTGGTCGGACAAGAACAAGCCATTACTGCCGTTGCTAATGCCATTCGTCGCTCACGTGCAGGACTTTCTGATCCAGACAAACCCAATGGCAGTTTTCTTTTTCTAGGGCCAACTGGCGTAGGCAAAACAGAGCTGTGTAAAAGTCTGACTGAATTTTTATTTGATAGTGAAGATGCCATGATCCGGGTCGATATGTCCGAATACATGGAAAAACATGCAGTCGCACGGTTGATTGGCGCGCCTCCAGGTTATGTTGGCTATGAACAAGGCGGAATGTTGACTGAAGCCGTAAGACGACGTCCTTATAGCCTGATTTTACTAGACGAGATAGAAAAGGCTCATACCGATATATTTAATATATTACTACAGGTACTCGATGATGGGCGTTTGACCGATGGACATGGTCGTACCGTGGACTTTCGCAATACTGTCATTGTTATGACCTCAAATCTCGGTTCACAGCTAATACAGGAAATGTCTACCGATTCAGAATATGACAATATGAAAGAAATTGTATTGAATGAAGTCAGTCACTATTTCAGACCTGAATTTATTAACCGAATCGATGACGTCGTTGTTTTCCATGCACTGCTTCAGGAACAAATCCACGCTATTACAGAAATTCAGGTAGAGCGTCTGCGTCAGCGCTTACATGAACAGGAAATTGCGCTGGAATTAAGCGATGAGGTAATTACCAGTCTGGGCAACGCAGGATTTGACCCTGTTTATGGTGCCCGCCCGTTAAAACGTGCTATTCAGGAAAAGCTTGAAACACCTATAGCTGAGAAAATTCTGGCCGGAAAATATGGTGCTGGATCACTGATAAAAGTAAGCCTGGCTGAAGGGGAAATGCAGTTTTCTGAACTCGAAACAAATGCAGCATAATTTTCTATCTTTAATTAATCTTTAATAGAAAAATAGCGATTTAGGTAAAATACTAAGATTATTAATTAAAACAGTTGGTTATTTACCTCATATACTCTAATATCTTTCCGAAATACTTGATAAAAATAGGTCAAGAGATTCGGAAATGTCGACACCTGCAAAAAAAATAAATCTGAGTGGGCTAGCACGGAAACTCGTGCAAGATGGCCTGCTTGATGAAGAAAAAGCGCAAAGTACGCATGAAGAGGCACTAAAGAAGAAAAGACCTTTTGTTAGTCTTCTCGTAGAAAACAAACTTGTCCCCAGTAGCAGCATTGCATTGGCGGCGGCCCAGGAATTTGGTGCGCCACTGGTTGATATCGATTTACTGGAAATTGACCCTGATGTCATCAAGCTGGTCAAAGAAGACCTCATCAAGAAACACCATGCCCTACCCATTTTCAAACGCGGTAAGCGCCTTGCTGTTGCTGTCGCTGATCCAACCAATATCCTGGCTCTTGACGAAATTAAATTTGCAACCAGCTTAGGTACTGACGCTATTGTTGTAGAAGAAGATAAACTCACAAAGACCATCGAGAAAGCCATAGAAGAAGCAGAGGGTGGCTTGGGCGACATGGATGGTGACGATTTCGATGATCTCGATGATTTGGAAGTTGCTGAAGATGGCCCACAAGAGGAGGATGACTCTGACGTTGACGATGCACCAGTAGTACGTTTTGTCAATAAATGTTTGCTTGATGCCATTAAAAAAGGCGCGTCAGATTTACATTTTGAACCCTATGAAAAAATGTACCGCGTACGCTTTCGTGTAGACGGTGTTTTAATGGAAGTAGCAAAACCTCCCTTGAGCCTTAATTTGAAAATAGCGGCACGCATAAAAGTAATGTCACGAATGGACGTATCAGAACGACGTGTTCCACAAGACGGACGTATCAAATTAAAACTCTCAAAAACAAAAGCGATTGATTTTCGTGTTAGTACTTGCCCAACACTGTTCGGTGAAAAAACCTGTATGCGAATTCTGGATTCAGATGCCGCCGCATTACAAATAGATCAGTTGGGATATGAAGACCACCAGAAAGAAATGTTTTTAGACAACTTGCATAAACCTTATGGCATGTTCCTTGTTACCGGGCCAACGGGTAGTGGTAAAACTGTTTCGCTTTATACTGGCATCAATATCCTGAATCAGGTAGATATCAATATTTCCACTGCCGAAGATCCTGTTGAAATTAATCTCCCCGGCGTCAACCAGGTTCAGGTTGATGAGAAACAAGGCATGACATTCGATAAAGCCTTGAAAGCTTTTTTAAGACAGGATCCGGACATTATTCTGGTAGGGGAAATACGCGATTTGGGTACAGCTTCTATTGCGGTAAAAGCAGCACAGACAGGACATATGGTAATGTCGACATTGCATACCAATGATTGCCCGCAAACCCTGACCCGTTTACAAGACATGGGCATACAGGCTTTTGCCGTGGCAACCAGTATTAACCTTATTACTGCACAACGATTACTCCGACGCCTAAAGGAAGATAATCGGGCAGTGATAGAAATGCCTGACGAGACCCTAAGAGAAGAAGGCTTCCCTGAAGAAATGATTAAAGAGGGCATTACTCTGTATGGCCCTGCTGAAGATACAGAAGATAATCCAGGCTACAAAGGGCGAGCAGGCATCTATCAAGTTATGCCCATATCAGATGACATGAAACGTTTGATTATTGAAGGTGCTAACGCGGTACAGTTGGCCGATCAAGCTTCGTCAGAGGGTATATGGGACATCCGTAAATCAGGTTTAATGAAGGCGGCCGCTGGCGTCACCAGTATGGTCGAAGTTAATCGAGTAACCGTAGAGTAGATATTATGGCTGAAGCAAAAAAAGCAGATATGTATGCCTGGGAAGGCACGGACAAAAAAGGCAAACGTGTTAAAGGAGAGTTGAGTGGGCAGAGCGAAGCATTAGTAAAAGCCCAATTAAGACGCCAGGGCATTAATCCTCTTAAAGTTAAAAAGAAATCAAAACCTTTATTGGGCGGTGGTGGTGGAAAAATAACACCGAAAGACATCACAGTCTTTAGCCGACAGTTAGCTACAATGATGTCATCAGGTGTACCTCTTGTGCAGGCTTTCGAAATTGTTGGTCGAGGTCATGATAATCCTGCTATGCAAGATTTAATTCTGGGCGTTAAAGCAGATGTAGAAGCGGGTAATAACCTAACTGAGGCACTCAGGAAAAAACCATTACAATTTAATGATTTATATTGCAACCTTGTAGAAGCAGGTGAACATGCCGGTATACTTGAAGCCATTCTGCATAAACTTGCAACCTACATGGAGAAATCTGAAGCATTAAAATCTAAAATCAAGGCAGCGTTATTCTACCCAGGTGCGGTTATAGCAATGGCAGGCATTGTTGTAAGTATCCTAATGATCTTTGTCATACCACAATTCTCTGAACTTTTTTCCAGCTTTGGCGCTGACTTACCGGCTCTAACACAACTATTGGTAGATTGTTCAAATTTTTTCGTTGCTTATTGGTGGCTAATATTTGGCGTTACCGGTGGCGCTATTTATGGCGCAATGGAGATAAAGAAAAGATCAAAAGCCGTCCAGCAATTTCTTGATCGGGCCATATTAAAAATGCCCGTTCTTGGTGAAATAATGGAAAAAGCCGCTATCGCTCGTTTTGCTCGAACGTTAGAAACCATGTTTGCAGCAGGTACGCCTATGGTAGAAGCTATGGTTTCGGTAGCAGGTGCTTGCGGTAATATTGTTTTTTATGATGCCACTATGAAAATGAAAGATGAAATTTCTACCGGCACACAGCTTCAGGCATCCATGAGAGAAACAGGTTTATTTCCAAACATGGTCATTCAAATGGTAGCCATCGGTGAAGAATCAGGCGCTATAGATACTATGCTTGGTAAAGTTGCTGATTGGTATGAACAAGAAGTTGATGATGCTGTTGAAGCACTGACAAGTTTACTTGAGCCGGCGATTATGGCATTTTTAGGTGGCGTTATTGGTACCATTGTTATTGGTATGTATCTTCCTATCTTCCAGATGGGTCAAGTCGTTAAGTAAAATAATAATAAATGTATCGTTACTGAAGTTTCAGCAAAATAAATATATTTCTAAAAATATTTTTTTAGAGCTGTTTTTTACGTGACCAACCAAGCCACCGAGAATATTCGTGCCTATAATCATTGAGTTATTTCATACATCCCCTGCCTTTTATCTCAGTACTATCTTCGTATTAGGGCTACTCGTTGGAAGTTTTCTGAATGTTGTTATTTTTCGTTTACCTACAATGATGGAAAGCGACTGGCAGCAACAATGTTGTGAGTTACTTGATATAGATGATGCTAAATATAAAAAAGAAAACGAAGGTTTTAATCTCATTACTCCTCGCTCGCGTTGCCCGTCTTGCAATCATCAAATTAGCGCAATGGAGAACATCCCTGTCATTAGTTATTTATTTTTAAAAGGGAAATGTAGTAATTGCGAAAATAAAATTTCGATTCGTTATCCATTAATTGAATTAGTAAGCGCAATAACTGTAACTATTGTTGCATTTTATTTTGGTGTTACATTACAAGCGTTATTTGCAATATGTCTTACCTGGGCACTCATTGCCTTAAGCATGATTGATTTTGATCATCAATTACTTCCTGATGATATTACACTACCCTTCTTATGGCTTGGAATTATCATAAACTTGTTTGGTATTTTTACAGATATTGAATCAAGTATACTCGGTGCAATATTTGGCTACGGCTCATTATGGCTTGTCTATATCTCATTTAAATTAGTTACTGGTAAAGAAGGAATGGGGCATGGTGATTTTAAATTATTAGCCGTATTAGGTGCGTGGTTTGGTTGGCAGGCACTTCCTCTAATTATTATATTATCCTCTGTCGTTGGTGCCAGCATTGGCATTTTATTAATGATCTTTAAATCATATAACAGAACAACAGCAATACCATTTGGACCCTACTTGGCAATTGCTGGCTGGACATCTATGTTATGGGGACCGTACATCATGTCTGCTTATTTAAATGCAGTAATTTAAAGACCATCCACCTGCAAAATGAATCGAATAGCTTCTTAATGTCCAAGGTATTACGCATTGCCTTAACGGGTGGTATAGGTAGCGGGAAATCAACTGTCGCAGATAAATTTCAGGATCTTGGCGCACCTATTATTGATTCAGATGTAATATCGAGAGAAATCGTCAAGCCTGGCACAGCCTGTTTAAACACTATTGTTAACGAATTTGGCTCGGAACTTTTAACTAGCAAAGGAACGCTTGATCGGCATAAATTACGCAAGATTATATTTAATGATGAAACTACAAAAAAAAAGCTGGAAGACATTTTACACCCTGTTATCTATCAAGAAATAGAAGATCAAATATCTAGAATAAACTATCCATATTGCTTAATTGTTATTCCTCTACTTGTAGAAACACAGGCTATGCACCGTTTTGATAGAATTTTAGTTGTTGATACAGCAAAAGATTTACAAATAAAAAGAGCAACTAGTAGAGATAAATCGTCCGTCCAAATTATAGAAAAAATCATAAACAGTCAGGCTAGCCGCAATCAACGTCTTAAATATGCAGACGACATTATCGACAATAACGTTAATATTGAAGAACTTAATGGGGCCATACTCAAATTACACAAAAGGTATCTGGAACCAAATAAGCTCTGATTAAGTAGCTATATTCATGAAAAGAATGAATAATTAATTCTATATGCAGAATAAAATAATATTTGAACAACCGCTAAACGAAAGAATGAGAAACCTATTACGTTTAGAGCATCTTTTTGATCTTATTGCGTGTCGCTCGCTAGAGACTACTAATAAATGGGATTATCGAAATATTCTGGAATCTCTTCTTGAAATCAATGACCTTTTAAACCGCTCTGATTTTAAATCTGAATTAATTAAAGAATTAGACCGCCATTCATCAATGCTTATATCGCTGGAAAATAACCCTGCTGTCGATCAACAAAGATTAAAAAATATAAATAATGAAATTCGTGAACTATTAATAGAACTTAGAAATACTTCATACCAGCCCGGAAATCAATTAAAGAATGATGAGTTGATAACAAGTTTCAAACAGCGCATAAGTATTCCTGGCGGAACCTGTAATTTTGATCTACCTCGACTTCACTTTTGGCTAAACCAGGCTGACGTCAAACAGAAACAGGATTTGGAGAATTGGTCAAATGATCTCGAGCCAATAAAAAAATCAATTTACCTGGCATTAGATATGATAAGAAATAGTGCCAATCCGACGAGAGAAAAAGCAGAGTCCGGTTTTTACCAACAACCCATCGAATCAAATCTTTCCTGTCAGTTGATAAGAGTGTTATTACCTTCTGCCAGTCGATATTACCCGGAAATCAGTGGTGGCAAACATCGTTTTACCATACGTTTCATGGAAGAGATTACGACAGATAATAGATCTAACCAAACAAAAAATGATGTCGATTTCGAACTTCATAGCTGTATTTTATGAATAAGAAATCACTATGCCCAACATGCGAAAAAAAGACGGAACTTAACAATTCCAATTCATATCGCCCTTTTTGTTCTAAACGTTGCAAACTAATCGATCTTGGCCAATGGGCTGACGAAAGTTATTCAATATCCGAAACAACTGTCACTGATAACAATATTGATTCTGATTCTTACAAAAATATTGAGATTAGTTAGAAAAAATAGTGCTTATATACCCGTGATACCGCTTAGTTCCAGATTGCACCAATCATAGCTACTCCGTAAGCATTATGTAATTTAGCAATTTTTAAATCTGTTGGCGTCATACCACCGAGAGCATATACCGGAAAATTTACTTTCCTGGTCAATTTAGAAAAACTATCCCAACCTATTGCATTCTGTTCTGGATGGCTACTAGTCTTTAAGACAGGAGAAATAAAAGCATAATTAACATTTAATTCTTCTGCACGAACAAGCTCTTCCTCATTATGGCACGACGCGCCCAAAATATAATCTTCGCTAATCGGCCTGCTCTCATAACTCATTAGCATGTTAGACTTTAAGTGAAGTCCATCAACATTATATCTATTCACGTCAGAAGGAACGCCATTAAGGATTAATTTTGCATTGTTCTTTTTTGCTAACTTAGCTAATTCCTTAACTAGTACTGAAAGATCACTTTCATCCCTTGATTTCAACCTTAATTGAAAAAGCTTTAAACCTGAGGAAAAACATTTGCCAGCAACAGAAAGCAACCGGGCAGTATCCTCATATGATTCCTGGCTTATCACATAAATCGAACTTAATGATAATGTTTGAATAATATGTTTATTAGCCTCAGGAAATTCATATTTATATAATTCACTTATTCTCGACCATGCTATTTCCTGATTTTCTTTGCTGATTGGCTCACCGCTCCATTCAAATACTTTCCAGACATCTAGAAAAACTTTTTTATCAGGATAATCATATAAAACAGTTGTAAATTGCTTTGCATCTTTGACAACTATTCCCAACTCTTCATATAACTCACGACTTAATGCAGGCAGTACATCTTCATTTTCTTCAAGCTTACCGCCGGGAAATTCCCATAAACCAGCCAGATGTTGTCTAGCCGTTCTTTTTGTTATTAAAACTTTATTTTTATCTGAATTGTATATAACACCAACGGCAACATGTGTTCTTGGATTCACTTAGGAAAACTAGGTCCGATATTCTGCATTTATAGTAATGTATTCATGTGATAAATCTGTTGTCCATATTTCTTCCTGACAATTACCTCTATCAAGCCTGATTGATAACGTTATTTCACTCTGACTCATTACCGTTTTCCCTTTAGCTTCAGTATATGTTGCGCAACGCTGTCCATTCTCAATAATACACACGTCATCAAGGCAGATATCTACTTTATTTATATCTAAATCATCAATGCCTGAGTTTCCTATCGCTGCAAGAATCCTTCCCCAATTTGGATCAGATGCAGTAAATGCAGTTTTGACTAAAGGTGACTCTGCAATTTTATATGCCACAGATAAACATTCTTCCGCATTCTTTCCTCCGTTTACTTCTATAGATATAAATTTTGTCGCGCCTTCACCATCTCTGACGATTGCTTGTGCTAGCTCACGACAAATATTTATCATTGCATTTTCAAAATCTATATAGCCATCATTATTACAACTATCGATTAATGAGTTACTCGCTTTACCCGTAGCCATAATAACACATGCATCATTTGTTGATGTATCACCATCAATTGTAATTCTATTAAAACTCTTTTCTACCGCATTTAATAAAATTTTATCTAGAATGTTTTTATTTATATTCGCATCTGTTGCTATAAACGAAAGCATCGTTGCCATATCAGGCTTTATCATGCCCGCCCCTTTCACAATGCCAGTAATATTAACCATTTTCCCATCTATACTAAGTTGGCTTGATATTGCTTTAGGAATTGTATCAGTCGTCATTATTGCTTTTGCGGTATCTAGCCAATTATCATCAGATAAGTTTGTTAGCAAACCCGGTAATGCATTGTTTATTTTTTCTACAGGTAAATCCTCGCCAATTACGCCTGTCGAAAAAGGAAGAACTTCCATTTCTTTACAAGCTGCTATATCAGCTAAAGTTTTACAGGTATTTTTCGCATTTAACATTCCCTGCTTGCCTGTTCCGGCATTTGCATTACCTGCATTTATTAAACAATAACGTGGCTTGGCATCATTCAAATTATTTTTTGCTACTTCAACTGGAGCAGCACAAAACAGATTTTTTGTAAAAACAGCTGAAACAGCACTGCCTTCAACAAGTTCTATCAGTGCCAAATCATTTCTTTTTTCTGCATAGATATTTGCTGACGTCACTGAAAGGCGAACACCTTCTATAGGTATAAGTGATGAGGGAAATTCTAAACCAACTGACATTTATTCAGCCTGCTTCAATAATGGTAGTTAAACTAATTTCCCGTGGCATTGCTTATACTTCTTACCTGAACCACACGGGCATGGCTCATTACGTCCTATTTTTGGCTTATTACGTACAAATGGTTTATCAGCAGAAGATGCTTGTTCAGGTGAATCAGGATTTAAGCTATTTGGTGCAGAAGCATGGCTAAAATTCATATTTTGCTCGTGCTCTTGATTCTCAGCTGCTTCAACGTCTTTTTCAGTCCTTATACTTACTTTAGAAAGAAAAACAATCACATCATGCTTTATGTTTTCAAGCATTTGTACAAACAATTCAAATGCTTCACGTTTATACTCCTGTTTGGGGTTTTTTGCCGCGAAGCCTCTAAGATGTATGCCTTGTCTAAGATGATCCATATTTATGAGATGTTCTTTCCAATGTCTATCCAGTACATCAAGCATAATTTGCTTTTCAATACGCCTCATTAATTCAGGCGTGATTACATCTTCTTTATCCTTTACTACCTTCTCCATGGCTGCATGAAGTTTTTCACGTAAACTTTCTTCATGTAATGATTTGTCCTCCTTGAGCCATAAACCTATATCAACAGATAAATCAAATTCATGCTGAAATGCCTCTTTTAATCCATCTATATCCCACAATTCATCCATACTGCCACGAGGAATAAACGTATCAATAACAGCATCAATAACATCAAAACGCATTGCATTTACTTCTTCAGCAACTGTGTCTCCATCAAGCAAATCATTTCTTTGCTCGTAGACAACTTTTCTCTGATCATTTGCTACATCATCAAAATCCAGTAAGTGTTTACGAATATCAAAGTTATGCGCTTCAACCTTGCGCTGTGCATTTTCTATTGCGCGAGTTACCAGTTTAGACTCAATAGCCTCACCTTCATCCATGCCCAGCTTCTGCATAATTGAAGAAATACGATCTGAAGCAAAGATTCGCATTAGATTATCTTCCAAAGAAAGATAAAAACGACTTGAACCAGGATCTCCCTGACGTCCTGATCGACCACGAAGTTGATTATCTATTCGTCGTGACTCATGCCGTTCTGTACCTATAATGTGTAAACCGCCACTATCCAGAACTTGTTGATGACGTTCAGCCCAATCCTCATTAATTTTATCAATTTGTTTTTGATCAGGATCCTTTAATGAATTAATTTCTGCCTCAAAATTACCACCCAGTACAATATCTGTACCTCGACCCGCCATATTCGTAGCTATGGTAATTGAACCTGACTTACCAGCTTGAGCAATAATTTCTGCTTCTTTTTGATGGAATTTGGCATTTAATACCTGATGTTTAATATTTTCCTTATTAAGGACATTAGATAGATACTCTGATACTTCAATTGATGCCGTACCAACTAATATTGGTTGGCCTTTTGATTGACGATCTTTTATATCCTCAATCATTGCTGCATATTTTTCTTTTGCAGTCAGAAAGATAACGTCACTCTGATCATCTCTAATCATTGTCATATTAGTCGGAATAACAACGACTTCCAGATCATATATTGATTGAAACTCAAATGCCTCTGTATCGGCAGTCCCTGTCATACCCGAGAGCTTTGAATATAAACGAAAATAATTTTGATATGTTATAGATGCAAGCGTCTGGTTTTCATTCTGTATCGATACACCTTCCTTAGCTTCTATCGCTTGATGTAATCCTTCAGACCAACGACGACCTTGCATTGTACGCCCGGTGAATTCATCAACAATGACAATTTCGTTATCCTTAACGATATAATCAACATCAATTTTAAATAAATGGTGTGCTCTTAATGCGGCATTCAAATGATGCAAAACAATAATATTAGCAGGATCGTACAAAGTCTGACCTTCTTTAAGAATATTATGTTCTGTTAATAATGTCTCAATATGGTCATGTCCATCTTCGGTAAAGTAAGCCTGCTTCGACTTTTCATCTAGAGTAAAATCGCCAGGTCCATCTTCAATTTTTTGAACTACTAACTTGGGAATTAATGCATTTATCGAAATATATAACTCTGATTTATCGTCCACCATTCCTGAAATAACCAGTGGTGTTCTGGCTTCATCAATAAGAATTGAATCTACTTCATCAACAATAGCGAAATTTAGACCTCTCTGAACACGACCTTCTTTAGCAAACGCCATGTTGTCACGCAAATAATCAAAACCAAACTCATTATTTGTGCCATAGGTAATATCACATTGGTATGCAACTTTTCTCTCTTCCGTTGACAGGCCACTAACAATCACGCCTGTACTTAGTCCTAGAAAACTGTATATCTGACCCATCCACTCAGAATCACGTTTAGCCAGATAATCATTAACTGTTATGACATGAACACCTAAACCTGACAAGGCATTTAAATATGCCGCTAAAGTTGCAACCAGCGTTTTACCTTCACCTGTGCGCATTTCAGCGATACTGCCGTTATGCAATACTATCCCGCCAATGAGTTGCACATCAAAATGACGCATACTTAAAACACGTTGCCCTGCTTCTCTAACCAGGGCAAATGCTTCTGGTAATATGCTATCGAGATTTTCGCCTTCTTTAATTCTTTCTTTTAACTGATTTGTTTTATCAGGAAAATCCTCATCATTTAATAATTTCAATTCATCTTCAAGAGGATTTATTTTCGTTACTACCTTGCTTAGTTTTTTGACTACCCGATCATTTCGAGAACCAAATATTTTTTTTACTAAATCTATAATCATACTAGTTTATATTTTGTTTATTACGCAATATGTCACGTACTATTACGCAAAATGAATTTTAATCGGTAAGAAAATTAGAGGTATTATTGCAAAGAAATATATTTTTTTGGATTGACTGCTTTTCCATTGTTGACCACTTCGAAATGAACATGCGGTCCGGTTGCTCTTCCTGATGAACCCATCAGAGCAATAACCTCACCTTGTTCAACCTTTTGGCCAACTACAACCAGATTTTTCTTATTATGTGCATAACGAGTTTGGTAACCATTGCCGTGGTTTACCTCGACCATTTTACCATAGCCATAGCGAACACCTGACCAGGTAACAATTCCGGAAGCAACTGTAAGTACAGGAGAACCTGTCTTGCCCGCATAATCAACACCTCCATGAAATTCCATTTTTCCTGTCATTGGATCAGTTCGCATACCAAACAACGAAGATACCCAGCCAGTCTTTGTTGGCCGACCTGTTGGAATAGTCTGATTCTGTAACGTTCTATCAATTAACATTGACTCCATCGCTGCCATTTTTTCTGCACGATCCTGTATTTTTAGATTTAACTGATCCAATGCTTCAAGAAAGTCACTGACTTCCATCGAACCGTGCAAGTTAATTGGCTGTGGACCGCCTAAACCAGGAGCAGATGTAATATCAAATTCAATTTCATTAAGATCAGCCATATCAGCCAGGCGAGAACCAAGTGCATCCAAACGCATAACATGAGCCTGTAATTTACTTAATCTTGCTGCTAAAGCATCAAGATTTTTTTCAGCATTTTCTTGCGCTTGGTCAAGCATTTGTTGCTGGACTTCTATCTCTTTACTCCAGAGAGGTGCCGTTTGGCTATATAAAGTTTTAAATGAACCGCGTGTTAAATTTAGAGCGTAAATACTACCTGCATGGAAAACCAATAAACCACCAACAATACTAATGATCATACACACACATAGAGTTACCGGCCCGAAAGTGAAGGACTGGCTCTTCTTTTTAGATTTTGATATTAAAAATAATTGCATATTTATGTTGTACCAACTAAAACCTGTATACTAAATTTATGGCATTTACTGATAAAAAAAATAGAACTCTACCTATCAGCGAATTATTACAAGATAAGCGTTATGCTATTGCTGATCTTTGTAAAAAAGCCAAGTCAATTCAGATAATAGATCAAAAATTAAAAACATATCTTGACCCATCTCTACATGATCATTTTGAACTAGCGAATATAAAAACAGATGTTGCAACTTTACTAGTTAGTTCTTCTACCTGGGCAACCCGCCTACGTTATAATATTCCAGCTATCCTTAACGCCTTAAATAATCAATTAAACCTTACTACTGTAAAAACAGTCAGAATTAAAGTAAAAAAAGCTATTTCTGATAACACTGCTTTAAATAAAAAACCGATTTTCTTGTCTGAAAATTCAGCTCAAGTCCTTGCTAATGTTGCAAATAATTTTAGCGACCCCGAATTACGCGCCTGTATTCTAAAACTTTCAAAAAATTATATTAAATAAATTAATCTGCAGGAATCGCCTGCATGAATGAAATTGGTGCTTCATATTCATCTTCAAAGCTAATCAACTCCCATGAATCTTCATTAGCAATTAATTCGCGCAATAATGCATTATTTAACGCATGTCCTGATTTAAATCCTTCAAACGCGCCAATCAAACTATGCCCAAGCAAATATAAATCACCAATCGCATCAAGAATCTTATGTTTCACACATTCATCTTCATATCGAAGGCCATCTTCATTAAGAATTCTATAATCATCAACTACAACGGCATTATCAAGACTTCCACCTAATACCAGGTTCTTCTCACGCAATAACTCAACATCACGCATAAATCCAAAAGTACGGGCACGACTCACTTCTTTAACAAATGAAGTTGTAGAGAAATCAATTTCTGCATGGCAATTACGATCACTAAAAACAGGGTGATCAAACTCAATCGTGAAGCCGACCTTAAAACCGTCAAAAGGCTCAAATATCGCCCACTTTTCTTCATGTTCGACGCGAACTTTCTTTTTTATCCGTAAAAATTTCTTTGCCGAGGACTGCTCTTCAATACCTGCAGACTGGATTAAAAACACAAACGGACCAGCACTGCCATCCATAATAGGAACTTCATCGGCACTCAAATCAATATAAGCATTATCTATTCCAAAACCTGCCAGAGCGGAAAGCAAATGTTCCACAGTTGAGATACGTACCTTATCTTTTACTAAGGTAGTTGAAAGACTGGTATCGCCAACGTATTCAGGGTTGGCTGGAATATCTACAGCAGGATCTAGATCAACGCGACGAAACGTAATTCCGGAATTTGCAGGTGCTGGTCTTAAGGTCAAAAAGACCTTTTTTCCCGTATGAAGGCCTACCCCAGTAGCCCGAATTACATTTTTTAATGTACGTTGCCTAATCATTATAACTATTTAAACCTACTCTAAACTAGGAGCTTTTATTCTTATCTATTTGTATTATAGGCAATTTCGATGTTAGCAAAACATCTAGCCCGGAATTTCCTAATTCCGGGACACACTATACCACGTTAAATCCGGATCTAGTCCGCTTGCCTTCTTAAAAATGCAGGAATATCAAGATAGTCCGCATCCCCTGTTACCGTATCTTCTTCTGCCTCAGGTGTCTGGTTTCGCATGATTGTCGGCCGTTCAAGATCTTTATAATCGACACTTATGCTTTCATTTTGAACCAATTTGATACTGGATGCATCATCTTTCATATTTCCGAGTCCAGTTGCAACAATTGTAACCCGAATATCACCAGACATTTCAGGGTCAATCACGGTTCCAACGACAACTGTCGCATTATCAGAGGCAAACTCTTTGATAGTGCTACCAACTTCATCAAACTCGCCTATAGACAGATCCATACCTGCAGTAATATTCACCAAAATTCCCCTGGCACCGGAAAGATTGACATCTTCCAGTAAAGGACTGGATATCGCAGCTTCAGCTGCTATTTTTGCACGCTCTTCACCTTGTGCTTTTCCTGAGCCCATCATTGCCATACCCATTTCAGACATTACTGTTCTGACATCAGCAAAATCCACATTTATCAAACCGGGACAAGTAATCAATTCAGCAATACCTTGAACTGCACCTAACAACACATCATTTGCTGCACTAAAAGCATTCAACAAGCTTACATCCCTACCTAGAACACTTAGCAATTTTTCATTAGGTATAGTAATTAAAGAATCAACAAACTGGCTTAGTTCAATAATTCCCTCTTCAGCAATCGCGCCACGTTTCTTGCCTTCAAAGGCAAAGGGGCGAGTCACAACTGCAACCGTTAAGATACCCATTTCTTTTGCGACCTGGGCAACAATAGGCGCGGCACCCGTACCTGTTCCCCCTCCCATACCTGCAGTAATAAAGATCATATCTGATCCATCAAGCACATCCATTAAACGATCGCGATCTTCCAGAGCAGCTTGACGCCCAACTTCCGGATCGGCACCTGCACCCAGACCCTTGGTCATATTACTTCCCAATTGTAAAACCGTTTTTGCTCCTGAATTTTTAAGTGCTTGTGAATCTGTATTTGCACATATAAATTCAACTCCTTCTATATTAGCGCCCAGCATATGCTGTACAGCATTGCCACCACCACCACCGACACCTATTACTTTAATAATAGCCGCCTGACTAGTTGCATCGACTAATTCAAACATGTTGTAACCTCCTAAAAATTGCCATTTATTATTTAAAAATTACCTTGAAACCAACTCTTCATTCTTTCAAAAATACCTTTCACACCATCATTAATATGAATCGGTGTCATACCTTCCTGACTCTGCCTTTTTCCAAAAATTAACAAACCAACCCCCGTTGCATAAATCGGGCTTTTAACAACATCTGATAGACCTGAAATATATTGCGGAATACCCAGACGAACTGGCATATGAAATATTTCTTCCGCCAATTCGATCGCGCCATCCATCTTTGAACTACCTCCAGTAAGCACAATCCCGGCAGCAATCAAACTTTCAAAACCACTTCTTCTTAATTCAGATTGCACCAGACTAAATAGCTCCTCATATCTTGGCTGTACAACTTCCGCCAAAGTTTGACGAGCGAGACGCCGCGAAGGGCGGTCACCGACGCCGGGTACTTCAATACTTTCATCATGATTTGCTAGCTGTGTCAGTGCACAAGCGTATTGAACCTTGATATCTTCAGCATGTTGCGTTGGCGTTCGTAGCGCCACAGCAATATCGTTAGTCACCTGATCTCCAGCAATTGGGATAACTGCAGTATGATGAATGGCACCATCGGTGAAGACAGCAATGTCTGTAGTGCCCCCACCAATATCAATCATGCAAACGCCAAGATCTTTTTCGTCTTCTGTTAAAACGGAATAACTCGATGCCAACTGTTCAAGAATAATATCGTCGACTTCCAAACCACAACGACGGACACACTTCACAATATTTTGCGCCGCACTGACAGCACCGGTCACAATATGTACTTTCGATTCAAGCCTAACCCCAGACATGCCAATAGGTTCTTTAACACCTTCCTGATTATCAATAACAAATTCTTGCGGCAATATATGTAAAATTTTCTGATCGGCGGGTATTGCCACAGCCTTGGCTGCATCGATAACCCGATCAACATCACTATATGAAACTTCACTATCTCGTATTGCGACAATGCCATGTGAATTCAAACTGCGTATATGACTGCCGGCAATGCCAGTATAAACAGAATGAATTTCGCAACCTGCCATTAGCTCAGCTTCTTCAATCGCTCTTTGAATTGAGTGAACTGTCGATTCAATATTGACAACCACACCTTTTTTAAGACCACGTGACTGGTTTGAGCCAATGCCAATTATTTCAATCTCATCATCTACTGAAATCTCGCCAACAATGGCAACTACTTTGGATGTACCAATATCCAAACCAACGATAAGATTTTTGTCTGTTTTCTTAACCATATTTTATCCGCCTGATATCATGATGCAGAATTGTTTTGTTATCTTTTCCATCGTATGGAAAAACCATTTGTATAACGCATATCTATTGATTCCGTCTGTTCAATTCGACCTGATATTGTCGTCGGTATTAATGTCAAAAATCGATTTAACCGTTCCTCAAAATCACGTCGCCCCAAAACAACATTGATGCCATTATTAAGTTGAAACGACCATGCTCGTCTTTCATTCAAGCTTATTGAAACAACCTTGAAACCAATCAACTGAATCCGTTCCTGCATCGCATTAAATTGATTTAGTAAATTTAACTCCGTACCCTCAGGACCTGACAATAACGGCAATCCCCCAGGTATAGTTGTGAGATCTGGCGCAAAATATTCTCCGGAAGAATTTAATAGGCCTGAATCTTTCCAACGAACAACAGGTATTTGTTCAATCACGATAACTCGTAAGGCATCTGGCCATATTCGTTTTACAGTAACTTCACTAACCCATGGCTCAGCCAGTAAGGCAAGCCGAACCGCATCTACATCAAGATTAAAAAAACCACCACGAACTTTATCTGTAACAAGTAACTGTAAATCAACCGGAGACAAACGAGTAAAATCACCTTCAATTCGAACTTGCTTTATTGGCAAGGTATCTGCATGTGATAAAAATATTCCACCCCATACCAACAAAGAGATAAAACCTAAAACAAATACAATCCCAAATAGCCTTGAACCACGAACGTGACTTCTATCTACAACGTCAAACTGTAGTTTGTTTGGATCAATGACCATGTCGATACTCATCAGTACTGAGATTCCTTCGCCATAGGCGCTTCCATACTTGTCGCCAATATTTGAACGGCTAACTGTTGAAAAGAAATTCCTGACTGTTTAGCCGCCATCGGAACCAGACTATGACTGGTCATGCCCGGAACTGTATTGACTTCAATTAACCACGCCTGACTTGCATCATCTATCATAAAGTCAACTCGACTCCAGCCACTGACGCCTAATAATTCACATGCTTGCAACGATAATTCGCCTAAACTTTGTTCTACACCTTCAGCCAGACCACAAGGACAAATATATTTTGTATCATCATCCTCATATTTCGCCTGGTAATCATAGAACTCACGTTTTGTTTCAAGCTTAATTATGGGCAACGTAATGTCACCTAAAATAGAAAGGGTATATTCATCTCCCTCGACCCAGCTTTCTGCCATAACTCGATCATCAAATTGATTTGCCTGTTTCCAGGCAGAAGATAAATCCGCTGCCTGGGTCACTTTACTTGCACCAACACTTGAACCTTCTCTGACAGGCTTAACCATAATCGGCAACTTCAATTCTTCTGCTATTTGCTGCCAGTTACTTGCCTGATTTAATTCAACAGTTTCAGGTGTTAATAATCCGGCGTCGCGCCATAGTGCTTTACTACGAATCTTGTCCATTGCCAGTGCAGAACTCATTACATCGCTACCTGTATATGGCAATCCAATTGTTTCCAGCGCACCTTGTATTGTTCCATCTTCACCACCGCGACCATGCAATGCGATAAAAACACGATCAAAATCATTATTTAATAATTGATGAAATTTATTTTTATCAAAGTCAACGGCATGAGCATCAATGCCTGCATTACAAAGCGCTGCATACACCGCCTGTCCGCTTTCCAGTGAAATTGATCGCTCAGCTGATTGGCCACCCATTAACACTGCGACCTTGCCAAATTCAGATGCTTGATATTCCGGCAGGAGCATTATTGATCTCTCCTTTTTTCGCCAATAATTCTGACTTCCGGAATTAGTTTGATCGCATACTTTTCATATACTGTTGCCTGAATCAGTTCGATCAATTTTTCTATATCTAATGACGTTGCATTACCTGTATTAATAATAAAATTTGCATGCTTTTCCGAAACAGTCGCACCACCACATTGTTTTCCTTTCAGCCCACATGAATCAATTAACCTGGCCGCATGATCACTTTCAGGATTTCTAAACACCGAACCACAACTGTGTTGTCCTAAAGGTTGTGCCTGTGCACGTTCACTTAATATGTTTTTTATACTTTTTTCGATTTGCTCTCTGTCTGAAATATCCAATTCCAGAGCACAGGCAATAAACCATTCATCATCGGCAAGCGAAACACTACGGTAACCAATTTCAAACTGGTCGCTGGAATAGGTCTGGCGTTCTCCTTTTCTATTTATTGTTTCTACTTGTTTTACATAGCGCCAAATTTCACCACCATAAGCACCGGCATTCATAGCCAAAGCCCCGCCAATAGAACCGGGTATAGAGGCTAAGAACTCAATGCCTGATAAACCTTGTGTTGCAGCAAAACGTGCTGCTTTTGCACAGGTAACACCAGCACCTAAAGTCATGCCATTTTCACCAGTGCATTCAAGTTCACTAAGTACGCCAACAACAGAGATTACGGCGCCTGGTAGTCCACCATCACGCACTAATAAATTACTACCCAAACCTACCCAGGTAACTGGCATGTCACTTGGCAAGTTGGACATAAATACAGATAAATCATCACTATCAGCGGCGACGTAAAAATATTGTGCATTACCGCCAGTTTTCCATGACGTATGGCGTGACATTGGTTCTTGCTTTTGCAATTCACCACGTAACATTGATGTATCAATTTCAGTATTCATACTGTTATTAAAAATCACCTGCATCTGTTGCATTTCATTTTCTATACTCAACAAAGTTAATGCACCGCAGTTGAGTAAAGCTGTTTCGATAAAGAACCAATATCACCGGCACCCAAGGTTAGTAACAAATCTTCTTCTTCAACTAGATTAGAAAGCACGTCCTGAACCGTTTCTTTATCTTCGATAAAGATGGGGTCAACCTGTCCCCGTGACCGAATCGCACGGCATAAGGAACGACTATCTGCACCAGTAATCATTTCTTCACCCGCTGCATAAACATCCAGGATTAATAAGCAATCTGCTTGTGACAAAACCTGACTAAAGTCTTCAAATAGATCACGCATGCGGGAAAAGCGATGTGGTTGATATACCACCACCAGTCGTCGGTTCGGCCAACCCGCTTTAACAGCATCAAAAATGGCTTCTATCTCTGTTGGGTGATGAGCGTAGTCATCAATCAATGTGACGTTAATGTTATTAAACTTGATATCACCACGAACGTGGCAACGACGTGATATACCCTGAAAATTAGATAAGGCATTAATAATGTCGTCATCACTAACACCGAGTTCATGCGCTATAGCGATAGATGCCAAGGCATTTAATAAATTGTGTTTCCCAGGTAGATTTAGTTCAACTTCCAACCAGTCTTTTTTATCTTTACGAGAAACTTTAAACCAGGTTTTTGACTTCTCCTGCTTTATTAATTCCGCATTATAATCTGCCTCAAAATCCAGCCCATAAGTGACAACTGGTTTAGTTACTTCGGGTAGAATCTTACGTACGCCTTCATCGTCAATACATAACACGGCTAAACCATAAAAAGGTAATTGATATAAGAACTCAACAAAATTATGTCGTAAATTCGCAAAGTCGCCCGCATAAGCTTCAAGATGATCGGCGTCAATATTTGTTATTACAGCGATAACTGGATAAAGATGTAAGAAGGAGGCATCACTTTCATCGGCTTCAGCAACAATATAATTTCCACTGCCAAGGCGTGCATGTACCCCCGAGCTATTTAACAAGCCACCTATAACATAAGTTGGATCGAGCCCGCCTTCAGCTAGGACACTTGCTACTAAACTTGTTGTTGTTGTTTTTCCATGCGTACCCGCTATAGCAATTCCCTGACTAAAACGCATGAGTTCTGCCAACATTTCTGCCCGGCGTACAATAGGTATTCTGTTATTACGTGCAGCCACTAATTCTTCATTAGCTTCATCAATTGCACTTGTAATAACAACAACATCCGTTTCGCCTATGTTTTCAGCAGCATGTCCGATGGTTACATTTACACCGAATGACTCCAGTCTTTGTGTGATTGCATTTTCTTTAATATCAGAACCCGTTACTTCATAACCAATGTTCTTCAATACTTCAGCGATGCCACCCATGCCGGCACCACCTATACCAACAAAGTGGATATGCTTCACCCGACCCATTTCATGTGTTAGCAAATCAGGCATGAATTGCCTCCAGACATATTTTCGCAACATCATTGGTCGCTTGTGGCTTAGACAGTGATCGTGCCTTAACTGCCATTTGCATTAGCTGTTCAGGCGCATGACATAGTTTCAATAAAAGATCTTTTAATTTCCCAATATTTAATTGTGCTTCCTGAATCAGAATTGCCGCACTTTCAACTGATAAATATTTTGCATTTTCCGTCTGGTGATCATCGACAGCATAAGGAAATGGAATAAGTATCGAAGCACTACCCGATGCTGCTAACTCAGCAACCGTTAAAGCTCCCGCACGACAAACAACGATATCAGCCCAGGCATAAACCTCTGCCATATTATTAATGAACGGCATTACCTCTACATTTATACTGTATTCTTTATAAGCTTTTTCTGTGTCTGACAGATGTCGTTCGCCACATTGATGTTTAACTTCAAATTGATAATCACTACCCAGGGCAAACAATGTTTCAGGTATTATTTCATTTAATCTTTTCGCACCAAGACTGCCGCCAAGCACAAGTATTCTTAATAAATTTGAATCTCGATTCGCATATCGCTGCTCGGGCTCGGGTAGATTCACAATATCATTTCGTACAGGGTTCCCCGTTATAGTTAATTTTGCAGATTCCTTAAATGCCCCGGGAAATGCTGCCATAACAGAGACGGCAAATGGCGCTAATAACCGATTAGTTAAACCTGCTATTGCATTTTGTTCATGTATAAGAAGCGGTATGCGCATCATCCATGCAGCAATACCACCTGGCCCGCTTGCAAATCCACCCATGCCTAAAACAACAACAGGACGAATTTTTATCATAATCATTAATGCCTGAAATAATGCAATCATTAACATGAAGGGCGTTAACAACAAACGTATAAAACCATTACCTCTTACTCCAGCCACATTAATTTTCAATAAAGGGTAGCCATGATTTGGAACAACTCTGGCTTCCATACCTTTACTGGTTCCCAACCAGAACAATTGGAAACCTTTTTCTTTCAGATTATCTGCAACAGCCAATGCCGGATAAACATGTCCGCCTGTGCCACCTGCCATAATAAGAATATTTTTATCACGCATAGGCGGGCACCACTTTTGGAATAGTATTGCGAGCATCTTGTCTATTCTCATATTCAATGCGTAGCAAAATTCCCAGCAACATACAGTAGACAATTAAACTATTACCACCATAACTCATTAATGGTAGCGTCAATCCTTTAGTAGGAAGAACGCCCATATTCACACCAATGTTGATATAAGCCTGAATACCAATAATCAAACCAATACCATAGGCAAAATAGGCAGCAAAGAATTTTTCAACTCGTTCAGCAATATGTCCAATAACAAAAGCACGCCAAACAATAAATGAATATAGAAATATCATGATAATGCTTCCAAAAAGCCCAAGCTCTTCAGCAAGTACAGAAAATACAAAATCAGTATGCGCTTCAGGCAAGTAAAAAAGTTTTTGTACGCTACTACCAAGACCAACACCAAACCAATCACCACGACCGAAAGCAATTAAGGCTTGTGTTAACTGAAATCCGCTGTCGTAAGGATCCTTCCAAGGGTCGACAAAACTCATCAGACGTTGCATACGATAGGGAGACAAAATAGCAAGTGTAATTAATGTACTGATCGCAACAGAACCCCATGCACAAAAGCGACTTAAAGGAACGCCTGCCATGAATAACATGCCTAAGGCGGTAACAAATAAGACAACACTGGCACCAAAGTCAGGTTCGAGTAATAACAAACCAGAGATTAGTGTCATTACACCGATTGGTCTAATAAAGCCTTTAAAATCTGTTTGCACTGTTTCACCATGGCGAACCAGATAACTGGCAAGATAAGCAATGATGCATAACTTAACTGGTTCTGATGCCTGCAATGAAAAAGGGCCTAATTGTATCCAGCGCATACTGCCATTAACTTCCTTGCCAACACCTGGGATAAGAATTAATACCAGCATAAAAATTGCTGTCATTAATAAGGTCATACTTCCCATTTCCCATAAACGCATGGGAATTTTCAAAATAATCAGCGCTAGAGACAAGCCAATAGTTGCTGCAAGACCCTGGCGCCAAAAGTAATGTAATGGATCATCAAACTCTCTGGCAGAAATTGAAATAGAGGCTGATGTCACCATAATCAGACCCATAAAAATAATTAGCAATGAAATGCCCATTAACCAAAGATCATAACCCGCGATTAATTTATTCTTAATGTGATAATGCGAAGCTAAAGTTGCTTGTTGTTTATATCGTGCAGACATCAACAAACCTCCAGTGCATTCACTGCGGAAACAAATGCATCACCGCGTTGTTGATAATTTGTATACATATCCAGACTAGCGCAAGCCGGCGCAAGTAATACTAAATCACCCGATTCGGCTAGTTGTTTAGCGAACTTGACTGCTTCATCCATATCAGCAACAAATTCATATATGACTTTCGAATCTATAACATCTGCTAATTTATTTGCATCAACACCCATCAATAACACTTTTTTCACATGTTGTTTAATAACAGAATTTAGACTGGACAAATCAGCTCCTTTACTATCGCCACCCGCAATAAGAATAATATTACCCAGATCACACAGACCTTCTATTGAGGCAATACAGGCGCCCACATTCGTCGCTTTGGAATCGTTATACCAACTAACATTATTTACTGTTTTAACCAGCTGACATCGATGTTCCAGGCCATTAAAGTTTTTCAATGTTTCAACCATCGCATCAATGGGAACTTTAACTGAACTTGCCAAGGCCATTGCAGCCAGAGCATTAGCTACATTATGTTCACCCGTAATACCAAGTTCTTTCTGTTTAATAATTTTCTTATCACCCTGACATAAGAAAATTTCACCTTTGTCTTCAGTAACTCCAAAATTATTTCCATCTGCTTTGGATACAGAGAAAGTAATGATTTGTCTTGAGTCATCAGTCATCGCATTAACGACGTCATCATCTTGATTAATGACCATTAAACCCTGTCCTGAATAAATCTTGTTCTTTGCACCAATATATTCTTCAAGGCTTGCATAGCGATCCATATGATCAGGCGATACATTTAGTACCACGCTTGCATGCGCATTCAGAGAAAAAGTTGTTTCTAATTGAAAGCTGGACAACTCAAGCACATATAGATCTGGAATAGATTCATTCAATAACTCAAGTGCCGGCGTACCCAGATTGCCGCCAACACACGTTTTTAAACCTGCGTTACGAGTCATCTCCGCTACCAATGTCGTCACCGTACTCTTTCCGTTAGAACCTGATATTGCAATTATTGGCGCCTTAGCTTGTCGACAAAATAATTCAATATCTCCAAAGACTGGAATGCCGTTCTCAATAGCCTGCTTAACACTATTGTTTTCCAGCGAAATTCCCGGACTCAAAATTACCTGGTCTGACGCCAATAATACGTCAGAGTTAATTTCACCAAGATACGCAGGGATAGCTTCAAACTCATTTTTTAAGACCGACAATTCTGGTGGCTCACTGCGGCTATCTGTAATTGCAATATTCAAACCTTGCATACTTAAATAACGAACACACGAAAGCCCGGTCTTGCCAAGACCAACAATAACCGCATCGTAATGAAGATTAACTTCATCCATCGTTATCTTTTTTTCCATAACACAAAGCAAGTGACATTCCTCAACGTATCTTCAGGCTTGCAAGGCCAATCAAAACCAGAATAACGGTAATAATCCAGAAGCGAACGATAACCCGGGGTTCTGGCCAACCTTTAAGTTCATAATGATGATGTAACGGCGCCATTTTAAAAATTCTTTTTCCGGTCAACTTATATGAAACAACTTGTAATATGACCGAAATAGTTTCCACCACAAAAACTCCGCCCATAATAAAAAGAGCTAATTCTTGTCTAACAACTACGGCAACTACGCCTAATGCGGCACCTAGTGATAATGCGCCAATATCACCCATAAAAACCTGTGCCGGGTACGTGTTAAACCAGAGAAACCCCAGACCTGCTCCAGCAATTGCGCCACAAAAAATAGCCACTTCACCAACACCGGGAACGTATGGAATGGACAGATATTCTGCAAAACGAATATGGCCTGTTGCGTAAGCAAAAATAGCAAGCGCACCAGCAACTAAAACCGTGGGTAAAATAGCCAGCCCATCGAGACCATCTGTTAAATTAACTGCATTGCTTGAACCAACGATGACAAAGTAAGTAAGCACGACATACAACCAGCCCATATCGAACACAAATGATTTCACAAAAGGAACAATTAACTGTGTTTCAACAGCAAGCGTTGCGGATTGATAGAGATAAACTCCTGCACCCAAACCAACAATTGATTGAGCCAGGTATTTATACTTTGCACTTAAACCTTTCGGATCGTTGTTAATTACTTTTTTATAATCATCAATTAAACCTATAACACCAAACAACAAAGTAACTATCAAGACAACCAATACATAACGGTTATTAATATCGGCCCAACATAAGGTACTAAATGTAATGGATATTAAAATCAATAAACCACCCATAGTAGGCGTACCCGCTTTCTCAAAATGAGTTTCCGGACCATCATCTCTTACGCTTTGACCGATTTGTTTATTTGTTAAATGCTGTATCAAATAAGGACCGAAAATAAATGAAACAAATAACGATGTCAGCACACCCAATATTATTCTTAATGTTAAATATCCGAATACATTGAAGCCGCTATCAAACTGGGTAAGATATTCTGTTAGCCAGAGCAACATTTATTTCCGCTCCTCTGTTAATGCATTAACTATGCGTTCCATCTGCATAGCACGCGAACCTTTGACCAGAATAGTTGTATCTTTATCAAGATAATTCATCAAAGCCTCATTTAATTCATCATGAGATTCAAAATAATAGGAATCAGAACCAAAGCCTTGTAAAGCACTAATGCTTAATTCGCCTAGAGCAAATAATTTGTCTATACCTAACTGCTTGGCTAATACACCCGCATTTTTATGAAGTTCTATCTCTGTACTACCTAACTCACCCATATCTGCAAGAACAAGATATTTAGAACCCTTGTAATGGCTTAGCACTTTTAACGCAGCCTCAAGTGATGTTGGGTTGGCGTTATAAGTATCATCAATAATCCGGGCGCCTTGTTTGCCTGCTTTTATTTGCAAACGTCCTTTAACTGGCAACATATTTTCAAGGCCGTTTTTGATTGTTGTTAAAGAAATATCCAGACTCAAACAACAAGCAGTAGCTGCAAGTGCATTCATAACATTATGCTCACCACAAAGAGGCAACATAATTTCAATAGATGCTTGCGCGCAGATTAATTCAAATTGAACCGATGAACTTTCTGCTGAGACCTTAATATTTTTTGCACGAACATCAGCATGTTCAGATTCAATTCCAAATCCAAGTTGATTTAAATGTTCACACGACTCTTTCCAATAAGTTGCATACTCATCATCAACATTTATTATTGCCGTACCTGAAGATTGCAAACCTGAATATATTTCTGCTTTTGCTTTAGCGACACCATCGATACTGCCAAAACCTTCAAGATGTGCAGGCGCGCATTGTGTAATCACCGCAACATTTGGACGGGCTATTGCACTTAACCATTCAATTTCACCTGGATGGTTGGCACCCATTTCAACTACTGCATACTGATGCTTTTTATCGAGACCAAATAAAGTTAATGGAACACCAATGTCGTTGTTAAGATTTTCCGACGTTGCATGCACTTCAGAAATTTTAGATAAAATACCACTGACCATCTCTTTGACTGTGGTCTTGCCATTACTACCGGTTATGGCAATCAACGGAATGCTTATTTCTTCACGCCAGGATTTTGCTAACAGACCCATTGCCTTGCGTGCTTCTTTTACTTGTAATACAGGTTTTGTGTTTCTTGCTTCTCGCTCAAGCATTAAAGAAGATGCACCGTTTTCTTCAGCTACAGACACATAATCATGGCCATCAAAATGTTCGCCTGTTAATGCAATAAATAAATTTCCATCTTTAATCGTGCGACTATCAGTACTACAGCCGGAAAAGATAATATCTTCACCAATAAAATTTGAATTGGTGGCGGCAGCTGCTTTTGAAAGTGACATACTAATCATGAATCACCTCCCATTAAGCGCCTGGCTAATTCCCGATCACTAAATGGAGACAGTGTTGAACCAATCTGTTGCGTTGTTTCGTGGCCTTTACCAGCAATTAAAACCACATCATCTTTACCGGCACATAGAAAGGTATTTATGATTGCATCAGAGCGATCATATTTAATCACTACCTGAGATTTTTCTTTAATCCCTTCAAGAATATTTTCAACAATTTTTTCTTCTGATTCTGTACGCGGATTATCATTCGTTAAAATAATCTGGTCAGATAAGGATTCTGCAATTGCTCCCATTTGCGATCGTTTGCCTACATCACGATCACCACCACAACCAAAGACACAATACAATTTCCCGGCGCAATAAGAACGCAATGTAGTTAATACTTTTTCAAGTGCGTCAGGAGTATGTGCGTAGTCAACTACCAGCAATGGTTTTGACTCAGAAGAAAAATATTCCATCCGCCCAGGTATGCCAGTAAATTGAGATAGTGCCGCAGCTACTTTTTCAGGCTGAAAACCTGACACACATAATGTTGAAAATGCGGCGAGGATATTCTCTACATTAAACTTCCCCAGCAGGCCTGTTTGTGTAGTGACTTGTCCCCACGGACTTTGTATTGTCAGATTTGTTTTAAAATGATCCGTTTCAATTTTTTCACAAGAAATAAACGAAACATCTTTTCTATTTGATTCAAGTTGATTTATTTTTGTAGAGTACGAAAAAATATTTAACTCTGTCGGCAATATATCTATCAGTTGAATACCATAAGCATCATCAACATTAACAATGGCGTGTTTAAGACCCGATGTTTGAAACAGTTGAAATTTCGCATCAGCATAATCTTCATACGTACTATGATAATCAAGGTGGTCGCGACTCAAATTGGTAAACACGCCGATATTAAATTCGGTTCCACCTACTCTGCCCTGATCGAGTGCATGAGAAGATACTTCCATCACGACAGAATCAACTTCATCTCTCCAGTTAGAAAACAGAGAATGTAACTTAACTGGATCGGGCGTCGTTATATTGGCTGATTCAATTTTTCCAAATCGACCATTACCTATTGTTCCAATAACAGCGGACTGCTTTCCAAGCATAAATAAAACTTCGGCGATCATGTACGAGACTGTTGTCTTGCCATTAGTTCCCGTAACGCCAATAACCTGCATTTCTTTTGATGGTTCATCATAAAATCGACTTATTATGATGCCGGTCTGCTTACGTAAATTAGATACTTTAACTACTGTTACTGCTTGTGATTGCAGATTAACTTCTTCATCTTCGTCAATTGCAATTGCAACAGCACCTGCACGAATTGCATCATCTATATAATCAATGCCATTAACTTGTGTTCCACGGTATGCCATAAATAGATCGCCTGATTCAACTTCTCTACTATCGATAGCAACACCTGTAATATCAATTGAAACATTAACTTCAGCCAGGCCACTTAATAGTTCAGCTAGTGATTTAGAATAATTCAATTTCTCAATCGTCATCATCCTGTAAACCTCAGTTGACCGGCAAAATTGCCTAATTGGCTATCACCTAAATTAATATAACGTTCTATTTTGAAATACATATTCGTGTTCTTGTGCCGGTCAACTGAGGTTTCCAGGATCATATTATTCAAACCCTTGTAACCGATCAGGTTGGTGGCTATTCGCCATAATTGGGCTGGTAATTGCGGGTAGATCATCAGGCGGGATGTTCAAAATTCTAAACGCACCTTCCATCACTCTGGAAAAAACTGGCGCTGCAACAACACCGCCATAATGACTATCTCCTCTAGGTTCATCAATGAGTATCACCATTGCAAACCGAGGTTCACTTGCAGGAGCAATACCTGCAAATAAGGACAGGTAACGATCATCGGAGTAACCACCATGTACAGATTTATGCACCGTGCCTGTTTTACCTATAACACGATAACCCCTTATTGCAGCACGTTTACCCGTACCCTTTGCAGACACCACCGTTTCCAACATCTTTCTCACTTGTCTTGCAATATTTTCAGGTAATACGCGTTTACCTGAAACAGAGTCGCTAACCTTGAGAAATGAAATTGGTAACATCACTCCACCCGTTGCTAAAACGGAATACGCTTGTGCAAGTTGTAGAGGTGTTACAGATAAGCCATAACCAAATGACATGGTTGCCATTTCAAAATCTGACCAGGTATTATATGGGCTTAATATTCCTGAAGACTCACCGGGAAAAGCACTACCCGTTGGCTGGCCAAAACCAAAACGCGATAATACATCCCAATATTTTTCCGGTTCCAGTGATAGTGCAATCTTGCTGGCACCAACATTACTTGATTTGGTAATAACAGTTGAAACATCGATACTTCCGTAGTTATGTATATCCCGGATGGTATGCTCACCAACCTTAAAATAGCCCGGCGATGTATTTATTGCCGTATGTGGATTATAAATTCCAGATTCCAGTCCCGCCGAGATAGTAAAGGGCTTCATTGTTGAACCGGGCTCAAACACATCGGTGACTGCACGATTACGATAAAAATGACTTTTTAAAGTTTTACGATTATTCGGGTTATAAGATGGTTGTCCAACCATCGCCATTACTTCACCTGTTCTAACATCTAACATCACCAATGAACCACCCTTTGCCCGATGATATTTAACAGCAGCAGCCAATTCTCGGTAAGCCAAATACTGAACACGCCGATCTATACTCAGCGTCAATTTTTTCCCTGGTTCAGAAGATTCGATGCTTTCAATGTTTTCAACGACTCGATTTAAACGATCTTTCAAAACTCGTTTTTTTCCTGTTTTGCCACTCAGCCATTGGTCATAGGCCAATTCCATACCTTCCTGACCTTGATCATCAATATTGGTAAAACCAATAATGTGAGAAGTCACTTCAGCAGCCGGGTAATAACGCTTGTATTCGCGTTGCGTTGATACCCCTCTTATACCTAATTTTTGTATTTCCTTAACCAGGCCTGGATTCGCATGACGTTTTAAATAAACAAACTCACGACTAATTCGATCACGCAAAATTTCGTGAAGGTCTGCTACTGTCATTCCCATGACCTTTGCCAAGTCAGGAAAACGTTCAACATCTTCAAATACTTTTCGTGGCGTCACCCATATCGAATCTACCGGTGTACTCATGGCTAATGGTTCATCATTTCGATCAACAATCACACCGCGATGTGAAGGAATATCAACCACACGAATTGATCTTGCATCGCCATGCTCTTTAAGGAATTCATTATTTAAAAGCTGCAGATAAACGGCTCGTGATGAGAGCACCGCCATGCCACACAGAAATAACCCTAACACCAGCCAACGGCGTAATGGATATTGTGCTTGTATAGCTCGTAATTTCATTTAGCTAATAGCACCACCGAGCTTCGTTCTGGCATCTTCATATCCAGCTTGGTTCTGGCAAAGGATTCAATTCTGTCATTAATTGCCCAGGTGCTTTGTTCAAGTTGCAAACGCCCCCACTCTTCGTTCAATTCATCACCGGTTCGTTCCAATGCTTGTAACTCAACAAACAAACGGCGCGTTTCATGCCGGGCAATAACAACTTGTAACGCCGATAAAAATATAACGATGTAGAGCCCGTAATTTAGTAATACTTTCATATCAACAACGCTCCGCCACACGTAATACAGCACTACGTGCTCGAGGATTTTCATTCACTTCCTTTTCAGTTGCCCGAATCTTCTTGCCTATCCTCTTTATTTTCACATTACTGTCATCCGGCATGATCGGTAATTCCGGCGGATATTCTGTCGGTGTAGATTCATCACGCATAAAACGTTTAACGATTCTATCTTCCAGTGAATGAAAACTGATCGCGGCAAGACGACCTGCTGGACATAAAGCATCGACAGCCTGCGGTAGTACTTCTTTAATTTCATCAAGTTCACGATTAATAAAAATACGTAAGGCTTGAAATGTTTTTGTCGCCGGATGAATATCCTTTCCCTTATGTCGACTTTTCTTCGATGGAACAGCTTGACGAACAAGTTCTGCAAGTTGCGTTGTCGTTTCTATTGGAGTTTCAACACGGGCGTTAACAATATTTTTAGCAATCCGCCTGGAAGCACGTTCTTCACCATATTCATAAATGACATTGGCAATATCAGTCTCTTCCGCTTTGTTTAACCACTCGGCAACGCTTTGTCCCTCTTCAGGATTCATACGCATATCAAGTGCTGCATCAAAACGAAAACTAAAACCACGTTCGGCATCATCAAGTTGTGGCGAAGACACACCAAAATCAAACAAGACACCGGCACATTGTGCTTGTAAGCCATGTTGTTCAACATGTTGCGTCAACATCGTGAATGAACCTTTGATAATTTCGAAACGATTGTCTTGAACAAGGTCTGTACTGGCTGATTTAATCGCATCGGGATCTTTATCAAAAGAGAGTAGTCTGCCTTCTGGGCCAAGTCGTTTAAGAATTTCACGACTATGTCCGCCTCGACCAAACGTTGCATCAATGTAATACCCATCTGCACGTAGTTTGAGTGCCTCAATAACCTCGTCCAATAAGACTGGTTTATGCTCATAGCTCAATGTGTTGAATCACCTAACGTCGTCAAACGTTACAGTGACAGCGACTGTAATGATTCTGGTGTGGGAACCGAATCATCACCGACTGTCTCCAGCCATTCATCACGTTGAGCCTCCCAAGCCTTCTCATTCCAGATTTCGAATTTATTACCCTGCCCGAGGATGACAGCCTTTTTAGTGAGGTCAGAATAAGAACGCAATTCCTTGGGGATAAGGATGCGTCCCTGGCTATCAAGCTGACAATCCGTAGCATAACCACGCATCATCTGCTTAGTTCGTCGGCTTTGTTTATCGAAATCAGAAAGAGAGGCTAACTTATCTTCAATCACATCCCATTCCGGCAGGGGATACAGCCAGAGAGAGCGATCTAGCGGGTTCAGAGTAATAACAAGACTGTTTTCGGCTTGCACGGAAATAAGCTCACGATAGCGAGATGGAACCGCTAAACGCCCCTTATTATCTATACTTATTTTATTAAAGCCTCGAAACACAATGTTATCCCCGTTCTGTTGGTAAAATCCACTTTTACCCACAATTTCCCACTTCGTGAACTATAGGGATTTCAAGGCTTTACTGTCAAGGTTTCTTTGTGTTTTTTTTCATGAAATATGTCTTGTGTAACAATAACTTAGCTAACAAAAGTTGATTTTAACTGTCATAAACAAATTAATTGATTCAATAAGACTATTTAATTCATTATCTTCGAATATTTACCTAATAGATTACTTTAAGTTGTGATATTTTAATTGTGAAAACTGTTATTTTTCTAAATTTATTAATGATTTACTCAATTTTCTTCAAAATTTGCTCCCATCTCATGTGCAAGCTGAAAATAACGCTGACTAAGCGCCATATTTATCTCAACACCATCCATGCCATTTTGGTACAAAATACCCAAATTATGTGCCGCAACCGCGTCTCCCATATCCACTGCCTTTTCTAATAACTCTAGTGCTTTTACTGCATCAACCTCAACACCTGCACCTCTTTGATAAGCAACACCTAACATCCCAATTGCCCCGGCAATGCCTTCATCAGCAAGCGGTTTCAATAGAAGTAAGGCCTTACCATACTCACCATCAGAAAAAGCCTGACTAACAATTTCAATTGCGTCTTGTACGTCTTTAATTTCGTCCATCAGTCACTAATCACGTACTTTAATGTTTCGACAACTTGCTCTGGTGTTTGCGCCCAGGCCATAGCAGCAGCATCCACTTCTTTCAAGGGATGGATAATAGATTCGTCATGCAAAGTGATATACGGTTTACCCAAAGCAGCACAGCAACCCGCATCAAACGCCGCGTTCCATTGTTTATATTTGTCACCAAATCGAACAATCGCGATATCACATTTTTCGATTAAATTTTTAGTACGAATACTATTCACTTTGGATGATTTATGATCACGCCAAAAATTATTCTCATCTTTACCCAGGTGATCGCCAGCGGCATCACTTGCATCATGATCAGTCACTGCCGAAGTATAGGTAATCGGCAAACCGAGTTTATCGGTGCCTTGTTTAATTTGCTCGCGCCAATCCGTGTGGATCTCACCGGATAAGTAAACCGTCCAACTCATGCTGTGCCCTCTTTAAGAATAATTTCTTGGATTAGAATAAATGTTTAATTTTTAAAACGATACAACAATATAGCAAGCATCATAATTGTTCATTCTTTAAACATCTTTTTGCCATTATGTTTCGAAAATAGTAAATAAAAAAAGAGTCGGCCGATAAGCCGGGTTCTGTCGTGGACAATCATTCATCTGGGATGCACATCACTATGCACCTCAAGCGACCTACCCGGAAACAGTGCGGGCCGCACCATCGTTTCCCTATTTGGTCTTGCTCCAGGTGGGGTTTACCCTGCCACTGTTATTGCTAACAGAGCGGTGCGCTCTTACCGCACCATTTCACCCTTACCTGCCGAAACAGGCGGTATATTTTCTGTGGCACTTTCCATCGGCTCACGCCGCCCAGATGTTATCTGGCACCTCGCCCTATGGAGCCCGGACTTTCCTCTATTGAAATACATCAACAGCGATTGCCTGGCCAACTCTGGTTGCTAGTTTATGGTGAGAAGAATTTGTTGCAAGGAAAAACAAAGCTTAATAAAAAAATAAAATAATCGAGTACAAATTAATGAGTTATGACGCGCTCCATTTTCTGATACAGCAGCTTATTTTTGTTCTCTAAATGCCAAAGATTCAGATTGGTCTGCATGCTTAACCAAAATCGCGGAGTACTGCCCAATACACGACTTAAGCGAATAGCAATATCTTCGGTCACGTCACCGCGCTCATTAACCACTTTCGACACCGTATTTCTGGCAATACCACACCGTCGAGCTAATTCACTCACAGTAAGACCTGTCTCTGGCAAAATGACGTTGCGAATTAACGCACCAGGATGAGAAGGTTTACGAGCCATTAGTGATAATCCTCTAAATTAATATCGACAACGTCGTTGCCATCCATGCACCATGTAATTCGCCAGTTTCCAGTCACGCGAACACTGTACTCACCTTTACGCTGACCTTTTAATCCATGAAAATAAAGACCTGAAATATCCATTTCTTCAGCAAATTCAATCGTATCTAATGCATCCAAAATCACAATTAATCGCCCAGCAATTTCTGCACGAATACCGCGTTTATCTGTATAACGCGGATCTTCGAAGAAACGCTTCAATCCCTTGTGGCGAAACTTTTTGATCATATGTTTTAAGTGTAATCATTATGATTACATAATGCAACTTGAATAGTTACAGGTTTAAAATATTAGAGAGTGCTAATTTATAATTTACGTGATCGACCTTTTTCGTATTGTGGTGTATTACGTTCCTTTTGCTCATTTTGTAACTTTAAATAGTTTTCCCAACGGCGTTGCTCAAGCTCACCGGACTCTAAAGCATTTTTAACCCCGCATTTTATTTCAGTGTCATGTTGGCAGTTATTAAATTTACATTGAGAGATGAATTGCATGATGTCATCAAAGGTATCTTCAAGCCCGCTTTCACAATCACTTAGCTGTAATTCTCTAATTCCTGGGGTATCAATTAATACGCCACCATCATTAAGCAAATGTAATGATCGTGATGTTGTTGTATGTTGGCCTTTACCATCT
Organism: uncultured Enterobacteriaceae bacterium; assembly: GCA_964523895.1. Lineage (GTDB taxonomy): Bacteria > Pseudomonadota > Gammaproteobacteria > Eutrophobiales > Eutrophobiaceae > UBA7359. The sequence continues at coordinate 153,014 of CAZGBJ010000001.1, forward strand.
TCTGCGCTGACTTCTGCGGTCAGTTGTTCTGCGTCCGTTAAACTATTGATCAATGTTGATTTACCAACACCAGAAGAACCAACAAGTGCAATAGTATGACCCTCTGTACATAAAGATCGTAACGACTCTAAACTTGCTTTATCTTTCGCATTAACACATTCAACACTAAGATCTTTTTGCAAACTCTGTACTTCTTCTTTATATGACTCACTATCATCTATTAGATCAATCCTGGTTAAAACAACGACGGGGTTAATTCCAGCTTCATTGGCTAAGGTTAAATAGCGTTCTATGCGTGAAACATTAAAATCCTGATCACACGACATGACGATAAATAAGGTATCAACATTAGCAGCAATCGTTTGATCATTAGTCCGTTTACCCGCAGCCTTACGTATCAACACTGTTACCCGATCAAGTATTCGAAGTGGTCGTTCGCCTCCATTCGGAATTAATATCCAATCTCCCACTGCAAACACTTTTGGATCACTAAAGACACCCACTTCGAAATCTTTTACTTCTTGACTACTCCAAACAATGCAATGACTACGATGAATTTTTGAAATACGAGCGGGATAGGATTGAGCCTCCTCTTCTGAAGTTAACTGATCAGAGAAGAATGACTTCCAACCTAATTGAGATAATCTAAAAATAATAATTTCCTAAAGTCATTACGCTATGTGTTGTTAACTCTATATGTCTGCTTTCGGCTGCGTCGATAAGTTGAAGTCGCTAGCTTTATTATTGCAATCCTTAAATCGGTCAGAAGTGGATATTAAGCAATAAATTATTCTCTATTCAAACTATATTATTTAATCCGTTTACAAATTATTAAATGTTGTTGGATCTAGGACCGCGAACATTCCACCAAAAAACATAGTAAACATGAATGCAAGTATGGTTAAAATTATCATCGCTGGAATAGATGCAATCGTTGCCTTAACCATAAATATAACCATTGACCAAAACGGCATTTTAATATCGACAATATTTACTTCATTTACTCTATATTCTTCCATATTGATTCTCCTCTACATTTACTTTTTTATAAAGTTCGCTTTGGGTTGTGATTTCAACCAATTCTTAAAAGCAAACATTATTCTTTTTGTCCTGGATCTAATGCTAATTGATACACTTCGTTCTTCTTTTTTCCTGTAATATTTGCAGTTAAACCTGCGGCATCTTTCGGCGGTAACTTTTCCGAAAGAATTTGATTGATTCGTAAGACTTCTTGATCATTTACCGATGTTTCTTGTGCGCCTTCGATGATCACAACAAACTCGCCTTTTATTTTTATCTCGCCGCTTTCGAGCTTTTCATTAATCACTGCTAAATTATCGCAGACGATTTGTTCGAATTGTTTAGTGAGTTCTCTGGCGATAGTAACGCGTCTTTCTGTGCTAAATATTTCCTGCATGATTTTTACTGATTCAACGATACGATGTGGTGCTTCGTAAAAAACCAGTGTTCGTGATTCATTTGTTAATTCTTGTAAACGTTTCTTACGTGCTTCACTTTTTGCAGGCAAATACCCTTCAAAAATAAATTTGTTTGTCGGTAAACCGGATGCGGACAAGGCGGCAATAATGGCAGAAGGGCCGGGGATAGGAACGACTTGAATATTGTTGTCATGTGCTGCAACAACCAGTTTATAACCTGGGTCATTAATCAATGGTGTTCCGGCATCGGAGATTAGCGCAATTGATTTGCCAGCTAATAGTTGCTGTATCAATTGCGGTGTTACTTTTTCTTCATTATGTTCGTGGTATGCACAGGTTTTGGTTTTAATAGCAAACCTTTCCAGTATGGTTTTACTATGGCGCGTGTCTTCGGCAGCGATTAAATCCACCTGTTTTAAGATCTCAATGGCTCGCTCGCTGATGTCGCCTAAATTGCCGATTGGCGTTGCCACAATATAGAGTGATGCTTCCATTCTTCTGTATATGAACCCTGTTTAAAAATAAATGTCGTAATTATCGCTGCAATGTACAATAGATACCCATGATACCTAGAAATACATATTCATAGTGCGACTTTTAATCATTTTTCTTTTATCTCTGTCTTTATTATCTGGCTGCGGGCCTACGCGGTCGTCTAATCAACAATCTCAGGTCGATCCTGAGGAAAGTGCTCGCGTTTTAATGCAGTCTGGTGACTACTCTGCTGCTGCGCTAGAGTATTTAACTCTGGCTGAAAACGACAAAAATAACTCGGCGGTTTACCGCCTCAAAGCAGCAGCAGCCTATGTTGAAGCAGGGCAATATACTGAAGCGAATTTTATATTGAGCGAAACCACTATTCCTGAAGAAGACTCTGTACAACAGTTGAGAATGCGTATTTTGAGTGCACGCCTTCAACTGGAATTTGGACAACCCGGCAATGCACTCAATCTACTAAATGAAATATCCGAGCTGGAAATTCCACAAAGTCTGCAGATTACATACTACGACATACTTGCCCGAGCGTATCTGGCACACGGTGAATATATTAAAGCGGCGTCAGAACGTTTACGACTTTCAAATATTTTGAGGGCGCCAGGCGAAATAGATCAAAATAATCGTTCGCTTTGGAAAATTTTTGAGGCGATACCTGAATCTGAACTTGAAGAGTTGCGCTTTGTTGCGCCAGATGAATTAACAAGCTGGTTTGAGCTGGCATCGATTTATCAGGGCTACCGCTATCAACCTGCCAAATTAAAGAATGCGATTGATGGCTGGATTCAACGTTATCCGGGACACCCCGCCTATTCAGTTATAACGCCGCAACTTATCAGTCAAAGTAGTGTGTTTGTTCAACGCCCTTCCAAAATTGGATTGTTGTTACCTTTATCGGGAAAGTACAAAAAGTCATCCACTGCCATACGCGATGGTTTTCTGGCCGCCTGGTATCTTGATACGCAAGAAAAATCAGAAATTAAAATTTATGATGCGAATTCATTAAACATTATTGAAGTATACCGACAAGCTATTGAAGATGGTGTTGATTATGTTGTTGGTCCATTGGAAAAAGAAGCCGTTAATCAATTGGCCGATTATGGTGAGCTTCCAGTGCAAGTACTCGCACTCAATCGCCAGGATTTAAAAAGCGAACAAGAACTTAATAAAAAATTAATGCAATTTGCGTTATCTCCGGAAGATGAAGCCATTCAAATTGCTGAAGCAGCAATGTCCGATGGTCATAGACTGGCATTAGTTATAACGCCAAATATCCCCTGGGGAGATCGAATTGCAAATGCTTTTAAAACGCGTTGGTTAGAATTAGGTGGCGGCATTCTGGAGCACACTCACTTTGAAAGCAGTGCAAAGGATTTTGCAACGCCGGTTAAACAATTATTAAATATTGATAGCAGCGAACAACGTGGCAAAGATCTTCGGAGCAAACTTAATATAAAAATAAATACTGTGACGCGTCGCCGAGAAGATGCTGATTTTATTTTCAGCGCTGCTGTACCGGGTGATGCACGTCAATTGTTTCCACAGTTTCGTTTTCATCGCGCTGCTGATTTGCCTGTGTATTCAACTTCACATGTTTTCACTGGTATTGTTGATAGCGCTAAAGATGCTGATCTGAATGGCGCGATGTTTATTGATATGCCATGGATACTGGATACATCACGACAACTTTCAATCATTCAGGATGCGCTTAATCGAAATTGGGCACAGGAAAAATCACAATATCGTCGATTGTATGCATTGGGTATCGATGCTTATCATTTAATTCCTGAAATGGGTCGCCTCAGTCTTGAAGAAAATAGTGTTTTAAACGGTGAAACTGGTGATCTGTCTATTGGTTCTAATAATATTGTAAAGCGACAATTGCGCCGCGCTCAATTTGTCGAGGGGAAACCGAGCTTATTGAATTAGATCTTCATGTCTCAGGAATTATCAAGGATGATAAAAAATACTAAAACGAGAAACCATTCCGGCAAACAGGCAGAAGAGTTCGCTGCAAAATATCTTGCTAAACAAAATGTAAAAATAATTACTCGAAATTTTCACTGTCGATTTGGTGAAATCGATCTCATTGGACTCGATCAGGAAATATTGCTTTTTGTTGAAGTTCGCTATCGAAAAAACGAGAGTTATTTAGCCGCTGTTGAAACCATTGATCGACATAAATGTAAAAAAATTGTGACAACTAGCAAATACTATTTGAACAAACAGAGAAACTATCAATCTTACTTTTGTCGGTATGATGTTATTACCCTAACCGGAGAGCTTGATAGACCTGTAATCGAGTGGATTAAAAATGCATTTCAGGCATAATATCGGCAGTTTTTTTATGGTATTAAATATTGATGGATTCTGTTCAACGCGTAAAAAATAACTTCCTCGAAAGCATTCAAATCAAAACGGATGCTGTCGATAAACTGGCGCCTGTTATTGCTTCTGCAGCTGCGGCTATTGCTGGTGCTCTTCTAAATGATAAAAAAATCATGGCTTGTGGTAATGGCGGTTCGGCAGCCGATGCGCAACATTTTTCTGCAGAAATGTTAAATCGGTTTGAGATGGAACGACCCGGTTTACCAGCGATTGCACTTACGACAGATTCATCAACATTAACGTCGATTGCTAATGACTATCAATTCGCCGAAATATACTCAAAACAAATTCGCGCATTAGGACAGGAAGGTGATGTACTGCTTGCTATCAGTACCAGTGGCGAATCACACAATATTGTTCATGCCATTGATGCAGCACACGACAGAAACATGATCGTCATCGCATTAACAGGAAGAGAAGGTGGTCAAATCGCTGATTTAATGAATAATAACGATTTTGAAATACGCGTGCCGACCTGGTCAACGGCACGCATTCAGGAAATACATATCATGGTGATACATTCACTGTGTGATCTGGTTGATCTTCAATTACTTGGACAGGATGATTAATACATGAAACTATTTAAACTTGTACGCTGCTTAATATTACTTGGTTTAATGAGCCAATTATTTGCTTGTGCCGCCGTCGCCGTTGGTGGCGCTGCTGCTGCAACGGGAACTGCCGTCGTTGATAGAAGAACAACCGGCACACTGGTTGAAGACCAGACGATTGAAGTAAAAGCTATTAAAGCCATTCATGATGATGCTGAATTAAATGAACAGGCGCACATGAATATAACAAGTTACAACACTGTTGTGCTAATCACTGGCGAAACACCCACTGATGCCATGCGTCAACGAGCTATGGAATTAATTAAAGCTGTCGATAAAGTAACTCATGTTTACAATGAACTTACCATAGCGGCTCCCAGCTCAATGACTTCAAGAGGCAGCGATTCCATTATTACAACCAAGGTCAAGACCAAAATGTTTGCCAATAAAGAAGTCAGTGGCGTTCAATTCAAGGTTATTACAGAAAAAGGTGTAGTCTACTTAATGGGTATTGTTTCCCGTGCCGAATCAGAAATAGCAACTGAAATTGCCAGACAAACTGGCGGCGTACAAAAAGTGGTTAAGTTATTTCAATATACCGACTAAGATTTTAATACTCGCTCATAAATTGATTTGTCGTCTACACTGAAACAACAGGCGATAATCCGTTCAAACTGATTTTCATAACTTTTCATTGAAGCTAACGCAATTGTTGCTGCTGATTCCAACGGGTAGCCATAAACACCCGTACTGATAGCAGGAAAAGCAATTACTTTTAGTCCTTCATTTATTGCAAGTTCAAACGAATTTGCATAACACGCATTCAATAATTTAGCTTCGTCTTGTCTGCCGCCCTGCCACACAGGTCCAACAGTATGAATGATCCATGTCGCCGCCAAATTAAACCCTGGTGCTAGTTTAGCTTCGCCCACTTGGCACCCTTGTAAGGTCTTATTAAATGCCAGTAATTCAGGGCCGGCAGCACGATGTATCGCACCATCAACACCGCCTCCACCTAACAAAGATGAATTTGCAGCATTGACTATGACATCTATTTTAAGTGAGGTAATGTCTGCCTGAATTATTTCAATCATTAATAGTTCGCTTTTTTATACACTGGTTTTAAGTGTTACCATTAAGTAACAAAGAGTAAAGTACGAATATCATTTTTTATGAATAATAATAAGCCCTATGTTTAATCACTCGAAAGAGCTTCAGAAGTCTCTATCAGCCGCTTTAAAAAATAAAGCTGCCGACTATCAAGCTCGTACTCGTTATCTCGATGACAATAAACAACCACAATACATCAATCGTTTAATACTCGAAGATTCACCCTACCTGTTGCAACACGCACATAATCCGGTTAACTGGTTTCCATGGGGAGAGGAAGCATTTGAAATAGCAAAGCAGGAAAATAAACCTGTGTTTTTATCTATTGGTTATTCAACTTGTCATTGGTGCCACGTCATGGAAGAAGAAAGCTTCGATAATGAAGACATCGCAAAGCATATGAATGATTTTTTTATTTGTATCAAAGTTGATCGAGAATTGCATCCTGATGTTGATACTTACTACATGACTGCGGTAATGATGATGCAAGGGCAAGGCGGTTGGCCAATGAGCAGCTTTTTAACGCCCGATAAAAAGCCATTTTTTGGCGGCACTTACTTTCAACCGGCACAATTCATAGCATTAATGAGTCGTGTTAATGATATTTGGCATAATCAATCATCTGACATACATGAACAAGCCAATGCCATAAGCCAACAAGTTTCCGGTGCTATGGCAGCAAGACAATCACTAAACGAAATTGGCACGAACGTTATAGATCTCACCGCACAGAGCATTATGAATCATTATGATCAAGTTCATGGCGGATTTGGACAAGCTCCAAAATTTCCAAATGAACCCTATCTCTATTTTTTGCTTGAGTATGCAAACTATTCCGGAAATCCAAATATTCTAAATGCCATTATTAATACGTTGCATCGCCAGAGTTGCGGTGGCATTTATGATCAAATTGGCGGCGGTTTTCATCGTTATGCGACGGATCAGAACTGGTTAATTCCGCATTTTGAAAAAATGCTCTATAACCAGGCCAATTTATCTTACGTCTTTGCCCGGGCACACCTACTTTCAGGAAAAAATGATTTTAAGCGCGTTGCATGTGAGACGCTGGATTATGTTATTCGTGAAATGACAAATGATGTAGGTGGCTTCTACTCTGCGACAGACGCAGATAGTGAAGGCGAAGAAGGTCTTTTTTTCATTTGGGACAAACAGGAAATAGAGTCTTTACTCGGCAAAGATGACGCAAAAGAATTTATTGAACTATATCAAGTTACTGATGCGGGAAATTTTGAAGGGAAAAATATTCTTAATTTAAACCAGGCTTTGGAAGTTACGGCTAAAGAAAAAAACATTGAATATGATGAATTAATTAAACGGCTTGCTAAAAATAAACAATGTTTGTGGAATGCCAGAGAAAAAAGATTACCGCCAATACGCGACGATAAAATTATTACTGCCTGGAATGCCATGATGATTAAATCATTTGCTTATGTAGGACAACAATTCGGACGACAAAATTACATAGATATCGCAATTAATGCGAGTAACTATCTGTTAAATACAAACCAGACGACTGACGGCTTATTAAGTCGTTCAAGCCTGGCTGGACAAGCCTCTGTGGTGGCGTTACAAGAAGATTATGCCTATCTCGCAGAAGCATTATTACAGATTTACGATGCGACGTTAGATAAACACTGGCTGGATAAAGCATCTAACTTGGCCAATGAAATGATCGAGCGATTTTGGGACGAAGAAAATGGCGGTTTCTTTATGGGTTGCCAAGGCAAAGAAAACTTACTGCCGTCATCACCTAAAGAAATTAATGATAATGCGACTTCATCAGGTAACTCGGTTGCGTTAAGAACATTAGTCCGTTTAACAAAGCGCACCGGCTCGCAACATTACCAAACTTATGCGCAGCAATTAATTAGTGCATACTCGGATGACATTACTCAACGCCCGTATATTTGTAGTTATCTTATCTGTGGTTTACTTGACATGTTTGATGGTGAGCAATCTGACAGTCAATGGTGCGCTGAGGGGAATATTCATGTTTCAACAACAACTTCCAAAGAAGATAATCAATACAAAGTAATCTTATCTATAAATATAAATGATGATTGGCATTTGAATCAGACCACTGACGATAACAATACCCTGCTGCCAATAATAATTGAAGCTAACAATGAATGGGAAATGTCAGAGTTCCATTATCCTGAACCTGTTATAAAAACACTGGGCTTTCAAACGGAGTCTATCTCTGTTTATGAAGGTAATATTAAAATTTCATTTATTGTCTCTGGAAAAAATGAACCTGTCTTTCCCGAAAATTTATTAAAGTTAAAACTTCAATTACAAGCTTGCAATAATGATAAATGTCTTGCCCCTGAATTTATTAAATTAAATTTAATTCTATAAACAGTTTTCTCTATATCGTCTCGAGTATGATATTCAACCTTTCAGGAATATCTGTTAAATCAAGATCCGTTTTTTTCAATAGCCCATTTGCTCGTTTCTTTAGCTCAACCATGCTCGGCAGTTTACGACACGATGCAAAAATAATCGCATTCGTATAATCGGGAAACTCTAATAAATAAATATAATCAAAGTGATTCTTTATCGGCAGTAATACGTTGATTACATCTTCTTCCGATTCAGGCAATATATTAATTGCCAACACCCCTTCTTTATCGAGACAATTATAAATACTGGCATAAAAATCATTATCGTAGAGACAACTTGCTTGCGCATCTGCGACAAAAATATCACACAAAATAATATCGTAAATATCATTATGAGTTGATAAAAAATTCTCTGCAGAATCATCTATAACATCAATATTCTCAGGTAAGTGAAAATAGTCTTTGGCAATTTTAATAACTTGCTTGCTCGACTCAACAGACTTTATTTTAATTTCAGGTCGTCTCGAATCCAGATAACGCTCCAGTGAGCCACCGCCCAAACCAAGGTTAAGCAGGCATTTTGGTGCCGGGCAAAATAAGAGTGCCGAGAGCAATGCCTGAATATTTGGCAACACAACCTGATCAATGGCATTCAAAAGCATTAATGCCTGAACAGATTCATCACCAATATGTAACCAGCGGTATTCCTGCCATTGCCGTACTTCAATGCTTTGCTTCCCAACCACGTCAGAATAGAGTAATTGGCTCTCATCCGGGTTAAGTTCGTATATTTTTTCTAGAGACATTATTTAAGTACTGTTAAGTTCAGGAAGCTCTGATAAAATCCGCATCGTTTCAATTATTGAATAGTATATCAGGGTTATTGCGTGTCAGAATTTGTCATTGGTCAGCGTTGGGTCAGTCATACAGAAACCGAACTGGGATTGGGTATTATTGTTGGCATTGAGGGACGTCGAGTAGAGATCAGCTTTCCTGCCGCTGACGAACAACGACTGTATGCAATAGATAGCGCGCCACTTACTCGTATAGAACATAAAGCGGGTGAGACTATCCATACTGAAGATGATCTAGCTTTTCAAATTGTGCGGACGGAAAATAAAAGTGGCCGAATAATTTATTATGCTACCGATAAAGAAGGTCAGGAACACGCAATCGATGAACTGGAATTAAATTGTTTTATCGAGCTTACAACGCCGAAACAACGCCTTACTAGTGGTCAACTTGATAACCTCAAGGCTTTCCGGCTCCGTTGTGAAACACTACTACAATTACATCGTTTACAACAATCTCCTGTAAAAGGCCTGCTTGGTTCTCGAACAAATTTATTACCTCACCAAACTTATATTGCTCATGAAGTAGCCAAACGTTTTGCGCCACGCGTTTTACTCGCTGATGAAGTTGGTTTGGGTAAAACTATTGAAGCAGGAATGATTTTGCACTATCAATTACATACCGGATTGGCAAGCCGGGTTCTGATTATCGTTCCATATACACTTAGCCACCAATGGTTAGTTGAAATGTTACGGCGTTTCAATTTACGTTTTGCCTTGTTTAATGAAGAACGGCTATATGCGCTTAATGAAGAGGAAGGCAATCCATTTGAGAGCGAACAATTAATTATTTGCAGCCTGGATAATTTAACCAGTGACCCTGATTTATTTAATCATGCTCTGAATGCTGATTGGGATATGGTTGTTATTGACGAAGCCCATCACCTACATTGGACTGAAGGAGATGAAGGTCATGATTATCGTTGTATAGAATCTCTTGCGAATAAATGTCGCGGCTTACTATTATTAACTGCGACACCGGAACAAGTTGGTGCCGCGAGTCATTTTGCCCGCTTACGTTTACTTGACCCCGCACGTTTCCATGATCTCGATAGTTTTCTAAATGAAGAAAAAGGCTATCAGCAACTTAGTGACATTGTAAAAATATTACTGGATGAGCCAGACAAGTCCTTAACAGATGAAATACTGGCATCGTTAAAAACTTACCTGGATAACGAAGCGCCTGCGGAAAATAATCCTGATATCCAACAACGCGAAAATATTGTTTCTAAATTGCTCGATCGACATGGGACTGGACGTGTATTTTTACGTAATACACGTGAAGCAATAAAAGGCTTTCCTGAAAGAAAATTACACAGTACTCCTCTTGAATGCCCCGCGCTCTATTCTTCTCTCTCTGGTAAACAAACCCTGTTTCCGGAAATGGAAAATGATAACGAAGATTGGCTAAAACAAGATCCACGAGTGCAATATTTAATTGAATTGGTAAACACATTAAAAACTGAAAAAATACTGGTTATCTGTGCCAATGCAAAAACGGCTGCCAGTCTGGAAAAATACCTACAACTAAAGATGGGAATTCGTAGTGCTGCATTTTATGAGGGACTCAGTATTATCGAACGCGATCGTGCTGCTGCTTATTTTGCTGACACAGAAATGGGCGCACAAGTATTAGTCTGTTCCGAGATAGGCAGCGAAGGTCGTAATTTCCAATTTTCTCATCACCTTGTCCTATTCGATTTACCATTAAACCCCGATCTTTTAGAACAACGTATCGGCAGACTGGATCGTATTGGCCAAACAGAGGTCATTAATATTCATGTCCCTTACATTGAACATTCAGCACAGGAAGTGATATTCAACTGGTATAACAAAGGTCTTAATATCTTTCTGCAAAGCTGTGCAGCAGCCTATGCTATCTATGAAAAATTTAGCCTGCCACTAAACAAAGCACTTGATAAACCCGATACAGATATTAGCTCACTCATCGATGAAACTAATACTTATACCAACACCGTTAAACAAGTCATGCATGATGGCCGTGACCGACTGATTGAATTGAACTCCTGCCGTAAAGACATCGCAGAAAATATTATCAGTACCATCAAGGATGAAGAGAACCCGCAATTACTGATGGACTACATGGAAGGTATGTTTAATACCTATGGTGTCGACCATGAGGAACATTCTGAAAATGCATGGATACTACGTGCCAGCGATCATATGCGAACCGGCTACTTCCCCGGAATCAATGAAGATAGTTTTACCGTTACTTTTGATCGTAACAAAGCATTGAGCCGTGAAGATATGGTTTTCCTGAGCTGGGAACACCCAATGGTAGCCGAAGCTATTGAAATGGTATTAAAAAGCGAAATTGGTAATACCTTCATTACCACCATAGAGAAAGACGGTATCGAGCCGGGAACCTTATTACTGGAAACATTTTCAAGCATTAACGCCGTTGCACCAAAACAACTACAAGTTGAACGTTACCTTCCCATTACGCCACTACGCACAATGATTAGTCAGGATAAAAAAGATTATTCAAAAGTATTGAGCCACGACAAACTTAATATACTCTGCATGAAAATCGAACGCCAAACCGCAAACGCGATCATCAAACAAATTAAGCCCGAACTGGAAAAGATGATCGACTTTGCCATCAAATTCAGCCAATCAAAATTACCAAAAGTTAAAGAAGAAGCACAACAACGAGTTGACATGTTACTAGGTGAAGAAATAAAACGATTGACACAACTACAAAAGAAAAATGCCACCATCCGAAAAGAAGAAATCGAATTCATGCAACAACAACACCATGCCTGCACCGAAGTAATCGCTAATGCGAAATACGAACTACAAGCAGTTCGATTAGTTATCGCTCAATAAAAACCTAGTAGGACTAGAGTCATTCATCATACGAGCTAGAAAGTATCCAAATTAATATTTGGAACCGGATATTCACAGAGTTTCGCGCGATTGACTGATTCTTAAATTGACACCTGTAACGTTTCTAGTTACACTCATAGAATGATTAGGAGCTTTAAGCACAAAGGACTGGAGAAGTTTTTCCTGAAAGGAACTAAGTCAGGTATCCAGTCGAAACATGCTGAGCGTTTAAACCTGATATTAGGTCGTTTACACGCATCAACGGTGCCGAAAGATTTAGATCTACCTGGGTTGAAACTACATAAGCTCAGCGGTAAACGTAAAGACATTTGGTCAGTTTGGGTTAATGGAAATTGGCGTGTGACCTTTCGATTCAATGGCAAGGATGCAGAAGTTGTTGATTATGAAGACTATCATTGAGGTATATAATATGAAGATGCATAACCCACCACATCCAGGTAAAGTTTTGCGCGAGCTATGCATAGAACCTATGGGTTTGAGTGTTACTGCTGCGGCTGATTCACTTGGAGTAGCAAGAAAAACGCTTTCAGCCATTTTAAATGGACATTCGGGCATTAGTCCTGAAATGGCCGTTCGCCTTTCTCTTGCGTTTGGTACATCTTCCGAAAGCTGGTTAAATCAGCAAATGCAATATGATTTGTGGATGGCTGAAAAGAAGCGTAAAAATCTTAAAGTAAAAAAACTAAAAAAAGTGGCATAACCATTATTCGGTAAGTTTGAATATAGACACTTTTAGTATCTCTAAACGTACCTGTCACCTAACAAAAGAAAAATGCCACCATTCGAAAAGATGAAATCGAATTCATGCAAGAACAACACCACGCCTGCACCGAAGTAATCGCCAATTCGAAATACGAACTACAAGCAGTTCGATTAGTTATTGCTCAGTAATTTTTATTTAACGTTTGAAATAAGGCGGCGCGCTTTTCAGCGGTTTGATCTTACCCCGAAATAATTGACACTTATGCGGCGTTAATTTGAACCTTATGAACACTGCCAAGTTTAATGCGCTTTTTGGCTTGCCATAAATCATATGCGTCTTGCATAGAAAGCCAGCTTTCAGGGCTACGACCGAGTGCTTTTGAAAGGCGAAGCGCCATTTCGGGGCTAACGCCACTTTGAGTTTTTAAAACCCTATTGAGCGTAGATGCTGCCACATTAAGTTGCCCTGCTAAATAACGACAACTTAAATCAAATGGCTCCATGTATGTAGCTTGAATGAACTCACCAGGGTGTGGGGGATTGTGCATAGCCATTAGTGATAATCCTCGTAGTTTACGATATAAATAATGCCATCGGAGAACTCAAAAGTAATGCGCCAATTTGCATTTACAGTTATTGACCAGCACCCTTTGAGACTACCTTTCAGTTGATGTAACCGATAGCCCGGGATATCAAGATCCTCAATGTGGTATGCGGTATCCAAGGCTATAAGCTGCATGCGTAATTTTTTAGCATGTTTTGCTTGAATGCCTTTTGTACTGCCAGAGGAATAGAACTTCTCTAGACCTTTGTGTTTGAAGGACTTGATCATTTATATAGTTTAGCACGTTGCGCAACAGTATCAAGAAGCATAACGTTTGAACTAACTTGCGCGCGATTTTTGCGCGTGAAAGTTTAGTGATTTGTTAGAAGCAGTGTTAATGAGCTGCTTGAACAGTGATTTGCAATCCAAGAGCTTTTGCCACTTTTGTTACTGTAGCAAAAGTAGGGTTTCCATCGTCAGACAGTGCTTTATATAATCCTTCACGAGTTATACCAGTATCTCTTGAAAGTTGACTCATGTTTTTTGCTCGTGCAATAACGCCTAATGCATGTACGATGAAAGCAGGGTCATCATCTGCTTCTTCAAAGCACGCTTCTAAGTATAGTTTTATATCTTCGTCACTTTGTAAGTGTTCTGCTGAATCCCAGCGAGTAGTTTTAATAATCATAACTCATACCTCAATTGCTTAGCAATTTCTTTAGCTTTAGCGATATCTGTCTGCTGTGATGATTTATCGCCACCAGATAGAAGAATTACTACAACAGAATTGTGTTTAACAAAATATACTCTGTATCTTGGTCCGTAAAATATTCGTAATTCACTAACACCTTCACTAATAGGGGATACATCACCGAAATTACCCATTTCAACTCTGTCTATTCGTGCCTGGATACGGGCTTTAGCCTTTCGGTCTTTGAGACCGACGAATCATTTTATCAAACACTTCCGTTGTTTTAACTTCTACCATGTGTAAACTATAGTTTACACATATGGGTTTGTCAACTGTGGTTTACAATTGGATTGCTATGGTAAAGCCTTTTAACGCCTTGCTCAGCGGCAGTTTAAAGTGGCACGTTTTTGCGAAAGCAAAACAAGTGACGCTTTAAACTGTCCGCTGGAGCTATTTGTTAGCACCAGCATAAAACACCCAAAACAACAGCGAGGCTGAAAAACCACCTAGACCAAAAAATAAGGCCATATCATACGGCGGCGGTTTGTAACCTATTGCTGGGATTGCCCAAGATGCTCCAGCAAGTGTTCCTATGCATACAACCACCCACCCTTTAAAACAACCGATTCGACTAAGCATGATGGCAAGTGGTGCGCCCACAATAAAAGCGGTTGGCAGCATAAACATCAGGTACGTCAACGCAAGCAACGGAGTATATGGTAGAACCTCCATCGTAAGACCATGAGGACCATTCCAGTAATGCAACATTGCTAGAATCTGTGCGCTCACTGCCGTGCCTATTACTATGGCTAGACTAAAGCGTTTCCATTTGATGCTCGTTGTTTCCATATTTTGCGCTAACAGTATGTTATATGGACGCGGCTTAGCACGTTAAACATGGATTCCATATAGTGTTAATAAGGTGGAAAGAACAAGTCATTATTTTTCAATCCTTTATCCCCATTCCTTCCTGGTTTGTGATGCTATAAAGACTATCACATCAATTTAGTAGCAGCGAGGCTTGGTTTTGATTCCCCTTATTGTTTGCCTCGTTCTTGTTTTATTTTAAATGGTTGAGCAACATGAATGTTGCGAAAGCGTATTGACGACAGGGATGTCGTCTATGCGCGTACCATTTAAAATAGAACAAGAATGAGGGTATCCGCAGGACAAGCTATTGGTGTGGTGTACGAACAAGGACATAGGTAACAAAAAAGTACAGGCACATGGGTTACACTTT
>CAZGBJ010000002.1:0-3355 GCA_964523895.1 uncultured Enterobacteriaceae bacterium
GACTAACGGATTACATTTAAACAAGGCAGTTACACAGAATTAATTACAGGCTCAAAACCATGTTTAAAAAATATCCTTTATTTATTGTCTGCATCTATAATTAATTTTTTTGATTATTTTTATGGCTTTCCTCTGTGACCTCGGCCGCTGTTCCCGACGCGACTCTACCTTCTGCGTCCATGCAGTCGTCTGTGGCAAAAAATAATATTTAATCATGTCGTTAATTAATTTCTCAATTAAAAATCCCTTAATTGTTAATTTAAGTCTGGTGATTGTTTTTATCATCGGTGTTCTTGCATGGTTCGCATTACCTCAGGAAATATTTCCGACACTGGCACTTGATATGGTCAGTATTTCTACTGAGTTCGAAGGTGCCTCGCCTGCCGAAGTTGAACAACAGGTTACATTATCTGTAGAAGAAGAATTCGAAGACAGTCAGGACATCGATTTTATTTCTTCAAATAGTCGAGAAGGCTTGTCCGGTGTTTTTATCAAACTTAAACCCGGTTCAAACGTAGATGACTTCATGCGTGAAGCAAGAACCAGTGTTGATCGTATAAATGACTTGCCTGATCTGGCAGAAGAACCAGAATTAGTGCGTATTACTGCAAAATTTCCTGTTATTACATTAACTTTGTACGGCGATATTGCTAAAGCTGAGTTATATGATATGGCTGAAGATGTTCGTCGACAATTACAACTTATCCCGGGTGTAGCCAATATTGCCGTGGCAGGTGATCGGGATTGGGAGATATGGGTTGAAGTTGATCCTCATGAATTGGCTGCAATGAATGTTCCATTAGAAACAATTATTGGCGCATTAAAAAACAATTTATCGGATCAACCTGGCGGTTCAATCAAATCTACCGAGGGAGACATTCGTTTGCGTGGTAAAGGTGTTGCCCCTAATCCAGATGAAATCGAAGGAATTGCCTTGCGCACAAATGATAACGGCGGTGAATTATTATTGGGAGAACTCGCTAAAGTAAGTCGACGTTTTGAAGACTTTGAAACCTATGCGCGTTTTGCCGGCAAACCGTCGGTTAATTTAACCGTAACTAAAACAGCGGATTCCTCTACAATCAAAGTCTCTGCACTTGTTAAAGAATTAACGGAAGAATTACAACAAACGTTAACTGCCGGGGTCAGTGTCGATTATCACTCTGATATGTCGGAGTATGTCAAAGTGCGTTTGAATACTGTGAAGTCATCCGGACTGGTTGGTCTAATCCTCGTATTATTTGCATTATATGTGTTATTAAATTTCCGTATTGCTGCGATTACTGCCTTTGGCATACCCATGTCATTTCTGTTTGCCATTATCTTGATGTTTTATTTTGGTTACACAATCAACATGGTGTCCTTGTTTGCTTTTTTAATTGTGTTAGGAATGATTGTTGATGATGCGATTATTGTGACAGAAAATATTTATCGACATATTGAAGCAGGAGAGAATCCAATCAGTGCCGCAAAAATAGGCACAAAAGAAGTGTTCTGGCCTGTAGTTGTATCAACATTGACAACCATTGCTGCATTTCTACCAATGTTTGCTATTGGCGGTATACTCGGTGAATTTATCAAGGTTATTCCTGTGGTGGTTTGTTGTGCTTTGCTTGGTTCATTGATAGAAGCGTTTGCTGTGTTGCCATCACATGCAGGACACATGTTAAGAAAAGAGGATAATCAAAAACAATGGATTGATTGGAAAAAGATCCTCGATAAATATGTACGCGTTTTACATTGGTCAGCGTTAAATCGTTATACCGTTGTTGTTGCCAGTATCAGTGTTCTTGCCATTAGTCTGGTTTATGCAGCAACGCGATTGCCTTTTCAAATGTTTGGTGATGTTGAAGTGGGACAGTTTTTTGTCAATATTGAGGCGCCGAATACTTATAGTCTGGAAGATAGTTTGGCCCTGGCAGAAAAACTTGAAAAGAAAACACTTGAGATTGTCGGTGAAGAAGAACTGAGAACTTTGTTGACGAATGTTGGCATTAGCATGATTGATGAGAATCAATCAAAACGCGGCAGTAATTTAATTCAGTTAGTTATCGATTTGGAAAAGTCGGCACCGCAAGGGTTTATTGAAAGTTGGGTTAGTCCGTTGGTCAGTCTTGATTTTTCGAATCAGGGAAAACGTCAACGTAGTACGGATGACATTATAAATTTACTGCGAGATGGTTTACCGAAAGTATCTGGTGTGCAGCGCATGGGTATACTCAAGCCTGCCGGTGGTCCAGCGGGAGATGATATTGAGATAGGTGTTATTAGCGATGACCTTGTTTTATTAAAACAAAAGTCAGATGCAATACGTGACTATTTACGGCGCATGCCTGGCGTGGATGATGTCAGACATGATCAGGATCCCGGTAAGCTGGAATATAAATATGCATTAAATGATCGAGGCAAACGGCTTGGCTTAACACAAACACAACTCTCCAATGCCGTGCGTAGCGGTTTTCTTGGTAATGAAGTCGTACATGTGACCTGGGATGATAAACGTTTACCTGTACGGGTTATTTATCCCGAATCATTAAGAAAGCGATCAGATAGTTTGTTAGAACTTCCTATCGTTCTCGCATCAGGTAAGACAGTGTATTTAGGTGATGTTGCAGATATTACGATTGGCAGGGGCCTGAATGAAATAAGACGCAGAAACAATCAACGCATGACCAAAATAACCGCTGATGTTAATAGTACGGTCACAACAGCAAGCGATGTTATTGCTCAAGTCGATAAAGAATTTAAACCATTTGCGGATGCTAAATATAAGTTACTTTATCTTGGCGAAAAGAAAAATGCGCAGGAATCATTTAGTGGCATGTGGCAGGCCTTGATCATTGCCTTAGTGATGATCTTTTTTATGCTAACGGTACTGTTCAAGTCATTAGTTGAGCCATTGATTGTTATGGTTGCAATTCCCTTTGGAATGATTGGTGTTGTCATTGGCCATGCGATATTTGACTATAACCTGCAATTCTTATCTATAGTTGGGGTTCTGGCGCTATCAGGAATTATAGTGAATGATTCATTGATTATGGTTGATTTTATAAAACGATTACGCAGTGAAGGTAAGGATCGTATTGCTGCCGTTATTGGAGCCGGTCGTGTCCGAGCCAGACCGATCATATTAACAACGGTGACCACCTTTCTCGGAATATCACCATTAATATTTTTTGCCAGCGGTCAAACAGCATTTCTATCACCAATGGCTGTCAGCCTTGGTTTTGGTTTGATATTTGCCACAGTATTAATTTTATTGACATTGCCTTGCTTTTATCTTGTAGCTGATGATATACGCGGCCGACTGTTTGGCGATAAAATAAATGGTGTGGAAGCTGAGGCTGTTTTATGA
>CAZGBJ010000002.1:3455-153915 GCA_964523895.1 uncultured Enterobacteriaceae bacterium
CGGCCGACTGTTTGGCGATAAAATAAATGGTGTGGAAGCTGAGGCTGTTTTATGAAATATGTTCTGGTGACTGGCTGTTCCTCAGGCATAGGGCGTTGTATTGCTGATGGATTAAAGGAACGAGGCTATAATGTTTTAGTTACAGCAAGAAAACAGGAAGATATTAATGAGTTAAACGAGGCAGGTTTCGATGCAATTACTCTTGACCTTGATAATTCAGACTCCATCCACTCAGCTGTTGAATATGTCTTAAAAAAATCAAATAATCAGTTGTACGGACTTATTAATAATGCAGCTTATGGTCTAACCGGCGCAGTAGAAGACTTGCCAATAGAAGCATTACGTCAACAATTTGAAACGAATGTATTGGGCACACAAGAACTGACTAACCTTGTCTTGCCAGCTATGCGAAAAAATAATGCAGGCAGGATAATACAAATCAGTTCCGTATTAGGATTTGTGACGATGAAATACAGAGGGGCGTATTGCGCTTCAAAATATGCACTGGAAGCATTAAGCGATGCCATGCGTTATGAGTTAGCAGACACAAATATTAAAATCTGCTTAATAGAACCAGGACCAATACGCAGCGAGTTCAGAAATAACGTTGTCGCAAATTTTAAAAAAGTAATCGATAAAAATAGAAGTATTCATATTGATGAATACAATAAAATGGAAAATCAGGCAGGAGATAGAGTCCCGTTTACCCTGGGCCCTGAAGCTGTGTTGAAAAAGGTAATACATGCACTAGAAAGTGAAAAACCAAAAGCCAGATATTATGTTACTTTTCCAACGATTCTTTTCGCATTTCTAAAGCGGATACTTCCAGTAGTGATATTGGATAAGGTTCTTGTCAGGATTTAATTTACAATAAAGCAATATCTTACACGACATTTTTAAAGGTATTATTTAATTAATTATAACTCAAAAATAGTCATGGATTTTATTTTTCAATTTTTGAGTTATAATTATTCCAGATATTTTGTTAATACTAAACAAGGTAATGGAACGAAGAATATGACCTATATACTGCATCGTAAGTTTGGCCAACCAAAAGGTGGTCGAAGAACATTGGTATTTCGCAGAAACCATGAAGAATTACACAATCCAGACCGCAGGGAAGAAGAAAGAAGAACTTTGGGGGAAAGAAGAAAATCTCTATATTAAGAAGTTTTCTTGCATGTTTAAGGTAATTTTATAACCGGTTTTTCGTGATTCTTTTTATATAGTGTGACGATATTACCTATACGTTGCACAAGCTCAGCATCTGTTTTGTCACAGATTTTCTCAATACCTGCATCGCGTTCTTCACGTTCACCAAGCTGACATTTTATTTTAATTAATTCATGAATTTCCAGTGCTTGTTCAATCTCGGTAATTAGGCTTTTGCTGATTCCTTTTTTCCCGGCCCATACCGTCGGCTTTAAATGATGCGCTGCCTGGCGAAGGAATTTTTTCTGTTTGTTATTAATATTCATTTGTAAAATTTATTACGATTCTTTGAATAATATTCGAGTGTTTTATATATTATATTAATAATGCTTCTTGAGGTAATGGTGGCACCGCTTAATTGATCGAACTCACCTTTATCTTTTTTTATGGCCCATTTTTTTTCCGGTGTTTCAAGTGAGTAACCATTGAAGTCATATAGCCATTTTGAATTATCCTGATGCGCCTGGTCACCAAAGCCTTCGGTTTCATTGTGATTAATAATTCTTACACCTGTTAAATTACCATCGTAAGCTATTCCTATAACCAGACTGATGCTGCCATTGTAGCCTTTGCTAATAATGGGCATGAGACTAATGGCAACAGGTTTATTGTCAATTCTTGCTCTGTAAGCCGTAATTATATTTGTATGGTTTATATATGCAGGCACATCGACCTTTATTTTGTCATGAAACAGATCGTTGTCGTACTCAACAGGAATGACTTCATTAATTATCGCAAGTGCAGCTTGTTCTTTGTTGATGTTTATCTTGTCTTTAGTCAAATTATGTACAACAACAATAGCAATAAAACAAATAATACTGCTTATGGTTAAAGGGAGTACAGATAAGAAATTTTTCTTATTGAAACTCATTGTTCCCCCAGCGCTTTAGGTCGAGTGTAATAATCGATCAAGGGAACCAATGCATTCATTATTAATATAGCAAAGGCAATACCATCAGGGTAGCCACCCCAGGTACGAATGATGTAGATAAATAAACCAATACCAACGGCGTATATTATTTTCCCGACGGGTGTTGTCGAAGAGCTGGCAGGATCAGTTGCAATAAAGAAAGCGCATAGCATCGTGCCACCGGCAAATAAATGATACAGAGCAGAAGGATAGATGTCAGTGTCGATAAAATTAAACAGTAGACTAATAATAAACAGACTAGCCAATACAGTGAAAGGTATTTGCCAACGTATAATTTTATTGATTATTAACCATATGCCACCAGCGAGATAAGCTAGTGCAATCCATTCCCAGCCTTTGCCACCAAGTGAACCGTAAAGCGGATTCATTTCTATTTCAGAGACCATGGTCATTAAGTCTAACTCGATTTTCATATTGGTGAGCGGTGTGGCACCCGTTATCGCATCAAGTTCTTGTCCGACAGGAAGTCCCGAAAAAATGATACTTAAGTTTTGCCAAAGTGTGAGTGCTTGTTCATTAACACCACTTAGATCAGGCCAATATGCCATTTTTACCGGGAAACATAATAGAACAAAAGCATAGCCTGCCATTGCCGGATTAAAGGGGTTATTTCCCAAACCGCCGAATAGATGTTTGGCGACTATAATTGCAAATGCAATGCCGCTTAAATTTACCCACCATGGTGTATAGGGAGAGATAGTTAATGCGAAAAGTACGGCCGTAACAATGGCCGTACCGTTTTTTAATGCAGGCGCTATCGCTTGTTGTCGACACTTTAATACTAATGCTTCAGACAGTAGTGCGAAAACAATAGCAATTACACAGTGAACAAGAATACCTATACCAAAGTAAAGCGTACTTAATAATATTCCGGGTATGAGTGCGTACAATACCTGACGCATGATGGCATCAACGCTATTGATAGAGTGTGTATGCGGCGAGCTAATGATTCTGTTTGTTGATGACATACCTTAACTCGCAGCAACCATACTGATGCAATCAACCGGACAAGGTGCAATGCATAATTCACAACCGGTACAATATTGATTAATAATGCTGTGCATTTGCTTTGGTGCGCCAATAATAGCGTCGACTGGGCAGGCTGTTATACATTTAACACAGCCTATACAAACGGCTTCATCGATTAATGCGATTGTATTTTTGCTCTCTTTATTGTTGTTTTTATACAGGGGCTTAATTTCTGTTCCTAGTAATTTCGCCAATTCTTTTATCGTTTCATTACCACCGGGTAAACATCGATTAATATCAACTTTGTTTTGTGCTAATGCCTCTGCATAAGGCAGACAAGCATCAAAACCGCAATCGCCGCATTGTGTTTGTGGTAATAAACGATCAATAGCTTCTATATCGTTTTTACGTGTTTGTTGGACATCGAAATCTTTCGTGTTTGATGAAAGAGCGGCTATTGATATCGCAAATAAGCTTATTATTAATACAGCAATAAATAATGACAATATCATTGTAGACCTGCCAATCCCATGAGACCCATTGATAGCATTCCCATGGCGATCAATAAAATTGGTATGCCACGAAAGGTTTCTGGAATATTCTCATTATCAATGCGTTCGCGTAGACAGGTAACGACTAATAATAAAAACAAAAAGCCGAGCCCTGTACCTAAACCAAACAGAAAAGAATCAACTATAGAATTGATTTGTGATTCTTGTAATAAGATGACAGCGAGTAAAATGGAATTTATCAAAAGTACAGGAACAATCGTATCCACTTTTTTAATAAGCTGTGGAAAAAGTCGGTGAACAATATTTTTAGATGAAAAGATAATGATCAGTATAATCATGACGTATAACAATAAATCAAGATACTGTAGTTGAAATGGAACAATAATAAGTTGCTCGACTAAATAAGCGCCAGGTAGACAGAGACAGAGGCAATAGATGGTTGCCAACCCTATTAACCAAGCCGTATTAATTCGTTGGCTAGCAGCAACTTGTAAATCAATGCCGACAAGGTATGTCAGTGCCAGGTTGTTAATTATCGCGGCATTAAAAAGTAGTAGAAATAGTTCGCTCATTTGTATCCCGAGAAAGGTGAAAAGTGATACGTGAAGCTTTAAAAATAAATTATATTCTTATGATAATACGTTTCACTTTTCACGTCATACATTTCACAGTTAAAATAATATTCTGTATGTGTATGAGAGGGGACAGGCTTAAGCCTGTCCACGACCATTATTTGATTCTCATGCCCGGTTCAGCGCCACTATCAGGACTTAATATATAAATATTTTTTCCGCCATTGCCCGCTGCCAGTACCATTCCTTCTGATAAACCAAAACGCATTTTTCTGGGTGCAAGGTTAGCAACCACGACCGTCAGTTTTCCTTCCAGATCTTCGGGATTATATGCTGATTTGATACCTGCAAAAATATTGCGTGTTTCTCCGCCGATATCCAGCGTCAGTTGTAATAATTTATCTGCACCTTCGACATGTTCGGCTTTAACAATTTTTGCGACACGTAAATCTACTTTCATGAAATCATCAATACTGATTTCATCAGCGATGGGGTTGTCGGCAAGTGGCCCGCTAGCTACAGGTTCGTTTGTTGTTTGCTCAAGGTCTTCTTTACTGTCTTCAATCATGGCTTCGATACTCTCTTTTTCAATGCGCGTCATCAGTGGTTTGAATTTATTAATTTTATGATTGGTCAATACCGTCTTAGCATCTTCCCATTGCATAGCTTCTATATTAAGAAATGCTTCGGTCTTTTCCGCCATCACTGGTAATACCGGTTTTAAATAAAGTATTAATAAGCGGAAGCAATTTATTCCCATCGTGCAAATAGCTTGTAATTCATCATCGCTATTTTCTTCTTTTGCGATCACCCAGGGCTTGTGATCGTCAATATATTGATTCACTTTATCTGCCAGCGTCATGATCTCGCGCATGGCTCTTGAATATTCGCGCTCATTATAAGCCGTTGCGATAATTTCATTGGCAGCAACAAGTTCAGCAAGTAATTCAGGATCATGAATTTTTTCTGAAAGTTGTCCATCAAAACGTTTTTTAATAAAACCAGAACAACGACTGGCAATATTGACAACCTTACCGACCAAATCAGAGTTAACTCTTGCACTAAAGTCTTCCAGATTAAGGTCAATATCATCAATACCGGAACCGAGTTTTGCCGAAAAGTAATAACGCAAATATTCAGGGTTTAAATGATTTAAATAAGTGCGTGCTTTAATAAAAGTGCCACGCGACTTTGACATCTTTTGACCATCAACAGTCAAAAAGCCATTAGCATAAACAGCAGACGGTGTGCGAAAACCACTGCCTTCTAATACGGCAGGCCAGAATAAAGCATGAAAATAAATAATGTCTTTACCAATAAAGTGAACCATCTCGGTTTTGCTGCCGGCCTTACACCATTCATCAAAATTCAGTTCTGTTTCATTACCTATTTTATGGCACAGATTTTTAAAGCTGGCGAGATAACCCATCGGTGCATCCAGCCAGACATAAAAGTATTTACCGGGTGCATTAGGAATTTCAAAACCAAAGTAAGGCGCGTCACGGGAAATATCCCATTCTTGTAAACCGGCTTCAAACCATTCATCCAGTTTATTGGTGACTTCTGCTTGTAAATGCCCGGCTCGGGTCCATTCATGTAACAAATCTTCAAAATCACCGAGTTTAAAAAAGTAATGTTCTGATTCCTTTTCTATAGGAGTTGCTCCAGAAACAGCAGAAACCGGATTCTTTAAATCAATCGGGCTGTATGTTGCGCCACAGACTTCACAATTATCACCATATTGATCAGCTGCACCACACTTGGGACATTCGCCACGAATAAAACGATCCGGCAAAAACATTTCTTTCTCAGGATCGTAGGCTTGCTTGATTGTGCGTTTATTAATGTGCCCGGCATTGTCTAGTGCTTCATAGATAGTATTTGCTAATTCCTGATTTTCAGGTGAATGGGTACTGTGGTAATTATCAAAAGCAACGGCAAATTCGGTGAAATCAGCCAGATGTTCTTTAGCCATGTTTTCAATCAGCGCTTCGGGAGTAATACCTTCTTTCTGGGCACGCAACATAATTGGCGTACCATGCGTGTCATCGGCACAGACGTAATGGCATTCATTTCCTAGCATCTTCTGGAATCGTACCCAGATATCGGCCTGGATATAACCAACCAAATGGCCAATATGCAGCGGGCCATTGGCATAAGGCAGGGCATTGGTAACTAGGATTTGGCGTTTAGGGCTTGTCATCTCGTTATTATTACATTCTCGAAAAAGGCGCGAAAGGTATCATTATTCAATAGCAGCGTGAAGAGAAAGTCTAAAAAAGCCACAAATAATGGCATACTTGATACGAAACTGCTTATACGCTCCTTAGAAGTGCTGGAAATGATATTATTTATCACGAAATAATAAAAAAATGGATTAGCAGGTAGATGGTTGCAAAGAAAAAGAAAAAGAAAAAGAAAAAGAAAAAAGTTGGTTCTTCTAAATCCATTAATTTAGAAGAACTTGAGCAGGCTATTGATGAAGAGTCTGAAAAAAAATCGAAGAAAAAAAAGAAAGCCAAGCTTGATAAAAAAGAAGAACCGTTAGAAAAGCAACTCTGGAAAGCAGCCGATAAGTTGCGTAAAAATATTGATGCGGCTGAATACAAGCATATTTTGCTTGGTCTTGTCTTTCTGAAATATATATCGGATGCCTTTGAGGAATTATTTCATAGACTGGAATCAGGTAAAGGTGAATACGAAGGTGCCGATCCTGAAGATAAAGATGAGTACAAAGCCGAGAATGTTTTCTTTGTGCCGCCTTCCGCACGTTGGTCTTTCTTACAAGTTCACGCCAAGCAACCGACGATTGGTAAAACGGTTGATGATGCAATGGATGCGATTGAACGTGAAAACCCCTCTCTTAAAGGTGTGCTTCCAAAAGTATATGCACGACAAAACCTAGACCCAACCAGTCTTGGTGGTTTAATTGATTTAATCGCAAATATTGCACTGGGTCAGGCCAAGGCGAGAAGTGCCGATGTATTAGGCCATGTATTTGAATATTTCCTCGGTGAATTTGCATTGGCCGAAGGTAAAAAGGGCGGACAGTTTTATACACCACGTAGCGTAGTCGAATTGCTGGTGGAAATGTTAGAGCCATACGAAGGTCGAGTGCTTGACCCTTGTTGTGGTTCTGGTGGAATGTTTGTGCAGTCAGAAAAGTTTGTCGAAGATCACCAAGGTAAGGTTAATGACATATCTATTTATGGACAAGAAAGCAATCAAACGACATGGCGATTAGCCAAAATGAATCTGGCGATACGTGGTCTCGATAGCTCACAAGTAAAATGGAATAACGAAGGGTCATTCTTGAATGACGCACATAAAGATTTAAAAGCAGATTATATTATTGTTAACCCTCCGTTTAATGATAGTGATTGGGGTGGTGATTTGTTGCGTAAAGATGGTCGTTGGAAATATGGAACACCACCAGAAGGCAATGCTAACTTTGCCTGGTTACAACATTTTATTTATCACCTTGCGCCAACAGGTTAAGCCGGAATAGTACTATCAAAAGGTGCATTAACATCCAAGACGTCAGGAGAAGGTGACATCCGCAAGGCGATGATCGAGGAAGGTAATTTGATTGATTGTATTGTAAACCTGCCAGCCAAACTATTTTTAAACACTCAAATTCCCGCCGCCTTATGGTTTATGAGTCGGAATCGTGAAAACGGTAAGTTCAGAAATCGTAGTAAGGAAATTTTGTTTATTGATGCACGTAATCTGGGACATTTGATCAATCGACGAACACGCGAACTCTCGCATGAAGATATTCAGCATATTGCAGCAACGTATCATAACTGGAGAAACCCGGAAGGCGACTATGAAGACATTAAAGGCTTTTGTAATTCTACCAGTATAGAACGAGTAAAAAAACTTGACTATGTATTAACCCCTGGTCGTTACGTTGGCCTTGCTGACGAAGAAGATGACTTCGACTTCAAGGAACGCTTTACTCAACTCAAAACCGAGTTCGAGGCGCAATTAAAGGAAGAAGCCGAAATGAATAACGCGATTGCAGAAAATCTAAGCAGGATTCAGGTCAATGATTAAAAATGAGCAACGAAAACTAATTGATATAGGTTGTCAGTTCTCATCTGGTTATGCATTTAAAAGTTCTGATTATACAGACTCAGGTATACCGCTAATTAAAATAGGTAACATTCAAAACCGTATAGTTAAAATTGAACTTGAAGGTGATTACTTTTCAGAGTTGAAAATTGATAAAACGATAGAGCCATTTTTATTATCTAATAATGATGTATTAATTGCTATGACGGGCCAAGGGAGTGTAGGAAGAATAGGTAAACTTAAGTTAGGCGAAAATCAAAGAGCATTAATGAATCAACGTGTAGGAAAGTTTATCTGTGATGAAATTAGTATAAATAAAGATTATTTATATTACATTTTAACAACTGATTTGTATCAAGATTATTTATTCAATACTGGTTCTGGAAGTGGTCAACCTAATCTCAGTCCAGAATTAATTTTACAAACAGAAATACCTTGGTTTGAATATAAAACACAAAAGAACATTGCCTCAGTATTGAGCAGCCTAGATGACAAAATCGATCTGCTTCACCGCCAAAACAAAACACTCGAAGCCCTCGCCGAAACCCTCTTCCGCCAATGGTTCATTGAAGAAGCCCATGATGATTGGGAAGAATTAACTTTGGATGAAGTAATTACAGTTAAGGGTGGTACGACACCTAGTACAAAAGAATCAAGTTATTGGGGTGGTAATATTTACTGGACTTCACCTAGAGACTTATCAAATCATAATTCTGTTTTCCTTTTTGATACAGATAGAAAAATAACAGAAAAAGGATTATCTAAAATTGGTTCTGGATTAATACCTGTAGGTTCAGTTTTACTCTCTTCACGAGCACCTATTGGATATTTGGCAATTACAGATATTCCTGTGGCAATTAATCAGGGCTATATCGCGATTATTTGCGATAAAATAATTTCAAATAATTTTATCTATCTATGGTGTAAAACTCATATGGAAGATATAAAAAATGCTGGAAATGGTTCAACTTTTGAAGAAATATCAAAATCTAATTTCAAGGCATTATCAATTACTATTCCTCCAGAAAATAAGTTAAAAGAGTTTGATAAGTTAATTAAATCTATTTTCGATAAAATAAGAACGAATAAGCGACAAACTGAGAGTCTCGAAAAACTCCGCGATATCTTATTACCCAAACTCATGAGCGGTGAAGTACGTGTGAAACATTAATTATGTCTACGTTAAAAGCATATGAAAAAGTAATTTTTGAAAAATTATTTGATAGGAATGGCTATGTGCTAGATTTTTCAGATAATACATACAGAGAGTTCTTTAATGAATATGATCTGAAAATAGATCATCAGAAATATAAAGTTAACGGTACATCCAAAATGAAAAGACTCAGAACATTTTGGGAGATAGAATCGGATAAAGTAGTGGGAGAAATATTAGATGGCCTTTTACAGTATGCCGAAGCAAAAGAGGAGGTTGGACAGGGTGATAAAACAAAAGCTAGGATAGTTATTAATCGTCTCTTAGGTAAAAAAGACACTGTACAAGCAACAGAAACGACGCAAGATGAATTTCTGAATCTCGAGTTTTCAAAACTCGATCTATCATCACTTAATCTAGATAATCAATATCAGGTTGTGATCTCACAAAGAATAGATGAGATCAAAAAATCATTGAAATCGGATTCTGCTTTAGCTGTTATTTTTCTTTGTGGCAGTACTCTGGAAGGTCTCTTGCTTGATGTAGCCACAAGAAATACGCAGATTTTTAATACTTCAAAATCTGCACCAGTTGATAAAAATGGAAAAGTGAAGCAGATTCATGAATGGACATTGGATAATTTAATTAATGTCGCACATGCAACAGGTTTCATTCATTTGGACATTAAAAAATTTAGCCATGATTTAAAAGACTTCAGAAATTACATACATCCGAGACAGCAAGCGAGCCAGAATTTCAACCCAGATATGCATACTGCAAAAATAAGCTGGCAGGTTCTGCAAGCAACTATTGCCAGTTTAACTGGGAAGAGAAGTAAATAATGGTATTAATTATTTTGATAAATTTTTGATATGGATAAAGTTGGTAAAAATGCAAAATTAAATCCTGCTTGGGTAGCAATTTTGATTGTTGTGGATCAATTAGAGAAGCAACCTTATGTCCGTCCAGTTGACAAGGTTATTTTTCAGAAAATCTGTTACATCATGACTGAGCAAGGCGTGGATACAGGTTTCAATTTTAAACAGGGGAGTTATGGTTCCTTTTCTAATGAAGTCAAAGAGGCGCTTAACGTATTTGCCAATATGAATTTATTGAATGAACAACAACTCGGCAGAATGAATGTGCTCACAGTCGGGCCTGAATACGAAAATATTTGTAAAAAATACGAAGATGAACTTAAGCCTTTAAAAAAGAAAATCTACAAGACTGCCGATCTCTTTTCCCGAATTAAAAGTACCGTACAGGCGGAAGAAGTGGCGACGGTACTTTATGCTGCACGCCAGATTAAGAAAGACAAGCAAGCCGACTCTGTTACTGAACAGGATCTTTTTGATTACATTGTTGATTGGAAGAAGAAGTGGCAGGAAGAAGATAAAAAAGAATCCATTGCTTCAACTATTAGAAACCTTGAAATGCTTGATTGGCTCCGATTGAAATATAGCGAATCTTTACCCGCCTTAGTTAGTTGATCTGTATTATTGGACAACTTGTCCGATAAGCTTAGGTACATTTATGCGTTACGGACAAAATCTCAGCTTGAGAAAGCAATCATTCCGGCCTATACTTATTATCTCATAAAGGATATTAGCTAACGAGGAAGTTATCTGTAAGTATATGATTATATTATAAATATAGATATTTTGACTGCGGCTAATAATTGGTCTAAAGTTGGTTATAAATTGGCCGATAGTATTATTACGCATTAAAATTGTTAATTAGTATTAATAGAGATATAGAAATGCATAACCCAGCCCATGTTCTTAATACCGTTGCCCAGCATGATCTTTTGGGATTTTGGAATGATCAGGAATTGGATTACACCAAAGTTCGTGAATTTCTGGAGTTTGATCGGAATGATCTGTCCAAGATAGCGAAGATTACTAAATCGTCTGTGCGTTATGATGATCGGATTCCGCCAGCCTTGAAAAACCGTATGATGGAGATTGCTAATATTTGTAATCTGGTATCTGAATATTTTGAAGGCAACCCGGATAAAACAGCGCTGTGGTTTAAAACGAAAAATCCGTCATTAGGTGGTGTTTCTCCAAAAGACATGCTCAGATTCGGGCGTTATCGTAAATTGCTGGATTTTATTCTTCAGGCCAAAGAAGCAAATCAGGCAGAGGGATAAGTCATCGCACGGAACAGAGGCAAGCGCAAAGGACGCGTAGGTAAAACCGAGTTACTCCTCGATCAATTTTCCACTCAGGATCTGACTCGATGGCGACGTTCCAGTGACAAATACAACGAATACTGGATCAGGTTATCACACCATTTAAATGCCATGCGTCAGATTCACATGGATGCATTGCTTAATTCTCTAAAAGAAGTTGATCCTGTTGAGTTTGAATCAAAAGCCTGGTCTCGGATCGTAGATGCCCTGTTTAATTGTGATCCTCTCTCTGCAAAGGGCAGCTTAAAAATCGGAGAACGATTTAATATAGGTGAAGATGTTTTCACTGATACCTATTTACCTTTCCCAGTGCTCTATATAGCTGAGAATTATAAGGTTGCTTATGTAGAGAAGTTTGGTGTCTTGCCAAACGAAACAGTAAACGGGTTATCCGGCTCTGAACTTGCGTTAAGAAGCCCCGGTTCATTTTCGCATTTCGCGATAAGTGGAAAGATTGAACGGCTTTTCAATTTAAATAATATCAACAACCTTAAACAATTTACAAAAATCATTGCTGATTTCCCTGTCCCGCCTGATTTAGCAAAATTAGCCAAAGAAGTTGGGCAGCGATCAAATCAAATTATTATTCAAGATCCGAAAATATTGAGAGCGAGTTTACTTGCTCCAAACTGGAAGAGTGGGATATTCCTTACATCAACACCATCAAATTCCCAAATATTCGGCCGCTTGTTAATTCTTGCAGGATTTGATGGTATCCAATATCAATCAACCAAGGGAAAAGGAAATTGTATTGCCTTATTTCCAGAGGTTTTTAAGGATACTGATTCCTTCATTGAAATAAGTGACAGCGTAAACGAATGTGTTGAAAACAAGAGATTGGATAACACTTCTTATCAATCTTTTTATTAAAGCGTGTGGCTAATCAGAAAATTTAAGGAAAAGTAGATCTTTTCCCTTAAAAAATTTGATTGTTTAACTTTGGCAACCAATTGATAATAAAATGAAGTTCAGAGTTTAAGGGGAGGACAGGAGTAGTCCTTTATCAAGAATGACCCGAATCACAGAATACGCTATTTGAGATTTTGCATTCAGACTGAACCAATAACAATCAATGATCATCCACTGTACCAAAAAACTGGCTGCCAAACTGCCAGCAGTCCCCAGTCAGCCGCTTGAAGAAACTAGTCTCTTGGGCAGTTGGCATGCGCATCTTTACGTCATTGACCGGCGCAATTGTCTATTGTTTTGCCATGATGAAACCCGTTATACGGTTTTTTTGCCCGGTTTACGTAAAGCTCATTTTCCCGAACTGGGTCGCTGGTTTAAAGAAGCGTTTACTACGTCTCTTGCTTATATTGGCTTAGAGGATAAACAGGTACGACAGGCGGAACTGGCTCTGGGTCCAATTCAGTTTGATACTTGCACCGACCGCTCGGTCTTGGGCAGCCTGAACCAGATGCGTTTTATGCTGGATTGTCGTGTGCAGGAAGTGGACGATGTCATGCTATTGAATCCACTGTCAGTGACTCGCTGGCTGTGCAATTATCCAGTCAATATTCGTAGCGGTAAGGACTTCTGGATGGCGGATGAAGCGATGGCAAAACAGATCGAAACTATATTAAAAGCATTTTAGAAATGAATTGCCGAGTAATACTCGGCTGTTCATTGATGATTGCAGTTGTCTGGAAATTCCGGATAACTGAGTTGTGTGGCAACTGTTGCAAAACATGCAACAGCTCAAATGGAATATTCTAAGATGAAACTGAGTATTCTAAATGGTTGCCTTAGGCAACATTCGTAATTCCATTACCATTTCCCATTAGGCTGTGTTATTTTCAGTAAAATTAATCACTTTTCCTGAAAAAATAATATAGATAATATTTTGCAAGCTATTGATAATAAAATAATTTCTCGTATTTATGGGCGCGGTAGGGGTTGGGTCTTTACCAAGATCGATTTCGTGTCCGAATTTGGTGAGGATAATATCCATAAATCCCTGTCCAGTCTGGAGAAATCCGGCCAAATTCGTCGGGTTATCCGAGGAGTTTATGATTATCCTAAATACAGTGACCTACTGAATCAGAAACTGAGCCCGGATATGGATCAGGTGGCACAAGCTCTGGCGCGTAAATTCAATTGGCGTATTTTCCCTGCGGGTGATGTTGCTTTGAATTTGCTCGGTTTATCTACTCAAGTCCCAGCAAAATGGGTTTATTTGTCCGATGGGGCAAATCGTGAATACAAGATTGGTAAACACAGTTTGTCGTTTAGGAAGTCCGCGCTGAAAGATCTGGGGTTTAGTTTACGCGAGAGTGGTTTAATTGTTCAGGCTTTGAAAGCATTGGGAAAGGATCATGTCGATCAAAAAGTAATAAGGTCTTTGCGGAAAAAACTGGATGCAAAAAATTGTAAGCGCATTTTAAACGATACGCGTACTGTCACGAGTTGGATATATAAAATCATCAAACAGATATGCCAGGAATGTAGATAGGGATAAAAACACATGGATAAAGTGGCACGATTATCAAAGGAAGAACGAAGTGAGCTGTTTACTCAGACCGCAGATAATCGAGGTATGACGCCGGCCATTGTTGAAAAGGATTTTTGGGTGAGTTGGGTATTGAAATGTTTGTATCAACACGAAGAGCTGGCTCGGTTGTTGATGTTTAAGGGTGGAACCAGTTTATCCAAGGTCTATCAGTTAATTGAACGTTTTTCGGAAGACATTGATTTGATTCTTGATTGGCGTGCGTTGAGTGATGAAGATCCACTAGAGAAACGTTCTAATACACAACAGGAAAAGTTTAATAGAGCGATTAATGATCGGGCAAAGGTATTTATCGCAGATCACTTACTAACATTGGTTACTGATATCTTGGATGGAATTTGCGAATGCGAGATGGAAGATGATCCGTATGTTATTAATATTAAATATCCGGGTGCATTTTCAGATGAATATTTACGTCCTGAAGTTCGACTGGAGATTGGGCCTTTAGCTGCGTGGTTACCTGCCGAAGAAAAAGAAATCAGTTGTTATGCCGCAGAAGAATTCCCACAGGTTTTTGATAATACTCAATGTTCAGTAAAGGTAGTAAAAGCAGAACGAACTTTCTGGGACAAAGCAACGATCTTGCATCAAGAAGCTCATCGCCCTGATGGGAGCGTACAACCACCAAGATATTCTAGACATTATTATGATTTGGCAAAGTTAGCTGATTCTGAAATCAGGCGTTCTGCTTTGGCAGACATCGATTTGTTAACTAATGTTGTCGAGTTTAAACAACGGTTCTATCCACGTGGGTGGGCTAGATATGATTTAGCTCAACCAGGTTCTTTTCGTTTGATTCCTGAAGGTGAAGTATTAGATGTTGTTAAAGTTGATTATCAAGCTATGCAAAATATGATATTTGGTGAAGTAACTGATATAGATTCGATTATGGAAACACTCAAATCATTGGAAGATGAGATCAACATGTGATGTTATGGGCGTATTGTTATTAGATGCAAATAAATAGAAAGATGCGATGACAAAGATCAGCGAAAATGAGATCGAGTTATTTACTATCGAGCTATTAGAGAAGCTCGGTTATGAATACGTCTATGCTCCTAATATTGCCCCTGATGGCGAGCAACCAGAACGTAGTAGCTATGATGAAGTATTGTTATTAGATAGGTTGCAACGCGCTATACAACGGCTCAATCCCTCGCTATCCGCAGACCTGCAAGAAGAAGCTATAAAAGAAATACAATGAATTAACTCGCCTGAGTTGATAGCTAATAATGAAACGTTTCATCGACTACTTACTGAAGGTATCAACGTAAGTTATCAGAAGGATGGAAATGATCGTGGCGATCTGGTTTGGCTAATTGATTTTGATCAAGCAGAAAACAATGAATTTGTTGTGGCGAATCAGTTTACGGTAATTGAAGACGGTCAGAATAAACGTCCTGATGTGGTGTTGTTTGTTAATGGTATTCCATTAGTAGTGATTGAACTGAAGAATGCAGTTGATGAGAACGCAACAATTACATCCGCTTTTAGACAGTTGGAAACCTATAAGGAAATGATTCCCGCTTTATTCGCCTGCAATGGTTTTATGGTAATTTCGGATGGCTTGGAAGCAAGGGCGGGATCATTGTCTGCTGGTTTATCTCGTTTTATGTCCTAGAAATCGGCTGATGGTGAAACTGAGGCTTCTCATTTGGTGAGCCAATTGGAAACATTGGTTAATGGTATGTTAAATAAATCAACAATGCTGGATTTGATTCGGCATTTTATTGTGTTTGAGAAATCAAAAAAGGAAGATGCTGAAACTGGTGTAATTAATATTTTAACAGTAAAAAAGTTGGCTTCTTATCATCAATATTATGCAGTGAATCGGGCAGTGACATCGACCTTACGTGCTGCGGATGAAAGTGATAAAAAACTTATACAGGAGTTGCCAGAGAGTTATGGTTTGCCTAGTGTTGCCTCGCAACCGAAAGGTGATGGTAAGGGTGGAGTGGTTTGGCATACACAGGGCAGTGGTAAGTCTTTATCGATGGTGTTTTACACTGGAAAGATTGTCATCGCTTTGGATAATCCAACAATCTTATTGATCACGGATCGTAATGATTTAGATGATCAGTTATTCGATACTTTTTCTGCATGTACACAATTGTTAAGGCAAGAACCGAAACAAGTTGAAGATCGAAAGGAACTAAAAGAGTTATTGAAAGTTGCTTCCGGCGGTGTTGTTTTTACGACAATACAAAAATTTCAACCGGAAGAAGGTAATGTTTACGAGCAACTTTCTGAACGTAGAAACATTGTTGTTATTGCTGATGAAGCACATCGTACGCAATATGGTTTTAAGGCAAAGACGATCGATGAGAAAGATGAGAATGGCGAAGTTATTGGTAAGAAAATGGTGTATGGATTTGCAAAATACATGCGTGATGCTTTACCCAACGCGACTTATCTTGGTTTTACGGGAACACCAATAGAAAAAACAGATGTTAATACACCTGCGGTATTTGGTCATTACATTGATATATACGATATTGCGCAGGCTGTGGAAGATGGAGCAACGGTACGTATTTATTATGAGAGCCGTTTAGCTAAAGTTAAACTGAGTGAAGAAGGTGAAGAACTGGTTGCAGAACTGGATGAACAGTTAAAACAGGAAGAGTTGACTGATACGCAAAAAGCTAAAGCGAAATGGACTCAACTGGAAGCATTGATTGGTAGTGAAAATAGAATTAAAACAGTTGCGAAAGACATTGTTACTCATTTTGAACAACGTCAGGAAGTATTTGAAGGTAAGGGAATGGTTGTTGCCATGTCGCGCCGGATAGCGACTGAACTTTATAAAGATATTATTAAACTTAAACCTGAATGGTATTCGGATTATTTGGATAAAGGTGCTATTAAGGTTGTTATGACGGCTGCATCATCAGATGGACCAGAAATGGCAAAGCATCATACCAGTAAAAATCAGCGGAAAGCATTAGCGGATCGGATGAAAGATCCTGATGATGAATTAAAGTTGGTAATTGTTAGAGACATGTGGTTGACAGGGTTTGATGCACCGAGTTTACATACTTTGTACATAGATAAACCTATGCGCGGGCACAATTTAATGCAGGCTATTGCTAGGGTAAACCGTGTGTATAAAGATAAACCCGGTGGTCTAGTTGTCGATTATTTAGGTATTGCTTCAGATTTAAAAGAAGCTTTGTCATTTTATTCAGACTCGGGTGGTAAGGGCGATCCTACTATTGCTCAAGAACAAGCTGTTCAATTAATGTTGGAAAAATTAGAGATCGTCTCTGATATGTATCATGGATTAGAATATGAAGATTATTTTCAGGCAGATACATCTAAAAAACTTTCCATAATACTTTCTGCGGAAGAACATATTTTAGGATTAGAAGATGGTAAGAAACGTTATATTAATGAAGTAGCGGCATTATCTCAGGCATTTGCGATTGCCATACCTCATGAACAAGCAATGGATGCAAAAGATGAAATCGCTTTTTTTCAAGCAGTAAAAGCTCGTTTGGCCAAATTTGATAGTACCGGTTCCGGTAAGACGGATGAAGAGATTGAAACAACGATACGACAAGTTATTGATCAGGCATTAGTGTCCGAGCAAGTTATTGATGTGTTTGATGCGGCTGGAATCAAAAAACCAGATATATCCATTCTTTCAGAGGAATTTCTACTCGAACTCAAAGATATGGAGCATAAGAATGTTGCATTGGAAGTATTGAAAAAACTGCTTAATGATGAAATTAAAGCGTTAGCCAAGAAAAATCTGGTTAAAAGTAAGAACTTGATGGAAATGTTGCAAAACGCGATCAAAAAATATCACAACAAAATATTAACAGCAGCAGAAGTGATTAATGAGCTTATTAAGGTAAGCAAGGAAGTAGTTTCTTTAGATAAAGAAGCCAAAGAACTAGGGCTATCTGATTATGAATATGCTTTTTACACTGCGGTTGCTGATAATGATAGTGCAAGGGAATTGATGGAAGTCGATAAATTAAGAGAATTGGCTGTGATTCTTACTGAGAAAATCAGAAAGAACGCTTCCATTGATTGGACAATTAAGGAAAGTGTTAAAGCCAAATTGAAAGTGATTGTGAAAAGAACATTGAGACAATATGGCTACCCTCCAGACATGCAGAAATTAGCTACTGAGACTGTGCTCAAGCAGGCAGAAATGATTGCGGATGAGCTAGCGAACATGTAATTAGGTAGCATTTCAAAAGACACGTGAAGAGAAGTCGATAAATAATGTAGAATACGCGTCCAATTCATATTTTAGGTTTAAGTTAATGTCGGCAGTTAGTCGTGAACAAGTAGAAACAAGTCTTTCCGGAATCGAAGCCCCTTATATTAAGCAGGATTTAATCAGCGCAAAGTTAGTGAAAGATATCAGTGTTGATGGTGATGCCGTGTCAATTAGCCTTCAATTAGCTTATCCAGCAGAAGGTTTGAAAGAAGAATTATCCAAAGCTATAAAAACAGCGTTGAGTGAGCAGGGTATCTCTGATTGTACGGTCGATATATCAAGCAAGATCGTGTCACACTCTGTGCAGAAAGGTATTTCACTTTTGTCCAACGTTAAAAATGTAATAGCGGTTGCTTCAGGTAAAGGTGGCGTAGGTAAATCTACTACCTCAATTAATCTCGCTTTAGCATTACAAGCTGAAGGTGCCACTGTCGGTATTCTGGATGCTGATATTTACGGGCCGAGCCAACCAAGAATGCTGGGTCTTCAAGGTAAACCGGATTCGACGGATGGCAAGACGGTAGAACCCAAAGTTAGCTATGGCGTGCAATCAATGTCGATTGGCTATTTAATTGAAGAAGATACACCGATGATTTGGCGTGGGCCGATGGTGACGGGTGCATTGGAGCAATTATTAAATGAGACTAACTGGAAAGAACTTGATTATTTAATTATTGATCTACCGCCGGGAACAGGAGATATTCAATTAACACTTTGCCAGAAAATTCCTGTGAGTGGTGCAGTAATTATAACAACGCCGCAAGACATCGCGTTACTGGATGCAAAAAAAGCATTAAAGATGTTTGAAAAAGTAGAAGTCCCTGTACTCGGGGTTATTGAAAATATGAGTACACATATTTGCAGTGAATGCGGGCATGAAGAACATATTTTTGGTAGTGGTGGTGGCGAGCAAATGGCGAAACAATATGATGTTGATCTATTAGGTTCGTTACCATTGGATATTAAAATTCGTGAAGGTGTTGATAATGGTAAACCGACAGTAGCGATGGAGCCGGACTCTGCTATCACAATGAACTATCGTGATATTGCTCGCCATACAGCAGCCAAGCTTGCACTACAGTCGAAGGATTATAGTTCTAAATTTCCTAAAATCGTAATTGAAAACAATTAAGAGATAAAAAATCATGAGTGTTAAGAGCGATGCCTGGATAAGGCGTATGGCGGAAGAAGAGGGGATGATCGAACCTTTTGAAGGAGATCAGGTTAAAGAAAATGATTCAGGACGGATCATATCCTATGGTACTTCTAGCTATGGTTATGATGTGCGTTGTTCAGATGAATTTAAAATATTCACCAATGTTCATTCAGCAACTGTCGATCCAAAGAATTTCGATACAGATAGTTTTGTTGATGTTAAAAGTGATTATTGCGTCATCCCGCCAAATTCGTTTGCCCTGGCAAGAACAGTAGAGTTTTTTCGTATACCACGAGATGTATTAACCATTTGTTTAGGTAAATCAACTTATGCGCGCTGTGGCATTATTGTTAATGTCACACCACTCGAACCCGAATGGGAAGGACACGTTACTCTGGAATTTTCAAACACAACGACTTTGCCGGCAAAGATTTATGCTAATGAGGGTGTAGCTCAGGTTATCTTTATTGGAGCGGATGAAGTTTGTGAAACGTCGTATAAAGATCGCGGGGGAAAGTATCAGGGGCAAACAGGCGTTACACTTCCCAAAACTTAAGAGCTTCTGATTAATAGTGATAGCGAGTGCAGTGCAAGGAAGAGCCGCGCACAGAACCGGAGTGTATAAATAATACATGAGGATTCGAGCACGGAACTGACGCAGCAATGCGCTCGATAGTGCTGTTAATCAGAAGCTCTTTAATTAGCCATTAGCGACGGCTTTATGTTCGACACGTTCTTTTTTTAATGATGCAGCCTGTCTACTTAACACATGTTGCATGATAATTTCCTGATCGCTTTCACAGATGCCAGAAAAATCAACTGCAATAGTAAATCGATAAAGATTGTCATCCATCTTTTTTTTGCAATCGACAACACGTGCATAGAGTGGGATAAACTGATATTCGGGGAATAGAATCAGTTCCATTTTTAAATTAACATCTTCATTTATCGGTGTGTTTGATTCAAACGACATCCCGCTTGCACTTAGGTTAACCTGTTGTGTCTCGGTAATTGAGTTTTCCTTGTCATCGTTGTGCATGATCATACTTTCAATCAATGATAGCTTTTTGTCGTAAAGACCCAGTACTTCAGCAACTAGAGGACTCACTTCTTCAATACGAGCCATTTTTGACATTATTTTTGCCTCTATACAATTAAATGCATTTTTTATTTCGGCAAGATTATTTTGCTCGTGTTCTGTCCGTTTAATTTCAGTATCAACATCAACACCCTGTACAACGCGGTATTTGAGTGAAACCTTGTCATTAATTCGGAAGTATCGTCTGCGGTCATCCA
The DNA here is from genome assembly GCA_964523895.1 of uncultured Enterobacteriaceae bacterium. Lineage (GTDB taxonomy): Bacteria > Pseudomonadota > Gammaproteobacteria > Eutrophobiales > Eutrophobiaceae > UBA7359. The sequence continues at coordinate 24,268 of CAZGBJ010000002.1, forward strand.
TAGTAGTTTTCCTGTTACATTTTACGTTATTGGGCTTTTAGTCCTTCGCGGATACTTTTGAAGCGATCCTTTAGTGTTTGTAAATCTACTGCATCAATTTCAGATTGTTTTGGAGCTTTAATCTCTTCATTCAGTATGTCTTGCACTGATGTCGTTAATTCCGGTTTAACATCACTATCAAGTGTGCTTTTAAATGGATTACTTGTGTCGGCGGAAATATCATTCATTTCATCTTCATTTTCGCCTTGTACAATCGTCAGTTCTACTCGACGATTAATCGCGCGGTTTTCAGATGTGTCATTTGCTACTATGGGGTGTGCATCACCATGCCCTTCTATAACAAAACGATCTGCTGGCAGTGTATCCAGAGCCAGTAATTCATGAACGACGGTTACTGCACGTGATGAGGATAATTCCCAGTTGGAACGAAAACGTGCGGTTTTAATCGGGATATTATCAGTATGGCCGGCAACAATGATTCTACCGTCAATATCATTGAGTGATTTTCTAAGTTTGTTGAGTACAGGTAAGAAACTGCCTTTGACAACGGATGATCCCGATGGAAACGATCCTTTTTCGTTAATTCGCAGTAAAATTCGATTGCCCTGCGTTTTTATTGCAACTAAACCCTGCTCAATTTCAGGCTCTAGTGTTTTCAGTAATTTATAGGCATCAGTAATGGTTTTTTCATGGAGTTCTTTTTCTTGTTTCAGTTTTTCTGCTTCTTCTTCATCATTTTTTGCTACTGCCTCTTCCAGTTCAGCCAGTCTTTCGGCATTATCTTCTTCACTACTCTCCGCTGTATTAACTTCTTCTGTTTCTTCAATAGTTGATTCTACAATTTCCTGTTTTTGATAACGTTGAACTGCTTCACTACCAGAACCATCATTTTCTTCAGCTGCGTCGATGCTTTCCTTTTTTTCTTGTTCTGTCATTGCATCAGTAAACTCAACAGTTTGTTTGCTTTCATCAATAGTGTTTTGACGTATTTCTTTGATGAGAGTTGGCGTTGGTCTACCGGGTGTAAATTCACGTGCTATAAAACTTGTGCCTTTAGGTGCATCAGTGACTTTAATGTCTCGTTGAACCCCAAATGCATTTTTCATGGAACCGGCAATTTGCTTGAATTTCAGTAAGTCCATATTGGAAAATGACAGTAGTAATACAAAGAAGCACATGAGTAATGACATAAGATCGGCAAAGGTCATTACCCAGGCTGGTGAACCTCCGCCGCCTTCCTCTTTTTTTGGTGGTGCTTCGTCACTCATCGTAGAATTTACTCATTTATTTCGGATTAAGCGGCTTCGGCTTCCGCATCTTCATCACCAATACCTCGCTCAGAACCAGGCAGGTATGTCATTAACATACCTTCAATGACACGAGGATTGCGGCCTTCCTGAATTCCTGAAATACTGTCAATGATCATCGATTTGATCATTTTTTCTTCACTGCTTCTAAGCCCTAATTTTTCCGATATCGGTATAGCAAAAACATTGGCAATTGCAGCGCCATAAAGTGTCGTCAGCAGCGCAACTGCCATAGCCGGTCCAATCGTTTTTGGATCTTCCATATTGGCTAACATTTGCACCAGACCGACTAGCGTTCCTATCATTCCCATAGCCGGTGCGACATCACCAATAGATTTAAAAATTCTTTGCCCAAGATCATGTCGTTCGATGGTTAAGTTCATATCACTGACCATCGTTTGTCTGACAACATCAGGTTCATGACCATCGACCATCATTTGTATACCCATTTGGAAGAATGTGTTGCCAGTGTCTTTTTCTTCCAGGGCAAGTAGACCCCCTTTACGTGCGGTATTTGCCAGATCAATCGTGGTCTCAATCAATTCTTTTGGCGGTGTCATTTTGTTAAATAACGCTTTCAATCCGACTTTCATGGCACCAAGAAATTGTCCTACACTGAACATCATTAGAACGGCGCCAATGGTTCCACCGCCAACAACGAGTAGCGATGGAACATTGAAAAACATCATCGGATCACCGCCAAGTACGATTGCGGCCATGATAATGCCGGCAGCAGTTAGAAAACCGATTAACGTTGCAAGATCCACAGTATTCTCCTTATATCCATTGTGATGACCGCTGTTAAAATTATGATTAATTTAATAATTACGGACGCTATCGCGATTACAAACACGTTATTGTTTATATCGGTTAAAAACGCTAAAACTTTACGCTGGAAAGTCGTTTTTTACTGCAGTTTGCTCGTATTAGATCCAGGTGAACTTTTAACAAAGCATGGGAGATTCAAAAACAATCAATAAAGTCATAAAAATCAACTAATTGTGAATTTCTTCGGTACTATTTTGAATATCAGGGCTTGCCTGGTTTGGTCATTGGTGGTGATGTGCTAATTGCCTGAAAACACAACATTTTTTAACTACTATAGTAATGTATTATTTTTGTAGCTGCAGAACCGGAATCTTTATTCGATGAATGTGTTTGATGAACCTCATTCAGGCACGTACATCAGACTTTCAAATATTGGAGAGAAGTCCGCATAAAAACCTTGTCTGATTTGACGCTACTGAGTCGTTGTCATATGGCCTTATTAAAACACATTGACCTTGGCGTTACCTTCTATCTTCATTATGCTGTCGGTTTGCACTGCTAGTTCCAGAGCAAGTTCAACTGATTTCTTTAATACAGCTTTTTCATTACTGGCATTTAACTTATCTGCAGCAATAAGGCTAGCCAATATCTGTGTTGCTGCCTCATAGATAGTGGGTTCTATTACAAGATCATTTTTATTAAAAGCGATGCGTGTCATATCTGACATATCTCGATGTGCCATTATATATTCTCCATTTTTAGTTAAAGGAATCTCTAATTAAGTCATGAATCAGAGATTCCTGAGTTTTAATTTTAGGTGACTCTAAATATTATAGCGCGATTGGTTTTAGTCTTTGTCCAATTTTAATGAAACTGAATTAATACAATATCGTAAACCTGTTGGTTGAGGACCATCTTCAAAGACATGCCCCAGATGGGCATCACATTCTTTACAAAGAACTTCTACTCGTTGCATTCCAATGCTGTTATCAGTTTCAGTTTTGACAGCTTCTTTTTTCGGCTCCCAAAAACTTGGCCAACCTGAACCAGAATCGTATTTTGTCTCAGAGCTAAACAATTCACTGGCACAGCAGCTACAGAGATAAGTGCCATTGTCTTTACAATCATAGTACTCCCCGGTAAATGCCCGTTCAGTCCCTTTTTTTCGACAAATTGAAAATTGTTCTGGCGATAATTCTTTTTGCCATTCTTCTTCGGATTTATTGATAGCTTTAACCATGTTAACTTCCTGTAACAACATCCTTTATTATATCGACAATTCGTCCGGTCGCTTTTTCTACTAGCACAACAGCATTGTCAACAATGGTTCTTTCCAGACCTTCAACCGGTGCAGGAAGTTCTGTTCTAAGATCAGCAGGTAAATCACGTTTAGCCAGTCCGGGAGGTAAGGTTCCATTTCGTTCCAGTTGTTTTGCCAAACCGGGTGGTAGTTTTTCTTTTTTAGCTAGCCCAGGAGGCAAGCCTTTCTTTTTATTTTTTTTCTTATTGTTACCCTCACCCGTGGCAGTGGTTTCATGCTTTTTATTTTTAAAATATTTCTCAATAATTTGTTTTTCAAGTTCAGAAAAGCCACCTTCTATTGCTTTGTCTATAACTGCCTTGGCCATTTCTGCATCAGCATAACTTGAAGCTGAAAAGAATGCTGTCGTGCTTAAAATAAAAAAGAGCATAATTTTTTTCATTTTTATCATTCTCCAGTAGGTTTATTGTAATTTTAGACTAGCTATATCTTATCCTTATCCATAACGATGTCACAGAATAAAGAAATATAGCTAACTAAGCTCTATTTTGAGCTAATTTGTATATAAACATTGAAAGTTCTCTTAAAGTACTCTACTCTAGAAAAGAGAACATAAGGAGAACTTTAAATGCTGACTGGTCTTGAAGAGAAAGTTTTACAGTGTATTACGCGTTACATTATACAGAACGGACATGCGCCAACGTTAGTCGAGATTGGACAATTACTCGATATTAAATCTAAAGGTACGATTCACCGTTATGTAGAATCGTTAATTGATAAAGGTCATTTGCAGCGAAGCGGGCGTAGTTGGCGTGGACTACGTCTAACAGGTGAACAGAATAGACGATTATTAATCTTGCCTTTTGCCGGTCGAATTGCAGCCGGCAAGCCTATAGAGGCTGTACCGGAACAATTGGAAATAAATTTTTCCGATATGTTATTGGGTGAAGATCGTTATGTTCTGGAAGTGAAGGGTGATTCCATGATTGAGGCCGGCATTCTGAATCGAGATCTTGTCATCGTGCGACAAACAGAAACAGCTAATAATGGCGATATTGTTGTGGCCTTAATTGATAATGATGAAACTACCTTAAAGAAACTTCGAAAACATGGTGACCGGGTAGAATTAATTCCAGCGAATCAAGCGATGGTGCCATTGATTTACCCTGCTGATCGCGTCCATATTCAAGGTGTTGTTGTCGGACAAGTCAGATCTTATTAGGTAGATACGATTGCATGGATGCGTGAGGTAAAGTTGCACCGGGAGCAGCAACCGAGAGCGAATCATAGTCACATGGATGTGACGTAGTAGAGCAGTGCAGGAGCAACTGCCGAGGAGATAGAGTCGAGCAAACGGTCGAGCATTTTTCGACTAAATTCCCATATTGCTAAGCGTAACCATAATATCGTTTAATATTGCGGTTGCTCTTGGATGTTCAGCTTCAAAGTTATCAATTGATGATTTGATTTTATCAATGACAAAGTTTTTTTCTTCAGTAGACTCGTTGAGATTTTCAATTTCTGTTATTAACGTATTGATATGCTCTTTTGCGGTGTTATTACTAACGGGTAAACCTTCCAGTTCTTTCTTTAGAGATGTGATTTTTTCATGAAGTTTATCATGCATAATATTAGTCCTAATAACGCAATATTTTATACTATCGTCTATGGTCTCACGTGATACGCTATTAGCATGAACTCTTTCAAAAAAAAATACAATTTAATATGTTTGTTCTGTTTTTTTATAAATTCCGGACTGGTTATAGCAGATCAATGTCCCTCACCTGAGATAATAAAAGACAGAGAGATTTCACGAGAGTACGAGTGGACTATAGATGAAAGACGTTCATTGAATGATGTGCTTTCTGTTGAAAAATTATATTCAGTAAGAATTAAAAACAAAGGCGAGTTCATCGCTTGCTATTATTCAGGCAGTAAGAATCTATTGCGACTTGACGGAGCTCCTGTAAAAAAAGAGTGCGTGGTTAATGAAAAATCAGGTAGTTGGGAATCTTCAGAAAACGGAGAACAAGTTTGCAAGGAGGAGGATTTGAATTTATGCCACTATGAGATACATTGTGAAGAATCCAATGAGAATAATGACTGACTTGGGTATAATATCGTTAAATACAGCCTGATGGGGGAGTTTCCATGATATTTGGTAGTAAATCTGATAACAGTGGGCAAGCGGAACAGATAGCGAAACTGGAAAAGCAAAACCAGATTATGCGTTCTGCGCTTGAATTTTATGCTGAAGTAAAAAATTGGGAAGAAGGTCATAAATATGTTGATGAAGATAATGCAACGATATTTACTGATGGTTCCGAGTGTGGCGCAACGGTTGATAAAGGAAGTAAGGCCTACCGTGCGCTAAAAGCATGCGACACCCCTTAATCATAAATATAACTCTATAATTTTGTTGCCCGAGAATATTTATCTCGGGCACTAATCTTTATCCTTCCTCATAGAATTACTGCTGTTTGGTAATTCATTAACCTATCTATTAATATGTGATCAAGTCTGAATAGTTGTCATTCTTATGGCTGAAGCATCTATGAAAATTGAACCAAAATCTTTACCTGCTGAATATGAACTTCAGTGTTACACGATAAAAAGTGTACTTGGCCAAGGTGGTTTTGGGGTTACCTATCTTGCTAATGATAATAATCTCGACCGGGAAGTTGCTATAAAGGAATTTATGCCGCGTGATATTGCCAAGCGCGGTAATGATTACACAATTCATTCCATAAATAAGGATATGAGTGACAAGTTAGCATGGGCAATGGAACGCTTTATTCGAGAAGCAAGAACATTATCAAAATTTAATCACGATAATATTGTTCGTGTTTATTCTGTATTTGAAGAAAACAATACGGCTTATATGGTGATGAGTTATGAACATGGAACCAGCTTTCATGAAAAACTCGTTAAAGATGGGCAGCCCAGTGAAGATGAGCTGAAGGATATGTTACTTGGTTTGCTTGATGGTTTGGAAGTACTGCATGAAGCCAGATTTATTCATAGAGATATCAAGCCAGGAAATATTTTTATCCGGGAAGATGGTACAGCTATTCTGCTTGATTTTGGATCTGCGCGACAGGCTATCGGTGAAGAAACAATGACGTTAACAAAAGTTGTAACACCGGGTTATGCGCCATTTGAGCAATACTATGGTAAGAGTGATATGCAAGGTCCCTGGACTGATATATATGCTCTTGGTGCAACCTGTTATAGAGCGATAACAGGCGAAGCGCCTATGGATTCAACGTTTCGAAATCGTTATACCGGTGAGCAGGCAATATCGGAAGTATGGGATGAACTGGATAAACACAGTAAAAAATATTCGACTTTTTTATTGCGTGCAATAGAACATGCTTTAAGAAGCAATCATAAGGAAAGACCTCAATCTGTTCAGGATTGGCGTACTATTTTGGAAGATCCGAGCGTCTCTACGCAAACACAATGGCGCCTGGCGACCAATAGCTTTGCTAAGAAATCGATTGATTCTGGTAAATCCAGGAGAAAAAACTGGAAACGCTATTTGCCATTAGGGCTTGCACTCCTGACAATGATTATTATTTTTCTTTATTTGTTTTTATTGCGTTCTTGAAGTTGAGCTGGCAGACATAAAAAAAGTCTGGAGACGCATAACACATATGGGGGAGGAAGGTTATGTGCATCTCCAGACTTGCTCACAATCATCTATAAGGAGGATATTTATTAAGCTAATGATGATAGTGTAGTAGAACGATTTAATGTTCGTTGTGATGCATCTCACAATTTAGTATAGATATTTATACTTGTCGCTTTTTTGTGACAGTTGTCACAAAACGTGTTTGCTAGAAAGAATTTGATGCGTATTTCTTAACGTTCTATGTTGATTCAGCTTCAATCATTCCAGCAATTATCCAGCCTGATTCTGGTTTCATTTTTCCATTTGCAACAAAAATTTGTAGTCGTTGTTTATTATCTACGGCAAACACAGGGATGACACTCTCACCATATTTTTCCATATATTGTTCAAATGTAAATTCATCACTTAATTGAGTGCTTTTTATTTCAGCACCATTTCTCAAACGATAAGCAAGGTTGCCATAGGTAATATTTTCACCAAAAAGTTCATAACCTCGGTGTCGAGTAGAGGTAACATGTTTGTCAGCAATATGCTTTTCGCGACTAGATTTTAATTCATAAACATTTTTCACACCGAACTCTGATTTGAATCGTAAACAGGCCAAAGTATTCAGGTTCGCTCGTCCTGACATAGCAAGTATTTTTCCCAATCCAAGCAAGTTAAGATTTCTATCAGCATGTTCGGAAATGGGGTTTCCGTAATAGGTTTCCAATCCATCCATTCTGGCAAGACTGATGTTTTCCCAAATACTATCGGTGAGCACAACTTTAAAACCATGCGCTTGTATTTCTCTACCTATAGCGCGCGCAATATTACCCGCACCGATAATTAATACACCCGTCGGCGGTGGTTCACGTACTTTAAGCAGTGTTGCTATATAACTTGCGGTTGCACTTTGAATGACGACGGTGCCAATTATTATTAAGAAGGTGAGTGGAACAAGTAATGACGCTTCAGCATAGTTAGCATTTTCCAGTCGTAATGCAAATAGTGCAGATACTGCGGCGGCAACAATACCTCGCGGTCCGATCCATGAAATCATCAGCTTTTCATTCATTGATAAACCCGAACCGATAGCGGAAACAAAAACGGAGATGGGTCTTGCGACTAACATAGTGATCGCAAGTATGCTCAAGGCTGGCCATCCAATCTGGATCAATTGATAAAACTCAATTCGTGCAGCGAGAATAATAAAAAGCCCCGAGATTAACAGCAGGCTTAAACTTTCCTTGAAGTCTAATATGTCATCGATATCTATGTCTTTCATGTTCGCCATGGTTATTCCCATGATAGTAACGGCAAGTAAACCGGATTCATGTTCTATTGCGTCAGACAATACATAGATTGCAGATACAGCAATTAGCGTAATAACATTACGTAAGTATTGGGGTACTAGTTGTTTGCGTAATAATTCACCTAATAAGCCTCCGCTTAAAAAGCCAATAGAACACCCAATGAAAATGATTTTTCCAAAGATTAATGCAATCATGCCTATAGCATTATGTTGTTGTCCCGAAATGATAAAATCAAAAACCAGCACGGCAAGTAAAGCGCCAAGTGGATCAATAGTAATACCTTCCCAGCGAAGCACATTAGCTATTTTAGCATTGGGACGAACCGTCCTTAACATTGGGATGATGACTGTAGGACCTGTAACAATCACTATGGCACCAAACAAAAAAGCAAGTTCAAAAGGAAAGTTGATTAAGTAATGTGTGCTGTAGGCAATGATAAGCCATGTTATTAATGCACCTACAGAAATTAAATTTCTTACGGTTTTACCATGACCACGAATATCATCAAATTTAAGTGTCAGACTGCCTTCAAACAGGATGACCGCGACAGACAAGGAGACGAAAGGAAATAATAGATCACCAAATAAGGTGTCAGGGTTTATTAGACCGAGTACTGGACCTGCGACAATTCCCGCAATTAATAAAAAAAGAATGGCAGGAAGTCGGGCCCACCATGCTAGCCATTGGCAGCTGATACCGAGCACGCCAATGCTTGCGATAGATATTAATATATTATGATCCAAATTTTAGTCATCCTTATTATTGTTTCAGATCAAGTTGAATTATTGTTATTAATTTGGTGAAGCAGTTGAATTTTCGTAACACGGCGGATAATTCATGAACATCACCACGAACCTACCTGCAATTTTATTGAGGTATTGTTTTTGTATAGAGTATGCTTCACGTTCGCGTTTCGCATAAAGATCACAATCTATATCGCCATATTGTCCACTAATGTCTTGCAGGTAATGAACGAGCTCATGAACTACAACACTGCGTGTGTAAGCATCTGTATGCCCATCGAGTCGTTTATCCAGAAAAATAGTTTCTTTATCGTCGTCATACCAGGCAACAGCGTCACATTTTTCATTTCCATTACATGCTACATCGACAAAAAATGAGTGGGGTTTAAAAAGAATTTCCGGTGCTTCACCCGGATGCGGGTAGCTAGACAGGTTTACTGTCCAGCTTAGTAGTACCGCAAGAAGTTTGGCTTCCATTTTGTTAGCTTAACCTTGTTGCCTGAATAACAGATGTAATCTCATTCATTTCCCATAAAAGCAGGAAGCAGCGCTGAATATTGTTACTATTAGCTGATGCCCCGGTTACTGCATAAAGCTAAGGGTATTTTTTTATTAATCCGGTTTTTGAAATACCAGACTCGCATTTGTTCCGCCAAATCCGAAGCTATTAGACATAACAGTATTTAGACCGGGCTTATCATTTCGTTTTAAAGCAATGGGTACCCCTTCTGCACCTGGATCAAGATCTGATACGTTTAGTGATTCAGCAATAAAATCATTTTCCAGCATTAATAAACTATAGATAGCTTCGTTTGCTCCAGCAGCACCAAGGCCATGGCCTGTTTGTGATTTCGTTGCACTGACTATAGGTATATCTTTACCTTTAAAGACTTCTTTAATTGCATTTAATTCAGCGATATCACCTGCGGGGGTACTGGTTGCATGTGCATTAATATAGTCGACTTTACTATCAACAGATTGCAGTGCTTGCTGCATACATCTTACGGCACCTTCGCCAGAAGGTTTAACCATGTCAGCACCATCCGATGTCGCACCATAACCGATCACTTCGGCATAGATCCTGGCATCACGAGCCAGTGCATGTTCCAGTTCTTCAAGCACAAGAATGCCACCACCACCTGATATGACAAAACCATCGCGGTTCGCATCATAAGGGCGGGATGCTGTTTCTGCCTGATCATTATATTTTGATGAAAGCGCACCCATACAATCAAACAGCAATGTGGAAGTCCAATGAATTTCATCACCACCGCCAGCAAAAATAATATCTTGTTTACCTAATTGAATTAATTCATAAGCATTACCAATACAATGTGCGCTGGTAGCACAAGCTGAACTGATTGAATAGTTAACACCTTTAATTTTATGTGCAACAGATAGACAGGCGCTATTGGTACTGGCCATAATTCGCGGAACCATAGTCGGTCCAATTTTACGAGCACCGCGATCGCGTAATATATCAATCGCTTCTTGTAAATTTTGATTAGAACCACCACCTGAACCAACAACCAAACCAGTGCGAACATTGGATATATTGTTCTCATTCAAAGCGGCATCTTCGATTGCTTCATTCATGGCAAGATAAGCATAGGCAGCACTATCCCCCATAAAGCGTTTAATTTTGCGATCGATTAACGCATCAAGATCAATATCAATTGAACCATGTACGTGGGAACGAAACCCAAGTTCTTCATATTCAGAAAAATATTCAATGCCTGATAATCCATTTTTCAAGGAATTCAGTACTTCAGTTTTATTATTTCCAATGCTGGACACGATGCCCATGCCAGTGACAACGACTCTTTTCAATTCCTGCTCCTAAAATTCTTCTGTTGATTTGAATAAACCGACGCGCAGATCCTTGGCGGTATAAATTTCTTTACCATCGACAAACATAGCCGCATCGGCGACACCCATGACTAATCTTCGTAATACGACTCGTTTCATATCTATATGATAGCTGACTAATTTATTTTTTGGTGTGACTTGACCGGTGAATTTGACGTCCCCGGCAGCCAATGCACGGCCGCGCCCCGGAGCACCTGACCAGCCAAGAAAAAAACCGACCAGTTGCCACATAGCATCTAGTCCCAGGCAGCCCGGCATAACAGGATCACCGACGAAATGGCAATCGAAAAACCAAAGGTCTGGTGTAATATCGAATTCGGCTACTATTTGTCCTTTATCCACACTACCACCGTTTTCGCTAATGTCGACAATGCGGTCAAACATTAGCATGGGAGGAAGTGGTAATTGGGCATTACCCTCACCGAACATTTCTCCTCGTCCGCAAGTAAGCAATTCTTCTTTTGTAAAACTATTTTTCTTATTCATTCTTACTAGTATCTCATGCTGATATTATTTTTTCCTAACAAATTAATAATCAAGAAACATTGGGACAGCTGTCTTGACAGCAATTTCTCGCAGATTAGACTGCTTATTTTATTCATCATTATATGAAAGGTTCTCATATGTCTCCAGATTTTGGTCCGCTCGACAGACGCAATAGTGTCGGAGTTAAGGTTGGTTCTGTCGTTATTGGTGGTTGTCATCCTGTTGTTGTTCAATCGATGACTAACACGGATACTGCCGATGCCGAGGCGACCGCAAAACAAATTCAACAACTTGCAGCAGCAGGGTCTGAGCTTGTCAGAATTACGGTTAATAATGAAGCCTCTGCTGCACAAGTCGCTAATATCTGGGAAAAACTGGATGCTGTTGGCTGCAAAGTGCCAATCGTTGGCGATTTTCATTATAACGGCCATAAATTATTAAATGATTATCCTGAGTGTGCCCAGGCACTTGCCAAATATCGGATTAATCCAGGTAATGTCGGGTTTGGCAAAAAGAAAGATAATCAATTTGCCATCATGATCGAAAAAGCTATTGAGTATGACAAACCAGTGCGTATTGGGGTGAATTGGGGCAGTCTGGATCAAGGACTGCTGGCAAAAATGATGGATGATAATGCTAAATTGCCAGAGCCTTTGGATGCTGATGATGTTATGCAAGAGGCGTTGATTATTTCAGCGTTAGACAATGCCAAACGAGCAGAAGAATTAGGTTTATCCCGTGATCATATTATTTTGTCATGTAAGGTTAGTGGTGTTCAGAAATTAATTTCAGCGTATAGAGATATCGCATCGCGTTGTGACTATGCCCTGCATTTAGGATTAACCGAAGCAGGCATGGGCTCAAAAGGAATTGTTGCTTCTACAGCAGCAATGGGCGTGTTATTACAGGAAGGCATTGGCGATACGATTCGCGTTTCGTTGACGCCTGAGCCTGGAGGTGATCGAAGTAATGAAGTTATTGTGGCTCAGGAAATGCTGCAAACAATGGGACTGCGGTCATTTACACCGCTAGTTACGGCTTGTCCGGGATGTGGTCGTACAACGAGCACTGTTTTTCAGGAACTGGCAGATAATATTCAGGCCTATGTGCGAAGTCAGATGCCAATCTGGAAAGATAAATATACAGGTGTAGAAGAAATGACGCTTGCGGTTATGGGCTGCGTCGTGAATGGACCGGGCGAAAGTAAACATGCAGACATTGGTATTAGCTTACCGGGAACAGGTGAACAACCTTCAGCACCTGTATTTATTGATGGCAAGAAAACGGTGACATTGCGTGGAGAAAATATCGCTGAAAAATTCCGTGAAATTGTCGATGATTACGTTTCAAATAAATACACATTAAAGTAAAGTTAATATTGTATTTTCTAGTCAATAAACTATAAAAATTTTCCACTATTATTTTTGAAGTGAGACGCTCGCTTGAGAATTAAATTTATTTCAAAGTTATTATTTTTTCTGTTGTTAACAGGGTTGTCTGTAACTGGCTATGCCGCTTGGGATGATTTCCTCGAAATATTTAAGGAAAAAACATCAAAGGTACTAGCGTCGTCGGATAACGGTGCCAGTCTAAGTAATGATGAAATTGTTTCTGCTTTGAAAGAGGCTTTAGTTAAAGGTAGTCAATCAGCGGTCAATGTATTGGGTAAAGAAAATGGTTTTCTAAGTCACCCACAACTAAAGATTCCTATGCCGGAAAAACTACAAGCGGTTGAATCGGGATTGAGAAAAATAGGACAAGACAAAATTGCGGATCAATTTGTACTTTCGATGAATCGTGCAGCGGAAGAAGCCACACCTAAAGCAATGTCTATTTTCAGCAATACAATTAAATCCATGTCGATAGAAGATGCTTACGGAATTTTACAGGGCTCTGACAATGCGGCGACAGAATATCTTAAAGATAAAGGTGGCAGTCAGTTGCAACAGCAATTCTTGCCAATAGTAAAACAGGCAACCAATCGTGTTGGTGTTACGGAAAAGTACAAGGCATTAATCGATAATCTGGGAATGATGTCAAAATTTATTGATGTCGAATCTCTGGATTTAGATAAGTATGTTACCGATAAAGCGATAGAGGGCTTGTTTAGTCTTGTTGCCGATGAGGAAAAATTAATCCGTGATAATCCTGCAGCACGAACAACTGAAATCTTGAAAAAAGTATTTTCTAAAAGTTAGATTAATATTTTTTTGATTACGAAAGTTTTCTCACAAACAATCCTTTCGCAATAGCAATAGTTGGAAATGAGACGTGATGTTGCAAATTGCAACATCAGCAGCAAGCTTCTTGCAAAAACGGTTAAAAATGACTACTTACAGGTATATGATGTCTGAATGTTATTACTTTTAGTAATAATTTCAGAACTTTCCTTTGAATATAGATTATTGGCACTGTAGAAAGATGAAAACACGTTCAAACCTGGCAGAAATAGAAGCTCTAAATAATATTCCTGCGTCACTGAGATTAACAGCTGACGCGTGGGAGCATTTTATTTCTACAGGAGAATTTGCCAGGAATGAACCACGAAATGTGATAGCCAAAAGTTGGCAGCGTTGTCGTGATCTGGGTATTAATCCACATGAAGAACGTGCCAGTTCAGTTATTTCTTTAGAAGAAATCGACACTAAACTTCATACTGAATATTTAGGTTTGTCAGCAAAGGCGGTGCTTGATCGTATGGCACAAACTGTCGAGGACACTGGGCATGTCATCGTGTTGGCAGATAAAGCGGGACGAATGTTGTATTCAGTTGGTCATCAACAAGTTCAAAATCGTTTAGAAAGCATAAATTTTAGACCAGGTAGTTGTTGGGGTGAAGAAGTTGTTGGCCCTAATGGAATTGGCACGACACTGGCATTAGGTAAGCCGGAACTTGTTATGGGAACAGAACACTATTGTCAGAGTTGGCAACCCTGGGTTTGTTATGGCGCACCAATACATAAGCCAGGAGACCATTCGGTTATTGGCTGTATTGACATAACTGGTCCTGTAGAAAATGTTCATGCAGAAACAATGGCTTTAGCCTTATCAATAAGTCATTCGGTCGAATTATATTTATCAAATACATTTTTTCAAAGACGTGAAATATTACGTAATGTATTTCTTGATATAAAGAGAGCTTATCCTGGTGACGGGTTACTCGTTCTGGATGAAACAGGAAATGTAATTGAGGCTAATAGAGAGGTTCGAAATTTATTAGACTTATCCACTCTTTCTTTATTGAAAAATGCGTTTAAGCAGCTATACCCTGAACTATATATTAATGTAAATAAATGTTTGCTAAATGGGATTGAAAAAGAATGTCAGGTTGAACTTTATAATACAATTACAGGTTCTGCCAGATGTATTATAAAAGCGGTTGAAAAGGGCGAAAAACGTTTAGGTGTTGCTGTTCTTTTTCCATGCGGAAAAACTGTTAATAAGACTGAACATCAACATACTAAAGAAAACAAAAAGAAAATAAGTTCTGCAAAATATACCTTTAAAAAAATTATCGGTAAATCGGCTGTTTTAAAAGAAACGTTAAAAGTTGCCAAATTGGCTGCCCAGGATGTATTGCATAACAATGTTCTTCTTTCGGGTGAGACAGGAACAGGGAAAAAACTTATCGCTCATGTGATACATGCTGATGGCTTGTTAAGAACCGGTCCCTTTATTTCGATTAATTGTAGCACTTTGCCAAAAAGTTTAATTGAAAGAGAATTATTTGGTTATGAAAAGGATGCATTCACTGGTGCCAGAAAAGAAGGACAAATTAGCAAGTTCGAAGCTGCAAATAATGGAACTTTGTTTCTTGATGAAATTGATTCTCTTGATATGGCGCTTCAGTCCAGATTATTAAGGTTGCTCGACGAAAAATACATTACACGTTTAGGTAGTACTACCCCTGTTTCTCTGAATGTGAGAATAATTTCTGCAACTAGCTCGAAACTATTATTAGCAGTTGAAGAAGGACGATTCCGGCGTGATCTATATCATCAGCTTAATGTTCTAGAGATTAAAGTTCCTCCCCTTAGAGAGAGAGGGAAAGATATTTTGGAATTATTAGATCATTTTTTACAAGAAGGTTGTGCCGAAGCAGGCAGAACAAGACTTCATGTTTCCGCCGAAGTTGAAGATAAATTACATTGTTATAATTGGTCGGGAAATATATGTGAGTTACAAAACATGAGTGCGCGTTGGATATTGACTGTAGCTGGTCAGAAAATTACGTTGAATGATATGCCTGAAAATCTATGTATGGCTAATGCGGACTCAGAAACAATAGGAAACAAGTTATCCACTCTGGATTCAATTGAAGATGAATTAATAAGAAAAACACTTACTGAAACACACGGTAACATCAGTAAAACAGCGAAAGTATTAGGTGTAAATAGATCGACAATTTATCGACGTATTAATCGTTGGAAATCTAAATAAAAAATATCAAAAAGTAATACTTCAACTTTTTTAAGAAGCTGATTTTAAGACGATATTAAAGAGAGAAAAACTATGTCTGAAGATAAACTTTACACAGTCCCTGAGGCTGCAGCAAATCATGCATTTATTAATAAAGATAAATACAGAGAAATGTATGAACGATCCGTTAATGATTCAGATGGGTTTTGGAGCGAACAAGCGGATGAATTTCTAAGTTGGTTTTCCAAATGGGACAAGGTTCAGGATGGAGATTATTCTGATGCCAGAATAAACTGGTTTGCTGGTGGAAAATTAAACGTCAGTTATAACTGTCTCGACAGACACCTTGAAAAGCGCGCTGATCAAGTTGCGATTATTTGGGAAGGTGATGATCCTGAAGTCGATAAAAGTATTACTTATAAAGAATTACATGAGCAGGTTTGTAAACTAGCAAATGTGCTTAAGTCACGCGGTGTTGAAAAAGGTGATCGAATATCACTTTATATGCCGATGGTTCCGGAAGCCGCAGTTGCCATGTTAGCGTGTACGCGAATAGGTGCCGTACATTCCATTGTCTTTGGTGGTTTTTCTCCGGAGGCTTTAAAAGATCGCATTCTTGATGCTGATTGCAAAGTGGTTATTACTGCAGATGAAAGTGTTCGTGGTGGACGAAATACACCACTCAAAACAAATGTAGATACTGCCGTGTCACAGTGTCCCAATGTACATACAGTGCTTGTTGTTAAATGCACGGGGAATGAGGTTGCCTGGCAAGCGGATCGTGATGTTTGGTATCACGAATTAATGGCCGTTGCCTCGAGTGAATGCCCGCCTGAACAAATGGATGCGGAAGATCCTCTTTTCATTTTATATACATCAGGTTCTACCGGAAAACCGAAAGGTGTGCTGCATACGACAGGCGGCTATTTATTATATGCCGCGATGACGCATAAATATGTTTTCGATTATCACGATGGTGATATTTACTGGTGTACTGCGGATGTCGGTTGGGTAACGGGTCATTCCTATATTGTTTATGGTCCACTATGTAATGCTGCTACAACACTAATGTTTGAAGGTATACCTACTTATCCTGATGCAGGACGTTTTTGGCAAGTCGTGGATAAACATCAGGTCAATATTTTTTACACGGCACCAACGGCTATCCGTGCTCTGATGGGGCAAGGCAATGAATTTGTAAACAATACAAGTAGAAAAAGTCTTCGTATTTTAGGTACGGTCGGTGAACCGATTAATCCAGAAGCGTGGGAATGGTATTACCATATTGTTGGTAATGAGCAATGTCCTATTATTGATACCTGGTGGCAGACGGAGACAGGAGGGCATTTAATTACGCCATTGCCTGGTGCCACTGATCTTAAACCGGGATCAGCTACCGTACCGTTTTTTGGTGTTGAGCCTTGTCTGCTTGATGATAAAGGTAAAGAAGTTGATGGTGTTGGTGAGGGCGCACTATGTATAAAACACCCGTGGCCTGGTCAAATGCGTACCTTGTACGGCGATCATGAGCGTTTTAAAGAGACTTACTTCTCAATGTATCCCGGACTGTATTTCAGTGGTGATGGCGCTCGTCGAGATGAGGATGGTTATTACTGGATTACTGGCAGAATGGATGATGTGATTAATGTTTCTGGGCATAGAATGGGAACAGCAGAAGTTGAAAGTGCATTAGTTTTACATCATGACGTTGCTGAGTCTGCCGTTGTTGGTTACCCGCATGATATTAAGGGGCAGGGTATTTACGCTTATATCACGTTAATGACTGACGTCGAGGCCACGGATGAATTGAAGCAAGAATTGATTAAACACGTACGAAATGAAATCGGTCCCATAGCTAGCCCGGATATTATCCAATGGGCGCCAGGCTTACCAAAAACACGTTCAGGTAAGATTATGCGTCGAATCTTAAGAAAGGTTGCCGCCAATGAACTCGATAATCTTGGCGATACCAGTACGCTTGCCGAGCCGGCGGTCGTAGATGATTTAATTGAAAATCGGGTTAATAAATAAGTGAAGAAATCTAAATGAACCTAGATAAAGTTGATCCAGGCAAAAATCCTCCTGAAGAAATAAATGTCATCGTTGAGATCCCGTTAAACGGTGAGCCAGTTAAATATGAGCTGGATAAGGAAACCGGTGCCATGTTTGTAGATCGGTTTTTAAATACGGCTATGCGTTATCCCTGCAACTATGGCTATATTCCAAAGACCCTGGCGAAAGATGGTGACCCCATTGATGTCATCGTGGCAACGCCGATGCCCTTAATCCACGGTTCAGTCATACGTTGTCGGCCAATCGGTGTACTGGCGATGACTGATGAAGCGGGAGATGACGGTAAAATTTTAGCTGTACCATTAGATTCCGTGTCCAAATTCCATGTTAATGTGCATTCCCCAGAGGATATGCAGCCGGCATTATTAAACCAGATCACCCACTTTTTTGAGCATTATAAGGATTTGGAGCCGAATAAGTGGGTCAAAATCGATGCCTGGTATGGTGCTAAAGAGGCTAAAAAAGAGATTAATGACGCAATACAAGCATACTTATCTTTTTCTGAAAAACTTGATAATTAACAATTAGTTAACTTATTTTTTTCGATATTGAACCCCTGTATTTATCATAAATCTATACCTAAAAGAGAATTTAAAGTAGATATTTCTTAAAAATATGTTGCATTGCAATATATTGCAGTGCACAATAACTACATATTTTAGACATATTTAAACTTTTTTAGGAGATTATCAAAATGCAAAACGAATACTTTGAAAAAATGACCGAAATGAGCAAAGCATCATATAACGCTATGCAAGAACTAGCTTCAATCAACAATAACGCTATGAAAGAGTTATCTGAATTACAGATGGGATTAGCTACTTATAGCATCGAGTCTGGTATTGAATTGACCAAAACACTTGGTGCTATTTCTAATTACAAAGATGCAATTACTGCTGAAACTGATTTTGCAAGTGAATACGGAAATAAGATTGTTGAATTTACTCGTAAATCTGCTGATGTATTAACTGATTCACGTGATGAAGTTGCAAATTGGGTTGAAAAAACGACTGAAACAGCAACAGTTAAAAGCACCCCGGTAGCAAAGAAGTCAAGTAAAAAAGCTTCTGCTTAATTACTAAAGGATTTAATTCCTCCTTTATTTAGGAACCCGTATGACGAACCGTCATACGGGTTTTTTTATTTACAGGGACGTAATGTACATCGTTTGTGCACGACTGCATGGATGCAGGAGATAGTGCGAAGCAGGACGCCTACACGGACGTAGGTGGTAGAACTGCGCTTGGAGCAAGCAGTCGAGCAATTACCGAGTAGCAATAACAGTAAAAAAATTGGAATCAGGCTGTTTATTACTGGTTATATTTGTTTGCTTATGTTGCCATGATAATATCAGATATCTATTTAGTACTTTGAATCTAATGGAAAGAACACTATGAGCGATAATACATTTAATCCGTTTGGCGATAACGATTTTCATACTGCCCAAAAGGCCTTTCAAGATGCCTGGACCAGGTTAAGTCAAACGATGTCACCAGAAGCAAAACAATCCACTACAGCTAACGTGAATGATGCCTTAACTCAGGCGATGGATTTTTGGAATAAAACATCAAATCCATTCGGCGATACAGATTTTCTTAGTGCTCAAAAGACTTTTCTTGATGCATGGACTCAATTGAGTCAAATGATGTCACCAGAAGCAAAACAATCCAGTACTGCCAGTGTGACGGATGCCTGGTCCAAGGCAATGGAATACTGGGGACAATCTCAATCATCAACAGGGATGATGCCGAATGAGATTCAACATGTTTATACCAAGCTGATTGAACAAGCTAAGGTTTATAATATGTTTTCTGATCAAATGTCAGGGTTCATGAAAACTTATAATGAACTGGATAAGACATCCAGTGATTGGCAACAACAATTAGAAAGCAATTTTAATAGCATGCAAACGTTTTTTTCCGAGCATGGAACCGATGCGACAAATGCTATTAAGCAAATGCAGAATGTATGGGAACAAATGTCTGCGGCGACTACGCAAAACCCATTTTCTTCAGCTTCGATGATGCCGGAAGAATTTTTACAACAATTTAATACTGATTCTTTGCAGTCGACAGCAGCAAAATATTTATCAATTCCAGGCATTGGTTATACGCGTGAGACTCAAGAACAGCACTTAAAAGGTATCAAACTCTGGGGTGAATATCAGAAGGCGTCAAATGAATTTAATAATGCAAATTCACATGTTAATACAAAAGCGCTAGAGGGATTAAAGAAGAAAATCTTTGCGCTTGCAAAAGAGGGTAAAAGTATTTCCAGTCTTCGCGAAATATATGATCTCTGGGTAGATGCAAATGAAGGTGCCTATGCAGAATTTGTTTACAGTGAAGAATATACACAACTCTATAGTGCCATGGTCAATAGTTTGATGGCATTCAAACAGCATAGTCAGATATTCGTGGACAAATCATTATCAGAAATGAATGTTCCAACGCAAAAAGGCGTTGATACGATCAAGAAACGTTTACAAGAGGTACGTCGTGAATTGTTTGATATGAGAAGTAAATCAAAAGCCGAGAAGCAACAAATAAAACAACTAAGCAAGGAAGTTAGTGAATTAAAGAAAGAAGTAAACACTTTAAAATCAGCTACAAATAAAAAACCTGTAAATCAGGTAAAAAAGACGGCAAAGAAAAAAGTCAGTCGTAAAAAAAGTTCTGCGGTGAAATCAAAAAGTAAAACGGTAACGAAAGCCAGCAGTAAAAAAACAGCAGTAAAAAAACCAAAGGCACGATCAGTAAAAAGAAAAGCACCCGCTGATTCAGGCATGATGGTTATAAAAATTTAAACTCAGGAGTAAACCGTGTTTCCATTTCAAATGCAGCCAGATCAGATTGCCAACGAAGTCTACGAATTTAATAACAAGTTGTCACAGGGCTTAAATACACTGAGTGAAGTAGGTGAAATAAATGTTGGCGCTTCAGAAAAAGAAGTTGTTTATGAAGAAGATAAGTTAACGCTATATCACTATATACCACATACAAAAAAACCAAACCCTGTTCCCGTACTGATTGTCTATGCGCTTGTGAACCGACCATATATGGCGGACTTACAGGACGGACGTTCAATGGTTCAGGGTTTATTGGATGCAGGTCTTGATGTTTATTTGATTGACTGGGGTTATCCAGACAGCGGCGATCGTTTTCTTACACTTGATGATTATATTAATGGTTATATTGATCGTTGTGTTGGTGAAATTTGTGATAGACATGATCTCGAAAAAATTAATTTGTTAGGTATTTGTCAGGGTGGTGCTTTCAGTTGTTGTTACACATCACTACATACAGATAAGGTGAAAAATCTGATTACCACAGTTACGCCAATTGATTTTCACACCAAAGATGATCTGTTGAGTCACATGGTAAGAAACATCGATATTGATTTACTGGTAGATACCATTGGCAATATTCCGGGTGAATTATTGAACTGGACATTTTTGACCATGAAACCGTTCAGGTTAATGGGACAAAAGTATGTGGACATGGTGAACATATTAGATGATACGCAAAAGGCCAAGGACTTTATGCGTATGGAAAAATGGATCTTTGATAGTCCTGATCAAGTCGGCGAAGCTTATCGAGAGTTCATAAAACAATTTTATCAAGAAAATGGTCTGGTTAAAGGCACAGTCAAGATTGGTAAAGAGGTTGTTGATTTGGAAAACATCACGGTACCGGTATTGAATATCTATGCCAAGGATGATCATCTTGTTCCACCAGATGCTTCTAAGGCACTGGAAGGTTGTGTGGGTTCAAAAGACTATACTGCGCTGGAATTTCCTGGAGGTCACATTGGTATTTATGTTAGTGGTAAAGCGCAAAAGATGATTCCACCTTCTGTTGGAGAGTGGCTAGACAAAAGAACTTGATATAGCACCCTATTAAGCGCATACAATTATCTTTAATAAGTTAGATTAGCCTATCAAAATAATTTTTTAAATTATTGTTTTATTATCTGGCTTGGAATGTTGCTACATCCAATGATTGGAAGTATAAGCAAATGAAAATAACCGGTATTTTATTCGGGCTGATATTTGGTTTATTGTTTGCCGGCGGCGGTTTTTTTATGGCGCTCGAAACTGCTGTGCCGACATTCCAATCCTGGAAAGCGATGAAGCAATGGCAATCAACGACTGCAACTATACTGAGTGTACGTGGAGAAGATAACGATACACTTGCTAATTATAAATATAGTGTTAGTGGAAGAATTTACGAAAACAATCGTGTTTATCTTGCTGCGTTTAAAGATAACATCGGTAGCTATCATAAAAATAAATTCAATCAGCTAAATCAACTAAAAAATAATCGTCACCCTGTCACGATTTGGTACGACCCAAATAATCCTGAAAATTCAGTAATCGATCGTGACATGCGCTGGGGTTTGTTTATTCTTATGTCCGGTTTTTGTTCAGTCTTTATTTTTATTGGGTTAATCGTTGCCTATAGTTGTATCACGTCAAAAGGGAGTAGCGCAGATAAAAAACCATCACTGACACAATTAAGAAGAGAATGGAATAAAAAATGCGAAGATCCTGGCTACGAAGAAAGCTTCATTGAGTTTGTTAAACAATGTAATAGCGAATCAGAAGCAGTAAAAACACATCAAGCGAATGCATGGCTTGAAAGAAAAGAATGGCGTGATAATCGTATTCGCTCAGATGCTAAATCCAGTATGTGGGGCATGTGGTTTTTCGCAATATTCTGGAGTGCAGTTAGCTCACCTGTTTTGTTCTTTGCATTAGAGGATGAATTAAAAAAAGGAAATTATGCAATCTTGATTGCCTTATTGTTTCCCCTAGTAGGGTTATTCCTGATAAAGAAAGCCTGGGACATTACAAGAGAATGGAAACGGTTTGGCGTGATTGAACTGGAAATGGATCCATTCCCCGGTTCCATAGGCGGTCATGTTGGCGGAACCTTACATTTAAAAAATGTCGATGCACTTGATGCGAAATACAAAGTTGAACTAGAGAGTGTTTATACTTATGTATCAGGCAGTGGTAAAAATCGTTCTAGAAAAGAAAACATAAAATGGTTTGAAGCTGGTTTTGCCAGGATAGTGCCTACATTAGATGGTATTGATCTTCGTTTTAGATTTGATGTGCCTGATAATTTATCCGAGTCAGATATTGAGCAATCCGGTGATTATTATTTTTGGCGTTTGAAAGTTTCAGCAGAGATCCCAGGTGTCGATTTGCATCGCGAATACAATATTCCTGTATTTCTAACTGGTGCGGAATCCAGTTACGTTCAACATAACATCAGTGCTCAGGTTGAAGAGCTAAAAAAAGAGAAAGCGGAAGATATTCAGTCTGCTTTGGCGCAGGGTGATTTGTTGAGTACTGCGCTTGTTCGTTCAATACAGTTCAAGGATGAAGATAATAAATTCTCTTTTTATTTCCCGATGTTTAGAAACAAGGCGTTAACCGTGTTTGCGTTAATATTTGGCGGTGGTTTTGGTTTTGCAACCTTTTCAATGAATCAATCTTTCGCTAGTGACGGTGCTATGAGTATTGTCATCATTATATTCTCTATACCATTTGCACTCATTGGCCTGCTTAGCAGTCTGGCTGCAATCTATTTATCATTTAATAGCTTAAGTATTTCTCTTGCCGAGAGGAGGGTTAAAGCAGTTCGTCGTTTATTTTTTATTCCAATAAAACGAAGCATAATTGCTATTGATGATATAAAAGACATGGAAGTTAAATCTGCCGGAAGCACTGGGCAAGGTGCTAAACAAATTAAGCATTTTAAAATAGTTGTTCATACGATAAATAATAAAAAATTTACTATTGCTGAAGATATTGATGGCGAAGAACTGGCAAATCAGTTTAAGGATTTTATATTTAACCGATTAACAATGACATATTAATAGTTATTAAATGAGCAATCGTGCAATGTTCTCTAAGAACTAATGCGTGATAATGCCTTCTCTGCATGCTCATCACCCTGGGCAGCGGCAAGTTCGTACCATCTTTTTGCTTCATCGATATTTTTTTCTATACCACGGCCTTTGGCATAGATAACACCAAGATTGTATTGCGCTTTTGGATGGCCTTGTTCAGCTGCTTTTCTAAACCAATGATATGCCTCAGCATCATTTCGTTCTGTTCCATGACCTTTTCCGTACATATAGGCCAACTTCATTTGTGCCAAAGTGTGTCCTTTAGCTGAAGACTTTTCATACCATGTATGTGCTGCTGTTAAATCTTTTGCAACACCTATTCCCTTATTTAGCATTTCAGCAACTTTGTATTCTGCATTAGCGTCTTCTTGCGCAGCTGCTTTCATGAACCATTTAAACGCAAGTTCAGCATCTTTTTCAGTTCCAATACCTTTGCTATACATGTTGCCAAGCGTAGATTGAGAAATCATATCTCCTTGCTCTGCAGCTAGCTCATACCATTTCAATGCTTCATTATAGTTTTGATCTACGCCATTCCCTTTGGCGTACATTAGTGCCAGATTGAATTGAGCATTAACGTGATTATTTAAAGCTGCTTCCTTGAACCAGTAAATTGCCGTTTTCTCATTCTTTTTAGCATGGATACCTTTGGCGTACATAAAGGCAAGTTTCGATTGTGCAACAGCGTCACCGGATTCTGCTTCAGATATATGCTTATCAAGTAAAGTAGTATCTTCATTAAATTGATCTCGTTCACTGTTATTTCGTCGGTCAAATGTCGCAATCCATTCTGACATGGATTGAGGTCGATCTTGTTGTCGAAATTGCAAGGCATAGTCGACTGCGTCTAAAAAATCACCAGAGTAATCATTGCCAGCAATTTCAGAAATCGATACATAAGTATCGCTTTCTATTTGAGCTATTGCAGCACTACGATCAACGGCATCTGTCGGAGGCACGCCACTGATAGCACGATACATAGTTGCTCCCAGTGCATAAATATCTGTCCATGCGCCTTGTGTCTCTTCGCCGGAGTGATATTGCTCAATAGGCGCATAACCACGTGAAAAAATACTGGTTAAGGATTGATCATCCTGCACCAGAGATGTTCTTGCAGAGCCAAAATCCAGTAATACAGGGTCACCATCAACTCGCAGAAAAATATTTGCCGGTTTAATATCGCGATGAATAAAACCTGCCGCATGAACCACTTTCATGCCATCGACAATAGGGAAAATTATTGTTTTAAGATCTTGTTCGCATATGGTTTTTCGACGGTTAAGAATATCCTGAAAAGTTTCGCCGAGCTCATATTCCATGACCATATAAGCTGTATTATTAGCTTCAAAAACGTTTCGAACCTGAACGATATTAGGGTGTTTAAATTGTCCAACTGTACGAGCTTCATCAAGAAAGCGTCCCAAGCCCCAGTAGTATCTTTCATGATGTTCTTCTGAAACGGGTGAAACAGTGCCACTTTTAGTTCGAATAGCAAGATCTACCGGCAAGTATTCTTTTATTGCAACTTCATGTTCAAGATTAAGATCCTGAGCGAGATAGGTAATGCCAAAACCACCTTGGCCTAATATATCCCTAATCTCGTACCAGTGTAATTTTTGACCAGCTTTGAGGGCATTAAGATGACGTTTCTTCGTGCTCATTTTTTAAAGAATAGATCCAGCCTAAATACGTTATTAGTATATGTACCCCTGTTATCTAGCAAGGTTAGCACCACAATGTAATAAATTACATTAAAAATACCATGCTAGCTGATTTTATTCCTACAAAAACAGGTAGATATTAGCCCCGATAACTTCATTATTAATAATTTGTAGTTGATCTCCGACACAAGGGCCTTGCAGGCAACGACCATCTTCTATTCTAAACAAAGCACCATGGGTGGCACATTGAATAAATTCATTGTTACTGTCGAGAAATTGGTTCGGAAGCCAATCAAGATTGACACCGGTATGAGGACAACGATTCAGATAACTATGGACTTTATTTTCATGGTAAATCAGAAAATATTGAACTGGTGGTTTGTTGATAGCATTTTCCCAACTAAAACAACCAGATTCTTTTAAATCAGCTAGTGTACAAACCAGGACTTTTTTCTTATTAGAATGCATATCTTATTAGCTTATCTGGATGGACATTTTATGCGTCATTACAGTATAATTCCAAGCCAATTCAACGGGAGTAGCCTACACGGTTACTCCCTTTTTTATGGTCATGGATGACCTGGTCGAAAATATGCTCCTGCATTTTCGACACTTCCGCCATCCATGGCGGTCGTATGCCACGAATAATATAGAAGTTCAAAGTAACGATGTGTATTAGAGGTAACATTTTTTGACGGATAATGCCCTGTTAGCGCTGGAAGATGGTTCATTGTTTTATGGTACGTCAATTGGTGTCGATGGAGAAACCATAGGCGAAGTTGTTTTTAATACTGCGATAACCGGTTATCAGGAAATTATTACCGACCCTTCCTATTACAAACAAATTGTCACCCTGACTCATCCGCATATCGGTAATGTGGGCACTAATCCTGAAGACGAGGAGTCAAACAATGTTTTTATCAGTGGTTTGATTATCCGAGATTTGCCACTCGAAATGAGTAACTGGCGCGCGACTGAAAATCTGAGTGATTATTTAAAGCGGCATAATATTGTGGCCATCGCTGGTATCGACACGCGCCAATTGACAAGGCATCTACGTAACAACGGTGCGATGAAAGCCTGTGTTGTTTCAGGTTCCAGTATTGATGCGGACAAAGCAGTAGACACAGCAAAATCATTTGCCGGTTTAGTTGGTATGGATTTAGCTAAAGAAGTCAGTAGTAAAACTTCTTATGCATGGTATGAGGGCACTTGGGATTTAGAAGAAGGAATCAAACCTGTATCGGGGAAAAAAGAATGGCGCGTTATTGCTTATGATTATGGTGTAAAACGAAACATACTTCGACTGCTAGCCGATCAAGGTTGTGATGTCACTGTAGTACCAGCCAAAACATCTGCAAAAGATGTTTTGGCAGAAAAACCGGATGGTGTATTTTTATCAAATGGACCTGGCGATCCAGAACCTTGTGATTATGCGATTACTGCTATAAACGAAATTATTGAAACGGGATTGCCTGTGTTTGGTATTTGTCTAGGGCACCAATTATTGTCCCTGGCACTTGGCGCAAAAACAATAAAAATGAAATTTGGTCATCATGGTGCCAATCATCCAGTGCAATCACTCGCTGATGGTCGGGTTTTAATCACTAGCCAAAATCACGGTTTCTCTGTAGATGAAGAAAGTTTGCCTGATTGTTTAACGGCAACGCATCGTTCCTTGTTTGATGGTTCATTACAGGGTGTGCATCATACTGAACGACCTGTGTTTGGTTTTCAGGGTCATCCCGAAGCAAGTCCCGGACCGCATGACTTACAACCACTCTTTAATCATTTCATTGAATTAATGAAAGAATATAAATCATAAGAACGACTCATGCCTAAAAGAATAGACATAAACAGTATTCTCATTATTGGCGCAGGCCCTATTGTTATTGGCCAGGCTTGTGAGTTTGATTATTCCGGTGCACAAGCTTGCAAAGCGCTTGGTGAAGAAGGTTATCGAGTTATTTTGGTCAATTCCAATCCGGCAACGATTATGACCGATCCGGAAATGGCAGATGCAACTTATATTGAACCGGTTAATTGGCAGACTGTTGCAAGAATTATCGAAAAGGAACGTCCCGATGCATTACTTCCTACGATGGGTGGGCAAACGGCACTGAATTGTGCTTTGGATTTGGATAGAGAAGGTGTGCTTGAAAAATTCGGCGTGGAAATGATTGGCGCATCGAAAGATGCCATCAATAAAGCGGAAGATCGTGAGTTATTTCGAGAAGCAATGAATAAAATCGGTTTGAATATGCCGACCTCAGAGATGGTACACAATATTGAAGACGCGAAACGAGCAATGGATATTATTGGTTTCCCTGCCATTATTAGACCTTCGTTTACTTTAGGTGGAACCGGTGGTGGTATTGCCTATAACCGTGATGAGTATATGGATATCTGTGAACGCGGTCTTGAAGCATCTCCCACGTCAGAAGTTTTGATTGAACAATCTGTTTTGGGTTGGAAAGAATATGAAATGGAAGTGGTGCGAGATACTAAAGATAACTGCATCATTATTTGTTCGATTGAAAACCTGGATCCAATGGGTGTACATACCGGTGATTCAATTACGATTGCACCAGCACAAACGTTAACGGATAAGGAATATCAAATCATGCGTGATGCTTCTATAAAAGTATTACGTGAAATTGGTGTTGATACCGGTGGTTCAAATGTGCAGTTTGCAGTTAATCCTGAAAATGGTGGTTTGATCATTATTGAAATGAATCCACGCGTTTCTCGTTCTTCTGCTTTGGCATCAAAAGCAACCGGTTTTCCTATCGCCAGAGTTGCGGCAAAATTGGCAGTGGGTTATACGCTTGATGAACTTGAAAATGAAATTACCGGCGGTGCGACACCGGCATCATTCGAGCCGAGCATAGATTATATTGTTACTAAAATACCTCGCTTCACCTTTGAAAAATTTCCCCAGGCAGATGATCGCTTAACCACGCAAATGAAATCGGTGGGTGAAGTGATGGCAATGGGTCGTACTTTTCAGGAGTCATTACAAAAAGCAATTCGTGGCCTGGAAACAGGTGTCACCGGTTTTAATGAAATTGTTAATGAATCTTCAGAAAATATATTAGAAGAAATTGAAAGAGAACTACGAGTGCCGCGAGCTGATCGACTTTGGTATGTCGGGGATGCTTTTCGCCATGGTTTAAGTATTGATGATGTGTTTGATATTTGTCATATCGATCCCTGGTTCCTGGTACAGATACATGATCTTGTTGAAGAAGAAAATAAACTCAGGAAAGAGGGCGTTTCATCATTAACTGAAGATCGTTTAAAACAATTAAAGCGTAAAGGTTTTTCAGATGAAAGATTGGCTGAGTTAATTGATTTATCTGAAGCTGAAGTAAGACAATTAAGAATCGATAAAAATGTTCGACCCGTTTTTAAACGTGTTGATTCCTGTGCGGCAGAATTTGAGTCAGCAACAGCCTATATGTATTCAAGTTACGATGTTGAATGTGAAGCAGCACCAACTGAGAGACAAAAAATTATGGTGCTCGGTGGTGGTCCCAATCGAATTGGGCAGGGCATTGAATTTGATTATTGTTGTGTGCAAGCAGCTTTCGCCATGCGTGAAGCAGGTTATGAAACCATTATGGTTAACTGTAATCCGGAAACAGTGTCTACCGATTATGACACCTCTGACCGTCTTTACTTCGAACCATTAACTCTTGAAAACGTATTAGACATCGTTCATATCGAAAAACCTTTTGGTGTCATAGTGCAGTACGGTGGTCAAACGCCTTTAAAACTGGCACGTGATTTGGAAAGTGCGGGTGTTCCTATTGTTGGTACCACACCCGATTCAATTGATTTAGCTGAAGATAGAGAACGATTCCAAAAATTATTAGAAGATCTTGGTTTGAAACAGCCACCGAATCGAACAGCAAGAAATATTGAACAAGCAGTAAAGGGTGCTGAAGAAATTGATTATCCATTAGTCGTTAGACCTTCTTATGTTTTAGGTGGTCGAGCAATGGAAATTGTATACAACGAAGATGATCTCAGAAATTACATGGATAATGCCGTTAAAGTTTCTAATTCGTCACCCGTGTTACTGGATCGTTTTCTTAATGACGCAATTGAAGTTGATGTTGATGCGATATCGGATGGTAAAGATGTTTGTATTGCCGGGATCATGGAACACATTGAACAGGCCGGTGTGCATTCGGGTGATTCAGCCTGTTCCTTACCGCCACATAGTTTAAATACTTCTATTCAGGATCGGCTTGCGGAACAAGTAGGGGCGATGGCTCGTGGATTAAATGTTGTTGGTTTAATGAACACGCAGTTTGCGATTCAGGGAGAAGAAATATACGTGTTGGAAGTTAATCCACGTGCGTCGCGAACAATACCTTTTGTCTCCAAAGCTACCGGAATCCCAGTTGCTAAAATAGCCGTGAATTGTATGGTAGGTAACAGTTTAGCCTCGCAGGGTTTAACAAATGTGCCGGTCCCTGATTATTATAGTGTTAAGGAATCAGTTTTTCCTTTTATTAAATTTCTGGGTGTCGATCCTTTGCTGGGACCTGAAATGAAATCAACCGGTGAAGTCATGGGCGTTGGTCGAACGTTTGGCGAAGCGTTTGCCAAAGGGCAATTTGCTGCAGGCGAGTCATTTCCCGTTTCTGGCAAAGCCTTCATCAGTGTAAAGGAAATCGATAAAGAAGAAGCGGTGAAAGTTGCTGAAGGATTATTTACCTTAGGTTATGAAATTTTTGCTACGTCAGGTACTTGTAAAGCACTTAATAAAGCAGGTATAAAATGCGAAAGAATTAATAAAGTAAGAGATGGCCAGCCGCATATTGTTGATATGTTAAAAAATGATGATATTGATTTAATTGTGAATACGACAGAAGGTAAGAAAGCGATTGCCGATTCTTATTCAATAAGAAGAACGGCGCTACAACATAAAGTATTCTATACAACAACCATGGCCGGTGCATGGGCAACGGTAGAGGCTTTAAAACAGAGAGATAGTATCGGCGTGAATAGTTTGCAAGAATTACATAAAGGAGTTATCGCATGAGTCAGCCAATGACTACAAAAGGCGCAGAAAAATTAAAAGCAGAATTGCGTCAGCTGAAAACGGTTGATCGACCTCGTATCACCAAGGCAATCGCAGAAGCCAGAGCACATGGTGACTTGAGTGAGAATGCGGAATACCATGCAGCACGAGAACAGCAAAGTTTTGCAGAAGGTCGTATAAATGCAATAGATTCAGCATTAGCCGAAGCACAGATTATTGATGTGACAGAGCTTGATGCAGGAGGCCGCGTCGTCTTTGGTGCGACAGTTGATTTATTGAATGTGGCAACTGATGCTGAGGTAACGTATCAAATCGTCGGTGAAGAAGAAGCTAATATAGATGAAGGATTGATTTCAGTGACTTCTCCGATTGCGCGAGCATTAATAGGAAAAGAAGAAGGTGATGGTGCTGATGTGAATGCACCTAGCGGAATTATTGAGTACGAAATTCTGGAAGTTAAGTACATCTAAAGAGCACTTATTGACACGTATTTAGTAATGTCTAAAAAAAAGCCTAGTAAAGAATGGGTTCAAATACAAAATAAAGATCCATACGTTAAACAGGCTCGTGAGTCACATTACCGCTCCCGTGCTGTTTACAAACTGCAGGAAATTGACCAAAAAGATAAATTAATCAAACCGGACTACTGTGTTGTTGATCTGGGTTCAGCGCCGGGAAGTTGGTCACAATACGCAAGTGAGCGTATTGGTGCTAATGGTCGCGTTATTGCGGTCGATATACTTCCTATGGAGCCAATTGATCGGGTTTTATTTACCTTGGGTGATTTTACCGACGAAATCGTGGAAAAAGCGTGTTTGCAACAAATTGGTGAAAAAGGGGCTGATCTTGTAATTTCAGATATCGCCCCCAATTTAACAGGTATCAGGGTGACAGATCAGGCTCGTAGTATGGCTTTGGCAGAGATTGTCTATGATTTTTGTCATCAGGCACTGAAACCTGGTGGCGATTTACTCATCAAGCTTTTTGAAGGCGCAGGAACTAGCGAGTACAGACAATTATTAAAGAAACATTTTAGTAAGGTAATGACCCGAAAACCGGGCGCATCGCGTGATAAGTCACGGGAATTTTATGTTTTAGCACGGTCGTATAGGTTATAGTGAAAACGAACATTACACGAGGTTTATTGAATTGAACGATATGGCAAAAAATCTAGTTCTATGGGTCATTATTGCCCTGGTTCTAATGATGGTATTCAAGAATTTTGACAATCCGGCAATGTCAGGCGAAGTGAGCTATTCCCAATTTATCACTGATGTAAAAACAGGCCGCGTTGCTTCAGTCGGCATTGAAGGTAGTGCAATAAACGGACGTTTGGCTGATGGTAATGCATTCAAAACATATAGTCCGGAAACAAGCAACGATGCTCTGATTGGTACCTTATTAGAGAATAATGTTGAAATTTTAGGTTTGGAGCCAAATAAAAACTCATTTTGGGCACACGCGTTGATCTCATGGTTCCCGATACTACTATTGCTTGGTATCTGGATTTATTTTATGCGTCAAATGCAAGGTGGCAGTGGTGGTCGTGGTGCAATGTCATTCGGCAAAAGTCGTGCACGTCTATTAGGTGAAGACCAGATTAAGATCACGTTTAGTGATGTCGCAGGTGTCGAAGAAGCAAAAGAAGAAGTTGGTGAATTAGTCGAATTTTTAAGAGATCCGGGTAAGTTTCAGAAATTAGGTGGCAAACTCCCATCCGGTGTATTAATGGTGGGCTCTCCAGGCACGGGTAAGACTCTACTGGCAAAAGCCATTGCCGGTGAAGCAAAAGTTCCTTTCTTTACTATTTCCGGTTCTGATTTTGTTGAAATGTTTGTTGGTGTTGGTGCTTCGCGTGTTCGTGATATGTTTGAACAAGCCAAGAAACATGCGCCTTGTATTATTTTTATTGATGAAATCGATGCTGTCGGTCGTCATCGCGGGGCTGGTTTGGGTGGTGGTCATGATGAGCGTGAGCAAACCTTGAATCAGTTGTTGGTAGAAATGGATGGTTTTGAAGGTAATGAAGGCGTGATTGTTATTGCCGCAACTAACCGCCCTGATGTATTAGATCCAGCATTATTAAGACCGGGTCGTTTTGATCGTCAGGTTGTTGTGCCATTACCTGATATTCGTGGTCGAGAACAAATCCTTAAAGTTCACATGCGCAAGGTAGCATTAGGTGATGATGTAAAAGCAAATATTATTGCTCGTGGCACACCTGGTTTTTCCGGTGCAGATTTAGCCAATCTGGTAAATGAAGCGGCATTATTTGGAGCTCGTGCCAATAAAAAGCTGGTTGATATGGAAGAATTTGAACGAGCTAAAGACAAGATTATGATGGGTGCAGAGCGCCGGTCAATGGTCATGGGTGAGGAAGAGAAAAAACTTACCGCTTATCATGAAGCAGGTCATGCCATTGTTGGTCGCTTGATGCCATCACATGATCCTGTTTATAAGGTGACGATTATTCCTCGCGGACGTGCTCTAGGCGTTACTATGTTTCTGCCAGAAGAAGATCGTTTAAGCTATAGCAAAGAGCTACTCGAAAGCCAGCTATCTACTTTGTACGGTGGACGAATAGCAGAAGAATTAATTTTTGGTAAAGATAAAGTCACGACAGGTGCCAGTAACGATATAGAACGAGCGACTCAACTCGCGCGTAGTATGGTGACTAAATGGGGCTTGTCTGAAAAACTTGGGCCGTTAACTTACAGTGAAGATGATGGTGAAGTTTTTCTTGGACATTCTGTAACACAACATAAAGGCGTGTCTGATGAAACAGCACATACCATCGATGAAGAAGTTCGTAATATTATTGATCGGAACTATGGTCGTTCTGAAGAAATATTAAAAGAACACATCGATAAACTTCATTTGATGGCTGAGGCTTTGCTTAAGTATGAGACTATAGACTCCGATCAAATCGATGACATTATGGAGGGTAAGATTCCTCGTCCACCATCAGGTTGGGATGATAATGACGATGGCACTCCGG
The DNA here is from genome assembly GCA_964523895.1 of uncultured Enterobacteriaceae bacterium. Lineage (GTDB taxonomy): Bacteria > Pseudomonadota > Gammaproteobacteria > Eutrophobiales > Eutrophobiaceae > UBA7359. Next base: position 57,760 of record CAZGBJ010000002.1, read on the forward strand.
TTAAGAAAAAGAGGAAGACTCGTGCAAAAAAGGCTAAAACTAAATCATCAAAAGATGATGATGCGCCGTCAGGTGAGCCACCAGCCAAACCCGCATAGGGCATACTAAAAATGCGCTTTTTTTGCGATAGCCGCGTCAGCTCCGTGCTCAAATCCTCATGTATTTGCATATACATTCCGGTTTTGCGCGCGGTGCTTCCTCGCTCTCACAAAAAAATCACTATTTTTAGCATACCCTAAATATTTTTAAGAATTCTTCTAGACTAAACTTTTTTTATCCGCACAATAGTCCTATCTTTAATAAAATCATAAAGTGAATAACGATTAATACCAAAACCAGACAATATTTTGGCACCGATGGCATTCGAGGCATTGTTGGTGAAGGTGTCATTACTCCTGATTTTATTATGAAACTTGGTTGGGCAGCAGGGCGCGTGCTTGCCAAAAAAGGTAATGGCCCTGTTTTAGTAGGCAAAGATACACGTATATCAGGTTATATGTTTGAGTCAGCGCTTGAAGCAGGTTTGTCTGCAGCGGGTGTTGATATTCGTTTACTCGGTCCTATGCCAACACCTGGCATTGCTTATCTTACTAAAAATACACGAGCACAGGCAGGCATTGTTATCAGTGCATCACATAATCCATTTTATGATAATGGTATTAAATTCTTTTCCAGTGATGGCACTAAGTTACCAGACCAAGTCGAGCATGAAATTGAATATGAATTGAACTTGCCTATGCAATCTGTTCATTCACGCCACCTTGGCAAGGCACGACGCATTACAGATGCACCACGACGTTATATTGAATTTTGTAAATCAAAAATAGAAAACAATGTTGATTTTAATGGTCTTAGGGTTGCTATTGATTGTGCCAATGGCGCGACTTACCACATCGCTCCTAAAGTCTTTGAAGAGTTAGGTGCAGAGGTTATCGCACATGCAGCAACACCCGATGGATTAAATATTAATGATGAATGTGGTGCGACATCTCCGCAAGCGTTACAAGCGTTAGTAAAAGAATCACGCGCTGATGTCGGAATTGCTCTGGATGGTGATGGTGATCGATTAATAATGGTAGATCATCAAGGTAACGTGCTAGATGGTGATGATATTCTTTATGTTATTTCACAGTTACAAATTAATGAATTAAATGGCGCCATCGTCGGTACTGTAATGAGTAATCTCGGATTGGAACATGCCATTAAAGAGCTGGATTTGAATTTTTTTCGTGCCGCTGTTGGTGATCGCTATGTTATGGAATTACTACGAAAAGAAGAACTGGTGTTAGGTGGAGAAACATCCGGTCATATTATTAATCTTGATTTTACCACCACGGGCGATGGTATTATTGCGGCACTACTTGTATTAGAGGAAATGGTTTTGACTGGAAAAAAACTGTCAGAGCTAGTTTCCGGTATAACTAAATTTCCACAAATAATGAAAAATGTAAAACTTCAAAAACAAATCGACATCACAAAGATTGATGATCTTAATAATGCGATTAAAGATGTAGAAAATACGCTTGGTGATTCTGGTCGTGTTGTTTTAAGACCTTCCGGCACAGAACCTTTAGTTAGAGTGATGGTTGAGGGTGAAAATGAACAACAAGTTGAAACTCTGGTTGATGAACTCGTTAATAAAGTTGAAGAAGTCGTAAGTAGCTTTCCTTAAATTTATAAAATTCTGGACTGTAATGGTTCTTTTTTCCCTGGTCATTCCCGCGTAGGCGGGAATCCAGTGATTAGCTTTGATTGACATAATTTACTAGATTCCCGCCTGCGCGGGAATGACGAGTGCTTGATTAGTTTGAACTACTAAATTTAAATTGAAGCTTGTACGCATTTTATAACACCATAATCATATTCTTCATCTAAAGCTTCATAAATAGGTTTGATTCGACCTTTCTCATCATCTTCCAAAGATTCAATAACAAAAACAATCTCGTTATATTGGTCTTCATTAAGCTCAACAACATCATCTATATCAAGCAAACCAATTTCAATTGCATCGGCAAGGTGTGAATAAATCGTACTTTCTTTTATATCGCGTTGCTGAGCAATCTGTTCAATAAGAATATCTTGCTGAAATAAAATTAAGGTTTCATTAATGGTTGCGCTCAAATTGTTATCAAGCAAAGCGGGCAGGGGATGTTTGGCAATTTCATCAAGAAATTGTTTGCCATAGCGTTTCAATTTCTGTTCGCCAACACCAGAGACGCGATTCATGTCAGCTGATGACTGGGGTCTCTTCTTAATCATCTCCTGCAGGGTAGAATCATGAAAAATAACATAAGGCGGCACGCCGGATTCGCTTGCTATTTCCATTCGTAGTGCTCGTAGTGCCTCCCATAAATCTTGGTCTTGTGGTCGAACAGATGATTTTTGTTTCTTTTCTTTTGTCTGTTTTTCTTCAATTGAAAGTTTTCTTAATTCGAGCTGTTGCTCGCCTCGTAATACCGGACGACATTTTTCTGTTAGTCGTAAAGCGCCATGCCGTTCGATATCGATGTCGATATATCCCAATGCAATCAATTGTCTAAAAACACTGCGCCATTCGGTATTAGAAATGTCTTTACCAATCCCGAAGGTACTGATCTGATCATGACCATTTCGCTGAATCCGTTCATCGGCTTTACCAAGTAAAATATCGACAATGTAATTCACCCCAAACCGTTGTTCAGTTCGATAAATTGATGACAATGCTTTTTGTGCTGCTTCAGTGCCGTTCCACTTTTCTGGCGGGTTCTGGCAATTATCACACGCACCACATTGTTCTGAAGAAGCTTCATCAAAATAGCCGAGCAAAGTATGGCGACGACAAGTAATGAGTTCACACAACCCGAGCATGGATTCCAATTTATGATGTTCAACGCGTTTATAAACTTCATTTGCATTAGAGTTCTGCATAAATTGTCGAAGGGTAATCACATCTTGTAAACCATACGCCATCCAGGCATTAGCAGGTTCACCATCACGTCCGGCGCGTCCGGTTTCCTGATAATAAGCTTCAATGCTTTTCGGTAAATTTAAATGTGCAACAAATCGCACATCGGGTTTATCAATACCCATACCAAAGGCAATCGTCGCAACAATAATCACACTGTCTTCGCGTAAAAAACGTTGCTGATTTTGTTGTCGTACTTCCGCAGATAAACCAGCATGATAAGGTAGAGCAATGCGACCTTGATCAGATAACCATTCCGCAATTGCCTCTACTTTTTTACGTGAGAGACAATAAACAATACCAGCATCATTACTGTGTTTCTCTTCAAGAAATTTCCATAAGCGATTTTTAGGATTGTTACCTTCCGAAATTGAGTAATGAATATTCGGTCGATCAAAGCTATTAATAAAAACTTTCGCCTCTTCCAATTGAAGTTGAGCAATAATTTCATCACGCGTACGTTGATCCGCTGTTGCCGTTAATGCAATACGAGGAATGTTAGGAAAACGTTCATGCAATAATTTCAGTTGCTGATACTCAGGACGAAAATCATGACCCCATTGAGATACACAATGTGCTTCATCAATCGCAAATAAAGATAATGTACATCGATCCAGTAATGACAGTGTGTAGCTATTAAGCAAGCGTTCCGGCGCAACATAAACAATATCAAGTTCATTGTTTAATAATCGTTGTTCGATATCACGCGCTTCGTCAGTACTTAAACTGGAATTAAGAAAAGCCGCTTTAATTCCAAGTTGCAACAACGCATCAACTTGATCCTGCATTAATGCAATTAAAGGCGAAACAACAATCGCCGTACCGTCTCGAACCAAAGCTGGAAATTGATAACACAATGATTTGCCACCACCGGTCGGCATTAAAACAAGCGCGTCATTCCCATCCAGTAGTTCCTGAATTATTGCTTGTTGAGAATGGCGAAACTGTTCGTATCCAAAAGTGGATTTAAGAATATCTTGTGCTTGTCTCATTCGAGAGGTTATTTGTTGGTACTGTTTAGATAGGGTAGCTATTGTACTATTATTTAAGTTTGGTTTTTCGTCTTTATGACGAGTCACTTTTTTAGATGAAAAAGTAATCAAAATAATCAAAAGGGTCAGTGTCGATTGATATCATTTACGCCAAGAGGTACCGCGTTTATTAATTAACTCTTGAATAATTGTAGCTTATTGGCTACAATAATATAATGTACCGTATAAGGAAATACCAGTGCTCAGATGGAAGGATCCCTTTTGATGATTGGATTAATACCTTTAAAAATTCAAGAGATAGAGCGAGGTTACTTAAACGCTTAGATAAAATTCAGCTTGGTAATTTAGGTGACTGGAATTCTCTTGGTGGTCATGTTTTTGAATTGAGGGAACATTTCGGGGCAGGTTATCGAATCTATTATGGAATTGAAAAACAGACAATAATATTACTTCTATGTGGTGGCGATAAATCTTCTCAAACGAAAGATATAAAATTAGCAAAAGAATATTGGCAAGACTTTAAAAAAGGTTTTTAAGAATGGCTACAAAAGAATATAAAACGAGTGATTATTTAAAAACACCTGATGATATTGCAATATATCTGAATGAGATATTAGAAGACGATGATCCAAAGTTGTTGATGCTTGCGCTTCGTAATGTAGCAGATTCTCAAGGTGGTATAGCCAGTATAGCTGAACATACAGGATTAAATCGTGAAAGCCTTTATAAAACTTTATCTGGAAAACGAAATCCAAGAATTGAAACTATAAATTCAATTCTACATACTTTTGGTTTGCGATTATCAGTAACACCGAATTAAAATTAAGCGCACCCGTGGCATTCATAAATTAAAATGTTATAGCTTTGTATTGTTCGTCTTTGAAGCCAATATGATGCTTGCTTTTTACATCTAGTACGGGTCTTTTAATAATCGTTGGGTTTTCTACCATTAACTCAACTGCTTGCGCTTTAGTTTTAATCTCTTTTTCTTTATCAGAAAGTTTACGCCAGGTCGTTCCGCGTTTGTTAATGAGCGTTTCAATATCGATTTGTTTTAGAAAATTATTAACCAGCGTTTTGTTGATGCCATCAACGCGGAAGTCGTGGAAGGAATAAGGCACGGAATTGGCTTCTAACCATTTCCGTGCCTTTTTTACTGTGTCGCAGTTTTTTATGCCGTAGAGTGTGACTGACATAGTTTACTTCTTAGAGGTCGCGTAAGATTTCGTTGATACCTACTTTGCCTAAAGTCTTCTCATCAACTGTTTTAACAATAACGGCGCAGTACAAGCTGTATTTGCCATCACTGGAAGGCAGGTTCCCTGATACAACAACAGAACCGGGTGGGATGTAACCATAAGAGGTTTCGCCGGTTGCACGATCATAAATACGTGTACTTTGACCGATATAAACACCCATTGAAATAACCGCACCATCTCCAACGATGACGCCTTCGACGATTTCTGACCGAGCGCCGATAAAACAATTATCACCAATGATTGTTGGGTTCGCTTGTAATGGTTCGAGTACGCCACCGATACCAACGCCACCAGACAAGTGAACGTTCTTACCAATTTGTGCACATGAACCTACTGATGCCCAGGTATCAACCATGGTGCCGGTATCGACATAAGCACCGATATTAACAAAGCTCGGCATCAATACGACATTCTGAGCAATGAAACTACCGCGTCTAACGACTGCATTTGGAACAACGCGAGCACCGGTTTCAATAAAGTTAGTTTTGGTATAGCCATAAAATTTATTTGGGATTTTGTCATAATAATTTGTAACGCCACCCTGAATCACGATGTTATTATCAAGAATAAATGAAAGTAACACAGCTTTTTTTAGCCATTGATTAACTGTCCATTCACCATCGACTTTTTCAGCAACACGTAATTCGCCGCTATCCAGTTTCCAGATGACACTTTCAACGGCTTCTTTTAACTCTTTGCTGCCTTCGCCGGGATCGATTTCGGCTCGGTTATCAAATGCGTCGTTAATAAAGTTTTCTAAATCACTCATGTGTTTTTCCTGTTTTCTATAAAGTTTTTAATTCGGTTTGCTGCTTCACTACATTCTTCGACTTCAGCAACCAGTGCGATTCGAATACGATTTTTGCCGGGATTTATGCCATTCACATCACGGGATAAAAAAGAGCCGGGTAATACTTTGATATTCTCGCTTGTATACAGTTCTCTTGCAAAGTCTGTATCGGAACAGGGTAGTTCCGGCCATAGGTAAAAACTGGCAGGCGGCGGCGCTACGTTTAACACCGGGCTTAATAATTCGCATACTTGAGTGAATTTCTTCCGGTATTTCTCCCTATTTTGTTTTACATGTTCTTCATCACCCCAGGCGACAATACTGGCTTTTTGAACCTGCAAGGACATGGAACAACCATGATAGGTGCGATAGCGAAAGAAATTATCGATTAATTCGCTGTCACCAGCAACAAATCCCGAACGTAAGCCAGGCACGTTTGAACGTTTCGAAAGACTATGGAAAACGAGACAACGTTTGTATTCGCTGTTACCTAAATTATTTGCACATTCAAGCAGACCAATCGGAGGTTCTTCTTCGTTTTGGTAAATTTCCGAATAACATTCATCTGAAACAATAATAAAATTGTATTTTTCTGCAATTTCTAATAGTTGTTTAACTTGATCTTGATTAACAATTGCTCCGCTGGGATTTCCGGGGGAGCATAAATAAATTAGCTGACATCGTTGCCAGATATTTTCTGGCACTATTGAAAAATCAGGGATGAAATCATTTTCTTCTGTGCAGTTTAGGTAATAAGGTTCTGCACCGGCGAGCAAAGCTGCACCTTCATAAATTTGATAAAAAGGATTAGGTAAAATAACAACAGGTGTTTCAGATTGTGTACCAATAATAGTTTGCGCAATGGCAAACAAGGCTTCTCGCGTTCCTGTCACTGGCAGAATATTTTTTTCGGCATCAATGGATGATTGAGGAAGTTTGAATCGTTGGCATAACCAGGTTGCAATCGAGGATCTCAATTCATCCGAGCCGCGCGTTGTAGGGTAATAGGCTATATCGCCCGCATTTGATTTTAATACCTCTAATATAAAATTCGGCGTTGGGTGTTTAGGCTCACCAATGGCGAGACTAATGGCTGACTTATTTGCAGCGACCGTTGTTCCTTCGAATAGCTTTGTTAGCCGTTCAAAGGGATAGGGGTGTAAATTTTCTAATCCTGAATTCATTGCTAATTTATTTCTATAGGTGTCGAAAATTGCGAAGTATATGCTATCGGCTATACCCAAGATACCTGGAAATGCTAGATTCTAGACGACGTCAAGGATGGCGGAGGTAGAGTGACGCAGGAAGCCAAAACCGAGTGCTTCTGTTTTTATTTAGAGCACAGCTTATTTGTTCCTGACGTAAGCTAAGTACCTACGTCCATGTAGGCAAGGCGCGAGGACGATGTACATGGATGTACAAGTGTTGTGAGTGCAGGATGCACAGAAACAATCGCACATGGCTGCCCCCTGTAAGGAGAAGCACCAACAGTAGGCGCTTTAGGCGACGAAGCTCTAGATGAAAACAGATGTGCTATTGACTAGTATTTTCAGGTATCTTGGGTATCTATGTCATCCCAACCAACATCCCACTATTTTCCGGCTTTTGCTTGTGCTACAGCTGCTATTCTCTGGGGTTTATTCTGGTATCCGCTCCGATTATTGGAAGAAATGGGTATTCCTGGTTTATGGTCCAGCCTGATTATTTATTGCTTTGCTCTGATTTTGATTTTCCCTACCTGTTGGAAAAAACGAACTGATTTTCTAAAACATAAGCTCGAATATATTCTTATTGGGCTTTTTGCCGGTTGGACCAACCTTGCTTTCATATTAGCTGTGTTAGAAGGGGAAGTTGTACGAGTATTACTATTATTTTATCTATCGCCTATTTGGGCAATTTTGCTTGCCGTATTTATTCTAAATGAACGTTTAACTCGGATTGGTTTATGTTCATTAGTATTGGCTATGGTGGGTGCAGGGCTAATGTTGTGGCAACCTGAATTGAATTATACAAATGGAATAGGCTTAGTTGAATTCTATGCGATTACTTCGGGTATGGCGTTTGCGATAACAAATATTGTGGTTCGTAAAATAGGGGCGACACCTATTGAAGTTAAGATGGGGGCATCCTGGTTAGGCGTTGTTGCGCTGACGCTATGTGCTTTGTTGTTGACACAACTTCCTGTACCTGAAATTACATTCAATTCTGGACTCTTGGCCTTATTGATTGGTTTTCCAGCTATGTTCATCATGACTTGGGCAGCGCAATACGGTGTTACTCATTTACCTATACAACGCTCTTCAGTTATTTTTTTGCTGGAAATAGTCGCGGGTGCAGTTTCTGCCGCGCTTTGGACAAATGAAATTGTACGTAATATTGAGTATGTGGGCGGTGTTTTAATCGTTTCTGCTGGTCTGATCAGTATTATTAAGGAAAAAGATCAGAATATAGCCAGCTAAGCTTCATTCTGTGACCGAAAGCTTACCTGGTAATAATATTTCGAAGCGAAAATATTCCTATGTGAGGGTAATTTTGCAATGGATTGAGGAGAATAGTGATTCATATTTAACGAAATCTAGTGTGAAATTACACCATATAGGGGAATTTGCAGCCGGAATATTATTGCTAGATAAGCTTTTGCTGTATCCTTTGCGCCCGTTGAAAAACTATGCCCTTATTAATTTGGAATTTATTAGAACGTGACTAAGAAAATCTTGATATTACCCGGTGATGGCATCGGACCAGAGATCGTTGCTCAAGCCGAAAAAGTATTGGCTTTTTTGATTGAAGAACGAGGCGTTAAATTGCAACTCGAGCATGGTTTGCTAGGTGGTTGTGCTGTTGACGAAGCTGGCGTTCCTTTACCAGAAGAAACTCTGGCAAAAGCAAAGGAATCTTCGGCAATATTATTAGGTTCTGTTGGTGGTCCAAAATGGGAAACGATTGAACGTTCTATCCGACCTGAAAGAGGGTTGTTAGCGATTCGTGCCGGACTCGGATTATTTGCTAATTTACGTCCGGCTGTTTTGTTTCCGCAATTGGCAACCGCATCGACATTAAGAGAAGAGGTGGTTAGTGATCTCGATATTATGATTGTTAGAGAACTGACCGGCGGTATTTATTTTGGTGAGCCACGGGGGATTAAAAAACTCGATGATGGGCAGCGACAAGGATTTAATACACTTGTTTATAGTGAAAGTGAAATTGAACGTATTGCAAGAATTGCATTTGATATTGCACAAAAACGCCAGGGGCGACTTTGTTCCGTAGATAAAGCCAATGTATTGGAAGCGACCGAATTGTGGCGCGAAGTAGTTACAGATTTATCAAAGGATTATCCGAATGTTGAGTTGCAACATATGTATGTTGATAACGCAGCGATGCAATTGGTTCGCAATCCAAAACAGTTTGATGTCATTGTAACGTCTAATATGTTTGGTGATATCTTGTCTGATTTAGCATCGATGTTAACCGGTTCTATAGGCATGCTACCGTCAGCCTCGTTAGCGAGTGATGGTAGTGGTATGTATGAACCGATTCATGGTTCAGCGCCTGATATTGCTGGTCAGAATGTGGCGAATCCGTTGGCAACGATTTTGTCTTTATCCATGCTGTTTAGATATTCGCTTTCTGAAGCACAGCTAGCAGATCAAATTGAACAAGCTGTGAGTCAGGTGTTAACTGATGGCTTAAGAACAAAAGATATTGATGCTGAAGGAATGACATGTGTCGGTACAAATGAAATGGGTGACGCGGTTGTTAAGGCTTTGTCATCTCTTGATTAATAAATAAAATATTTTGAAGAAGTGTTATGACAGATAAAAAATTCAATGTTGCCGTTGTCGGTGCGACCGGTGCCGTTGGCGAGATCATGTTGTCTATATTAGAACAACGTGGCTTCCCTGTAGCTGAAGTTTATGCTCTGGCCAGTAGTCGTTCAGCCGGCAAGCGGATTCCTTTTAAAGGCAAACAACTTATTGTTGAAGACCTTGAAACATTTGACTTTAGTAAAACTGAAATAGGACTTTTTTCGCCTGGCGCATCTGTGTCTAAGATTTATGCGCCGCGCGCAGCGGAAGCAGGTTGTGTTGTTGTCGATAACACATCGCAGTTTCGTTATGACGATGATATTCCATTAGTGGTTTCAGAAGTTAATCCAGATGCAGTCGCTGATTATAAAAACAGGGGAATTATTGCGAATCCGAATTGTTCAACAATTCAAATGTTGGTCGCATTAAAACCTATCTATGATGCTGTTGGTATAGAACGTATTAATGTATGTACTTATCAAGCGGTGTCCGGTAGTGGTAAAGAGGCAATAAAAGAGCTTGCCAAGCAAACGGCTAATTTACTTAACGCAAAAGATGCTGAGTGTCATGTTTATCCGAAGCAGATTGCTTTTAATGTTATACCTCAAATTGATGTCTTTCAGGAAAATGGTTACACCAAGGAAGAGATGAAAATGGTATGGGAAACCAGAAAGATCTTTGCAGATGACGCTATTCTGGTTAATCCAACTGCTGTCAGGGTTCCTGTATTTTATGGACATTCGGAAGCAGTGCATATTGAGACTAAAGAGAAAATTGATGTTGCTACAGCAAGGAAATTACTAGACGAAATGTCGGGTGTAACCGTGCTTGATGAGCTACAGGATGGAGGATATCCGACAGCGGTGACAGAGGCTGCTGGAGAGGATCCTGTTTACGTCGGAAGAATCCGTGAAGACATCTCACATCCACTTGGACTGAACATGTGGGTTGTTTCAGATAATGTCCGTAAAGGAGCTGCATTAAATAGTGTTCAAATTGCAGAAATTCTGGTAAAACACTATTTATAAACCATAGTTATCGGTATTATGTAAAGCATATTCGCAAGTTCTAAAGTGTTTAAAATAGAGCTTAAAATGCATAGGTTTATGATTAATAGTCTAGACTTTATATAGTGGTTGGGGTCGTTATTACGTTATAAAACAATAAGATAGCGCTAAGATTAATGAATATCTACAAAATATTTAAGTTGGCAGCGGCTACATGTTTGGGTTTTTATGCTATTACAGGCTATACCCTTGCGTTGTCTGAAGCTGAGCTAAAATCTTATTTAAATCAACAGCTTGATGTTAGAATTAAGTTGTTGGCGAGTGAAGCTGCGGAACTTGATAATCTTGAGATTTCATTAAGTTATCCGGATAGAAATAGTGTTTCGCATTACCGGTTGAAATACGAGGTTTTAAAAAGTGGTGAGGAACATTTTCTCAAAATCACGAGTCATGATGTAATTAGGGAGCCAGTAATAGAGTTTGTATTGGATATTGGCTGGTCTGATGGTCATGTTGTTCGTGAATATTCATTTTTGATTGATCCGCCACGTAACTGAAATCAAGGAACAAAAAGTAACAATGAAACGAATATTTTATATTGTCATTTTATTAGCTTTAAGCCCGACTTTAGTCAATGCATTTGGCTTGGGTAATCTTGATTTAAATTCAGCATTGAATGAACCATTTGATGCAAGGATACAGTTACTTTCTCCAACAGCTGACGAACTTGATTCTCTTAAAATTGCTTTGGCTGATAGTGAAGCGTTTGCCAGAGCAAAAGTTGATCGTCCTTTTATTTTAAGCAAACTGAAGTTTGCTTTACGTCGCTCAGTTGACGATGGCCCTGATTACATACGTGTTTTTAGTCATGATCCAATTCGTGAACCTTTTTTAAATTTTCTTGTAGAAGTAAGCTGGTCAAATGGACGTTTATTTCGTGAATACACTGTCTTGCTTGATCCACCTTTATACGATCCAAATAGTCGCGCCAGTGAATTCGCTCAAGTAGCTGAAAGCAGCACTTCAATGGAAGCTGTTACCATTGACGATCCTGACCATCAAGTTACCTATGGTGATGCTTATGAAAAGTTTGCAAAATCAAGTCCTAGTCCTAGCCTTGGTTCTACACCTAGCTCAACTTATACGCCGAATGTAAATTACACGGGTGGCGATTTTGGTCCTACAACAGGATCAGATACCTTGTGGTCTATTGCGTCAAAAATGCGCCCTGACACATCTACCAGTGTAAACCAAATGATGTTGGCATTATTAAAAGCTAATCCGGACGCATTTATAAATCAAAATATAAATAATTTAAAACGTGGTCAGATTCTTCGCATGCCAAATGAAAGTGAGATGAATGCACTTTCCAATGCCGAAGCATTAAGCGAAGCTCAATCGCAACACTCCTCTTGGGGAGATACCAGTGTTGTTAGCGAACGACCTGAAGTTAGTTCTGTTTCTGAAACTAGTTCTTCTGCATCAGACGATGAAATGATGTCTGAAGAAGTTGTTGATACTGACCCTGAATTAAAACTAGTTGCCGCAGATGATGCGGGTGAAGCGACAGAACAGGTATCCAGCGTTGATTCAGGTTCAGGTGAAGAATTAGTGTTGGCCCAGGAAACTATTCAGGTTTTAACTCAGGAAAATATAGAGCTTAAAGATAGAGTACAAGAATCAGAAGCGTTACTAGATGATTTGAAACGCTTGTTATCACTTAAAGATGATGAACTAGCTGCACTTCAAGAGCAAATGGCAGCAGCGGCAGAGGCTGAACAAACAGCTATGGAAGAAGCTGAAGAAGTTGCTGAAGCCGAAGAAGAAATGATGGAAGAAGTTGAAGAGGACGTCGCTGAAGCTGAAGAAGAAATGATGGAAGAAGTTGAAGAGGACGTCGCTGAAGCCGAAGAAGAAATGATGGAAGTAGTTCAAGTTGAGCCAGAATCAGGTTCTACCGATATTATGGGAATGGTGAATCAATACATTGCTAAAGCAAAAGATATCTTGCTTGGCAATCCTATGATTGGTATGGCTGTTGGCGGAATCTTACTTTTATTAATCATTATTGTTGTCTTATTAAAATTTAGAAAAGGGCGTGCTGAAACTGTTGATATTGATGCAATGACAGAAGAAGCTTTTCCTGATTTTGATTCAGGTGATCTGGGTGATACTGGTGCAGAAGTGTCCGAGTCTGAAGCTGTTACTGTATTGCCAGACTCAGAAGCTGAAACTGCAGTAGCTGAGGAATCTGCAGACGTTGATGTTGAAACTGAAGAAGTTGATGAAGAAAAAACTCAGTTTATGTCGGTTGAAGAAACAGAAGAGGTCGCCGAAGAAGAGCCAGAAGAAGAGGAAGATCCTTTGCAAGAAGTTAATACCTATCTTGCATTTGAACAATTTGACCAGGCTGAAGAATTTGTTCGCAACGTAATAAATGATAATCCGGACAATCCTGAATTCGATACGAAACTATTGGAAGTTTTTTATACTTCTGGAAACAAGAAAAAATATGAAGAAGCTGCCCAAGTACTGAATGACAAAGTCGGTGGTGAGGGCGAGCATTGGAATATGGCTGTTGCAATGTGGCAGGAAATGTCTCCCAATCGTGCCTTGTTTGAGGAAGGTGATGATGATGATGACAGTGCTGATACAACAGGCGGTGGTTTTGTTGATGTCACTGCTGATGAAGAAACCGGAGATGATAGCGGTGGTGATTTAGACTTTGATATTGGTGGTGCTGAAGAAGAAACTGTGGCTGAAGCAGCAACAGATGGTGCTGAAGAAATGCTAGATATAACTGCTTCTGATGAAGGTGAAGAGCTACTTGATATTACTGCATCTGCTGAAGAAGAAGATCTACTTGACGTAACAGCAGCAGTGGGACTTGGAGAAGAAATTGATTCTGAATCTGCTGCACCAGCAACTGATGATGATATTTTAGACATCTCTGGAACGGGTGGTGAAGATTTACTGGATCTTACTGCTAACGAAGAATCATCTGATGAAGATTTATTGGACGTGACTGCCGCAGCAAATCTTGATCTGGATTCAGAAGAAGATTTACTAGATGTGACTGCTGCTACTAGTGCCGGAGCTGATAGTTCTGATTTACTTGAAGTTGATATAGATGGTGAAAAAGAGACTGAAGAAGGCTCAGACGAAATTGAGTTAGATGTGCCTGCAGCAGACGATGGAGCGGTAGAATTTGATCTGGACATAGGCGAAGCAGAAACTCCTGCAGCAGAAAGTGCTGAAGAGGATAATGCTCTCGATTTCGATATGACATCAAGTGAAGAATCTAACGATATCGAACTTGAGATTGGCGAGCCAGAAGCAAATGAATCTGATGATGCAGGTCTAGAAATGGATTTAGGTATATCTGATGAAGCTGAATCTAACGATATCGAACTTGAAACAGGTGAACCAGAAGCAAATGAATCTGATGGTGCAGGTCTGGAAATTGAGTTAGATACGACTGAAGATGACGAGCCTATTCAACTTGACGTTGGAGATGATGAGGCAACAAGTGAGGGTGATGATGACCTATCATTAGACCTTGATATGGGAGATGAAGGTGACATAGAACTTGACCTCTCAATTGAAGAAGACGTCGTTCCAGAAGCTGAAGCTGATTCCGCAGATGATTCACCTGAAATAGATTTTGATTTTAATCTTGATGATACTTCTGCTGAATCAACAGAAGAAGCTAGTATCGATCTTGATGGAACTGTTGAACTTCCCAAGAGTGCGCTGTCTGACGATGACGATGACGATGACGATGACGATGATGAGCATACTGTCTTTGTTCCGAGAGCAGCGCAGCCAGAAGAACAAAGTGTCGAAGACGAAATTGCGACAAAATTGGATCTTGCCAAAGCTTATGTTGAATTAGGCGATAAGGATAGTGCTAAGGCTATTTTGGATGAAGTCATGGCAGAAGGTAATGATGAGCAACGACAACAGGCAGAAGACCTACTGGGACAAGTTTAGTCGTTACATCTGACTAATCAGAGAACATGGATTTATTTCCAGTTTAGAAAAAGGAAACACGTTTTATTAAACTAAATCCGGCCAGTCTAGAATGAAAATTGCGCTGGGAATTGAATATGCTGGCTGTCATTATTATGGTTGGCAAAAGCAGGATATCTCTCCAACTGTTCAAGAAGTTCTTGAGTCAGCACTTTCCGAAATTGCAGATGAAGACATTCGAGTTGTCTGTGCCGGAAGAACTGATAATGGTGTTCATGCTTTGCAACAGGTTGTGCACTTTGAAACATCATCTCAACGAGAACATCAGGCCTGGATTCTGGGTACAAATACAAAGCTGCCAAATGATATTGCAGTTACCTGGATATTAAATATAGAAGATGATTTTCATGCAAGATTCAGTGCTGAGAATAGAACCTACCAATATTTAATTTTAAACCGTCGAGCGCGACCGGCTATTTTTAATGGTTTAGTGACATGGCAGCACCAGGTTTTAGATTTTGAAAGAATGAAACAAGCTGCACTATGTTTAGTTGGCGAGCATGATTTTACTTCATATAGAGCCGTTGCTTGTCAGGCAAATACTGCTGTCCGTACCGTACACAAATTAGAAATTAATCAAGTAGATGAATGGTTCGTTATTACTATTTGTGCAAATGCTTTTCTTCATCACATGGTAAGAAATATAGCGGGTGTATTAATGGCCATAGGCATGGGCAAACAAGAAGTAAATTGGGCAGAAGAGGTACTATTGGCAAAAGATAGAACGGCAGGGGGTATTACGGCAAAGCCCGATGGATTATATTTGGTAAATATTAAATATCCTGAAAAATATACAATTCCAAATCCTCAAACGTTAATGGATAAATTTGGGTTTAGTAATTAAAATTTAGATATAAAATGATGAATCGTACTCGAATAAAAATATGTGGTATCACTAATCTTGAAGATGCGAAATCGGCTGTTGAAGCTGGGGCAGATGCGATTGGTCTGGTGTTTTATGAAAAAAGCCCGCGTTATGTCGCTATTAATTCAGCAGCGCAAATTATTAAACATATGCCACCATTTATTAATTGTACCGGTTTGTTTGTCGATGCAGATGAAAGCTATGTGCGAAAGGTCTTAGAGCGAGTTGCTATCGATACTTTACAATTTCATGGGAAAGAATCCGAACAAGCTTGCGCTAAATATAATAAACCGTATATAAAAGCAATCAGAATGGACGGCGAGATAAACTTGCCTGAACAGTGTGAAAAATATTCATCAGCCAGTGCTTTATTACTCGATACCTACGTAAAAGACGTGCCCGGTGGAACTGGGTTGACGTTTGACTGGAGTATAATTCCAGAAGATTTAACAAAACCTATTATTCTTGCTGGTGGCTTGCATGAACATAATGTAAAAAGTGCAATTTTGCAGGTGCAGCCCTATGCTGTCGATGTTAGTGGTGGTGTTGAGATTGAAAAAGGAATAAAAGATCCCGACAAAATTAAAAATTTTATTCGTGAGGCGATGAATGCCTGAAGTTATTAAAAATACAAATACTGAATCGTTAAGATCTATGCCCGATGAGCAAGGTCATTTTGGACCCTATGGTGGCCGATTTGTTTCGGAAACCTTAATGGGCCCTTTGGAAGAACTCGAACAGGCATACAAAAAATATATTAATGATCCTGATTTTATTGCTGAGTATGAGCATGAGTTGAAACACTATGTAGGACGTCCTTCGCCGCTTTATCATGCTAAACGCTGGAGTGAAGAATTGGGTGGTGCACAAGTTTATTTGAAAAGGGAAGACCTGAATCACACCGGTGCACATAAGGTTAACAATACCGTTGGTCAGGCGTTGTTAGCGAAAAAAATGGGCAAGCGACGTGTCATTGCTGAAACAGGGGCGGGTCAACATGGCGTAGCCTCTGCAACGGTTGCTGCACGTTATGGGATGGAATGCGTTGTTTATATGGGCGCTGAAGATATTAAACGGCAAGCGATTAATGTTTATCGCATGAAGTTACTCGGTGCAACCGTTGTTTCCGTGGAAGCAGGTTCAAAGACCTTAAAAGATGCATTAAATGAAGCGATGAGAGATTGGGTGACGAATGTTGATGATACCTTCTACATTATTGGTACTGTCGCTGGGCCTCATCCTTATCCAGCTATGGTTCGAGATTTTAATGCTATTGTTGGTCGTGAGGCGCGACAGCAATGTCAGGAACAAACAGGAAAATTACCCGATTCCCTAGTCGCATGTGTTGGTGGTGGTTCAAATGCGATTGGTTTATTTCATCCTTTTCTGGATGACAAAGAGGTTGCTATCTATGGTGTAGAAGCTGCCGGTGATGGAATAGAAACAGGTCATCATGCAGCACCTTTAAATGCCGGTCAGCCCGGTGTTTTACATGGTAATCGTACTTATCTTATGGAAGATGAATATGGTCAAATAATTGAAACTCACTCAATATCAGCCGGTCTGGATTATCCGGGAGTAGGGCCAGAACATTCGTGGTTGAAGGATATAGGACGTGTCAGTTATGTCTCTGCGACTGATAAAGAGGCGCTAAAGGCATTTCATGATTTAACTCGAATAGAAGGTATAATTCCGGCATTGGAATCAAGTCATGCACTTGCATATGCTTCAAAAATTGCACCTGGAATGGATAAAGATGCGATAATTATCACTAATTTATCAGGCCGCGGTGATAAGGATATTCATACAGTTGCTGCACTTGAAGGTATTACAGTTTAACCGGGAATCTTATTTATGAATAATCGTGAACGCTTGATGGATATAATGGTAGATAACGAATTAGATCGTATGACGCTTGCTGAAATGTTAAAAGTTAAACGTGACGAGATTGATAGCTGGTTGTTATCAAACGAAGCAAAAAATCATAAAGAAGTACCCGATATGGCAATTGAGTTACTTGAATTGAAGCTAGGTTTAAAAGAATAAATCAAACAATATTTACTTTTAGACTTTTAGGACCTCAGATTTATTTCCAATATTTAATTAGTTAACTAATCAAGATGAGTAGAATTGAAGCGTGTTTCAACGCGATAAAAGAAAATAATAAAAAAGCACTTATTCCGTTTATTACAGCGGGCGATCCATCAGCTGATTTAACACTAGACTTAATGCACGAGATGGTTGCAGCTGGTGCGGATATTATTGAATTAGGTATCCCGTTTTCTGATCCCATGGCGGATGGACCGGTGATTCAACGCGCCAGTGAGCGAGCCTTGGAAAAAGGTATAAATACCGATGATGTGTTTAATATTGTTGGGGAATTCAGAGCAAAAGACAATACAACGCCAGTCATTTTAATGGGTTACCTAAATCCTGTTGAAGTTATGGGCTACAAGCAATTTGCGGAAAAAGCAGCAAAGGTGGGTGTTGATGGTTTGATCATTGTTGATTTACCGCCGGAAGAATCTGAAGAGTTAATAACAGTGCTGAAACCACATGAAATAGATCAGATATTTCTCATATCACCGACGACGCATGATGAACGATTGGACAAGATTTGTGAAGTTGCTTCAGGCTTCCTGTATTATGTTTCATTGAAAGGTGTGACTGGCAGCAATCAACTTGATGTTGGAGCCGTAGATGAAAAACTGGGTCAAATTCGTAGTAAGACTAAATTACCAATAGGTGTCGGTTTTGGAATTAGAAACGCGCAGATTGCTGAGGCCGTTGGAAGAATATGTGATGCTGTTGTTGTTGGCAGTGCTTTAGTTGAGCGAATTGCTAAACATGCTGAAAATAGTGAGAAAATGAAAAAAGAAATATCATTATTTATTGGGTCCTTACGTACTGCACTGGATAGTATTTAAAATGAGTTGGTTTGAAAAAATATTACCATCCCGGATTAAAACTAACGGCAGTAGTCGTCGTACAGTTCCAGAAGGTGTTTGGACAAAATGTACTTCTTGTAATGCTGTTCTTTATCGTGCAGAACTGGACAGAAATCTGGAGGTATGCCCCAAATGCAATCATCATATGCGCATTGGTGCTCGTATTCGTATTGAGAATTTTCTGGATGAAGAAAACAGAGAAGAAATTGCTACGGATGTTAAGCCTGTTGATATTCTGAAATTTCGGGATAGTAAAAAATATAAAGACAGATTGAGCCAGTCGCAAAAAAAGACAGGTGAAAAAGATGCCCTTATAGCGATGTCTGGCAAATTAAAAGGGTTGCCTGTAGTAGCCTGTGCTTTTGAGTTTGATTTTATGGGTGGCTCGATGGGTTCGGTTGTTGGGGAAAAGTTTTCTCGCGCTGTTGACGTTGCGATTCAACAAAGTGCAGCGTTAGTTTGTTTTTCAACAAGTGGCGGCGCAAGAATGCAGGAAGCCTTATTCTCATTAATGCAAATGTCAAAAACAGCGGCAGCCCTTGGCGTGTTAAGAAAAAATAATTTGCCCTATATTTCTGTTTTGACTGACCCAACGATGGGGGGTGTTTCAGCGAGTTTGGCAACATTAGGTGACATTAATATTGCAGAACCCAATGCATTAATTGGTTTTGCCGGGCCACGTGTAATAGAACAAACAGTAAGAGAGACATTACCCGAAGGCTTTCAGCGCAGCGAATTCTTACTTAAACATGGTGATGTCGATATGATTGTGGATCGCAGAGAATTACGCGATAAAGTAAGTAACATTTTATCATTGTTGACGGATAAGACGTTAACAGCTTGATTTGATTCTAAACAAAACTATGCCTAACAAGATTAAATCAATATCAAAGTCAGGAATAGAGTCGGGCCAGTTACGATTTAACAATCTGGACAAGTGGTTGCTGTGGCAAGAAAGTCTACATTTTACTGCCATAGAGTTAGGTCTAGAGCGTTGTCGTCGAGTTGCAAACAATATGGGCTTGCTCAAGCCATCATATAATGTGATTAGTGTTGCCGGAACAAATGGCAAAGGCTCAAGTATTACTATGCTTGATCAAATACTTCGTAATGCTGACTATAAAGTGGGTCGATATACTTCGCCACACTTGCTTAATTATAACGAACGGATTTGTATTAATGGGCAAGAAGTGAAAGACACTGAATTATGCGAATCGTTTGATCGGATTGATAGAGCGCGAGGTGACATTTCATTAACTTATTTCGAATTCGGAACTCTTGCTGCACTGGATCTTTTTCGTCAACATAATGTTGAATTGGCTATTCTTGAAGTTGGCTTGGGTGGCAGGTTAGATGCAGTCAATGTGCTTGATGCGGATGTGGCGTTAATTACCAGCATTGATATCGACCATCAGCAATGGCTTGGAGATAATCGTGAGAGCATTGCTCGGGAAAAAGCAGGTATTTTCAGGAACAAGGCTTTGGCAATATGCTCCGATCCAAATCCACCCCAGAGTTTGCTTGACTGCGCTGAAGCATTAGGTACACCTTTGTCAGTATCAGGTCGTGATTATTATTATTCTTTTAATGATGACACATGGTCATGGAATTCAAACGAGTCTTCTTTGAAAGAGTTGCCAAGACCAATGCAATATTGTGATTTCCAATTACAAAATGCAGCTGGCGTATTAACGGTATTAGATAAAATACAGCATGAATACCCGGTCAGCACGAAAGATATACAACAGGGTTTAAACAGTTTTCGTCTTAATGGTCGGATGCAAATTATTCCTGGTGAGATACCAAAGGTTCTTGATGTAGCACATAACCGTGAATCAGTAAGAGCATTAGTTAAAAATTTGAGAGAGATGCCTTGTCTGGGAAAAACTCATATTTTAGTGGGCATGTTAAAAGATAAAGATCATCTTGAAGTGTTTAGAGTATTAAAAGAAGTTGCTGATAGCTGGAGTATTGTGAGTCTTTCCCAAGAGAGAGGGTGCGATGCTAAAACACTATTGTCGGATATTAAGGTTCTCGGTATTGATGAAACTGTGTCACAATTTGAAAATGTAGATAAGGCATTGGATGAGCTTCACCAATCTTCCGCGTCAGGAGATCGGATCGTGATCACGGGCTCTTTTTTAACTGTTGGTGCCGCACTCCGACATTTAAATGCAGGTTAATATGCATCAACGTTTAAAAGAACGATTAGTAGGTGCTGCAGTACTTGTTGTTATAGCAGTCATATTCATTCCTATGTTATTAACCGGTCCGATAGATTCAGGATCAATAACAAAAACAAATATACCGGAACGTCCAACAGAAAAATTTAATTCTAAATTAATTCCTTTAACTGATTCATTAAAGCCAGCTACTAAAGTTGAAAAAAGTGACGCTGCAAGTGCTGCCAATATTGAAATTAATGGTGCAGGAGAAACATCAGTTGGATCTAAAAGTAATACTTTTGACAAGACTGAAACAAATAGCGATGATTTAGTTGCTGACAAAAAACTGGGGCAGGAAAAAACAGTAAAAGATAAGCAAGTGGGTCTAACTGCCTGGGTTGTTCAATTAGGTAGTTTTTCAAGCAAGGTTAACGCGGATAAATTAAATTTAAATTTAAGAAAGTCAGGCTTTCCGGCATTTGTCGAACCGATAACGCAAAAAGGTAAAACAAGTTACCGGGTCAGGGTAGGTCCTGAAATATTACGTGCGGATGCAGATACCTTATTGAAGAAGATAAAAACTAAAATGAAATTGGAAGGTATTGTTTTAAATTACCCTTGATATATGAATAGTTGAGTCATACACATGTCCACAGCCGATATAGTTATTCTTTGTTTGATTGCATTGCCAACAATAGTGGGCGTTTTTTATGGCTTTCTAAATATATTGTTTTCGCTATTATCATGGGCTGTATCATTAGGTCTTTCTATAAAATTGGTTCCCTATTTTTCTCCTTTATTAGAAAATCATGTGGATACGCCAATTTTAAGAATGGTACTGGCATTTATCGCTTTATTTATTTTATGCTTGCTAATAATGAGTGGCATTAGTTTTCTTATTGTGAAGTTATTGGGAAAAACTGGATTGACTGCGGCAGACAGGATTTTGGGTCTATTTTTTGGTATGGGTCTGGGTGGGCTTATTGTTGTTGTCATTGTATTTTTGGCAGGATTCACCGCTTTTCCCCAAGAAGTATGGTGGGAAGAGTCTAAATTGGCAGAACCATTTGAACGCATTAGTATGTGGAGTTCGCGCTTTTTACCAGAATCAGTTACTGAATATCATTCATATGAACAGGTGGAAAAAAATGGATAACAATCTTTCAAGAGTTTTTCTATGTGCGGAATAATTGGAATCGTTGCTAAAAATCCGGTTAATCAGGCTATTTATGATGGTTTGACTGTTCTTCAACATCGTGGACAAGATGCCGCAGGCATGGTGACCTGTGATGAAAGTAAACTCTATCTTAGAAAAGATAATGGTCTTGTCAGAGACGTATTTCATACTCGGCATATGCTCAATCTGAAAGGTAATATGGGCATAGGGCATGTTCGTTATCCTACTGCGGGTTGTCAATCTTCAGCAGAAGCACAACCATTCTATGTCAATTCTCCTTATGGCATCACGCTCGCGCACAATGGAAATTTGACCAATGCCGAAACTTTAAAAGAAGATCTTATGCGTGATGATCTTCGTCACTTGAATACGAATTCAGATTCTGAAGTGCTATTAAATATTCTGGCACATGAGTTAAACATAATTGGTAAACACCGAAGTGACTTACAAGCAAAGGATGTTTTTCAGGCAGTTAAACGTTTACATCAACGCTGTAAAGGTGGCTACGCGGCAGTAGCGATGATTACCGGGGTGGGAATTCTGGGTTTTCGTGACCCTAATGGAATAAGACCTGTTATTTTTGGAGAACGAAAAACTGACATTGGTACAGAGTTTATTATCGCATCAGAGAGCGTCGCCATTGATTCACTGGACTTTCAACGACTACGCGATATCGAACCAGGTGAAGCAGTATTTATCACTGTAGACGGCGAACTCCATACATTCCAGTGTGCCGATAAACCTGTTAATAGTCCTTGTATTTTTGAACATGTTTATCTAGCTAGACCAGATTCAATTATTGATGGTATCTCTGTCTATAAAGCGCGGTTAAGAATGGGAGAAAAACTGGCTCAAAAAATTCTTAGACTTAAGCCCAAGCATGATATCGATGTTGTGATACCCATTCCTGATTCCAGTCGTACGGCAGCGTTGCCTTTGGCAAATGATCTTGGTGTTGAATACCGGGAGGGATTTGTAAAAAACAGATATATCCCTCGAACCTTTATTATGCCGGGTCAAAGTATTCGTAAAAAATCAGTACGACAAAAATTAAATGCGATTGAACTGGAATTTGAAGGAAAGAACGTCTTGCTTGTTGATGACTCTATCGTAAGAGGGACGACTTCTAAAGAGATTGTGCAAATGGCAAGAGAAGCAGGAGCAAAACGCGTTTACGTTGCCTCCGCAGCACCACCTGTCCGCTATCCTAACGTTTACGGTATAGATATGCCTACGGCTGCGGAGTTAATCGCTTTTAACCGTACCGCTGAGGAGGTTGCTGAAACAATTGGTGCAGACTGGTTAATTTATCAGGATATCGAAGACTTGATAGAATCTGTGAAAAAAGGAAATGAAACAATCAGCATGTTTGATACATCCTGTTTTACTGGTGAATATGTTACCGGAGATATTAGCGCTGATTATTTAGCTCGTGTTGAATCAATACGTAGCGATTATGCAAAGGAACAGCAGAATATTGATGAAGGCTTGACGGATTTAACTGAAAATTATTAAAAACGACGGTCTTGTCTGGAATTGTAAGTTTATTTAATTAACGATTTTGTTATAAAAACTATTCTTCTTCTTTATCTTTGCTAGTTGAAAACGGCGACTGCATTGTGTTTTCAAAGAAGTTTTGTTGTATCTTTTTCCACATCTCAAGATTTTGTTCTGTTAATTCTGTTATAGCGTTTACTGGATTACCCGCAGCAGACTGGAGTTGATCTCGCATTTGTTTCTGTTGAGAAACAAACAAATCAATACTTTTTTGCAGGTAATCACCAGCAACAGATTGAACTGAATCGCCATAGAAGCGAATGATGTGAGATAAAGCCTGGGTGGAGAAAAGTGGTTCACCATCATCTTCTTGTTCTGTGATGATTTGCAGAAGAATGGTTCTTGTCAGGTCTTCTTCGGATTTGACGTCTTTAACGATAAATTCCTTATTACTGATCACCAGCTTTTTAATATCCTCGAGAGTGATGTATTTACTTTCCTCCGTGTCATAAAGTCGACGGTTTGGATATTTTTTTATAATTCGTTTTTCAGTCATTGTTTTGCCTGTTGTGCGAGTATACAAAATGTACTCTGCCTTGTCCCTTGTCGAAAGGCAAGACAGAGTACAACATAGTATTACATCATGTGCTGTCCGCCGTTCATTGCATAATCAGCGCCGGTAGAAAAACCGGCTTCATCAGAGCAAAGGAAGCCAACTAATGCCGCAATTTCTTCGGAAGTGCCAAGACGATTAACCGGGATACCTGCAATTATCTGATTTCGGATATCTTCGGGTACGGCCATGACCATCTCAGTGGCGATATAGCCAGGAGAAACGGTATTAACGGTAACGCCTTTTCTTGCCACTTCTTGTGCTAATGACATAGTAAAACCATGCATCGCTGCTTTGGAAGTGGTGTAGTTGGTTTGACCCATTTGACCTTTCTGACCGTTGATAGACGAAATGTTAACAATGCGTCCCCAACCTTTTTCAGTCATGCCTTCAACCACGTGTCGGGTGACGTTGAACAAACTGTCAACGTTGATTTGCATGACGACGTCCCATTTTTCTTTGGTCATCTTCTTGAACATGCCATCTTTGGTAATACCGGCATTATTAACCAGGATATCAACAGGTCCGAGATCAGAAACAACTTGTGCAATCATGGCTTCGCAAGCATCGTAATCAGAGACATCGGCTTGATATACCATGATATCAAAGCCTTTCTCTTTGACTTCTGCTTGCCATTTTTCTGCTTTTTCCTGATTGCGATAGTTGGTCGCAACTTTAGCGCCGGCAGCAGCCAATGCCAGACAAATTGCTGCACCAATACCACCGGTTCCACCCGTTACCAGGGCGACTTTTCCATTTAAATCACTCATGTTTATCTCTCCACAGCCAGTGCAACACCTTGACCACCACCAATACACAGTGTGGCGAGGCCTTTTTTGGCATCACTTCGTTTCATTTCATGTAGTAATGAGACCAGTACACGACAACCGGAAGCACCAATCGGGTGTCCCAGTGCAATCGCACCACCATTCACATTGACTTTTGATGTATCCCATTCCATACCCTTATTAACAGAGATGGCTTGTGCAGCAAAAGCTTCGTTAGCTTCAACCACATCCAGGTCATCAATAGACCAACCGGCTTTCTCAAGACATTTTGTTGAAGCAGGAATAGGGCCGGTACCCATGATTTTTGGATCAACGCCGGCACTTGAATAAGCTTTAATGGTAGCCATTACTTCTAGCCCCAATTCTTTAGCTTTGCTTTCAGACATCACCAGAACAGCTGCTGCACCATCATTTAAACCAGACGCATTCGCTGCAGTAACTGAGCCTTCTTTATCAAAAGCAGGGCGCATCTTGCCTAAACTTTCAGCAGTAACACCGGCTCTAGGAAATTCGTCTGCATCGAAAATGACAGGATCGCCTTTTCGTTGTGGGATTTCGACAGGGACAATTTCTTCTTTGAAATTGCCCGCATTAATAGCGGCTTCTGCCTTGTTTTGTGAGCCTGCTGCAAATTCATCCTGTGCTTCGCGAGAGATATCATATTCTTTAGCGATATTTTCAGCGGTAACACCCATGTGGATATTATTGAATGCACACCAGAGGCCATCAACAATCATGGAGTCCTGCATTTTCCAGTCGCCCATTTTTTGACCGTCTCGTGATTTTGCTAATACGTGTGGAGATAAACTCATGTTTTCCTGACCACCGGCAACAACGATATCAGCATCGCCGCATTTGATTGCCTGTGCAGCAAGGTGAACGGTTTTTAGACCACTACCACATACTTTATTGATGGTCATACTTGGAACGCCTTCAGGTAGACCGGCTGCAATAGCGGCTTGTCTAGCTGGGTTCTGTCCGGTACCGGCTGTCAGTACATGACCAAATATTACTTCATCAACTTGTTCAGGTTTTACACCTGCGCGTTCCAGAACGGCTTGAATTACAGTTGCGCCCAATTTATGAGCAGGAATTTTTGCCAGACTTCCACCAAAATTCGCAATTGCAGTTCGAGCGGCGGAGACGATTACTACGTTATCTGCCATTTCGATTTCCTCCAAAAAACTATTTTTAAAGTTTATACGGGTTAGTAAATTGCTTTATAAAGCAAGTTTAAGTATTAAATTGTTGCATTGCAACAAATTGCGATCATCCTAGCAGATCTTCTTTGAATCTGTCTAGCATGCTTTTGACCAGGGAGTCCCTTTATCTTTTTTTATAATATTGCAAATCAAGTCCATTCATTCCAATAGGCTTCAGGCTGATATAGGTCGTACATGAAGTCTATGAAAGTCTGTATCTTAGCAGAAAGATACTTTCTGTGATTATAAATTGCATATACGGGTAATTTTTCAGGTTCATAGTTTTCCAATAAGGCTTTTAACCGTCCCGCTTGGATATCCAGACCGACCATATAAGTGGGTAATTGGGCTATGCCACAGCTCTGAATAGCAGAAACACGTAAGGCATCCCCGTCGTTACACTGAATATCGCCTGAGATCTTGATTTTAATTTTTTCATTTGCATCGATAAACTCCCATTCTGTAACAGGTGTTCTGGGTGAATAAATCATACAATTGTGGTTTGTTAAATCATTAGGTGTTTGTGGTACGCCATGTTCTTTTAGGTAGTCAGGGGAGGCACAGACAACGCGTCGTGCATAGGCAATCTTACGCGCGATATACATCGAATCATCCAGCTCACCAACATGAAAAGCCAAATCAATACCATCTTCGACTAAATCTGGCATACGATTACTGAGCTCTATTTCTGTCGTGACATCCGGGTATTTGCGCAGATAAACGGACAAGGCTCGAGATAAATGAAATGCGCCAAAAGAGGGTTGAGCCATGATTTTAAGTTTACCTCTAGGCTCAGAATTGAGTTGTGTGATGGATTGTTCAGCTTCGTCTATCTCGGACAGGATTGTTTCTATTTTGTCATTATAAGCGCTACCAACCTCAGTCAAATTCAATTTTCGTGTAGTTCGATTGAGTAACCTGACCCCCAGTGATTGTTCAAGACTCTGAACATGTTTGGAGGCCATAGCCTTCGAAATAGAGAGTCTTCTTGCCGCATCAGAAAAACTTCCATTTTTAGCGACAGCTGAAAAAACGCGCATGCTCATGACCTTATCCATCTTAGACTCCAATTGTTTCTTTTAAAGAAACAATATATCAATAAAATAGGTATTGTGCACTAA
The DNA here is from genome assembly GCA_964523895.1 of uncultured Enterobacteriaceae bacterium. GTDB lineage: Bacteria > Pseudomonadota > Gammaproteobacteria > Eutrophobiales > Eutrophobiaceae > UBA7359. The sequence continues at coordinate 84,969 of CAZGBJ010000002.1, forward strand.
ATAGCAACAGTATATCTTAAGTTCATAAATGAGATTGGCTGAGATAGTGATGCCCGCAAGGCTGAATTTAAAGCTTAAATTTTGTGCCTCCTCCATTTTTTAGCACAGTGTAAGTACGTGGCCCCTCCTCTTGCTTCACTGAACTTTTGCACAAGGATGTGCCTTTTTTAAATATGGATAGTTCGACCATCTACTCCCAAAGCAGCTTCATGCATTGCTTCTGAAAGCGTGGGATGTGCATGTATTGTTCGGGCCAGATCCTCAGTACTTCCGTCAAATTCCATTGCAACGACTGCTTCAGCAATCAGTTCAGATGCGCTAGGGCCAAAGATATGAATACCTAAAACACGGTCAGTGTTGGCATCGCCAAGAATTTTGACAAAACCGGTCGCTTCCCCCATTGCCTTTGCGCGCCCTGTTGCCATGAATGGGAAACTTCCTTTACGGTAGTCAATTCCTTCCGCTTTCAACTGTTCCTCAGTTTTGCCTACCCAGGCAATTTCAGGCCAGGTATAAATAACCCAGGGAATTACATCGTAATTCATATGTCCGGGTTTCCCGGCGAGTCTTTCAGCAACGGCAACACCTTCTTCCGATGCTTTATGTGCAAGCATAGGACCTCTGACAACATCGCCTATCGCATAAACATTTTCCAGACTGGTCTGGCAATGGTCATCAACAACAATAAAACCACGTTCATCAAGTTCTAGTCCACATTCTTCAGCGCCTAAACCACTTGTATTAGGAGAACGCCCGACAGCAACAATTAATTTATCCACGGTGATTTGTTGCTTACCTTCTGCATCATCATAATTAACAGTGACTTCTCGATTGTTACTACCCGTGCCAGTAACTTTTGCACCTAATCGAATATCCATTCCTTGCTTGCGTAACACTTTTTCTGCTTCTTTAGCAGCTTGACGATCAACTAATGAAAGAAAATCAGGCAGGGCTTCAAGCACAGTGACTTCAGAACCTAATCGGTTCCAGACACTACCCAGTTCCAGACCAATAACTCCTGCGCCAATAACACCAAGTCGGCGTGGTACTTCATTAAATTTAAGTGCGCCAGTTGAATCGACGATCAATTTATCATCAACCGTTGCAGGAGGAATTTTTGTTGGCACTGATCCGGTTGCAATAATAATATTACCTGCTTCCACAGTTGTTACTTCATCATGTGTGTCATGCTGTGGTGATATTTCAACTTCTTTATTACTGATTATTTTGCCTTGTCCTTTTAGCCAGTCGATTTTATTTTTTTTAAATAAACCACTTATTCCCATAGTCAGCGCTTTAACAATTTTGGCCTTACGGGAAACCATTTTGTTTACATCAATGCTTGCACCGCTAACAGTAATACCATGATCACTGGCTTCGTTTTTGATGTGATGAAAATGATGTGAGGAGTCAAGCAATGCTTTTGAAGGGATGCAGCCAACATTTAAACAAGTGCCACCCAGTGCAGGTTTGTTTTCATCATTAATCCAGCTCTCTACACAGGCAGTACTAAGACCTAATTGGGCACAACGAATGGCAGTGACATAGCCTCCTGGTCCAGCACCTATGACAACAACATCATATTTTTTCATTTTTTTAGTCCTTAAATTTTATTAAATGTGATGATATTAAAGTTGTAATAGAAGACGGGCTGGATCTTCCAGCTGTTGTTTAATGGAGACGAGGAATTGAACGGCTTCGCGACCATCGATAATGCGGTGATCATAGGATAAAGCAATATACATCATCGGTCGTATAACAACTTCGCCATCTTCTGCAACAGGACGTTGTTGTATAGCATGCATACCGAGTATCGCACTTTGCGGTGGATTTATTATTGGCGTTGATAACAATGAACCAAATGTACCACCATTAGTTATGGTAAAGGTGCCGCCAGTTAAGTCATCGATATTTAATTTTCCATCTCTTGCTTTTTCACCATACTCTCTGATTTTAGCTTCAATCTCTGCCAGAGATAATGCATCACCATCCCGTACTATAGGTACGACCAGACCTCTGGGAGAACTGACAGCAATACCGATATCGAAGTAACCATGATAAATGATGTTATCACCATCAACTGATGCATTAATGACAGGAAATTTTTTCAACGCTTCAATGACGACACGTGTAAAAAAAGACATGAAGCCCAGTTTAATTCCGTGTGTTTTTTCAAATTCATCTTTATAACGTTTACGCATATCCATTACTGCTTGCATATTGACTTCATTGAACGTCGTTAACAGCGCATTTTCCTGTTGCGCACTGAGTAATCTTTCAGCGACTCGTTTGCGCAATCGTGTCATAGGTACTTTTTCTTCGGGCCGGTCGCCGGTACTATTAGTCAAGACAGGCACGGGTGCAGCTTCCGTAGTTTTACTACTAGTGGATTCAATTTTTGCAGCAGGCGCTGGTTCTACAGGAGTAATTGCAGGGGCGGGAGTTTCAACCGGGGGTGCCACTGTTTTTTGCTCTGTTACGACGTCATTCTTATTACTCGTACTGTTACCGTCAATATAACGAAGTACATCTTCTTTAGTAATACGATCTGTTGTTGTCGGAATATCTGTTGCGTCAAGTTGATGTTCTTCCATGAGATTTCGAACAGCAGGACTTAATTTTGGTAAATCTGCTTCAGATAATTCTCCAGCTTTGGTATCCATTTCAGGAAGAGATTGTTGCTCAGGCTTTGATGTAGGTTCAGCATCCTCAGTTGCGCCCGCTTTTGCCTCGGTATCAATGCGAGCGATAACTTCGTCGCTTAGAACAATTTCACCATCATCTTTTAATATTTCCAGAATAACGCCATCATTTAAAGCGGACACTTCAAGCGTGACTTTATCAGTTTCTATATCAATTAAATTGTCGCCGCGTTTTACCTGATCTCCGGCACGCTTTTGCCAGGTCATTAATGTTGCTTCAGCGACGGATTCTGCTAAGACAGGAACTTTGACATCAACTAGCACGGTCTTCTCCTCTTTTATCTATCATAGATCACACAATTTGTCTGTGTGTGGTTACTTCAAGTTTATCAATTTGTAATGCATTCGATACCAGTTCTTTTTGTTGAGCAAGATGAACTGGCATTAATCCCGTTGCTGGTGATGCAGAATAAAATCGCCCTGCATAACCAAACGTGTGTTGTTTATTTAAACTACCAATCATAGTGCCTCTTGATTGCATGTAATACCAACTCCCCTGATTTTTTGGCTCCTCTTGTACCCATACGACTTCTTTCAGTTTTGGATAGGAATTAATAACGGCTTGTATATCATCATGTGGGAATGGAAATAGTTGTTCGATTCGTGCAATCGCGATATTAGTGATTTCACTTTCACGTCGTTGTTCTAATAAATCGAAATAAACTTTACCACTACAAACTAGTAAACGTGTTATTTGTTCTCGATCAAGTTCATCTATTTCATCAATTACCGTTTGAAATTTGCCATTAATTAAATCTTCTACCGGAGAAGTAGATAACTTTCTTCGTAATAAACTTTTTGGGCTCATGACGACAAGCGGTTTACGGTATGGGCGCAGAATTTGTCGTCGCAACATATGAAACATTTGCGCAGGTGTACTTGGAAAGCAGACTTGCATATTCTCTTCCGCACAAAGCTGTAGAAAGCGTTCCAGACGTGCTGATGAATGTTCTGGCCCCTGTCCATCATAACTATGAGGTAAGAGCATGGTCAATCCGCAATAGCGTCCCCATTTGGATTCACAAGAACTAATGAATTGATCAAATACAACTTGTGCACCATTGGCAAAGTCACCGAATTGTGCCTCCCATATGACCAGAGAATTTGGTTCTGCACTACTGTATCCATACTCATAAGCAAGCACAGCTTCTTCAGAAAGTGTTGAATTAATGACCAGAAAATTAGGTTGCCCCTTTTTTATGTGTTGTAGAGGTAAATGTTTTTGCCCGTCTTCCATATTATGTAGTACTGCATGGCGATGGAAGAATGTACCTCGGCCACTATCTTGTCCTGAGAGCCGAATCGGGTAGCCCGCATCGAGTAAAGAAGCATAAGCCATAGTCTCGGCAAAGCCCCAATCCATGAGCATCTCGCCTTTACCCATTTTTTCTCGGCTTTCAATTATCTTTTTAACGGCAGGACTTAACTTAAAATTTTCAGGGATGTATGTGATCGATTCAGTCAATTTTTTAATAGCAGTTTTACTAATAGTCGTGTCGACCGCATGTTTCCATTCCGTTCCAATGAAATGTGAAAAATCGATCAGGTATTTTGGATTGGCATGTTCTGCATGCGTACCAGCAACACCCTTATTGCTTTCCAGTGAGTCGATATATTCTTTGACTATTGCATCTGCATCATTTTGCGTAATAATGCCTTCAGCAATTAATTTATCCGTATGTAATTTGCGCACACCAGGATGATTTCGAACATGTTGATACATAATCGGTTGTGTTGACATCGGGTCATCAGCTTCACTGTGTCCATGTTTACGATAACAAACCATATCTATGACAACGTCTTTATTAAATTCCATCCTGAAATCAAGAGCGAGTTTAGTCACTAATACGACTGCTTCCGGGTCGTCGCCGTTAACATGGAAAATAGGCGCCTGAACCATTTTGGCAACATCAGTGCAATAAAGTGATGAGCGTGAATCAAGAGGATCACTGGTGGTAAAGCCAATTTGATTATTAATAATGATATGTACTGTGCCGCCAGTGGTATAGCCACGCGTTTGCGAGAGATTAAAGGTTTCCATGATGACACCTTGACCGGCGAAGGCGGCATCGCCATGAATTAACACAGGCAATACTTCATTGTGGCTATGATCGTTACGCCTATCCTGTCGTGCTCTAACAGAACCTTCAACCACGGGATCAATTATTTCAAGATGAGAAGGATTGAATGCCAGGGTTAAATGAACACTACCGCCAGGCGTGCTAATGTCTGACGAATAGCCCTTGTGATATTTCACATCTCCCGAGCCGTTCGTGGTATCTATGGTCTTGCCTTCGAATTCATCAAATAATTCACTCGGCTTTTTACCAATGATATTGACTAATACATTAAGTCGACCACGGTGAGCCATGCCAATAACCATTTCTTTAATATCTTGTGCTCCCCCCGATTGAATAATTTCATTAAGTAGAGGGATAAGTGACTCACCACCTTCTAGAGAAAATCGTTTTTGACCGACATACTTTGTGTGTAGATATTCTTCTAATGCATTTGCATCAATGACGCGATCGAGTATGCGGATCCGTTCTTCTTTGTCGTAATCGGGTGTGGCAAGTGATTCTTCAAGACGTTTTTGTAGCCAGCGTTTTTGTTCGGTCTCATTAATATGCATATATTCCGCACCGATGTGGCCGCAATACGTCGTTTTAATGATGTGGATGATTTCGCGCAGGGTGATTTCATCGGGCGCAAACAATGAACCTGAATTGAAAGTTTTATCCATGTCTTCTTCAGTTAATCCGTGAAAAGCGGGATCAAGCTCAAGGGTATCGGGTCGTTGATATTGTTTTAGTGGATCCAGATCGCTTTGGCGGTGTCCATTAAAGCGATGTGCATTAATCAAGCGTAAAACAGAAGCCTGTTTTTGGTGTGAAATTGCATCAGCCGCCGGAGCCTGGCTCAATGTTGAATGAAGGCGATGTTTAGCGGCGTTGGCATACGCTTGTTGGACAGGGGTATGCGCAATATCTTTGGCTGACGATCCGTCTTGAAGAGAATCAAAATAGTCACGCCATTCCTGATCAATACTATCTGGTTTATTTAGATAGGTTTCATATAATTCTTCTACAAACCAGGCATTACCACTGTATAAGTGCGAAGGCACCGTATTTTTCATGGGTTATTCCTTTAATTTTTGTTATTTATCACACCTTAGTCGTGCGTTTGGTTCAAAATTTCGAAAGAAATATTATAATTTTGTAATAAGGACTCTAATTAAAATAAGTATCATCTCTAACTATAAGATTTCCTGAAAATAATTCCCATCGTTTTCATCTAATTTAAGCACATCAGTAGCAAATATCCATGCACAATTCAGGCCTAAGCATAATAAGGGGTCTTGCTGCAATGCCGTAAAGGCCTGTATGCTTGAGAAATTTAATATTCACAACTATAAATACAAGAAAAGATTAGGGAGAAGTTCAATGGCTGACACAGTCACGATTACTGATAACCGGACCGGAAAACAGGTCGATTGTCCGATACTGGATGGCGTATATGGTGCCCCGGTGATCGACACAAAGACACTTTATAAAGATCTAAATATGTTTACTTTCGATCCAGGCTTTGTGACGACAGCGGCATGTAAAAGCGCGATTACCTATCTGGATGGGGAAAAAGGTATTTTACTTCATCGTGGTTATCCTATTGATCAATTAGCTGAAAACAGTTCCTATCTGGAAGTCTGTTATCTGTTGCTTTATGGGGAATTACCTACAGAGACACAATTTAATGCATTTCGTACTAATCTTAATTCTCGTAATCTGGTACATGAACATCTTGAACGTTTTTACACGGGTTATCTGTATGACGCGCACCCTATGTCGATGCTGATTGGTGTTACTGGAGCACTCTCTTCATATTATCACGAGGCAATGGATATCAATGATCCTGCTGATCGTGAACTAACTGCAATTCGTATTATTGCCAAGATGCCAATTCTTGCAGCGCATTGTTATAAGCATTCAGTGGGACATCCTTTTGTCTATTCTCGAGATGATTTGGGTTATGTTGAGAATTTTCTAAATATGATGTTTTCAGTACCGATGCGTGAATATGTGCCAAATCCAACAGCGGTTAAGGCTTTGAATTTAATGCTTATTTTGCATGCTGATCATGAGCAAAATGCATCAACATCAACAGTAAGACTTTCGGGTAGTGCCGAGGCTAATCCCTTTGCCTGTATTGCTGCAGGTATTGTGACTTTATGGGGCCGAGCCCACGGTGGCGCTAATGAAGCTGTTTTGAAAATGTTGGCCGAAATTGAAACGGTTGAGAATATTCCAAAATTTATTGAACGTGCTAAGGATAAGAACGATCCATTTAGATTGATGGGTTTTGGCCACCGTGTTTATAAGAATTACGATCCTCGTGCGACCATTATCCGTCAGGTTTGTCATGATCTGCTGGAAGAAATTGATACTGTTGATCAACCTTTGTTTGATACGGCAATGGCGCTTGAAGAGATCGCATTAAAAGATGAATACTTTATTGAGCGTAAACTGTATCCCAATGTTGACTTTTACTCGGGTATTATTCTCAAGGCATTGAGTATTCCGACATCAATGTATACGGTTATGTTTGCTCTGGCTCGATCCGCTGGCTGGATAGCACAGTGGTTAGAGATGATGGAAGATCCGGATTTCAAGATCGGTCGACCAAGACAATTGTATACGGGTTATGAATCAAGAGATTATGTCCCTATTGATAAACGTGGTTAAAATTTTAGCCGTACTTTATAAAAATAAAATTGAGCTTTAAAAGGAGAGTGTTGTAATGAAATCGCCTGTTCGTGTTGCTGTCACTGGAGCTGCTGGTCAAATTTGTTATTCGTTATTATTCCGTATTGCTTCCGGTCAGATGTTAGGCTCTGATCAACCGGTTATTTTGCAATTACTTGAAATCACACCGGCGATGAAAGCATTGGAAGGTGTGGTGATGGAAATTGATGATTGCGCCTTTCCTCTGTCTGCTGGTTTTGTCTTGACGGATGATGTGAATACCGCGTTCAAAGATGTGGACTATGGTTTATTAGTTGGCGCAAAACCTCGTGGACCCGGCATGGAACGTAGTGACTTATTGGAGGCCAATGGCGGTATTTTTAAAGTTCAGGGAAAAGCATTGAACGATAATGCGAATGAAAATGTAAAGGTGGTGGTAGTCGGTAATCCAGCTAATACTAATGCAAGTACTGCGATGCTGAGTGCGCCCGATTTAAACCCTAGAAATTTTACGGCTTTGACTCGACTTGATCATAATCGTGCCTTGGCACAGTTAGCAGAACAAACGGGTTCTCAGGTAAGTGACATTAAAAAAATGACGATTTGGGGTAATCATTCTACAACGCAGTATCCTGATATCAGTAATACGACTGTTGGCGGTAAAGCGGCAAAAGATCTGGTTGATGCGAGCTGGTATGAAAATGATTATATTCCTCGTGTTGCGAAACGTGGTGCCGAAATCATTGCAGCACGTGGTGCTTCAAGTGCGGCTTCTGCTGCAAACGGCGCTGTTGATCATATACATGATTGGGAATTAGGTACGCCTGATGGTGACTGGACCAGCATGGCCGTACCCAGTGATGGCAGTTATGGTATTCCAGAAGGCTTGATGTATTCATTTCCTGTGACTTGTAAGGACGGTGATTATTCTATTGTGCAGGGACTGGAAATTGATGAATTCAGTCAGGCAAAAATGGATGCGACTCAAAAAGAGTTGGAGGAAGAAAGAGACGCAGTAGCAAAAATGCTTTAAGTTTAAGAAGTATTTAAAAATACAAAGCCTTTAACTAGAAATAGTTAAGGGCTTTTTTGTTTAGGTAATATGTCGTTCCCGCGTAGGCGGGAAACCAGTGGATAATGTTATCCCTATTGTTCTTAATATTTTGTATTCTACGTACTGTGCATTTCGCCTGACGGCGAGTCCACTGCTCTTTCGCATCCATGCGATCGCAGCATAAGTACATCCATGTACAAAACTTTTTTGCGTGGCCAAAAAGAACTAACGAAGAAAAAGGCCCCCAAATGTCTTGCCCTGCTGGTACCTTCTAGGCAATGATGACTATCGCGTTTTCACACAGTCTGGGTCGCTAGTAGTGTAAGTCATTATCTCAAACTAATAATAGGTCAGTTTTGTTTTTCTGCATTATTAAATGGTGATTGACACGGGTTTATTATGATGGGGTGGTTCAGCATAATTATTATGCAATCAGTCTATTAGCGATATATTTTGGATCTTGTGCTGCGTGTATAACTGCTAATACAAAAATCGTATCATTCTCGATGGTATAAAAAACGATGTAGGGAAATGTGTGAGTAATTGATCTTCGGATTCCTTCATCGATTTCCTGATATTGGTGTGGATTGGATTTAATTCGATTTAAAGAATTCTCTATCTCATTCAGGAACCGCTCTCCTAGACCGTTGAGACGTTCTTCATAATCAACAAATCCATCCAGGATGTCAGACTCCGCTGACGATTTTACATGAAGCTTCCAGCTCATTTATTCAGTATTCTACCTTTTACCTCTTCCCAGGGTGATCCATCTTCAGGGTTAACCTTATGTTCAGACAATCTTTTCTTTAATAGCTCCAAAGTTGCTTCACTTACTTCAATATTTTCTGGATTTTTTGCAATACTGTCCCAAATTTCTGCAACGAGTTCTATTCGTTCAGAGATTGGTAGCTCCAGGGTTTCAGCAATAGCTGGTTTCATGTTTATAATTTAACATATTTACTTGGTAGATGTGATGAGTATAGCCTCTATATTAAGGCTGTCTATCTAAGACTAATCAACGGCCAGTTTTGTTTTTTTGCTTCTGCTACTAGAGTTTCATCTGCATCAATTGCAATCGCGTGGTCGACTTCTTTTAGTAATGGAATGTCATTATGTGAATCACTGTAGAACCAGGTCTCATCAAATGTTTGTCCGTAATTTTTTAACCAGTCATTAAACCTCGTTACTTTTCCTTCGGCGTAGGAAGGCGTGCCGACGACTTTACCGGTGTATTGACCATCAATTAATTCCGGTTCACAGGCAATTAAATTATCTATTTTAAACTCATTGGCAATGGGTTCGGTGATAAATCGATTGGTTGCCGTAACAATTAATAATTCGTGACCTTTCTGACGATGTTCATCAATTAGTTCAATTGCTTTAGGTAGCATGATCGGTTTGATCTTTTCTTCAATATAATTTTTTCGCCATTCTTCTAATTGAAGTCGATCATTATCAGCCAGTACTTTTAACTGAAATTCCAGAAATGCATGAATATCCATAGTGCCGGCGACGTATTCTTCATAGAATCTCTCGTGGCCGGCCTGATAGGCCGCTGAATTAACATAGCCTTGCTCTGTCAGGTATTCTCCCCATAAGCAATCACTGTCTCCGGCGATTAAGGTATTATCAAGATCAAATATAGCAAGTTTCATGTTGTTGAATATTAAACAATTAAATAAAAACGCCAAGTTTAGAAGCTATTTCAAGCTAGGTAAATGAATTGCTTGTTTTGTTCTATTATTGGAGAATAAAGCTATGAACATATTTGGAATATTAGCGTGATTGATGGAGAGGGATTCCGAGCTAACGTTGGAATTATACTGACGAATAATGATGGCCAGGTTTTTTGGTGTCGACGTTTGGGCGCTGATGCTTGGCAGTTTCCGCAAGGTGGTATAAAAAAAGATGAATCTTCTGAGTCAGCCATGTATCGCGAGCTTAAGGAAGAAACAGGTCTTGAATCCGAACATGTGGAGATTGTTGGTTCTACTGATGATTGGCTGCGTTATTGGCTGCCGAAACGTTTTATTCGGCACAATACACATCCTTTATGCATAGGGCAGAAGCAAATTTGGTATTTATTGAAACTGATTGCTGATGAGAGTCATGTCAATCTGACTCATTCCGAAAAACCTGAGTTCGATTTATGGAAATGGGTCGATTTCTGGTATCCGATTGATGAGGTTGTGTCATTCAAGCGTAATGTTTATGAACAGGCGCTAAAACAATTCGAACCGTTTATATTGAACAGTTTTGAACATAGTCAATAAATAGCTAGAGCTAGGAGTTATTGACTTTGTGAAGCTCGATAGCTCATCAGGTTTCTTATTAAATTATTCGCACCTTTGTTACTGATACTACTAACAAAACTGCTCATTGCTTCAGGTGGATAACCTCCCGCTACTAAAAGTTGATAGAGTTCTTCAAGATGAACCACACAATCTTTCATAGCATGATCAGCTACAACTCTAATATCTGGCTGGCTCTGAGCATGATTAAGAGCAGACTCTTGCAGGCAATCATTATAATCTGCTGACGATTCCCTGACCTTTTGATATTCTTCATTAGTCATCTGACCAACATTTTTACTTTCAGCAAAGACATTCAGACTAATAACACAAAGCATTGAAGCCAGAGTGAGAATGATTTTAGCGTGCATCTTATTTCCTCATATCATTTATATTCATTAATATGAACAACAATAACACGAAAGATTCAGTTTTTCATAAAACTGATTTAATTACTCCTTCCTATATCTATGAGCAGGAAAAGATTTTTCATGTGCTTGAATTGCTTGCTGAGATAAAAGAAAAGACGGGATGCTTTATTCTTTATTCGATTAAATCGGCAAACGTGACAGGTTTATTGGAAATAATTAAACCTTGCGTTGATGGGTTTTCTTGCAGTTCATTATTTGAAGTAAAGCTGGCAAAAGAAATACTTGATGATAATCAAACGATTCATATTACAACGCCTGGTTATCGAAATGATGAAATGGATATGATTCTCGAAAACACTGATTACGTAACGTTGAATTCTAATACACAAATAAATATCTATTCTGAAAAAGTTAATAGCATCGCAAGTTGTGGTATTCGCATTAATCCGGAAATATCGTTTGTTCAAGATGAGCGATATGACCCTTGTCACATTCATTCAAAGTTAGGTATTTCATTGGACGACATTACTGATAAAAGAATAAATATTGACTGGCAGTCTGTTGAAGGACTGCACCTTCATAATAATTGCGAATCTACTAACTTTGATGAATTAAAACAAAGTGTTCAAAAAGTGATGACAGGAATATCCACTGATGAAATGAATTTAAAATGGATTAACCTTGGCGGTGGTTATCTATTAAATTCTAAATCAGAATTGACTCCATTAACTGACACGATTAAATGGTTACAAGATCATTACGCCGTTGATGTTTACTTTGAACCAGGTAAAGCAATAACAGGCCATGCAGGTTATTTAGTTTCAAATGTAATTGATCTTTTTACCAGTGATGGGAAACAGGTTGTTGTGTTGGATACAGCGATAAATCATTTACCGGAAGTCTTTGAATACCAGTATCAACCAAAAGTTATGAATAGCTGTGACAAGGGTGATTATGAATACCGTTTGGCCGGTTGCAGTTGCTTAAGTGGTGATTTATTTGGTGATTATTTCTTTGATGAACCGCTATCAATAGGAAGTCGAGTCGTTTTTGAAAATATTGGTGCCTATATGCAAGTAAAGGCAAATACGTTTAATGGAATTAACTTGCCGGCGACATACTTGTTGAATAATAAAAATGAGTTTGAATTAATAAAGCAACATGACTATGATTTTTTTCGACGTCGACTATAAAATCATTCAAAATAAAACGGTATTTTTTAGTAGCAGAGTTTCCTGTATTCCTGACAGATAAAAATATACGTAAAGTATCACGGCTATATATACGCTACTATGTAGCGAAAACTCTATTCATGATTTTGCATTAATATTTAAGGATTTCAAGGTTATGTTATCCACTAGTAAAGTACTTTTTTTAGCATTTTTTGATATTTGTCGTTTGATCAAACGACCACAGGACATTGCCGAGTCAAAAAACTTATTAACACTTTGCGTGATTGTTTATGGTTTTTTATCGATCCTGTTGGCGAGTTTGTCTTACCCTACTGATAAAGCCATGCTTGCCGGTGTTGTGGAAGTATCACTAATCATGCTTTTTTCTTTGGCGTTATTGCAAATTTGTGGAAAATCTTCGCGTTGGACACAGACGGTTACAGCATTGGTTGGCACCAATATCATTATTAGTGTTATTGCATTTCCTATTTACATTTTAATCGGTGTAGGTGAGCTCAGTGAGCATGAATCCAGTACAGGTCAGAGTATAGGCTTGTTGTTACTTGCATCGCTGGCGTGTTGGAATATTGTTATCATGGCACATATTTTACGACATGCTCTTGAAACTAACTTTGTGTTGGCAATATTTCTGGCCATTACTTATATCTGGATTATTTTTAGCTTTACGTCGGTAATCATGCCTATGGAGACGAATTAATGCATATTCATATTCTAGGGATTTGCGGAACATTCATGGGCGGTATTGCCCATATTGCGCGAACCTTGGGTCATGAAGTGACGGGCTCGGATCAAAATGTTTACCCACCGATGAGCGAGCAACTTGAACAACAGGGCATCGCGTTGATGCAGGGTTACAAACCAGAACATCTTGATCCGGTGCCCGATTTAGTTCTTGTTGGAAATACAATTTCACGTGGAAATGCCGCTCTAGAATATGTACTGAACAGACAGATTCCATATACATCCGGGCCAGAGTGGCTATATAAGGCTGCTTTACATAATAAGCATGTTTTGGCGGTATCTGGTACGCATGGCAAAACTACGGCGACATCAATCTTAAGCTGGATACTTGAATATGCTGGGTTAAATCCCGGGTTTTTAATTGGTGGTGTAGCAGAAAACTTTGGAATATCAGCACGTTATACAGATTCAGAATACTTTGTTATTGAGGCTGACGAGTACGATACGGCTTTTTGTGATAAACGATCAAAATTTGTTCATTATCACCCAAAAACGTTGATTATTAATAATCTTGAGTTCGATCATGCTGATATCTTTCACGATATTGCTGCTATAAGACGCGAATTTCATCATTTATTACGTATTTTGCCGGAACAGGCTAGGGTCATATATCCAGAAAACGAGCCAGAGATAGAAAATGTACTCGAAATGGGCTGTTGGACGCCGACGGTCAGTTTTGGCGAAGTAAGCGCTAACTGGTCAATTGTGTCTGCGGATGTCGATTATCGACACTTTAAAGTAGAGCATGATGGAGAACGGCTAGGTGAAGTAAATTGGTCTTTGATTGGAGAACATAATGCTAATAATGCTTTGGCAGCAATTATAGCGGCAGAGCACGTAGGTGTTTCGGTAGATAAGGCCTGCAAAAGCCTGTCTGAGTTTAAATCGGTGAAACGCCGTCTTGAGTGTATTTTCGACTCGAATAATACCCGTATCTATGATGATTTTGCCCATCATCCGACAGCGATAGCTAAAACACTTGAGGCTTTACGACAGCACGCAGGAGATGCACGCATTATTGCTGTGATGGAACCTCGTTCAAATACAATGCGTATGGGGTTTCATGCTGAGACGTTGGCGGCTTCTTTTGATAAGGCAGATCAAATTTTTCTTTTTCAGGCAGACAACGTGGATTGGGACATAGCAAAACATATGCATGAATTAGGTGATCGCTGTATGGTCTTTACCGATATAGAAACAATGGTTAATTTGATAGCTGAGCAACATCAGCAGGGAGATCAGATTGTAATTATGAGTAATGGTGCATTTGCTGGAATCCACAAAAAACTGATCGACAAATTAAGCTGATTTATGAAGATCCCTTTATTTCTTCTAAATACAGTCATTTTCCCTGAAGGAGAGCTTCAACTGAGGCTGTTTGAACCTCGATATATTGATATGGTTAGTGAGTGCCTACGTAAGGAGTGTGGTTTTGGTATTTGTTTAATACGTGAGGGAGAAGAAGCAGGTCAACCGGCTGATTTTTTTTCTATGGGAACCTATGTAAAAATCATCGACTGGCAGCAAATGGATGATGGTTTACTGGGCATTTCGGTAGAAGGTGAACAGCGTTTCAGAGTAGAGAGTTTTAAGATTCAGCAAGATAATTTATGTGTTGGCGAGATCATCTGGTTGAATGATGATGAGGATCTCTTACCTGTCTCTTATCAGGGATTTTCAGATTTATTAAAAGAAATAGGACATCGTTATAAATTACCTTTTGTAAAAGAACCAGAACGATTTAATGAAGCAAATTGGGTTAGTGAACGTTTGGCAGAATTGTTACCGTTTGAGATGACTGCCAAGCAGGAATTATTGGAAATGGATAGTGCTTTGTGCCGTTTTGACTATATGCAGAGTATGTTGGAGAAAATTGATTCAGGTGATCTTGCTAATTCCTAGAGGTCTTAGCAAAAGCTCTTTTGAATATTTATTGAATAAACTAAATAAGTAGGGTCAGGTACAACTTTTTAGATATCTTAATAAGTAGAATACGAAAAGTTGTACCTGACCCTACTTATTCTTTATCGAATAAACTTGTTAGAGTCAGGTTCGTCAATTATTGGATTTTTTAGAACGCCAATATTTTCAATTTCTATTCTTACTTCATCACCTGCTTTCATATATCCACGTGGTTTCATCTTAACGCCGACACCGCTACTAGTTCCAGTCGCAATGATATCTCCTGGCTCGAGCGTCATCACTTGTGATAAGTACTCAACTAAAAAGTAACAATCAAAAACCAGATGTTTGGTACTAAAGTTTTGTCTTAAATCCTCATTGACCCAGGTTTTTATATTAAGATTATGCGGATCACCAATTTCATCGGGAGTGATAATCCAGGGGCCGACAGGGCCATGTGTATCAAATGATTTGCCTAGCGTCCAGGTATGCGAACGCATTTGCCAATCACGAACGCTGACATCATTTACGATGGTATAACCACCTATAACACTTGCAGCTTCATCATAACTGATGTTCCTACAACGTTTACCTATGATGACACCAAGTTCGCCTTCGTAGTCTAGTTTTTCAGAAACATTGGGTCTGTGGATGGCATCGCCATCACCAATCACACAGGTGTTTTGTTTATTAAAAAGTGTTGGATATTCAGGTTTCTCCAAGCCGGTTTCTTCAATGTGATCCGCATAATTTAAGGCAACGCCAAAAAATTTTTCAGGTTTGATTATAGGGGCAGTTAGTTCAATATCTGTTAATTCGTAATGTGTATTATCTGATAATTGAGCTGAAGTAATTTGATCTTCAAGAAACTTAATCATTCCTTGTTGGCCATAATATTTAGAGTCTTGTTCGATGATTTGCGAATCTTTTATGATACCAACGCGATATGTTTCGTTGTGAATAAAGGTGGCTAATTTCATTATTTAATTATACAGGTTTATAGGATTTTATTGAAAGTGGGGATTATTAAGACAAATGGTAATTGAATCTTTGACTTTAAAGGATTTGAGTTTAATTACACCCTGGCAAGTAATAACTCACATTTACTTTAATTCTCATATAGAATAGCTCTTTTCCTAGTTGTGGGTCATGTCGCATGATTCAAAAATTTCAAAACGATGATATTCTAAAAGGCTTACTGGCATTCTCTCCTTTTTTTCTGAGTATTACTTCATTATTTATTGGTTTCAGTACGGCTCTGATCGTGCTCGTTCTTATTTTATTTTTTGTGCCGATGAACTATTTTTTACGCAAGTTGATTCCGCCACAACAGAGACTCGCTTTTATTCTTGTTTTTGGTGTCTCCTCGATGTTAATAATCAGGATGTTTCTTGAGGCTGAAGTTTATTCGCTGGCGGAAAAAATAGGCTTGTTTTTACCTTTGCTGTTAGTGAATAGTATGGTTTTATCTATAAGCGAATCGGTTTATTCATTGCCTGACCTTAAATCTGTAATGGGTAAGGTATTCTCTGTAGGCATAGCTATTTTATTATTCTTTGTAATATTTGGCTTCTTACAAGAATTGTTAAATGAGGTTTCATTTTTTACATCACCTGCAGGCTACTTCCTTCTTTCAGGCCTTCTATTTGCAATGATTAATTGCTTCAATAGAAAAACATTAAAAAGTTTATAAGCATTGAATAAAGAAAAACGAACACGCATCTTTAATATATTGCGAGAACAAAACCCTTCACCTACGACAGAATTAATCTATCAGACACCATTTGAGCTATTAATCGCTGTCATATTGTCAGCTCAAGCTACGGATGTTGGTGTGAATAAAGCTACAAAAAAACTTTATGCTATTGCTAATACGCCAGAAGCTATTTTTTCTCTGGGATTAAAGCAACTGAAATCATATATAAAAACAATTGGTCTTTATAATAACAAGGCGAAAAACATTATTGAAACGTGTCGAATTTTGATCGAAAAGCATAATGGCAAGGTTCCTCAGGATCGTGAAGCATTGGAAAATTTAGCAGGTGTAGGTAGAAAAACCGCAAATGTAATTTTGAATACGGCTTTTGGCGAACCTACGATCGCTGTTGATACACATATTTTTCGCGTCTCAAACCGTACAGGAATAGCACCGGGTAAAAATGTGGTTGAAGTTGAGAAGAAATTATTAAAGTTTGTCCCGGATGAATTTAAAAAAGATGCACATCATTGGCTAATTTTACATGGCCGATATACTTGTATTGCTAGAAATCCAAAATGTAATACTTGTCTGATCTTTGATGAATGTGAGTGGAAAGATAGGAGAAAGCATATATCCCCATGATAGCTATGAACACGCATTTCTAACTATCATGGGTATAAAACATTGATAATAAAGCGTAAAATATTGGTAATAACTAATTGGCTGAAATTATGTTTGTGCAGGATCGAAATGAAGCTCGTGATTACTTCTTTCAGGTGTGGGGTAAGCACAAGAATAAACTTCCTTTAGAGCCCATCGAGGCAATAATATCGGACGTGATATTGGAGCATCCTGAATATCATCATTATCTGGATGATAAAGAAACTTCTTCTAATAGTGACTTTAAACCTGAGCAAAATAAAACAAATCCTTTTTTACATATGGGGATGCATATCGCACTAAAAGAACAAGTCAGTTCTGACAGACCAGCCGGGATTAATAATGTGTTTAATCAATTGATGACTAAATCAATTTCTATTCATGATGCCGAACATAAAATGATGGAATGTCTGGGTCAAAGTCTGTGGGAAGCGCAGCGTAATAACGCACTTCCTGATGAAAATAATTATCTGGAATGTTTGAAAAGGATTTCCTGATGGAAACTCGTAACGTATATGATCTGTTTAGAAAACACGAATCTCATTCGCTTGAAGAGCAACTGCAACTTTTAGTAGACATTGCGCGAGGGTTTTCGAGCAGCCTCGATATTTCCAAGACATTAAAAAATTCCATAGAAAAAATTATGGAATACATGAATGCTGAAGCAGCTTCGATATTTTTATTAGAAAATAATGCGAGTGAACTTGTGTGTGCTGAATGCGCCGGGCCAGTTGATATTACGGGTCTAAGGTTATCAGCGGGACAAGGTATCGTCGGGAAAACTGTAGAGGTGGGTTCTTGTCAGATGATTCGTGATGTTCTTAACGATAAAAATTTTACCAAGACAGTCGATCTGGGCACTGGTTTTCAAACGCGTTCTATCCTTTGTTCGCCGTTGATTGTTAATAATGAATGTATCGGTGCACTGGAACTATTAAATAAAAAAAATGATGATTTATTTGACGAACAGGACAGACAACTTTCGTCGACATTAGCTTCGTATGCTGCCTTGGCGATCCATAATGCACGCATGGCAGATGCACTGGTTGAACAGGAACGTATGCGTAAAGAACTTGAATTGGCAAGAGAAATCCAGCTTGATCTTTTACCTGATGAGTCTAAAGCAACGAATTTTCCTGTTAAAGGTATGAATGTTCCGGCACTGGAAGTCTCTGGAGATTTTTATGATTTTTTTAAACGAGACGATGGTTTAATTTATTTCAATCTGGCAGATGTTTCCGGCAAAGGTATGAATGCTGCCATGTTAATGGCAAAAGCGAGTAGCTTATTGCATCACCTGGCCAAGAACATTGATGATCCAGGTGAATTACTGGCCAGGGTTAATGATGAAATTTGTGAAACTGTTTCGCATGGCATGTTTGTTACTATTGTATCCGGATTCATTGATACCAGTAATTGTACCATTCAGTTTTCAAATGCAGGTCATCAACCACCATTATTCCATCATATTTCGGGTGAGTTCGAAGAATTAGAAGCGAGCGCACCGCCACTTGGAATTATTGCTGGAACAGAGTTTCCTGTTTCAACAATTCGTCTTGAGGGGGGCTCAGTTTATTTATTCACTGATGGCGTGACTGAGAGCATGGATGAAGATCAAAAACTATTAGATGTCGGTGGTTTGATTGAGCTGATTGAAGATAACTCGAGACTAACTGCATCAAAGCGACTGGAAGATATAGTTGCAAAAATTATTCATCCAAGCGTTGACCAACGAGATGACATTACTTTAATGGTGATAGAGTGCTGTCTGAAATGAGTATTGAAACCTTATTTGAAGTTCGATTTCCGGCCAAAGCAGAGCGTTTATGTCTGATTCGTGCTTTAGTTAAAAGAACGGCTGAAGTAGTGGGTTGTTGTTCCGAACTATCGGATAGACTGGTGCTTGCTGTGAATGAAGCCTGCATGAATGTTATCCAACATGCCTATCAGGGTGATGAACTGGGTGAAATCGTGCTTGAAATGCTCAATAATAATGGGAAGCTTCATTTCAGGTTAGTGGATTACGCTAAGCCTATTGATCTGGATTCAGTTAAACCACGTGATCTTGAAGATATACGTCCGGGAGGACTGGGAACACATTTTATCAATGAAATTATGGATGAATGTGATATGGGGCATCTTGAGGAAGGCAAGGGGAATTATCTCGAGATGATAAAAAAAATAAGTTAACAAAAACGAGTATCAAGCATGAATATCAGCTCAGAAGAAAAAGAAAAATATACGCTTATTGGATTGGAAGGTGATGTTGATTTGTCATGTTCGCCTGATGCTCGCAAAAGTATTCTCGCTGTACTGGAAGAAAATAAAAGTCTGTTAATTGATCTCGGGATGGTCACATATATCGATAGTTCCGGTATTGCCAGTTTGGTCGAAGGTTATCAAACCGCTAAAAAACAATCATTGAGATTTGGTTTAGTGGGTGTCAGTGATGCTGCAATGAGCGTCCTGAAACTGGCAAGGCTTGATAAAGTTTTTCCTATATTTGATTCATTTGAAGACTATGAAAAAGAGGATATCTAAACTTCATTTCTATACTCAAACCTATCTAAAAATGAACTTACTAAAATGAGCCAAATGCTCAATTAATTAACGTAAAAACAGTAAGCTTATAAATGAATGCCATTCTAAAATTAATTAAGAAACAGTATTTACGAATACTACTTAATTTATTAATTACCATTATATTTCTTTCCTTCGTAGGATCTTACGATGATTCTTCTGGCGAAGGGAAAAATTATCTTTCTATAATGGAAAATATTGCTTATGACTATCGTATTGCTTTAACGATGTCTAACACGGTTGATGAACGTATTGTTATTATCGACATCGATGAAAAGAGTCTTGCAAAAATAGGTCGTTGGCCATGGGGCAGAGATACGATGGCTAACTTAACGAACCAATTGTTCGATGTATATGAAGTTGACTTGGTTGGTTTTGATATTGTTTTTGCCGAAGAAGATAAAAGTTCTGGATTACATATCTTAAATAAGCTGGTTGACAATGAACTAAATGATCAAAAAGAATTTATACAACGTGTTACAGAATTAAAAGATGTACTGGATTACGATCAATTGTTTCTTAATAGTTTGTTGAACAGAAAAGTTGTTCTTGGATATTATTTTAATCGTGCAATAGGTGAAGAAGGAAAACTGATAAGTGGTAAATTACCAGAGCCTGTATATTCATCTGAAGAATTGAATGACATTAATATCGACGCAAGAAGTGCAACAGGCTATGGATCAAATCTTCCTCGATTTCAATCGGGTAGCACGGCTGCAGGACATTTTAATCCATCGATCGATACTGATGGCGTAGTTAGAAGAATACCTATGCTGTATGAATATAATGGTGATTATTATGAGTCACTTTCTCTTTCTATGGCTCGTTTATTACTAGATGTTGATGTCATCATTCCTGTTTTTGCAGGTTCGAGTGAAACGGGCTCAGATTATTTTGAACTTGAATCACTGCAAATAGGTGATTTGAACATCCCTGTTGATGAACATATCCAGGCACTGGTTCCCTATCGTGGACGACAGGGAAGCTTTAAATATATCTCCGCAGTAGATGTAATAAATGGAAAAATAGAAAAATCCGAATTACAGGGTCGTATTATATTGGTTGGTACATCTGCGCCTGCTTTATTCGATATGCGGACTACCCCCGTGGGTGAAATTTATCCCGGTGTTGAGGTTCACGCCAATATGCTAGCCGGAATTATTGATGAGAGTATTAAATTAAAACCAAAATTTATACTTGCCGTGGAATTCATTCAAATATTATTTGTTGGTCTCATTCTTTCTTTCATAATTCCTTGTATTAGTCCGTTAATGGCGAACTTTGTTTTTGGAATATTTTTGGCAATATTAATCGGTTTTAATTTTTATATTTGGGAAACTGCAAACCTGGTACTACCGATCGCACCCTTATTGTTGATGTTGCTTACTTTGTATCTATTTAATATGACGTTTGGCTTTTTTATTGAACGACGAGGTAAACGTGAGATTTCAGGACTATTTGGTCAATATATTCCGTCGGAATTGGTTGACGAAATGAGTGACAATCCAGCGGCCTGTTCGATGGATGCAGAAAACAGAAATATGACGGTGCTCTTTTCTGATGTGAGGGGCTTTACCACAATATCAGAGGGTCTTGAACCGGCTGAATTATCAAATTTAATGAATGCGATTTTGACACCACTGACAGGTGTTATTCATCACAGCCGAGGCACGATAGATAAATACATGGGTGATGCCATTATGGCATTTTGGGGTGCGCCACTAGAAGATGAGAACCATGCTCGACATGCATTGCAAGCTGGTTACGATATGATCGAGCGATTACAGGCACTGAAGCATGAATTCAAGGAACGTGGCTGGCCGGAAATTAATATCGGCGTGGGTATTAATACCGGTGAAATGAGTGTCGGCAATATGGGATCGGAATTTCGTATGGCCTATACCGTACTAGGTGATACTGTTAATTTGGGTTCAAGACTGGAAGGACTAACTAAAAATTACGGTGTTGATATTATTGTTAGTGAGTCGACAAAAGACGCCGTGCCTGAATATATTTATATGAAACTTGATCGAGTTAAGGTAAAAGGAAAAAACGAGCCTGTAACGATTTATGAACCAGTAGCACTAATAGATGAAATTTCCCCTGATGAAGAAATTGAAATAGATGAATACGATAAAGCGCTTAATTTTTATTATAGTCAGGATTGGGGCAGGGCTAAAAGTAAGTTTAATCTTTTGAAGGAATCTTATTCAGAAAGAAAAATCTATGATATCTATCTTGAGCGAATAGAGAATTATATCAATACGCCTCCGCCAGAAAAGTGGGACGGTGTGTTTACTCACACTACGAAATAGGGGACTGAATCCAGGGGGCAGGATTTAGGTACTGCTCTGTTTATACTCAATTCCCTAAAAACTATCCTAGGCTGCAGTAAACTCCATCTTGATACCCGCTAGCTCAATCAGATCACTGCCCTTTAATTGATACGCTTTTGCACCTATTTCTTCACCATTTACAACAGGAAAACTGCTGCCTTCAATATGTGTGAGAAAATAACCTTGGGGTCGACGAGAAATAACCGCAACCTGAGTTCCTGGTTTACCTAAGGTGATTAATGCCTTGGTTAATTCCAATTCTTTGCCTGCTATTGGTCCATTTAAGACCGTTAAACGACCGAGAGGCATTCCACCTCCGGCAGGTGCAGCAGTAGCAGGCGCCGCAGATTCAACCGCTTTATCAGCAGCTTGTGCCGCAGCAACGGCAGCACTAGCTGAACCAGGCTTGATGATCATGGTTTTTTCAAAATCATCATCATCCGCAGTTGCGTGTTCATTGACGTATTTCAGTTCATGCTTACCAATAGCAATCACGTCACCATCTTTAAGTGCATGTTTTTTAACAAGCTTACCGTTTACGTAGCTGCCGTTCGTGCTACCAAGATCTTCCAGGAAAGAATCGTCGAGTATTGTTATAACCAGCGCGTGTTTACCACTAACCGCCAGGTTATCGATTGGAATGTCATTGTCAGGTTTACGCCCAATGGTCAATCGCTCTTGAGTGAGTTCATATTCACCTTGAACAACACCATTCATGCTTAGAACTAACTTAGCCATAGCTAATTGCTATCCCCGTATTTCTTATTTATTAAAACGTTTTTTAATTTTTTGTAAAAAACCTTTGGGTGAAGAAAAATCTTCCCGGATACGCACCAAAATGATCGAGATGTTATCCTTGCCCCCTCTTTTGTTCGCAAATTCCACTAATTTATCTGCGGTTTGTGCAAGATTAGCACTATATTTACTTAGGGTTAAGTGAATTTCTTCATCTTTTACCATATCATTCAATCCATCCGAGCAGAGAAGGTAAATATCGTCTGGTAAAACGCTTTCTTCGACCAAATCGACATCAACATTTGCATCTATTCCCATGGCTCGTGTCACCAGATTTTTAGGTGTGTTGGCATGTGCTTCTTCCGGTGTATATAAACCCCGGTCTATAAGCTCCTGAATTAAAGAGTGATCCTTGGTGACTTGTTGTAACTCATTGTTTCTTAAGCGATATAAGCGTGAATCGCCGACATGGGCAATGGACAAGATATTGTCATGAAAGAGTCCAACAACAATGGTTGTACCCATGCCCTGACATTGTGGATCGGCCTTGGCGGTATTGTAAATGACTGAATTTGCTTGAACTACCATCTCACGAACGACCAGAGACTCATTGCAGAAACCAGTAGCTTCATCAATTTGTCCTTTTTTTGCTTTATTTAGTCCATTAGTGATGCCATACAAAATATTGGTAACAGCAAGTGCACTGGCGACTTCTCCAGCTTTGTAGCCACCCATTCCGTCCGCTAGAATGACCAAGCCCTGTCTCCCATCAGTAATCGTGCTGTCTTCATTGTGTGGCCGCTTCCGACCAACATCAGACTGATTTACGATTTCAAGTTTAGCTGAGAGATCCATTATTTATTTTTTTGTATAATTTTCAAGCAATTACGTAAATCTTTTACTAATTCCGCACCTGTTTGATAACGATCTTCAGGTGTTTTTTCTAGCACCTTATTTATCATCGTACTTATCTCTGATGAAATTGGCATTAACTCTTTGCGTAAGGCTATTATTTCAGGATGTGGTTCATTTGCAATGCAAAACATTAATGAGGCCATTGAATCACCTTTAAATGGCAATTCTCCGGTTAATAATTGAAATAACATGACGCCAAGCGAGAATATATCTGAGCGGCCATCAATATGTTTTCCCACGAGCTGTTCTGGTGACATATAAGAAGGTGTGCCTAACACCATCCCTGTTTTTGTTTTACTTGAATCTGTAATTCGCGCTATACCAAAATCAGTTAGCTTAACCGTCGATTCTTTGGGAATTAACATAATATTGGCAGGTTTAATATCACGATGTACGACTTTTTGTTGGTGCGCATAACTTAATGCTTCGGCTGAAAGAATAACCAGTTGAATAACGGTTTTAATCGGAAGCAGTTTACCCTGTTTCGTATAACGCATGAGATCATGTCCATCGAGAAATTCCATGGCGATGTAGGCCAGATCATGTTCATCACCGACATCAAAAATGGTGACAATATTAGGGTGGGTTAAGCGTCCGGCAGTTTCGGCTTCGCGAAAAAAACGTTCCTTGGCCTCATTTAGCTCATCTCCTTCAAATTCTTGTGACAAGGCCATTGTTTTTATTGCAACGACGCGATTGATTTTTGGATCCTTGCCCTGATAAACAATGCCCATCGCACCTTTACCTAATTCTTTTTCAATCTGAAAACGGCCTAGCATGGGTTTTTCTACAGAGCCATCTTCTAGAATACTGACACCCGCTGTTCCACCGGAAGCACCAAACATAACGGTATCCTGCATAGCATTACTGCGTTTTATTCGATCAGCTACGTCCTTAAATTTAGCATCGTGTTTAGTCATGTATTCATAGATAGAAGATGCTTTATTAAATTGACGTTTGCGTTCGAAGTCGAGTGCCAGGTTATAAAGTGGTTCCATAATAGAGTCGTCGAGTGGACATTGGCGAAACTTATCCAACGCCATATCCAATTGCCCTTGTTGCTGGTAAGACAAGCCCAATGTTCGATTACTATCAGCCGATGCTTGATCTGATTGAATCTTGCCTTTTTCTGTTACCAGGTAACGTTTGGATATCAGCAGTATGTAGCCGGCAATAAGTAATGTCGTCGGTAACATAAACTGTAACCAGAGACCGGAATACAACAAAAACTGACTACTACCGATTAACAAAACAAAACAAACAAAACTGATCGTTGCAGCTAAGTTTGCAGATAGGCGTGGTAGTAATAACATCAGGTAGAGTGCAATCAGGATAAAAACAGAAATTTCAACTGGCCAGGCCCAGCCGGGTATTTCAATAAAGTCCTGATTCAAAATACTGGCAACAATATTTGCTAAAACTAATACCGGTGGCATAGCTTCAGCAATCGGTGTAACAACCGAAGTGCCAACACCAAAAGCACTTGCGCCGATTAATACAATCTTGTCTTTGTAAATGCTTGCATCTATAACGCCGGAATAAACATCGTAAAATGAATCCATAGAAAAAGAAGAGTTACCTTGTGCATCCTGATAGAAGAAAGGATAAATGCGACCAATATCATCTAAAGTGATCGAAAGGTTACCGAGATTAAATTGTTTGTTTTCTGAAATTTTTAGATCCTGACTGCTAAGGTTCAGACTAGCGGCAGCAATCATTGCCGCAAGTGAAGGTATAATTTGTCCGTAGTGATCGACGGCCAACAGATCTGAACGAATACCGCCATCATTATCCAGCCACATATTCAGATGGCCTATGGCATGTGTTGTTTCGCCAAGAATATTGATTGGTGGTGTAGCACTGATGGTTGGATAAATATAGACACCACTGTCTATGTCTGCATTAAATCCCATAGCATTACGAGAAACATATTCAGGCAAAGGTTCATCGGGTTTGCCAAGTGGCGTCCCTAGTTGAAACTGCATACCCATAACTACGTTGCCAGCGTGTTGCATGGCGTTGGCAAGCTTGCCGTCTGAATCCAGTTCGGATTGGCCTTGTTTCAATATATTTATAGCCTCACTCAATTCGGGATCAGATTTAGACTCAAGATTATTAATTGCGTCGTTAAAGTATTTATCACCCAGATGGGTCTGAGGTTCTGATAAAAGAATACTGTTACCAATGACACTTACGCCACCTTGCGCGAGCTTTTCAATCATCTCTGCTTGAAGAGAACGTGGCCAGGGCCAACGTCCCAGGTTCTCTATGCTTTTATCATCAATAGCAATGACGGCGATATTTTGTTGTGACTCACGAGCAAGCAGGTTCATTGCAAAGTCATAATTTGCAAATTCCAGTTTTTCAATGAATTGACTGTTGGCAAGGAATAAGAAAACAAGGGTTATAAATAACCCTGCAAACCAGTCTTTTTTCCAGAAAGTTCCCATATATTCCCAGTTATTATTTTTATTTAGAATGCAATATAAATTAAAAGAATGGTTTTATTATACGCATCAACGAAATGGAAAACGATTAGTTATAGTCTATATTTTGGTCTCCAAATCATTTTTCTTTTCAAAACCAGAGAGAATAATTTCAACCTGTGTTCCATGCTCATCACTAGAAATATCCAGTTTTGCATTAATGCCTTCCGCACGTTTTTTCATATTTTTAAGTCCACGGCTTGTTCGGTCACTTTGATCGCACCAACTTCCATCATCACGAATATGTATTAAAATTTCATGAATACCATCTTCATGATTATTTGATTTAGTTGCAACATAAAGATTTTTTGCACGACTATGTTTTAATACGTTTGATATAGCTTCTTGCAAAATTCGCATTAAATGGAGTGCTTTACGTGGGCCAAAATCTTCCAATATAGGTAAAGGTTTTACTTGCCAGTGAAGTTTTATACCATGTCCATCTAATCTTGGTTGTAAGCGAGAACGTAACATACCAAGCAGCGTTGGTAGATCTTCGCTCGCTGTATCTAATGAATCAATTACAAGTCGTAAATCTGTTAAGCTCTGTGCTAACGCATCGCGCATATCTGATTGTGAAATACGGCCAGTATCAATCTCAGCTAACATTGCCACAAGTTGACCACCAACACCATCATGCACATCCTGCATAATTCTATCGCGTTCTTCAGACAGTAGTTTTTCCTGTTCCATTTTTTTTAAGCGTTCATAGTTTTCCGTTAGTTCAATTTCCTTATTTTTAATTCTTTGTTCAAGTTGAAGGTTTAGTGATTCAGATTCTCTAAGTACATTTATGAATCTTGACAATAAAAACCAGATTAAAACTAACATTGTGGGTAGACCACTGTATTGGATTAATAGACCTCGGGTTCGATCAATAAGTCCTGAAATAACTAAAAAATCATTTAAGCCAAACGTAAAAATGATGGTTCCTGCAATTAGTAATAATTTAATTTCAATTATCGGTTTTTTACCATGTGCATATAAAAGGAAAAGCATCGTATAAGTTCCAATTGGTAATAATGAAAGATCCCATACCAAATAAGCATATTTATGAACCCATTCTTGTGAAAAGATAAATAAAGGTAATGCACCTAATAATCCATAAATCATTAAAGCTTTTTCTCGCTTTGGATAAACTTTACCAACATAACGATGGTTAAAAATAATTAACGCAATAACCATCCATCCTAACAAAGTAAAATATAAACCGTCCCACAGTGTTACTGATATTCCATGCGGTGGATCGATAAAATGAGGAATGTTATGTAAGGTCCAAAAGAAGGTGCAAGCGGTAAACCACCCATACATTGAATCTTGTCTACGTAATATCCAGAGTACTCCCATGAATAAACTTAAAAACAGCATGCCAAAAGTAATAATAGCAACAAGGGTAAAGCGATAATGATAGCGCCACTCCCAGGCAGATTTCATAGCTTGTGTCGGACCAAAATAAATATCACCGAGTAAACCATTTGCAGATGGCGAGCTGTGTAAATATATTTCTATCAGATGCTCGCCAGAGTTGAGACTACTTTCAGGTAGACTGACAAATAATGGTCTACTCCAGATACGACCACTTACAACATGTTCTGGATAATTGCTTTTGACAGGAGTTTGATCAACCCAGACATCAGCAATCTGTTGAACATGCGTAATAAACAGTGCTAATGGTTGATCAATTGATTCTTCTATCGTTACTGGAATTTGATACCAACCAGATTCAATAGCAGTATCAACTCCTCGCCAATCATGAGGTAGTTGAATTAATTTTTTATTATTTGTTGGCTGATCGTTATCAGTAATGAAATAAACATTATCAAGTTTAAAGGATGAATCAGGATCAGGTAGCCAGGATGGTGAGAAAAAGACGATTAGTAAAAAAAACACACCAAAAACGAATATCCATCTTGGTGTATTTCTAATAACAGAATATGTTTCTCTTAATACCTTCATCTTTTATAAGAGCTTTGCATGGATAGATATTTTGTTTTCATACGAGGCAAGAATGCGCGGAGAAGCGGAGTTTATATTACATAAATGAGTATTCGAGCACATTATTACCAACAGTAGGCGCTTTAGGCGACAAAGTTATGGGAGCAAAATAGCATTCGTGAAAAGCCCTTATGTGTCGGATTTGATAATACCTTGCTGCACTCCCTTCATAACAGCTTCAGCTCGTGTCTTGACTGCTAGCTTGCGATAAATATTTCGAATATGCGTATTGACTGTATGACGTGAGATTTCATTTTGATCAGCAATCTCCTGCGCATTATATCCATGACTGACAAAGTTTAGAATTTCCTGTTCTCGTTTAGTAATTTTTTCTGTCGCTTGGTCATCTGATTCTTCAACAATAGGTTCATCATTACTTCGAAACCGTTTTAATAAATGTTGTGCAATTGCAGGACTGATTGGTGCACCACCATTCATTAATTGAAAGATGGCATTGGCAATTTGATCAGCGCCGCCATCTTTTAATAAATAGCCACCTGCACCTGCTTCAATAGCACGAATAACATGTCTTTCATCACCAAATACCGAAATTACCATCGCTTCAGTATTCATATCATTTGTTTTAATCTGGTGAATCAAGTCCACTCCATCACCATCAGGTAAATCCAAATCAGTAAGTAAAATATCAGGTGATAATTTGTGTAAGAGAGCACATGCCGTTGCATAGTCACCGGCATCACCCAGTAATTCCAGTTGTGGATGGCCAGTGATAACTCGAGAAAAACGTTCACGTGTGGACGAATCATCCTCAACAATTAGGACAGTGGCTATTTTTTCCATTATTTCCGGTTGTTCTTTTATGGTGGATAGATTCATATGGAAAACTATCCTGCCATTTAAATTAGCCTACGAATATACCTAATTCTCAGTATATGAAACAGTAAATCTACCTAATACTGGTGATTGGAATTAATACTTAAGCCCCACAAAATAGACACATTACTGCGAAATAAAGTTACGGGGTTGGGGGTCCTTTTGTTAACAGCGTTATATAGGGCTAAAATTCGTATGCTTATGATATTTAACATGTTATTGTTTTTCTCAATAATAAAAGTCAAATCATTGGCGACAAAAACAACGGTAAAACAATGGCTTGCATCAGGCTCAGTAGATTCATGTGTTGCGCAATCACACTATATGGTTTTATTGCCATGAGTCCTCTATTGTCTGCTGAAGAGATTCCCACGGTCAGTTTTTCTGTGACCGAATTTTCTATTTTAGGTGAAAACCCTATTTCAGAGGAAGAAACTAATCAAACCTTATCTTCCTTCCTAGGCGAGCATCAAGGTCTTGACGGGTTATTAGAAGCGGCAGCTGAACTTGAAGCTGCGATTTTGAATGCCGGTTATTCATTTAATCGCGTCGTTCTACCACCGCAGACTTTACAAGCTGGAGTTGTTCAATTGAAAATCACGCAAATTAAATTGGCCAATATTGAAATAGAAGGAAATCATTTTTTTTCAAATGAAAATATTATTCATTCAATCCCCGGTTTAGTTCCGGATACGGTTCCCGATACCAGACAACTGGCAAGGCAATTAATCGTTGCAAATAATCATCCATCTAAAAGCGTCACGATCAGAATGAAACAAAGTAAAAAACCAGAAAGTGTCGATGCTGTGCTGAATGTACAAGATCAACGACCCTGGCAAATATTTAGTGTTTTAAACAACATCGGCACATCGAAGACAGGTCGTTTAAGGTTTTCTGCAGGAGGACAACATAACAATCTATTAGGTTTCGATGACAGCCTTACTGCAAGCTATACCACCTCACCTGGCAATACCTCTGATGTAAAACAATGGGGTTTAAATTATCGGATACCCGTTTATAAATATTCCGGAGAGTTTAACTTCTTTTATTCTCGTTCAGATGTGGATAGCGGAACAGTACAAAGTGTTTTTGATGTGAGTGGTGCAGGTAAATTTCTTGGTGGTAGTTATACGCATACATTTCTCAATCGAAAAAATTATCGTCATCGGATGAGTGTCGGCGTTGATGATAAATTTTTTCAAAACAATGTGGCATTTCTAGGAGCACCAATCGGTATTGATGTTAGAAGCCGTCCATTGATGCTTTCTTATTTTGGTGAATACCAGATGGAAAAGTCACAAATCCGATTCAATATCAGCCATGTTCGTAATTTAAATGGCGGTAATTTAAATAGTAGTACAACTTATGCTGCTTCTCGAGCAGGTGCTCAACAAGATTGGGATGTTGTTCGTTACAATGCTACCTATAACAGAGCATTATCTAAAAATTGGTTATTAAAATTTTCCTGGAATGGACAATGGAGTAATGAGCCTTTAATCAGTGGTGAACAATTTGGTATTGGTGGTGTAAATTCAGTACGAGGTTTTGAAGAGCGTGCTGTTACTGGTGATAGAGGCGATCAGGCAACAGTCGAATTTTCAAGACCAATCTTAAATAACAATACACAAGTAAGACTATTCACAGATATAGGCCATATTAAAGTTATATCACCTGCAGCGGGTCAAGTTGCCAGTCAAACATTAGCCAGTATTGGCGCTGGAATAAGCTGGCGCTGGAAAGACAAGCTGAGTTTCTCGCTAGATTATGCACATGAATTAAATGATGGCCGCACAATAGATATTGGTGGCACAAAAACACATGCCAGTATTTTCTTTCGGTTTTAAATAAAATGAATCAGCAAACACACACATCATTTTTTTTACATTTAGCATTTTTGTTTGTGTGTTTACCAACAATAGTTAAAGCGAATGTAAATCAGGAAGAAATTGGCGAAGTTGTTTTTGCAAGAGGCGCAGTATCTGCTCAATCTCAAATTGGTGAAGTTCGTGTACTAGGAAAAGAAGCACCTATTTTTCAAGGTGATGTGATAACAACGGGACCAAAAAGTTTTAGTGTCATAAAAATGATGGATGATAGCCGAATATCAGTTAGACCCGACACGGTGTTTTCATTTGAAAATTATTCGATGAAAGAAAATGATGAAAGTGCAGTAATGCAATTATTCAAAGGTGGCTTAAGAGCAATCTCCGGGCTAATTAGTCAACGTAATCCAGAAGCCTTTAAATTGAATACCGCTGTAGCAACCATTGGCATACGCGGAACAGATTTCGATGCAAGACTATGTGAAATCGATTGTGCAATTGATGATAAAAAATATAAAAAGAAAGACGCGACTGTTGCAAAAGTCGTATTCCTAAGAGGCAATGTAAGTGCCGTCAATATAAACAATGAACAACGAGAGCTTGAATTAAATTCATCTGTTTATGAAGGCGAAACATTAATAACAGGTAAAAAATCTTATGCTGTCATCGCGTTTAACGATGAAAGTAAAATGACTTTAAAAGCGGAAACAGAATTAAAAATAGAAAGACACCGTTATATCTCGCCCGAATCGGATAAGAATGATGCCGTTTATAAATTAATCAAAGGTGGTATGCGCGCCTTAACTGGTTTGATAGGTAAAAACAATAAAGAGGCCTATAAAGTTAAAACAGCAACAGCAACGATCGGTATTCGTGGAACTGGCTATGACTTGATCTGGTTAGGTGCATGTACCGGTGGCGCCAGCAGTTGTGGTCTAACGGGTTCAGTCTGGTTAGGAGCTATCTATGCAAAGAATGATGCTGGTGAATTCGAATTATTGGAAAATCAATCATTCATAATTCGATTAACTGATACACCCGCTACAATTATAAATACACCACCGGTGTTTGATAGTCCGCGACCAGATAAAGTGGATGTTAACTTTGACGAACTGTTTGGAGACGAAGCCGAAGATGTTCCATCAGGATTGTACGCCAATACCCGTGAAGGCATTGTTTATATGGAACGCGATGGCGAGATTATTGAGATGCGACCGGGCGAAGGCGGCTTTGTCTCAACTGATGGCAGTATCATTGTTAAATTGGAACGACCACGAAACTTCCAAACGAATGATCCGTATTTACAAACGATCAATGAAGAGTTTGAAACGCTTTATGAGTTACTCGATGACAGTGTTATCGAACAAAATGAATTTGAGTGCATTGTGCAATGATAAAATATATTTTCGCTAACCAGACGTATGTAATTCTTCACGAATTATTTTGCGTAATGTTTTTTCAAGAGGTTGTTTATTTTGCGAAATAGATTCTCTAAGCGCATCATTAATCAAGGTCTGGTAGTTACCACCACCGGCTTTATGAACTATTTTTTTAAAGTGATCAATGATGTCTGAATCTAATCGAATAGTTATGCGTACTTTATTCGGATCTGGTTTAACTACAGGTCCGCGTTTACCTTTACTGAAATCATCTTTCATAGTCTGTTTTTTCATAATATTGTTTCGTTTCATGTTTTGTTGCTTTTCGTGCCGATATAATACGAATACAAGAATCATCAAGTTCTGCATGGATAACCAAAAGAAGTTTCAATTTTGCTCCTATACCAAGAGTTTTGAATCTCTGTTCAGCATGGTTAGGGTCTTCTATCGTCAAAGCCATGTCATCTTCCAAAGCAAATACAGCATCCGCAAAATCAACACCATGCTTGCGAAGATTTTGGACTGCCTTGTCCTTGTCCCATTCATATTCCATATACATCCAAGTATATGCACAAACTGTGCACAAATAAAGGTACGGAAGATATGAAACGGATAAATAAAGCTATTTTCTGTGGATTAATTTTAGGTTTAGCTTGTGGTCAAACTGCTTATGCGAATCCGACAGGTGCAACTTATGATCCAAGTCAGGTCAGTATGGCTACACCTACTCCAAATACATTAGAGATTACTAATACCAATGGTGCGATTATTAATTGGCAACAGTTTTCTATTCAACAAAATGAAATTACTCGCTTCATTCAGTCAGGTGCGAATAGCGCTGTATTAAATCGTGTGACTGGTGGCAACCCCTCCTCTATTCTCGGGCAACTACTTTCTAATGGCCGTGTCTTTTTGATCAATCCGAATGGCATCGTCTTTGGTCCGAACTCAGTGATTGATACTGCAGGATTGATTGCCTCAACCCTGGACATGACCGATGAAGATTTTATCAATCAAAATCTTAAGTTTCAGGGAGACAATGCAGCCGATATAAGTAACAAGGGTTATATAAAAGCCGGTGCTAATGGTGATGTCTTTTTAATTGCGCCGAATATAGAAAACAGCGGCATCATCGAAACTAACGGTGGTGAAATTATTTTAGCGGCAGGTGAGAGCGTCACCATTGCCAGTTTGGATTCTGATCACATTGTATTTGATGTACAAGCACCGGAAAACGAAGTGGTTAATCTCGGTGAGATGATCACAAATGGTGGTGCAGCCAAGATGTTTGCCGGCACCATTAAACACAATGGTTCCATTAATGCGAACAGTATCAGTGTTGATGCAAACGGCAACGTACAACTTTTTGCTAAGGCCGACATTGAAATCACCAACGACGCAACGATTACTGCAAATGGGTCAAGCGGTGGCGAAATAAAAATAAAAAGCGACACGGGTACCGTTTGGAGCGCAGGTACGATTGAAGCCAAAGCCGAGGGTAAAGGAGGTAGTGTCCAATTACTCGGTGAGCGAGTTGCCTTACTAGATGATGCCAGTATTGATGTATCCGGTGAAACTGGTGGTGGTGAAGTATTAATTGGTGGTGATTATCAAGGCAAAAATGACGAAGTTAAAAATGCCAAGCAAACCTATGTTGGTGAAGATACAACAATAACAGCGGATGCGATTACAAGTGGTGATGGTGGTAAAGTTATCGTTTGGGCAGATGAAACTGCACAAATACACGGCGATATCTCAGCCAAAGGTGGAAGTGAATCAGGTAATGGCGGTTTTGTTGAAACCTCAGCAAAAGAAAATCTTCAGATAACTAAAACACCTGATGTAACTGCACCAAATGGTCAGGGTGGTGAATGGCTTATCGATCCGAATAATATTGATATTGTGGCAGGTGGTGGTAACACAAATATCAATGCCGTTGATCCTTTTGTATCAACAGCGGATGGTGCACAACTTGGTGTTGATCTCATTGAGGCAGCATTGAGTGGTGGTGTCAGTGTCAGTGTCACCACCGCTGCAGGTGGTGCTGAGCTTGGTAATATAAACCTGAATACTATATTAGAACTGGATGATACGGGTGGTCCAGCAACCAACACACTAACCCTGAGTGCCCACAACGATATTAATATTAATAGTGCCATTGTTGATACCACACCAGGTGGGCAAACACTTAATCTCACATTAATCGCAGATAGCGATTCATCAATTGGTGGTGTTATTAATATCAACGCTGATATCGATACTAATGGTGGATTGATTGATGCACAAAGCGCGGGTGCGGGTGTAATTTCGTTTAATGCGGCCTCATCCACAATTAATAGTAATCTTAATGCAACAACATTAAACATAGACGGTACAGACAACGTCAGTTTTAATGGCACCACCAGTACCAATACACTTTCTCTCACGGGCAGCGGGACATTAAATGGCACGGGTAACGTGATAGTAACGGGAGATGGAACATCGGCAACGGATTTCACATGGAGCGGTTCCAGTACGGTATCGGGTGTTGCATCCAGTGGCGTTTTTCTCACTACGGGGTCTAGTGTTGATACCAACACAACCACGGGAGTGACAACCAGTCTGGATACCAGCACTAATAATTTGATTCTTGACGGAAGCAGCTGGACCAATAATGGCACTCTCACATGGTCCCTGATCTCTGGCGACAGTAGTTGGCGCGTGATCAATGCTTCGACGGTTAACAACGCTGGGGTTTTCAATATCACTACGGGTTCAGGTGCGAATGTCAGTCAAACCGGGGGAACGGTGGGAACAATTAACAACTCGGGTATCCTTAATTACAGTTCCAGCGGATCCACCACCGACCGATTGGATATTCATAGCAATTTTAACAATACGGGAACGTTAAATGTGAATGCGGGTTTTTTACAGATTGGTTCATCCGACTCTTCAGCTAGCGGAATCAGTTCTGGAAGCTTTGTTGTGGCCAGCGGAGCTATATTGGAGTTCCAGAACGATGTGCAAACAATATCTGGAACCTTCAGTGGAACAGGTTCCGTACGAATAGCATCTGGCACCCTAAACCTTAATGCAGATAACACCATCGCTGATTTGACCATGAGTGGAGGAACGTTACAGGGAACCGGGGATGTAACGGTAACAACCGCGATGTCGTGGAGTGGTGGGACGTTTGGCGGCACGGGAACGCTGACCACGAACTCTGGCGTTACAACAACGATGGACGGAACTGCCGCTACCACTTTGGATCGTGACTGGACGAACAACGGCACGATCGATTGGACGACTACTTCGAGTCAAGATTTTACCATCAACAACACGTTGACCAATACCTCTACCGGCAACTTCAATTTGCAGAATACGGCTTCTGCCGCAGACATTGTCGGGAGCGGAACTATAGATAATGCCGGTACGGTGACGGTGAATTTTACGGGTGGCGCCGATACTGATATTTTTCCGACCTTCAACAACACAGGCACGGTGACGGTCACTCAGGGCAATCTGGGAATCTTTGGAACAGGAACGGACACGGGAAGCTATACCGTAGCCAGCGGCGAAATCCTGACGTTTTCAAATTTCGTGACACGTGACCTGCAGGCGGGTTCGAGCATCACCGGCGCAGGGACGGTGTCCCTTGGCACGGGCACCCGCACCTTTGCCGGTACCTATAATATAACGGGGGTAACAAATCTCAATAATGGCTCGAATAACTTTAATACGACAGCTTCAACAAATACGTTGATTCACACTGCTGGTATTTTAGGTGGCAGCGGCAGTTTAACGGTTAACAACACCTGGACACCGACATCGGGTGTGACGATAGATGGTAATCTGATAACGCCGAATACACCAGTCAGCTTTGGTACATTTACTATTAAAGGATCAGGTGCAATTACTTTGGGTGGTTCATTAACATTGAATAGTGGCACAACTGATATTGATCCAACATTGAATGTCACTGGTTTAACCACGATGAATAGCGGATCAACTTTAGACGGTACCAACACCTTATTTGCGAATGGTGGATTCAATGTTGCTGGATTTGGCGGTACATTAACCTGGGTTATCAATCGAGCTGTACAAATAGCTGGAGGCACCTGGAATCCAAGTGCTGCAGGCAACCCAGCAACTAAACTGTTATCCGGTACAGGGTCAATTACTAATACGGGGACCTTAAATGCAACGGCAGGTTCCGGTTTTTCAACGTTTAATAATCGTTTACGCGTAGCAGTACCGTTTACAAATAACGGTATTGTTAATAAAAACACCAGTACTGATCGCGTTGACTTTGAGAATACATTTAATAATAACGGTACTATCAATACTAATGATTCTGCAAAAGAACTTCTATTGAGTGGTGGTGGTACGCATACTGGTACATTTAGTGGTAGTGGTTTTCTCGATCTCGCTGGCGGTCATACCTTTAATACAGGTACAGTTTTTAATGGTTCGGGCAATGTTGAATTCTCTGGTGGTACCAATACGTTTAATGCGGGTACTTACAATATTACTGGTCAGACTCTTCTAACCGGCGGTACAACAACATTCGATGCTTCATTGAATTCGTCCTCATTATCTATTGGAAGTGGTACATTGGATGGCACAGGTAACTTCAACATATCAGGATCAACCATATTAAATAATGCTGGGACTATTGGCGGCACAGGTATCTTGTTTGCGAATGGTGGGTTTAATGTTTCTGGTTTTGGTGGTGGTTTAACCTGGTTCGTCAATCGCGATGTGCAAATGGCGGGGGGTAGTTGGAATCCTTCACATTCCGGTAACCCGGCAACGAAGCTCTTGTCTGGTTCCGGGTCAATCACGAATACGGGTACCTTGAATGTAACAGCGGGGTCGGGATTTTCAACCTTTAATAACCGTTTACGCGTTGCAGTAGCGTTTACCAATAATGGTATTGTGAACAAAAATACCAGTAATGATCAGGTTGATTTTGAAAGTACATTTAACAATAACGGTACGGTTAATGCCAATGATGCTGCCAAGCCATTGCGCCTTACAGGTGGCGGCACACATACTGGCACGTTCAACAATACTGCAGCGCTCGTATTTGATGGTGGCATACATAATCTTGATGACGGTGCGTTACTAACGGGTGGCGGAACCTATTTTTATACGGCTGGAAATTTAAATGCGATTGGTACGGGTGCTGGAGCAACACTTGATACCGGAGCGACGTTAACTGTTAACGGTGGTCGTACCTTGGGTGGTGCCGGGAAACTTTCAAATAACGGTACACTTGTTTTTAATAGCGGTAGTCTGAGTGCCGATTTAATTAATAACAATATGGTTCAATTTACTGGCGGTACTAATAATATCAATTCAGGTTCTGATGTCAGTGGAGGAGGTGATATCGCATTTACCGGTGGGACGACTACTTTTGCTGCAGGTTCAACTTACACCATCAGTGGCGATACTGGTATCAATGGTGGTGATGCGGTTTTTAATATTAATGCTATTACTAATTCCTTAACTCATGCAGCCGGGTCGTTTGGAGGTGGTAGTAGTGGCGATATCACAACATCAACCTGGATGCCAACCAGTGGTGTCACACTGAATGATATTGACCTGATACTTGCTGCAAATGGCACAAACACACTTACGGGTATTACTGTTAACTCTGCGGGTACGGCTACGGTCACTAATCAGGGTTCGTTAACCGTAAACGGTAGTACCATTGCTTCGAACTTTACTAATACCGGTACATTTAATGTTAGCGGATCTTTAAATAATCTATCAGGTACCGCGACACAGTCTGCTGGTAGTTTTATATTAGGTGCGGGGTCAGATATCACAACTGCAAACTTGAACGTGGTTGGTGGAACATTAACAGGTACAGGTACACTTAATGGTAGTGTTAATAACTCGGGCGGCACACTCGCTGCGGGTAGTTCGCCAGGTACGTTAATTATTGGTGGTAATTATATTCAAGGTGCCGGTGGAACCTTCCTTGCTGAACTCGCTGGTACAGCTGTCGCTGGAACGGATTACGATTTATTATCTGTCGGCGGCACAGCTTCATTAGCAGGAACCTTAGATATTCAGTTGTTTGGTGGATTTAACGGTAATGTCGGCGATCAATTCGACATCATTCAATCTACAGGCGCAGTAAGTGGTGACTTTACGACTGTGACTGTGCCTACTACACATACGTTTACCAATACACCACTTGCTAATTCTTATCAGATTGAGATAGCAACAGTTTCATCTGGCACTACAACTGTTAATGCTACGGATGATATTGTTGTACTGGATGATTTTCAGGATCAACTGACGGTGATCTTTGTTGATCCAGATTCAAATGAAGAAGACGAA
Source organism: uncultured Enterobacteriaceae bacterium (assembly GCA_964523895.1). Lineage (GTDB taxonomy): Bacteria > Pseudomonadota > Gammaproteobacteria > Eutrophobiales > Eutrophobiaceae > UBA7359. The sequence goes on from CAZGBJ010000002.1 coordinate 123,737, forward strand.
GAGAAAAAAGATCTCGCGTGTCGATAGTTATTAACAATTTTCTTTTATGTATTTTTCGCGTTTATCTTCTTCGGCTTTGCGTTCTTTATCGGTATAAATTTTAGGGTTATTAGGATCGTCCGTTTCCTCGAATAAATGAGTAGAGTCTTTCATTTTTTTTAATTTCTTTTTCATGTCAGAGCACTCTTTTTCTTGTTTCTCTTTTTTCTCCTTCTCTTCATTTTGTGACGTAATTTTTTCGTCTCGTTCTTCCTGTATTACATTAAGTAATTTTTGCTGTCTTTCATAGCGCTCCTGATAATACTTATCTTGCTTAGGTGGGTTTTTAATTTTTATTTTATCGGCATCGTTCGTTGTCGGCTTATCGCCATAGATTACCTTTCCATTTTCGTCGATCCATTTATAAACTTCAGAATAGGCAGTACTTACTTGGAGAAGCAGTAAGGTAATAAATAATAGTGTTTTATACATAGTTCCTTTCTAGGCATAAATAATTGAATCAGGCTACTTTTTTTACGATATCCTTTTTTGTTAGAGTAGACTCTATCGCTGTCTTGAGTTCGGTGCAAACTAATTTAAATGATTGTAGTTCGCTAGTTGCTAATTTCTTGTTAGATTCTCCATGGTCGACGTAAAAACACCCGGTTACTCTATTGTTTATGTAAAATGAATTTACAATGATAGTTGCTGATGATTTCATTGGTCGTAATGCACTGGGAAGCATTTCTATGAATTTATGCTGGTTTTTTGAATTAATACAGAGTGTTTGTTCTTTTTTTAATAATTGACGAAAAAGTTTATTTAATTCAATCGAGATCTTTAATTGTTTAAGATTTGGAAGATTATTATCCAGTGATTGAAATTTTACATTCAGGCATTTTTCATTTGTATCAAACGACATAAAGAGTACACGCGAGAATCCTATACCTTCTTTCATGGCTTTTATCGAAATTTCTATAAGTTCGCGTGCTGATTTAGCTGGATTATTCGAACGGAGTAATTTCATGCAATCTGGAAAAATTGTATTTTCGGGCGCTTCAATTTCTTTCGGCTCCTTTTTAATGGATGACGGATAGCTCATCATCATCAGTAATAGAGGTTGATAAGGCAGATACTGTTGACTATGTCGAATGGTATTAATAATAACCCGATTTATTTCTCCCGCTGTCTGGTTTGCCGGAATACGAATATATTCTGCGATACGGTCGATCAACTCTTCAGGGTAGTGAATTGATGAATGAGTAACTATTTGATGCATCAGTTCTGTTGTAAGTAGTATCCCGGTTATTTTGGGATTATGGTGTTTGCCGGAATAGCTTTCACAAATTAATTCAGGTAGTTTCCAGTTTTTAGCCAGGGACTCTGATATTTCATCCAGACTGTTACCAAGCAATTCTTTTTCCTTACTTATATAATTTTCACTCTCTGAAAAATATAATTCTTCCACTTGTCTGGCCTTTTCAGAATCAACCAGATACAACATGAAGCTTAAAAAGCTATGATTTAAACCTGCGGTAAAGAGTTCATTGTTTTCAGATTCCTTTCTCAAAATAGACCACTGTTTCGCCATGCAGGCAATTTGATGTTGATAAGCATAGATGTGCAGTATTTTTGTTACGATTTTCTTATCCAGCACTTTTTCTAACTGTGGTAAGTCCGTCAGCATCTTAGTCACAATGGGTATACTTATGAGAGAGATCGCATGAGAGAGAGTGGTGATTTCTTTTTTACTGGCACGGCCGGCATGGCGTAATAGTGACATCGAAAAACCCGGGTCTTGCATAGCAATATCAGTCAAGACATTAAACGTAATGTCTTGTTCGTTTTCTTGTAGTTCATAAAGTCTGTGTTTGCTCTGATACAAAACAGGTATTTCGCAATCGCTGAAGGCTTTTATCCAATGTGACAATGTATTAGCCATATCAATTTCACTTTGTTAGTCAGGAATAACCAGAGACTAGCGAGATTGTGTTTCAGTCCAGCATGCGCCTCTGTCTTAAAGGTTATCGGGAGAAAATGGGTAAATCTTGAGTAACTTGGTAGAAAATAAGAGGGCAGAAGGAATCTGCCCCCTGGAATAATCGTGTTAGCGTTCGAGGTGCTCTAGTTTACCGCTCTTGTCTTTCCACTCATCTGCATCTTCAGGCGCCGGTTTCATTTCGTTAATAACCGGCCAATCCCTTGATAATTCAGCATTTAATTCGATGAAGCTCTGATTATCTTCAGGCACATCTTCATCCGCCATAATGGCTTCAACCGGACATTCAGGCTCGCATAGCGTGCAATCTATACATTCGTCCGGGTCAATGACCAACATATTTGGGCCTTCGTGGAAGCAATCGACCGGGCAAACTTCAACGCAATCGGTGTATTTACATTTAATACAGCTTTCGGTTACAACAAATGGCATCGTTTTTACCTATATATTCATAATTGTAGAAAAGAACGCGATCATACTCGTTCATAGCCCGGCATAAAAGCCCTGTTTTAGAGCAATTATGTTAGGCAATCCTAATCAATTATTGTTCTTAATGACCTCTAAAATTTCGTCAGCAAGCGCCTTGCCTTTTTTTAGTTCTGATACGGCAATTTTTTCTTCACTAAGCTTAGAAAGTATCTTGATTTGAAGTTGTTCTGCCGAATCATCGTCATAATAGATTAGCCAGGATTTCATGTCGTTCTTGTCATTTTCAATTTTATTGATACCGCTAATTTCTTTTAGTATTTCGGATAAATTCACATCACTGGCTTTTTCCAGTCCGAGGCTAAAACATTGGCTAGTTCGGGTTAGTTCAGACAGGCTGCTATGGGTAACTAATTTACCTTTGTTCATAATGACAATGTCACTGCAGATATCTTCGATTTCGGCTAAATTATGCGAGCTGATAACAACACTGTATTCACTACCTAATTGCCTTAATAAATTTCGTACTTCTGTTGCTGCAACTGGATCAAGACCGGATGTCGGCTCATCCATCAATATTATTTCAGGATTACCAATCAAGGATTGCGCCAGCATCACGCGTTTACGTTGACCAAAGCTTAATGTTTCAGGGAATTGCTTGGCAAAGGCCATTCCGTTGACTTGTGACAAAACATTCTCCACTTCTTTAACAGAATTTTGCTTACTGATACCTTGTAGGCGAGCGTAATGTTTTAATTGTGTGAATACATCGATACCTTTAAACATTAAGGTATCTTGAGGTAATAAAGATAATTTCCCTTTTACAGAAGAAGATTCTGGAGACTCGCCCATGACGAGAACCTTGCCTGATGTGGGCTTGATAAATCCACATAGAATAGCGAACAGTGTTGATTTCCCCGCACCATTCGGACCAACAATTCCGGTAGGTTGCGTTATATCGAATTGCAGGTTAAATCCATCGAGCGCTTTAATTGTCTGATAGCGTTTGCTTAGTGCTTCACATTCAATATGTACACTCATTTACATATCCCTACGATTGAATATGAAAAAACCTAAACTAAAATAGAATATTGAGTAAGCAATAAGGGCTGTAAATGAAGTAATAATATTTTCCATATTGATGTTTAAAAGCATGGACTTGAATTCACTCGGGATTAAGTAGCTTGCGTATTCAATATCATTTTTTAACCAAAAGCTGAGAGCAATAAGAAAAACATACAGCATCATTCCCAGAGATAAACATCCAAATGCAGAACGTGCAAATGCGGATACCATCGACATAAAAGCAATAAATGGCAGGCTGTATAAAAATATAATAGTAAAAGATTGCAGACCATAAGTTATTACAAGTTCAATTGCTTCTTCTTCATTTATCAATGCCAGAATCGAAGCCCATAGGGAGGTAAGAAAGAGACACAATACAATCAGAAGGGTAACGGAGATAAATCGAGATAAATATAATTCCATTCGTGTTGCACGGGTCAAAATAAATCGAAATGCGCCTCGCGATGCGTCACTGGAAGATTGATTGTTTGCTGCCAGCAAAATAAAAAAAGGAGCGGTTGTTAATGATAGAAACAGATAAATAGACAAACTGGCGGAACGGTCAACTAACATTTGTATAACCAGATCTTGATCTTGTAATAACCATGACGCAAAAAATATACTTTCTGCACCTGATAAATTTTCAATAGGTATTTCATTTAAGCGATCAAAAATAAATAACCAGAAAAAAAAGTAGGGGATAATAAAGGCCAGGCTTTTTAGACTAGCCAATGATTGTTGAAAATCAAAGAGAGTAAGTTCTTTTAGTCGATATAGATTTAGCATATTAAATAAGAAGTCAGTAGTCAGAAGTCAGTTGCAGGTGAAATTGGTTTAACCTGATGAACCTCTTTTCTGAATACTGTCTTCTGGATTCTATTATTCTTTGGCATCATTGATCCAGCATTGCACGTAGTTCATATAATATTGCCAGTGCTTGTTTTGGATTGGTTGAGTCGGGGTCAATGTTTTTTAATTTTTCCAGCAAAGGATTTTCATTAAATAAATCAGCTTGTGGTTTTTCTGTGTTTTCTATTGGGCTTTGATGTTCTATTTCATTTAAGCGATTTTTGGCAGCAGTAATAATGGTTTTTGGAATGCCGGCAAGCGAAGCCACTTGTATGCCATAGCTTTGATTTGCTGGACCCGGTTTTACTGAATGTAGTAAAACGATTTCATCGCCATGTTCAACAACATCCATATGTACATTAACAACATTGTTTTCGTGTTCTGGTAAAGACGTTAATTCAAAATAGTGAGTAGCAAATAATGTATATGCACGGGTTACTTTTGCCAGATGTGAAGCGCAGGCCCAGGCTAATGCCAGCCCATCGTAGGTACTTGTACCGCGACCTATTTCATCCATTAAAATCAGGCTGTTGTTTGTTGCATTATTAAGGATGTTTGCCGTTTCAGTCATCTCCACCATGAAGGTTGAACGGCCGCTGGCTAGATCGTCTGAAGCACCGATACGGGTAAATATTCTATCAATGGGACCGATGATAGCCTTTTTTGCCGGAACATAACTGCCAATATGAGCAAGCAGTACTATCAACGCTGTTTGACGCATATAGGTTGATTTACCGCCCATATTCGGACCAGTAATAATCAGCATTTGGTGATCAGTATCCAACGTTAAGTCATTTGCAATAAAAGGTTCGGACTGAATTTGTTCAACGACAGGGTGTCTTCCCGCCTCGATAGTAATTACTTTATTCTTTGTCAGGACAGGCGCGGTAAAATTTAACGTTTCAGCAATTTCTGCAAAGCAAAGGTAAATATCAAATTCAGCAAGTGCCGAAGCACATAGTTGCAGTTTAGATAAATAGTTAGCAATGATATCCAGTAATTGAACATATAGGATTTTTTCGCGTGCTAAAGATTTGTCCTTTGCACTTAGGATCTTATTTTCAAATTCTTTTAATTCCGGCGTAATGAAACGTTCGCTCGCTTTCAATGTTTGGCGACGATTATAATTGTCGGGGACATCAGCAGAATGGAGGCGACTGATTTCTATGTAGAAGCCGTGGACGCGATTATAGCCGACCTTTAAACCTTGAATTCCGGTGCGTTGTTTTTCTTGCTCTTCCAGATCAGTTAAAAACTTGCCTGCATCATCACTAAGTTGTCTTAATTCATCCAATTCAGAATCATAACCCGCAGCGATAACACCACCATCGCGTATAATCAGCGGTGGCTCATCTACTAATGCACTGTTTAATGTTTCAAGTAACTCAGGAAATAAGTCAATATCTTGAGACAGGTTGTCGAGTCTGGGACTGTCAATTTTAGCCAGGTCTTGTTTAATTTCCGGCAAAAGACTCAGGCTGTCTCGAAGTTGTATCAGATCACGTGGTCTTGCTGATTTTAAAGCGACCCGTGACATAATGCGTTCGATGTCACAAATACCCCGCATGCTTTCATGGAAATCACTATGACATCGATTGTTTATTAATTTTTCTACGGCATCGTGACGTAGCCTTAAGCTGTCATGATTGCGTATGGGTTGTTGACACCATCGACGCAATAAACGTCCGCCCATAACGGTTGAAGTTGTATCGATAACATTTAGTAGAGAGTGTGATTTTCCTTCAACTAGTCCGGTTTCAAGTTCAAGATTACGGCGTGAAATAGCATCGATTTGAATAATATCATCGGCAAGATTTATCTTTGGTGTTTGTAAATGAGGTAAGCTTATTTTCTGCGTATCATTAAGATATTGAATCAAACATCCCAGTGCTGCTACGCAGGCATCCATATCCTGACAACCGAAACCATTCAGATCGTTAACCTCATACTGTTGCTTAATAATTGATTCAGCCGTCGTTTGATTAAAGTGCCAGTCAGGACGTTTAGTCAGAATTTTGTTTTGGCTACCTAGTGTTTTTTGATCAAATGATTCGCTAATTAATATTTCTGCAGGTTGATATTGCTCAATAATATCTTCTAAAGAGTCACCATGTTCAATTTCTAAAAGAGAGACCTGACCACTGCTCAGTTCAACAGAAGCTAAACCAATGTGATTTTTTGTTTCGTAAATAGATAATAAAATGTTTGAAACTCGTTCTTCCAGTAAAACCTCTTCAGTTATAGTTCCGGGTGTGATTATTCGAGCTATTTGTCGCTCAACTGGACCTTTACTGATAGCGGGATCACCGACTTGCTCACAGATAACAATGGATTCACCGAGTTTGATTAATTTAGCCAGGTAATTATCAACTGCATGGTAGGGCACACCTGCCATCGGGATGGCATTACCGCCTGATTTACCACGTTTAGTCAGGGTAATGTTTAATAAACGCGCTGCCTTTTTTGCATCTTCGTAGAACAATTCATAAAAATCACCCATACGAAAAAACAACAACATATCGGGGTACTCGGCTTTAAAACCGAGATACTGCTGCATTACGGGTGTATGTTGTGGGGGCTGCTGTGTTTTTACAGGCATGGAAAGCTATTCTAATAAAATAGCCAGGAATTCGCTAGTGGGGTGTGATGTTTTGACTCAACAGGACAGTGGATTAGCAGAGTCAAGCATTTTGCATTCGATAGCAGCTGACTGCATTCTCATTATTCCCTGAGCGTTGAGAACGACACTGTATCGTTGATCACCATTAGGCTCAATATAATTTATACAGGTAGCAGCAAAGGTCCCTGCGGTCGGTGTACCAAAGTACGCTGAATTATTTGTTGTGTTTCCACCGGTTCGTTTTGATTCAATGTCAGCGCCACCACTCAATGCATGTAATGACCATATAATCCTATCAGCAAAAGGAACAATTAATTCAAAACAGTAACCAACATGAACTTTCAGCAGGTTGGCATCTTGAAGTGATTGTGATGAGACTCCACCACCAACTAATCTTGCGTCCCGATACATTAAATTGTCATTAGGAATGGCTGTTTCAGTTGAGCCATCGACATCGATATCAACGCCAAAATCTGTAAAAGAACTTACACTTGGGTTAACCACGGTAATATTGACTAAACCATTACTAATTTCATCTTGCACTTTACGTCTGGCACATATCACACTGTCTGAGTTGAAATTACCAATATTGGCATTGCGAACGTTTTGGGTATTAATATCAACTATTTGAGTTGTACCTACTCTAGCTTGTCTGCCGGCATCAGTATTTAAAAAAGTACTAGAGCAATCATTGCTTGTATCTATACTGTAATAGCTGGTGGTGTAGAGCGGCGCCATATTACTGGCAAAAGCCATTTCCATGTCATCAAGAGAGGCATTGTTTATGCTACCCGTTCTAGCAGTTTGAAAGGCCGCATAGTTGAGCGTGATTTTAGCTTGGTAGATGAAAGCAAATTGTAATAAGCCCATTATCAGAAGTAACATCACCGGCAAGATAATAAGAAATTCGACCATTGCCTGTGCGTTAGAAAATTTGTTTAGCTTTTTTAAATAGATTTTACGCATACTTATCTAGAGAATATTTTCTCGAATTTGTTTATTCATTTCTGTTCAATAATAGTTTTAATCCCTTCCAGCAAATCTTTCGCTTTGTCATACAAAGGGTCATCTATATCAGCATACTGTATCATTTCATTTAGACTGTAAGCCGTCTGCTTCAATTGGACAATGCTTAAGTTATACCAGGCCTTGGTATATTTTGGGTTACGAATTACAGCTTCACGGTATAGAGTAATCGCCGCCGAAGGACGATTAGTACGAACAAATATATTAGCCAGTCTGAACCAATTTTGCGCAATTGCAGGTTTTTCTTTAACCAGAATTTGGTAACCTTTTTCGCTCTCTACCAGATCATCATTTAGATATGCCGTGTCAGCTTGTTTTTGAATTTCAAAATAGTCGATATTGGCGCTATTGCTAGTTTCTATATTTTCTTCTTTTATGCTTGACGTATTGCAGGCTGCAAGATTAAACATCAAGATTATTGTTAGTATTCTCATATTAAACTAGGCATTTTCATGCCATTCCAGTTGTTGTCCATTAGTTAATTGTAATCGCTCGAGGCTATCCGTTGCCAATTCTAATACCATACTTGCGGCACTTGAAGCCGCCATACGCCAGGGCTTTAGTGCCTTAACAGTTTTTATGATAGTCAATTGTTTATCGAGAAATACCAGGTCAATGGCATAAGTCATGCCAAAGGTATGTACTGAAGAACAGGGCACGATCAATAAACCTTCGTTTTGTTTAAGCGGGGCTGAGCCTAAAAGGCCGCGCATTCTGTCAATGAAATTAGTAGTTTTTGAAACGTTCTGTATTACTCGATCATCATTAGCTCTGGTCAAGCAGCCATGGATCATAACATTCCTTCACCCATAAACTTCATGACGATAGGGAAACCAAGAACGATAAATGTAACCGGGAAGATAAACATGATTAATGGACCTACCAGTTTAATTGGTGCTTCCATTGCCAGCTTTTCTGCACGTTGGAAACGTTCATCGCGGCGTTGTTCGGATTGAACCCTTAAAACAGTTGCAAGCGAAGCCCCCATTTTTTCTGCCTGAATAATGGAGCTAACAAAGCTGGTGATTTCAGGGATATCAAGTCGTTCTGCCATACGTCTTAAAGCATCTGCACGTGACAGTCCTGAACGTAGATCGCGAAGTACAATTGCAAATTCATTACGCAATGGCCCAGGAGGTGCTTTTTCCATTGCTTGACCTAATGCACCTTGTAAGTTCAGGCCGCCTTCCACACACATAGTAATAAAATCGAGATAGACTGGTAGGCTGCGAATGACAGCAGTATTGCGTTTCTTTCGGGTGTCAGATAACCATATCAACGGCAACATAAAACCAACTATTGGCATAAAGATAAACCAGATAGGTTGAAAATTATTGAGGCAGATCATAATAAACAGTGCCATACCAGGTGCGATTATGGCTGAGATGATACGTAGGGCTATAAATTGTTCTGCATTGAGAAGATATCCTACACCAGAATTAGTAATTTTTGTTTCCGTGCTTTCAAGTATCTCGTAGGGTAAATAGACACAGAAAAAATTAGCGATGATTTGGATAAAGGGCCAGATTAATTTTAATTTCCAGGATAAAGGATCCATAAATGCCCTGTCATCCTGATTGACCATGGCATAGAGAGTGCCAATCAGTAATGTAAACAGAATAGTAGCAAGAGCATAAGAGATGATGCTACCTTGAAAATAAATGCTATCCATTATTTCGTATCCTATTAAACATCGATACTTGTTATTTTGGTAATCATAAAATAGCCAAGTATCTCCATCATGATGATAATGGACAGAACGATATAACCGATGGTGGTTGTCCATAGCTTACTCATGGCTTCTGGTTCCATGAAATTAAGTAATACGCCAAGCAAGACAGGTAGCCCAGTCATCACAATACCTTGAAGTTTACCTTGAGCAGTTAGACTCTGGATTTTACCTTCCATCATGCCTTTTCGACGTAGGGTTTCTCCCAGCGTTTCCATAGTTTCTGCAAGGTTGCCACCGACTTCACGGTTAATCAGAAGGGCAGTGACGAGCATGCCAAAGTCCTGAATAGGAATGCGTTCTTCCATTTTTTTTAATGAATCTTCAAACTCTACCCCGAGCCGTTGTTCTTTGAGGAATAATTCAAATTCTTGTGAAAGCGGCGCAGGTTGTTCTTTGACCAAACTTTCAAGAGCAATCGTCAGACTAGCACCGGCACGCATTGCACCAGAAATCATAACCAGGCCATCCGGTAATTGCTGTTCAAAGCGTTTCAGGCGTTTATTGCGCATAGAACGATAAAAGAGAGAAGGTAACAAAATAATAACGACCAACATGCCTAAGGTTGCAGGTAGGTCTTCTGTTATAAACCAGGTCAGGATGGGCAAAACGATAATTGCAACAATATTGATCATAAACATCTGATTGGCATCAATAGATAAAAACATATCAGACATATTACTACTGGCCGTCTGAGTGAAATTCTCTTTGTAATTATCCATAAATGTTTGCGCTTTCCTTAAAAACGCAAACCACAGACAGGCCATCGTAATAAAAACGGCAGCCAGCGTTAGATAATAACTGGTACCGGCGGTGAAATTGATTATGGCATCAAACATTTTCTTAAGAAAATATTGACATATCTACGGGTAAACCACGTTGACGCATTTCTTCATAAAAGTGGGGTATTGCGCCTGTTGCTTCGAAATGCCCTTTTACTTTACCATTTTCATCAAATCCCTCTTGTTGATAACGAAAGATGTCTTGCATTGATACGATGCCAGATTCAACGCCTGTTATCTCAGTGATATTGGTAAGGCGACGACTACCGTCGGAGTAGCGAGATATTTGAACGATCATGTGAATAGCAGAAGCGACCATTTCCCGAATAGCTGATACAGGTAAATCCAGGCCTGACATCATTACCATGACTTCTAAGCGGGCGATCATATCCCGGGGTGTATTCGCATGAGCCGTTGTTAAGGAACCGTCATGGCCGGTATTCATAGCTTGTAACATATCCAGTGTTTCACCACCACGACACTCACCAACAACGATTCTATCAGGTCGCATACGTAAACAGTTTTTCACCAAGTCACGAATAGGAATGGCGCCTTTGCCTTCCAGGTTTGCCGGCCGTGCTTCAAGGCTGACCAGGTGGGGTTGTGTTAATTTTAGTTCTGCAGCATCTTCGACGGTAATGATACGTTCGCCAGGGGGAATAAAATTAGACAAAACATTCAATAAGGTTGTTTTACCACTGCCAGTACCGCCAGAAATAAGAATGTTCATATGGTTATTAACAGCGGTTTCCAGAAACTGTACCATCCCGTCATTTAATGCGCCAAAGTTAACCAAATCGGAAGCCTGTAACTTTTGTTTGGCAAATTTTCGAATCGTCAGACAAGGGCCACGTAATGCCAGTGGGGGAATGATGGCGTTAACACGTGAGCCATCTTTTAATCGGGCATCAACCAGGGGTGAGCTTTCGTCGATGCGCCTTCCCAAAGGGGAAACGATACGCTCGATGGACGTCATGACAGCATCATCACTTGAAAATGTGATATCAGATAAGGTGAGCTTGCCAGATTGCTCAATAAAAATTTCATCAAATTTATTGACCATGATTTCTGTGACAGTATCATCAGCAAGCAATTGTTCTAGCGGTCCTAATCCAACCGCCTCATTCAATACATCCTCTAAAAGTTTTTGCTTATCTACATCAGCGGGTAATTTGGAACCCATCTCATCGATGATTTCTTTAACCATACCCTCTACGTGTTTACGTAAACCGTCCTCATCCATACTGCTGATATCAGTGCGACGTAAATCCATTGCCGCGAGTAATTCTTCGTGTACTCGGTTACGCCATTTGAATTTTTCGTTGTGCTGCAGGTTGACTATTGTTTTACTGAGTTCTTCTGATTCATCCAGGACTTCATGTTGCTGAACACCGATGACGGTCTTCATGTCTTCAAAGGCATCGTCATCGTCATCATCGATTTCCTCTGCCGAATCAGCGCTGATACCCGCCTGTATATGGTAACCCGCAATAATGATTTTATCCGCGGAGCGGATTGGACCATGATGATCAACATCTTCATCATTAACTTCGATGCGACTTTGACCGGTTTTATCTTCTATAAAAAGGCCTTCAGATGTACGGCTGATGACAGCATGATAGGGAGCTACTTTCCAGCCACGTAATTGTATGAAGTTATCGCGTGCCTTGCCGATAGTGCATTCAGCAACCGGGCAACTAAAGTTCTTAATTCGTTCGCCTTTACTGTTATTAACTAAAACATCAAACATAAGTGTTCCTTGGAAATTTTAATAAACGATATCAAGAGATTTTTCATCAATTACGTTGATGATTTTTTCAATATGATTATTGGTATTTTGAATGTCTCTCTGATTAAGTTCAGACTGTGCATCAAATACGGTAGGTGTAACAAATATAACCAATTCACTCTTTTTATCTCGGAAGCTTTTGGATTGAAATAGTTGTCCGAGTATGGGTATATCCATAAGGAATTTAAGTCCACTGATATCTTTGGATGCCTCCTGATTGAGCAAACCTGACATGACTAACGTTTCACCTGATCTGAGAATAACATCAGCATCAGACGTTCTTGTAAGTAGCCCCGGAATACCATTAATAGCAACGGAATTATCAATTGAACTAAGTTCGGTCGAGACTTTTGCTCGAACATTGTTATTAATATCTACGACAGGTTGTACAGAAAGTTTTATACCAAACTGTTTAAACGTCACTGTCGTGCCATTGGTGTTCGATGTTTCTATAGGGAACTCACCACCCGCATGAAAGTTTGCTTCACCACCGCTACGAGCTGACAAGCGAGGTTCAGCTAGAATCAATGCATTACCTGAACTAACTGCAAAGTTAATTCGAGATGTGATTTCCGAGACTATACCAAAGTATCCGAGTGCACTGCGTCCTATCTCAGGCGCCAAACCAGCAAAGGATGTATTTGGCAATTCTGAAGCTGCAAATGTTGCATTACTTACGGCGCTAGAAGCTACCGCAGCTGCAGGACCAGCAACAGATGAATCCCACTCAACACCCAAAGATTCAAGGTAGTTTTTATTAAAATCAGTGATCTTGGTTTGAACGATCACCATTTTATTATCTGGACTTTCCATATTGATACTGTCACCGCTGCGAGTCAGATCCATGACTTCTGCAAATACGCTTTTCACGGTGTCAATTGAGTCTTTATATCCTTCATCAATGTTTCCAGTCAGGACAATATGTTCACCGACCAAGCGTACATTTAATCCATCAACATCAGAAAGCATGTCTTCGATTTCCAGTTTCTTTCTGACTAGAGTATTTACGGCAAAATTGATATTAATGACGACTTCTTCATAGGTTTCTTTGATGCTGTTGATTGAATCTTCATGTCCAAAGGCAACCAGTCCTGACAGTACAATTCGATCACCAACAATATCTATTGCAAGTCCATCTATATCAGAGAAGATCCCTTCTAATTCAGCTTTTCTTTTAATGAGATTGCCAGATTGTTCAATGACATGAACGGTGTAATCATCTTCATTGCCGTTATTAAACCAGATATGTAAATTACTGGTGCCAGCGGACTCTGCGATAAGTAGTAATTGGCCATTATTGAGCAATGAGTTACTGGCGACTTCAGGATCACCCATTGCGATACGTTCGATATCTCCGAGCCGGAGGATCTTTATCTCACCAACGTAAAGTTCTATTTGTTCTCCCGCTATACAAATACTTGTTGTAAATAGCAAAAGACTAGCCACGAATATATTTTTAATCATGATGTATATTTCCTGATTCCCTTAAACAATATATTTTAATTTTTATAAACAGTCGTATTAACTATGACTGATATTTTTTCTAATTTTAGAAACTGATTTATGAGCTAAATACAGCTATGAGTTAGCTCTCTTTCTGTTTCAAACTAATCCTCGACGGGTAAGTTGACTTGTTTCGCCAACCCATCCTCCGACTGTCCACCTACTATCATTTTTATAGAACGTCCTTTTTGTTTTTTTATAACCCTGGTACTGATAATTCCTTCAGGCAATTTTTTTGACATAGTGTCTGTATTAATTGTCTGTTTATCATCAGAGCTCATATCCTCCACTAATGATTCTTTATAACTGTCTTCTTCTGCTGCAAGTGTAAGATAACTCCATCCCATCATAATAATGATGGGATAGAGCAATGGTCTAATGCGCATAAGCCTTAACAGTTATTTTTTCTCTCCACTTTCTTTATCTTTTGGTACAGATACGGTTGTTGATTTAGCAACGCCATCTTCACTCGCACCACCGATGATAAGGTCGTAGTTCTCAGGCGTTTTTAACTCACCTGTAATCGACTGATTTTCGGCAATCAATGCAATCTCATCTGAACTTAGAATCTTGCCATTAGCGCCAATCATGATATTGCTTGGGTCGACAATATTGCCATCCTTATCAACAATATCTCCATTCTCATTAATGGTGTAACCAGCTGCTTCTAATTGTGCGCGACTGGCGAGTGTCTTACCGCTCGCGTCAACCAGGTTGCCATTTTCATCGACACCCGATGCGACCTTAATACCAGACGCTTCGAGTTGTTTCTTACTGAGAATCTCGCCGTTAGCAGAAGTGATCAAATCATCTTTATCAATGACATTGCCATTCGCATCAACAATCTCACCGTTCTCGTTAATGCTGAGACCGGCTGCTGCGAGTTGCTCTTTGGTCATGATGCTGCCGTCGGCTGCAACGACCAGGTTATTCGGATCAACGATGTTTCCATCCTTATCCACGATTTGTCCATGCTCATTGACCGTCAGTCCGGCTGCGGCTAATTGTTCTTTACTTAAGACAGAGCCATCAGCGGCGATATTTAGATCTTCAGGATTAATGACGTTGCCATCTTTATCAACAATCTCGCCATTCTCATTGACACTGTAGCCTGCGGCTGCCAATTGCTCCTTCGTTAATACGGTGCCATCTGCATTTACGATGATATCTTTGGTTGAAATAACCTTGCCATTGGCATCGACGATTTCACCATTTTCATTGACGCTGAGTCCGGCTGCTGCCAATTGCTCTTTGGTCATGACACTACCATCAGCGGCAATAACAACATCATTTGCATTAACGACATTACCGTCTTTATCAACCAGTTGTCCGTTTTCATTGACAGTGAGTCCGGCGGCGGCGAGTTGTTGTTTGTTCAACACAGTACCATCTGCGGAAACACAAAGGTCAGTTACATTAACGGCATTGCCATCTTTGTCTACGACTTGTTTATTGTCATTGATATTATAACCAGCAGCAGTCAGTTGCTTGCGATTGATGAGTTTGTTTTTATCTGCATCGATTAGATTACCATTTATGTCGATGTCTACAGCACAAGCGGCGCGAGAAGCGCGATCTTTCTCTGCTGCAGCCATACGCGAGGCATTGCCAAATAGATCAGTAGGGGCAACAGAAGTAAAAGAAGAAGCACTTTGATCATCCCGATTACGTAATAATGCCAACATGTCACCTTTGTCTTCAGCCAAGGTAATCAGAGCCGCCTGGTCTGGCGTTACTTCAATAGTGATATGAGAAAAATGGGTTTCAGTACGGCGTTGTGGTTGTCGTAATGCATCCAGCGTTTCTTGGTAGGGGTCTCGACCGGTAGCTAATACAGTGATATTTTGCAGTACAGGTATAATAACGTCAGTAGGTGAAATACCGGCTAATAGTGCTTCAGGTTCTTCTAAGGTATCCGTAGCTGCCAAAAGTTCAGCCGGGATCATATCTTGCGCTTCTTGTGGTAGTAGTTCTAACAGACCGGCTTCTTTTGCAGCGATGATCATTGCGGGATTAATACCCGATGTTGCAAATGGAATATTGACAAAAACATCGATGCGATTACCCGGACGTAGAAAGCCGCCAATAGAGTTTACATCATCAACAGTAATAGTAATGGCGCGTTTACCTGGAGGTATGATGTCAGAGAAGTCACGAGGAAAATCTTCATCCACAAAGCTTCTTAATAGGGGTTTCCCTCTACCTAGGTTGGTGGTCAGCGAGCGTCCCAAATAACGGTCAAATTCAC
The DNA here is from genome assembly GCA_964523895.1 of uncultured Enterobacteriaceae bacterium. Classification (GTDB taxonomy): domain Bacteria; phylum Pseudomonadota; class Gammaproteobacteria; order Eutrophobiales; family Eutrophobiaceae; genus UBA7359. The sequence goes on from CAZGBJ010000002.1 coordinate 139,752, forward strand.
TTGGGTAAATAGCATCTTCATGTACATAATTGGTAGGGACAGGACGCTGACTAAAAAGGTTTTGTGTTATCTCTTGTCCTTTGCGTAAATCGCCAGTTGCCACAACGACCATGATTTGCCTGGCCTTGTCTTGTTCGTATTTTGCTTTTAACTGCGCTTCACGTGTATTTAGATAAAACATTGCTAGCAAAGCGGCGATAATACCGAACCCGATTGCACCTGCCAGTAAAGGCATAGAATTTTTTTCTTGTTTTTTAGCCATAATCCGTTTTACTTTTTAAGTTGGTATTTGTTTGATGTTTAAAAAAAACTGGTTGCCTCTTCAGTTATCTGATCGACTAGATAATCTTTGCCCATGTCTAAATCAGGTACTTCCAAGTCAGGAAAACTGGTGTATTCCTCTAATGCTGTAACTAGAGCTGACGGGTCAATTGGATTGATGACATCTGCATCAATTAAGTAATCTGCCAGATTGTCATGATCGGGTAGGGTAGATAAGGAACTGGCGTACGAATAACCTTGATACTTATCATTCATGACCCCGAGTAGATCCAGTAATACATCTCCGCCAGGGCCGACAGTCATTACCATGACACCAAACACCAGAACGACAACATATTCGACCATACCCTGGCCTCGCTGCTTTATGTGCTGTTTCGTTTTCATGTCAATCCCAATTATCTTAAAAAATAGAGTTAGTTACAGAATTGATGACGATCCGAGTGTCATTATTATCTTTTATGAATATCATAGTAATTCTATTTCGTTTACTTTTAAAGACTAAACTGTGCATTTTGCCTACGCCGCCAAGATCCGTATCTGTTTCGTTAGTCCAGCCCAAGCCCTCATAGTGGCTGCGGTAGAAAGCAATATTATTTTCTATCGTATGGTTATTGGAAATAAGTAACGTTTTTGCCTTTTTCCCGGGATCTTTACTGGTTGATTCATTGAGTACTTGGCTGTCCCTCATTTTGGGTATGCCTTTACCCCGTTCAAAATCAAAATCGTCCATATCGGGTAGACGACCCAGAGATAAATAGCCCCAGGATCCTTTACCAGTACGCTCATTGACTTGAACCTGCACCGTAAGCAGATAACCTTTTTCAGCGCGGCTGATAATATACCAGGGAGCCGCTGCAATATTTTCCAAATAGCCAGGCATATCTTTGCCAACCGGATTTCGCCATTCCTTACGATAAAATTCCACGACGTCTTCTATCGACTTATTACTATGAAATGCGCGTACAGCTGATGGAATGCCATTAATTTCCATATTTTGTCCGACCCATTCGACGCTTGCTTGCGGCGGCGGTGGAAAATCAGGCGCGGCGCTGAGTATGGTTGGATTCAAACATATAACGATCAGAGCAAACGTTAGCCATGGAGATTGGTTCATAAGTCTATATGTTCGATTAGTCAACATCATGGTGCCAAGCACTCTCGTTCAGCAAGTGTGCGAATCACATCAAAATCACACATACCGGCATCATTACATGAATGAGCGCCAATGGTGTCTCCTGTATTCGGGTCAATCAGTCGATCGGGGTGTGTGGCGTCAATATCAATATGTCCGAGCCACAAACTGCCTTTGTCATCTGCTGGATATATACCTCCTGGATTACACAGGCGTAGTTCAGGCGCAAAGATGGTTACGGCATTCCAAATATCTGTCATGCCTGGAATTAGAGTAAACAAAGAAGCTAACATCGTGATCGGTGCCGTACCTCCCACTTGATTATAGGTATGAACTTTACCGCCTGCATTCCAGGCATTTGATAGCACTGCGGCGCTACTATTAAAATCCAGTGTGCCGCCAGTTAGTTCATTGGATGTACCGGCTACCCCATTCATATTGTTGTAATTTGTCACGAAAGTGGGATTCACAGCCACCTGCATTGAGATGGTTGACTCAGCATAAGCATCATTATTGATTGCATCAAACCCGACATTGGAGCCCACAAGCCCCATTAGATCACCGAAAATCTCGAAGATGAAACCAATACCATCACTGATGACTTGAACGATGTCGCCGAGTACGGGTACGGTCGGTGTGTCTTCTGAGCTTCGCAAACTCGCAGTTGCTCCATCAACACCGGAGTATAAAATATTGCCTGCATGATCGGTCCAGAGTGGGTTTCTACTTGCAGTGGTCCAGTCAGTGACTGAATCTGTACTGGTAATCGGCAAGGTCGTTGTTTCATTACCGGGATTGGTAAAAAAACGTTGCCGCGCCTCTTGTTGAGTCTCTACTGTAGACTTGAATGGTTGAGTAACAATAGCAGTACCACTGTCATCTTCGAAGCCCGACATGATTTCTGAATTACTGTCATACCAGACAGTGTACTCCCATGCTTGATAACGTGAGGCCTGAATAGCTGAATGTTTAATATCGATATATTTTGCCAATAGTGAGACACCAAGAAAGAGGGGTACAAGAGCGAATGAGGCACAAACCAAAAATTCAGTCATAGCTTGACCGCGTTCACTTTTGAATATTCTGTTAATCAGTATCATTTTAAAATGGTAAATAACTCAATAGATCGCCAAAAATAGTATTAAATGAGCCTGTGAGGTTGATAAAATTTTCTTTTTGTTGAATGAGTAAAGCAAGTATACGGTCAGCATAACTCGTCTCGATTAATCGCGCTTGCCAGTAGGGGTTGAAGGCATTTCCTGTCTCTGTATAACCATCCCCACGATGAAAATGGGAGGCCAGATTATCGGTAGGTCTGGCAAAGTAAAGTTCTGATTTTGATAAGACAGCCAACTCATCATCAGCGAGATCCTCGGTAAGGGAGAAGCGACCCGTGGGTTCGCTGTTAGCAGGAGTGGTGCTATCAAAATCGGGTTCGTCTTGCACCAATCCAATAATAACATTCGGCGCTCCGACTCCCATGAAGGACTCATGTCCCGAATTTGAATCAACATAATAGGGCAGGCCTTTATAACTTTTGTTGACTCGGTTACCGACAGTTGTTTGCAGTGGTTCAAATGAAGATGGATGGATACCATAAGGCCCTGTTCCTGGTACCGTTACGTACCAGGCCGCCAGATTATTAGCGGCTTCTCCATATTGATCATTTTCGACAGGACCCGGGTTCGTCATATGCCCAGAATTCAAGTTATTGTCTGTTTTACCGACCTCTGCAAATCCGGCAGCAAAAGGGACACCGGTGGGGACTGGAATAGAGGGAATGATAGGTATATCAATGCCCCAAAAACTCACAGTCAGACTGAGCGAAGAATCACCGAAGTCTAGTTCTCCACCTACGTCGAGTAGATCTTCACATGCTCCAAGTATGCAACCCTCAACCCAAAGTCGAAATCGCAAATAAATATCAAGAAATAGACCGGTTGTATCGGCGGCGGACCAGTTAACGTTTCCGGCACTGACATTACCAGACGTGGGTAAGACAAAACGCATTTCAGTGCCACCTCTGCGTTCCAAAGATATATCAAGGTAAAACTCAAATTCAAAACCGGCCTCAATACAGCCGACGGCACAAGGACCGTAGGGGCCAAACGTTTCACTTTCATCGATATCTATGGGAGGAAACGCTTTCAGTTCCCAACCTGGACGCCCATCTGCTAACTCTTGAGTAGTGCAGAACAAGCAGAAGGGATCCTGACCGCGGTACATACTGAAGGGATCACGGGAATCTCTAATCAGGGCTTGCAGGCGGGCATAACCATAGCCACCATCATAATCTCCATTTGCGTCTTCAGTGCTACCATAATCAGCGACGTCGACCGTTGTTGCGCCATAACCAGGGATGCCTCCAGCACTATATACCGTTGTAAATTGGTCGCCGGGTAGGCTGGGGTGTAGACCTAAAGTGGCAATATGTGCAATAAGTGAAATAATACCGAAATCAGAGAGTTTGGCACCGGGCGGACCATTTTGTGTGATCGTGTCATCCAGTACACCAATAGAAGAAATAATACTGACGATATGCAATATGGTTGAGGCAAAACCGTAAATTTGATTAATGATGTGTAGTGCAGATGTGATCCCATTGGCTAGGGTCTTCATTGCCGTAATTGCTACTCCCCCACCTGCTTTCCAGACGCTAGTAATTGCTGAAACGATGGGGGTTGAAGTCCCTAAAGTGATTGGTGAGAACAGTAGTTTGTCGTAAAGATCGAGATATTGGGCAAATGAATTGAAATGGTATGCCCAGGATGCCAAGCCAACGCTTTGGCCGATGGCGACTTCATTAGCGACGATGCCCCGATTGATATAAGCGGTGAAATTCATGTCTCGCGCTTCTACCGTAGACATACTATAGGCAGCGGCATCTGCAGCATTTTGCAACTGCATTTTGTTACTGGTGAGTTTCCCCATCTTGAACAGGGTGAGGGCGGAGACGACCAAGATTGCCATAAACAGCATCACCATCACCGCAGCCTGACCGCGTTGTGAAGAATGACTTATGGACTTATATCCTGACAATGTTAACTCCGTTAAATTGCCAGAATTATCTGAGAATGGGCTTTATTCTTTAATATTGCTGGCTTTTATTATTCTTATAGACGGTGCTTCTGCCAGCCTAAGGCTGGCAGAAGATGTCATTCATACTTTAATTAAGGCTAATTATTGTACAGTGTCACTGTCTACGTAGGTTGCCATACCTCTTTGGGTCTCTGCAGCACCACCCTCAGTATAAGTATCTGCAGTTGCAGTGCCACCGGATAGCTCTGCCGTCATGTTACCCATTTGGTCGGTAATGGTGTCGCCAAAGACACTATAGATACCGATTGCTGCAATAGCGATTAGCGCAACGATGATGATGTATTCTGTCATGCCTTGACCTAACTGTTTCATAAAACGTTTCATATTTCTCTCTCCAGAAAATTTACTAACTATTAAGCACTTAATGTCTAATTATTGCTCCTAATCAGGCTAAACGCAATGTCCGGTTCGGGTAAATTATTAACTAAATATCAACTCTAAGTGGTTTCCCAATAAATACTTGAAATAAATCAGTTAATCCCAATATATGCCAGACAACAAATTCATATCATTTTGAGGTGGAATACAAACATGTCTGTCGAAGCAAAACAGGAAACATTAGGGTTTCAAACCGAGGTTAAGCAGTTGCTGCACCTCATGATCCATTCTCTTTATAGTAATAAGGAGATATTTTTACGTGAGTTAATCTCGAATGCCTCGGATGCAGCAGATAAATTACGTTTTGAAGCACTAAAAGACGATGGACTTTATGAAGATGATTCTGAGTTAAAAATAAGAGTTGAATTTAATAAGGATTTAAAAACGATTACCGTCATCGATAATGGTATCGGTATGTCGCGAGATGATGTTGTCGAACATCTCGGTACCATTGCTAAATCGGGCACCAGCCAATTTTTTGAAGCACTTACTGGTGATCAATCTAAAGATTCACAACTCATTGGTCAATTTGGAGTGGGTTTTTATTCCTGTTTTATTGTCGCAAAGAAAGTCGAAGTCACCACACGGCGCGCTGGACTAGCTGCAGAGGAAGGTGTGCGTTGGACATCAGAAGGTGAAAATGATTACAACGTAGAAACGCTGGATTGCCTCAAGCGCGGTACTAAAGTGGTATTGCATCTGCGTGATGATATGGATGAATTTTTAAACGACTATAAATTAAAAGGGATTATCACTAAATATTCTGATCATATTTCTTTGCCAATCGTCATGGATAAAGAGGTGCAGATTGAAGAGCCTGAAGAAGAAGGCGAAGCTAAAGAAGCTGAGAAAAAAGAAGATGAAAAGAAAGAGCCTAAATTTGAGGTAGTTGAAGATACGGTTAACAGTGCTACGGCTTTATGGGCACGTAACAAGAAAGACATTAAACCCGAAGAATATAACGAATTTTATAAACATGTCGGTCATGATTTTGAAGATCCGATGGCGCATATTCATAGCAAAGTTGAAGGTAAGCTCGAATACAATTCTCTCTTATATATACCTGCAAGAGCGCCATTCGATCTGTGGGACAGAGATCAACGTCATGGCGTAAAGCTATATGTAAAACGTGTGTTTATTATGGATGATGCGGACCAGCTAATTCCATCATGGTTACGTTTTGTGCGTGGCGTTGTCGATTCAGATGATTTGCCACTCAATGTGTCACGTGAAATTTTGCAACATAATAAAGTGATCGATTCGATACGTTCAGGTAGTACGAAAAAAATTCTTGGCTTGTTAAAAACAATGTCTGAAAAGGAACAGGATAAGTACGCTGAGTTCTGGAAAATTTTTGGCAAGGTGTTAAAGGAAGGTGTAATTGATGCACCGGATCATAAAGAGGATTTATCAAATCTATTCCGTTTTGCCAGCTCACATGAAGATAGTGAAGAACAAAAAGTATCTTTGAAAGATTACGTTGAGCGTATGCAAGAAGGACAAAAAGCCATATATTTTGTTACAGCTGATACCTATGCCAAGGCGAAGAATAGTCCGCACCTTGAAATCTTCAGGAAAAAAGATATTGAAGTATTATTATTCTCGGATCCGATAGATGAGTGGGTAACATCGCATCTAAATGAATTCGACGGTAAACCATTACAGTCAGTCAATAAGGGAGCACTTGATCTTGGTGATATTCAGGATGAAGATGAAAAGAAAGAAGATGAGAAAAAGAGCCAGGATTATGACAAATTGGCAAAACGCATTAACAAGATTCTGGATGAAAAGGTTAAAGAAGTTCGCGCGACATCACGTTTAACAACTTCACCTGCTTGTCTGGTCAGTGATGAGCATGATATGGGACGACATATGGAACAGATACTTCAGGCTTCTGGACAAAGTATTCCCGGTTCCAAACCCATTCTTGAGATTAATCCAGATCATCCGATTGTTAAAAAGATAGATAATGAAGCGGATGAAGATTTATTTGCGGATTGGTCTCACATTCTTTTCGAACAGGCCTTATTAAGTGAGGGTGGACAACTGGATGATCCTGCCACTTTTGTAAATAAACTGAATGCGTTGATAGTCACGCTAGCAGACTAATCTGAATGCATTAAGTCGTTATGGGGCGACATCGCCCCATTTTCCATTTCACTCTTCATGGCGCATACCCTAAAATGAGTTCAAATCATTTTTTGGCTTGTTATGGAATATTCTGAAAAAAATATTTCGAGTTTACTTCGTGAACTTAACGAAATTGGTATCGCGCTATCTGCAGAAAAAGATCACGCTCGTTTATTAGAACTCATTCTGGTCAAGGCGATGGAAATCACCAACGCCGATGGCGGCACCTTATATAGTTGTACTGAAGATGATCACCTTAAGTTTGAAATTCTGCATAATCAATCTCTGAACATCCATAAAGGCGGTACCAGCGGCGAAGAAATTTCTTTTCATCCGCTGGCCTTGTTCGACGACGAAGGTAAACCTAACCATCATATGGTTGCTGCTAGTACTGTAGTTCGTGGTGAAACAGTCAACATTCCTGACGCCTATGCCAGCAAAGAATTTGATTTTTCCGGTACGCGTAGTTTTGATAACAAAATGGGTTATCGTTCAACTTCATTTCTGACAGTACCGATGACCAACCATGAAAATGACATCATCGGTGTATTGCAACTCATCAATGCCATTGAACAGGATTCAGGTAAGGTCATTCCCTTTTCATCATTGGATCAACAAGTCGTGGAATCACTTGCTTCACAAGCCGCAGTGACTATTACCAATAAAGGCTTAATAGATGCACAGAAAAATTTATTCGATTCATTTATTCAACTGATAGCCGATGCGATTGACGAAAAGTCACCATATACAGCAGGTCATTGTCGCCGTGTTCCTGTGTTGACCAATATGCTGGCAGTGGCAGTAAATAAAATTGATGTAGGTCCGTTAAAAGACTTCAGTATGACTGAAGATGAAATATATGAACTTGATGTTGCTGCCTGGTTACATGATTGTGGAAAAATCACGACACCAGAATATGTTGTTGATAAAGGAACAAAACTGGAAACAATCTTTGATCGTATCAACTTGGTAGATATGTCATTTGAAGTATTAAAGCGTGATGCTGTTATTGATGCACTAAAATCTAGATTAGTAAACGGAAATGGTTCGGCTGATATTGATCAGGAATTAGAGTCTGATACAGACTTGCAAAATAAATTCATCGCCTTAACAAAGGAAAGAGAAGATATACGTAAATACAATGTTGGTGGTGAATCACTGGAAGATGAAGATATAAAACGGATCGAAGAGATTGCTAATAGAACATACGTCGATCCAGAAGGTGAAACAGTTAAGTTGTTGGGTGAAGAAGATGTAGAAAATCTGGAAATAGGTCGCGGTACACTTTCAATTAGAGAAAGAGAAATTATTAATAATCATGTTTCAGTTACGATAAAGATGCTTGAATCTTTACCTTATCCTAAACATCTGACTCGCGTGCCCGAATTTGCAGGCGGACATCACGAGAAAATGGATGGCACTGGCTATCCAAACAAATTAACAAAACAACAAATGTCAGTACAAGCGAGAATGATTGCAATTGCTGATGTGTTTGAAGCCCTCACTGCCAGTGACAGGCCTTACAAGAAAGCAATGAGCTTATCACAATCATTAAAAATACTAGGGCAGATGAAGCTGGATAATCATGTTGATGCTGATCTATTTGATATTTTTATACATGAAAAAATTTATCTTGATTATGCCAATAAGCATCTAGGTAAAAAACAAATTGATGATGTTGATTTTGAAGATATTCCCGGTTATGAAATGCTTGAGTGAAACGTCGAGCGTGAAAAGTGCACTTTTAACGTTTCACGTCGCATGACTCCTCGACAATTAGTTCAACAAACTGAAAAAATATTTTCATCATCTGACTTACATTACGGTCATGGTACTGACAATGCACTTGATGAGGCTTTTTATCTGGTAATGGCTGCCGCTGGACTGGAATTTGATTGTGGTGAAGCGAAATTAGACGAAGACATACAGCAAAATTTACTTAGCCATATTGAAAGTCTGATCGATAAACGGATGACGCAACGCATTCCCGTTGCCTATCTTGTTAATCAGGCCTGGTTTGCCGGGCGAGAATTTTATGTTGATGAACGGGTCTTGATACCGCGGTCACCGTTTGCGGAATTAATAACATCACAATTTATGCCCTGGCTATCTTTTAATAAGGTCAATTCGATTCTCGATATTGGAACCGGCAGCGCTTGTATTCCCATTGCCTGTGCTTATGAATTTCCTCATGCTGAAATTAATGCCGTTGACATTGACGATGATGCACTTGAAGTTGCGAAAATAAACGTAAAGAAACACGGTTTTAATGATCGCGTACAACTTTATAAATCAAATTTATTCGAACAACTTGAAGGTAAAAAATATGATTTAATTATTAGTAATCCACCCTATGTGGGTAATGATGAAATGCAATTGTTACCGGAAGAATATCTACATGAACCAAGTCATGCTCTGGAAGCGAACGACAATGGACTGGAATTAGTTGGACAAATTTTAAAACAAGCTTCGGCTTATCTAAATGAAGGCGGTGTTCTCGCAGTTGAAGTAGGCAATAGTAAAGAGATATTGATTGAGCAGTATCCAGAGCTTCCCTTCATTTGGCTGGACTTTGAGAACGGTGGTGACGGTGTATTTCTGTTGAATAAAAGCGATTTGGCTTAAATTTAAAAAATATAGGAAGTATTCGGAAACTAATTTAGTATTTATACTACTAAAAGTTGAAATAACAAAAATAATAGCGAGGCAGGTTAATGGCAGGGGCTGACAGCAGGGAACTGAAACTCGAGGAAAATCAGGTTGCTGGCAATGGCTTACTTGATCGACGCCTGTTTTTAAAAAAAGGTCTGCAGTTTGGTGCGATTACCACACTTGCTTCAACAAGCTCGCTAGCGGCATCTGAATCAGCAACACCTGCTAAGGTTGAACCGGATAAGCTGCCGTGGATGCATACGCCTGGTAAGCCCTTTTCAATTTATGGCTCCCCCTCAAGTTTTGAAGATAATGTGGTTCGCTATCCCTCGCCGAATGAACTTGTTGCTGGCAATGGTGTTTCCTGGACACCGTTACATTTAATGGAAGGCAGTATTATCCCCAACGGTCTCCATTACGAACGTCACCATAACGGCGTGCCGCAAATTGACCCCAAAAAACATCGTTTGTTAATTCATGGTCTGGTAAAGAAGGATTTAAGTTTTAGCATCGATGATTTATTGCGTTATCCGATGCAGTCTAAAATTTGCTTTATCGAATGTGGTGGTAACAGCAATGCTGGCTGGAACAAACAACCGGCGCAGGCAGAAGCCGGCTACTTCAATGGCATGGTATCTGGTAGTGAATGGACTGGTGTGCCGCTTTCTGTTTTGTTAGATGAAGTCGGTTTAAGAAAAAAAGCAAAATGGATTATAGCTGAAGGTGCTGATGCCTTTGCCATGCAAATGTCGATTCCAATAGAAAAAGCACTGGATGATGCATTCCTTGCACTGTACCAAAACGGTGAACGTATTCGTCCGGAAAATGGCTATCCCTTGCGTTTAATTGTTCCCGGCTGGGAAGGCGTTTTGAATGTGAAATGGTTACGACGACTCAAAGTCACTAATCGTCCAGTCATGGCGCGCAATGAAACGTCGAAATACACTGAATTACAACCTTCCGGCAAGGCAAGAATGTTTACCTTTCTGATAGAGGCAAAATCTTTAATTACTTCTCCCTCGGCACACATGTTGTTAAAAACTCCCGGCTTATATCAACTGACCGGACTAGCGTGGTCGGGTCGTGGCAAGATTAGTCAGGTTGATGTGTCTGCCGATGGCGGTAAAACATGGGCAGAAGCTGAACTACAAGAACCCGTTTTAGACCGTGCCTTGACTCGATTTAGATTACCCTGGCATTGGGATGGTTCGCCAGCAGTATTATTAAGTCGCGCGGTGGATGAAACAGGTTATGTGCAACCGGATCGAAATACTTTAGTTAAAGAGCGAGGTCGAAAAGGCTTCTTTCACTACAACGCAATCACACGATGGAACGTCGACACAGATGGTTTTGTATCACATGTTTATAAAAAAGATGAATCAGCAAAAGATACTTCTGATATCAGCATTGATAGCGACTGGGATTAGTCCTGCACTCGCTGAATCACCTCAAGGCCCGGGACTGGGAAGTAATGTCACGCCTGAAGAAATAGCGCAGTGGGATATCAGTGTCTTTCCTGATGGTGAAGGTCTACCCGAAGGCGAGGGCACTGTTAAAGAAGGAGAAGTCCTTTATCAGCAACAGTGCATGGTTTGTCATGGTGAGAACGGCTTGGGCGCAACGGCAGATCAGCTTGCTGGTGCACAAATGAGTTTAGATAGTGAGTATCCGGAACAAACGATAGGCAGCTACTGGCCTTATGCGACGACGGTGTTTGATGTGATACGCCGCTCTATGCCGATGACTAATCCAGGTTCATTAAGTAATGAACAAACTTATGCTGTTACCGCTTATCTTTTATTTTTAAATAATCTCATTAGTAAAGATGACAAGATGGACGCAACATCATTACCTAAGGTAAAAATGCCCAATGAAGATGGGTTTATAAATATTTATGAGGAAGAGAAGTAAGTTGTAATTCATTGAATTAACTTAAATGTAGTTACATATTAAAAGGAAGTTAATCTTTGTTTTAAAAGGAAGTTAATCTTTGTTTCGCCTATATCAACAATATAGTTTTTATTCAGAAGTTGTCACTTGACAACTAAATTATATTTGCCTAGTATCTTCAAGAGAAATGAGAAATAGACATCCCGATAAGGATATCGAGGCTGCTCTTTGTTATGCAGAGACTAAAGGCTGGAAAGTAGTTAAGCGAACTGGGCATGCTAGGGGCAGTTTACGTTGTCCCCGTAATAATCAGGATTGTCGTTGCGGTTTGTTTTGTCAGATGTCTGTATGGAGTACACCTAAAAATCCAACACGACATGCACAACAGTTACGGCAAAAGATTGATGGGTGTATCTACGATATAGGTGAAGCAGATGAATGAATATCAATTTACGTTAACTTTTTCCCTGCCGGGCGAAGACGATGACCCTGCTGAATATCTTGATGCGCTATACGAATCTGGTTGTGAAGATGCAATAGTTGGCACGGGTGCGTCAGGAAGTGTCGCATTGGAATTTGTTCGTGAAGGAAAGACGGCCAATAGCGTTATTAATTCAGCGATAAAAGATGTCAAGGTAGCGATCCCTAAGGCTAATTTAATTGAAGCAAAACCCGACTTGGTTGGGTTAACAGATGTAGCTGAAATGTTAGATTGTTCTCGTCAAAATATTCGTAAATATATGCAAACCTACCATGCGTTTCCCCCTGCGGCGTATTCAGGCAAATCATCATTATGGCATCTATGGGAAGTGGCTAAATTTGAAAAATTAGGTATTCCTAAAACAGTTGCCGAGATCGGAAGAACTACATTTAAGTTAAACCAGGATATAAAACAGAATCGTTTTGCCAGTTCGAATTATTAAGAGTAGTAAACACAAAATAGTTCAGCATGTACGGCATCGTCGTTCCCATATACAATAGTGTGCTATGTCAGGAAATACATTCGGAAAATTATTCACAGTCACCAGTGCCGGCGAAAGCCATGGTCCGGGATACGTGTGCATTATTGATGGCTGTCCACCGGGAATGGCGTTAACAGAAGCGGATATGCAGTACGATCTGGATCGCCGTAAGCCCGGTCAATCGCGTCATGTTACTCAACGTAAGGAATCGGATACGGTAAAAATCATGTCTGGCGTGTTTGAAGGCGTGACCACCGGAACGCCAATTGGTTTGTTAATTGAAAATGAAGATCAAAAATCAAAAGATTATGGCAATATTCAAGATATGTTTCGTCCGGGACATGCGGATTATACTTATCAACAAAAATATGGCATTCGAGATCATCGTGGCGGTGGTCGCGCTTCTGCACGTGAAACGTGTATGCGAGTTGCTGCTGGAGCTATTGCCAAGAAATATTTAAAAGAAAAATTTGGAATAATTATTCGTGGTTATCTTGCGCAAATTGGTCCAATAAAAATAGAACATAAAAGTTGGGATGAAGTAGAGAAAAATAGTTTCTTTTGTCCTGACGCAGATCGTGTTTCTGAATTAGATAATTATATGGATGCGCTTCGTAAAGAAGGCGAATCTATCGGTGCGCGGATTAATGTGCTTGCTGAAAATGTGCCGGTAGGTTTAGGTGAGCCTATATTTGATCGTTTAGATGCAGACATTGCCAAGGCGATGATGGGTATTAATGCAGCAAAAGCGGTTGAGATTGGTGCCGGTTTTGAATCGGTTGAACAAAAAGGTACGGTACATCGCGATGAAATGACACCAGAAGGTTTTATTGGTAATAATGCCGGTGGTATTTTGGGTGGAATTTCTTCCGGCCAGGATATTTTAGTCAGTACGGCATTCAAACCAACTTCCAGTATTCGCTTGGCTGGAGACACAATTAATAAGTCGGGTGAAGCAACAGAAGTCGTTACAAAAGGTCGTCATGATCCTTGCGTTGGCATTCGTGCTACACCGATTGCTGAAGCTATGTTAGCTCTGGTATTAATGGATCATGCTCTACGACATCGTGCTCAAAATGCTGATGTGAATTCAGCAACGCCTATCGTTCCTGCAAGTAAGCTATAACTATGATTAAAGTCGACGGCCTGCCTTACTGGCGACTGTCCGGTTTTTATTTCCTGTTCTTTTTGACTATCGGCGCATTCATGCCGTATTGGTCGCTCTATCTTAAATCGATTGGCATGACAGCCGAGGCAATTGGCATATTGTCTGCGATTGTTGTTGTAACCAAAATATTTTCTTCTTTTATCTGGGGTTGGATTGTTGATCATAGCGGTAAGCCCATACAGGTTATTCGTTATACCTCGTTATTATCAATGTTGTCGTTTTCTCTGGTGTTGTTCTATCATGATTTTTGGTCTCTTTTTATTATTCTTTTTATCTTTTCCATATTCTGGAGTGCGGCATTACCGCAAATTGAAGCAGTTACCTTGTCTCACCTTGGAGAAGAAAGTGATAGTTATACCGTAGTAAGAATATGGGGTTCGATTAGTTTTATTATTGCGGTTTTTGCTTTAGGACAATTTTTTGATCAAAAACCAATCCAATATTTATTACCCATAATTATAGGATCGATGT
>CAZGBJ010000002.1:154015-155302 GCA_964523895.1 uncultured Enterobacteriaceae bacterium
TTTTTTGATCAAAAACCAATCCAATATTTATTACCCATAATTATAGGATCGATGTTTCTGGTCTGGTTACATAGTTTGTCTCTTCCTGAAATTCCTGCTTCTCATGAAGAATCTAATGGTTTTACGTTTCGTTCAATCTTATTTAAACCGCATGTTATTGCGCTGATGATAGTGTGTTTTCTGGTTCAGGCCGGGCACGGACCTTATTACACATTTTTCTCTATTTATCTTGAAGAACATGGATACTCCAATAGCTTTATTGGCACGGCTTGGGCTTTAGGTGTGTTAGCTGAAGTACTCATTTATCTATTTATGCATAAAATTATCGGACGATACAGCTTACGACCACTTATGATCATCGTTCTAATTCTGGCAACCCTACGATGGTTATTGATAGCCTGGTTTGTTGACAATGTTTTTATATTACTATTTGCTCAATGTCTTCATGCTGCAACGTTTGGCGTTTACCATGCAGTCGCTATTCAATATATACATCGTGAATTTAAGGGTGAGCATCAGGGTAGGGGGCAAGCCTTGTATAGCAGTGTCAGTTTTGGCGCGGGTTTAGCGCTAGGGAGTTTGGTTAGCGGCTATCTTTGGGATTCTATAGGATCTATGCAAACCTTCATTTTTGCAGCTATACTAAGTGCGGTGGGTGTCATTGTCGCCAGGCTTGGTTTGAAAAAATAGCGAGTAATTTTCAATAATGTGAAATACGCCACTTTAAGGAAGTCATTTAATTTATATAATCATTCGTTTTTGAAATTTAATTAAGGAAAAATAAAGCATGAATAAAACTATCAAAAGAATTTCTCATCTATTTTGCGCGGCTCTCGTCGTCGCTTGTAGCCAGTCAGCTATGGCTGATACACATGGTCTTCAACTTGGTGTACTTAAATGTACAGTTGTTCCTGGTTCTCGAGTCAATTTAATCATTCGTTCAACTGCTGATGTTGAATGTCAATTCGATAACGCAGGTACGGTAGAAAAATATAAAGGTGAAACCGGCATTGGTCTAGGATTAGATTTAAGTTTCAAAACCGATGAAAAAATGCACTTCGCTGTTTTCGCAGCCAGCTCTGATGTGAGTGCGGGTAGCCATGCTTTAGCAGGTAAATATGTGGGTGGCGAATTGAATGCTGCTGCTGGCGTAGGTTTGGGTGCAAAGGCGCTGGTTGGTGGCAGTAATGATAGCTTTAGTCTACAACCGCTAGCTTTGGAAACCAGCACAGGAATAGGTGCATCAGGTGGTTTGAGTTTTCTTTATATAGAAGCTGATAAATAAAA
>CAZGBJ010000003.1:0-142734 GCA_964523895.1 uncultured Enterobacteriaceae bacterium
CAGCTTACCCGCTAACCAACTCTTTAAGAGTTGCACTTACAAATTGAATTCACGATAGAAGTATTATCTATTTTCAGCAAATTATCCTTTTCCATATCATTTAATTTTTGTATTTCTTTCGAAAAATAATTATTGAAATCAATCTTAAATAGATCTTCAACTTTACAAAATTCAATTTGAAAATGACAAATTAACTGAGTAATGACCTCTCTTCGAAGTTCATCATCAACTTTCAATTTGTAGCCACGTAAAATAGGAATATTATTTTTTTCTAATGAGACATGATACTCATCAATAGCACGAATATTTTGCGAATATGAATTATTAATTTTACTTATTGCTGTAACACCAAAACCAATTACATCGCAATTAGCATTTGTAGAATAACCTTGAAAATTTCTGTATAAATTTCCCTTGCGTTGAGCAATTGCTAACTCATCATCCGGTTTTGCAAAATGATCCATACCGATATAGACATATCCAGCATCCTTTAGCGAATTGATTGCTTCCCCTAGAATCTCAAGTTTTTCGTTTGACCTTGGTAATTCCTCTTCTTTTATTTGGCGTTGATTTTTGAATGATTGTGGAAAATGAGCATAGTTATAAATCGCTATTCTATCCGGGTTTATTTCAATTACTTTACTAATTGTATTACAAAATGAATTAACTGACTGTTTTGGTAACCCATAGATCAAATCAATATTTATTGAATGAAATTCATATTTTCTGGCTTCATTATAGACATGAAGTGTCTGTTCATATGATTGATTACGATTAACTGCATTTTGCACTTGTGGATTAAAATCCTGCACACCAATACTCATTCTATTAAAACCGATATTTCTTAATAATGATATTGTTTCAGACTTAATTTCACGCGGGTCAATTTCAATAGAGTATTCCCCAGAGTCATCATCAAGTAATGTAAAATTGTTCTTTATGACATTCATTAAACTAATCATGCTTTCATGAGTAATAAATGTTGGTGTTCCTCCACCCCAATGAAGCTGATTCACAACTCGATCACTATCAAATAGTGGTCCCAACAGATTAATTTCTTTATGCAAGTCTTTTAGATAAGGTATTGCACGTTGTCTATTTGCCGTTATGATTTTATTACAAGCACAATAGAAACAAACCGTGTTACAAAATGGAAGATGTACATAAAGGGATAATGGTTTAGGTAATAAATCTTCATTTGAATCAGTTACAACTTGATAGTAATCCTTAACACCAAAGTTCTCATGAAATTGAGTTGCAACCGGGTAAGACGTATACCGAGGTCCATATAGGTTGTATCGGCTAATTAACTCTTTACTAAAGAGAATTGATTGATTCAATGCATTTACCTAAGAGAAACTAAGTTATTAAGACAAGAAGAATATAAATAGGAATTTTTGAGTAAAAAATTTACTACCAACCTTCAACACCTGCCATATCAGGTAATTCGTGAGCTATCCCTTTATGACAATCAATACAGGTTTTCTCGCCATTTGCTAAACCGCTACTATGTGCTTGTTCTGCTCGTTTACCTTGCCGAGTAAAATCCATATATTGAAAATCATGGCAATTTCGGCACTCCAATGAATCATTTGCCTTAAATCTGTCCCATTCATGTTGTGCAAGTTCCTTGCGCTTGGCGAGAAATTTTTCACGCGTATCTATGGTTTTGAATATTTTTCCCCAAACTTCTTTCGATGCCTGCATCTTCCTTGCAATTTTGTCTGTCCAATTATGAGGAACATGACAATCTGGACACGTTGCGCGTACACCTGAGCGGTTTGTGTAATGAATGGTTGATTTTAATTCTTGATAAACATTGTTATTCATCTCATGACAACTGATACAAAATGTTTCTGTATTTGTCGCTTCAAGTACGGTATTAAAACTGCCCCAGAAAATAATACCCGCAGCAAAACCGGCAATAATTAAAATTCCTAAACTGTAATAATGGCTGGGACTGTTAATAGTCTGCCATATTTCTTTAATCTTATTTAACATGAATAACTACTTTTTATTTTTTAATACCGTATCAATATCTTCAAAGTAATTTCCTACCAACGGTTTAACTTCTTTCTGCAACACATGACATTGATTACAAAAATAACGACGCGGTGATACCTCTGCTAAAAAATTACCATCGCGATCCATGTAATGCGTGACACTAATCATCGGTGCTTGTGAATCAGTCACCTGCCTTCGACTATGACAAGATAAACATTTATTACTATTTAGATCGATACGATAACCGGATACCTTATGAGGAATAGTCGGTGGTTGCATCGGATAATTGCGCTTTCTTTTCATATCTTTATTTTCTTCATTGCCCATACGCGGCGCATCCGGCTCTATTGAAATATCCGCAGAGCGTAAGGTAGCAATATCTTCTTCAGCAAGAACCATGAATGGCATCAGTAACAAGATTAATATTAATGCTTTCATAATAAATTCCTCATGCCGCTGTTATCTTTACGGCACACTTTTTAAAGTCTGTTTGTTTCGAAAGAGGATCGGTTGCATCCAGCGTAACTTTGTTAATCAATTGACTCGCATCAAACCAGGGAACAAAGATCAAACCGCGTGGTGGTTTATTTCGACCGCGTGTTTCTACCCGGGTAATAATATTGCCGCGTCTTGATTCGACTTTAATCTGACTACCACGCCTGAGGCCCAGACCTTCAGCATCATCCGGATGCATAAAGGCAACAGCATCCGGAAATGCTTTATAAAGTTCCGGCACGCGCTGCGTCATAGAACCGGAATGCCAATGCTCAAGCACACGACCAGTTGATAACCAAAAAGGATACTCATCATCTGGCGATTCGGCTGGTGGTTCGTAAGGCAAGGCAAAGATAACTGCTTTATTATCCTTGTGTCCGTAAAATTGATAATCAGTACCCGATTTTACATAAGGGTCACTGCCTTCCTTAAAGCGCCAACGTGTTTCTTTTCCATTAACAACCGGCCAACGTATACCGTGTGCTTTATGATAAGCATCAAAATCAGCCAAATCATGCCCATGCCCACGACCAAACTGTGCGTATTCTTCAAACAAACCCTTCTGGACATAAAATCCAAAATCATCTGCTTCATGATTGGCATATCCTTCTTCAATATCGGAGGCAGGAAACTTATCAACATTGCCATTCTTGTATAAAACTTCGTATAGCGTTTTACCCTTGAACTCAGGGTTTTTATCCAGAATATCTTTAGGCCATACGGCTTCCGTTTTAAAACGTTTAGAAAACTCAACTAATTGCCACAAGTCTGATTTTGATTCGCCCGGCGCATCGACTAATTGATGCCAGAATTGAGTACGGCGTTCAGCATTACCATAAGCGCCTTCTTTCTCAACCCACATCGCTGTTGGTAAAACCAGATCAGCAGCTTGTGCCGTTACTGTTGGATAGGCATCTGAAACAACAATAAAATTCTCAGGGTTTCGATAACCGGGATAACCTTCTTCATTAAGATTCGGTGCCGCCTGCATATTGTTATTCACCTGTACCCAATAAGCATTGAGTTTTCCATCTTTCAACATGCGGTTTTGCAAAACCGCATGATAACCCGGCTTGCTGGGTATAATTCCGCGAGGGATTTTCCATATATCTTCGGCAATATCGCGATGTGCTTTTTTCTTAACAACTAGATCAGCGGGTAAGCGATGTGAGAATGTACCGACTTCACGCGCCGTACCACATGCAGAGGGCTGTCCGGTTAATGAGAAGGGACTATTACCGGGCGTTGATATCTTGCCAGTAAGAAGATGGATATTATAAATAAGATTATTACACCAGACACCACGCGTATGTTGATTAAACCCCATTGTCCAGAACGAAGTTACTTTTATTTTTGGATCAGCATACAGTTCGGCCATTTGTTGTAATTTGTCACGCGGCACACCTGAAAGTTTCTCAACATAATCTTCATCATATTTTGAAACAAACTTGGCAAACTCATTAAAACTGATGGGAGTCGCACCACCAGCTTTGCTCGCGTTCTTTGCTGCTTTTTGTAACGGATGACTAGGACGAAGGCCATAACCTATATCATCATTACCGCGTTTTATATTGACGTGTTTATTCAAAAATTCTTTATTTACACGATCTGTTTTAATGATGTAATTAGCAATGTAATTTAGAATGGCCAAATCCGTTTGCGGTGTAAAGACCATAGGGATATCAGCCAACTCAAAACAACGATTTTCAAAGGTGGATAAAACAGCAACCTTGACATGCGGGGCACTCAAACGACGATCGGTTAATCGAGTCCAAAGTATCGGGTGCATCTCTGCCATATTTGAACCCCATAAGACAAAAGCATCTGCATGTTCAAGATCGTCATAACAACCCATAGGTTCATCAATACCAAAAGTACGCATGAAACCACCCACAGCAGAAGCCATACAATGACGCGCATTCGGATCGATATTATTGGAACGAAAGCCTGCTTTATATAATTTAGACGCAGCATAACCTTCCCAGACCGTCCATTGCCCAGAGCCAAACATACCAACAGCAGTAGGGCCTTTTTCTTTCAATGTTTTCTTGAATTTTTCTTCCATGATATCGAAAGCTTGCTCCCAACTTACCGGAACGAACTCACCTTCCTTGTGATACTTACCGTTTTTCATTCTCAGCAACGGTTTAGTCAAACGATCTTTGCCATACATGATTTTTGACAAAAAATAACCTTTAACACAATTTAAGCCACGATTAACTTCTGACTTAATATCGCCATGCGTTGCGACAACTGTTCCATCTTTTACCGCAACATTGACACTACAACCTGTGCCACAAAAACGACATGGGGCTTTCGACCATTTAAGCCGAGTATATTCAGAATCCGTAATAAGATTGGTGGCACTGACAGGAGCACTTATGCCTGCCGCTGCTGCTGCAGTTGTTAAAGCACTTGAGCGGATAAAATCACGACGTGTGAGTAGCATAATCAATTACCTCTAATAAAGACTCGATTGGTTCGCAATGGTGGTAGCAAAGTTGTACAGACATAACGCCCTGCCAATGTGTCATGTCCTCCATGGCACTGGATATTTCACTTTCTTGCTTCGCTTCAAAAACGAGAACAAATTTATTGTGTTGTTTATCACGATGACATCCTGCCTGTGGTAACTTTCCTGCCTTTTCAATAATCTGATCAATGTCATCGGGCAATGCATGAATAACTAAACTGACAATATGTGTTTGTTTTTTCATGAACTGACAACAGGATTATCAGCAATCGTAATTGCATCTGCCGGACAACTATCGATGCATTCCTTGCAAGAGGTACAACGTACAGAATCTATATTTGGCAATTGGACCCCTCTTTGAAATTGCGTAAAAATGATCGCATCTTCATCACAGACGTCCTTACAAGACTGGCAATAAATACCCATATGATTGAGACAGCCCGTGCTTATATCCGTTTTAGAACGCCAATGCCCCGTCAGGAATGCGCGTCGATCAATTTCAGCTTGCTGGCTCATAATAAGAAATAACTAGAGTGTTGGTGGCCCAGTAAATAGTTGATATAACCAAATTAATAATCCGTAACCACCGACTACAGCGACAGCCATCAGTGGTGTAATTACTGCCGTGAGAAACAAGAACGCATGTAATTCCTTTTTCTTCTGAATCTTTGTTTCATTAGTCATAATCATTTGATCCCAAATCAAAAAATAATTAATACTTATATGCAAAGTACGCCCAGAACCTGGACAAATCAGTTGCTTTGGTATTACTTGCACCTGAAGAAGCATCATAAGCTGCGTACTTCAAACCAACGGTATACTTCTTGTTAAATTTCTTGGTCAACCAGACATCAATTTCATCACCATAATCAAAACTACCTGATTCAGCTTCTAACATATGATAAGAAACAATTAACTTGGTATCGTATTTAGCAGTAGCAACCACAGTAAAATAAGTATCTTCAATACCGGCAGCCGGTGTTAATAAAAAGTTATCTGCCCACCCTTGGTAAGCATGACCTGTCGCAAGTGGTGTACGAAAGACGGTACCTTGTGTACCTTTATCAGTTTCTAAGACTTCATATGAAGCTTTCGCTAAAATCGAAGTTACAAAACTGTCTAGCTTTACTTTAAAACCACCTTCGACCAGATAGTAATCTGCATCGTAATTATTTGGGTTTGATCCAGTATCACTTTGCGTTGCGTATTCGCCGGTATAAATAAAATTGGTTTTATTATTAATGAAAGGAATGGCTCCATTTGCACGAATGCCATAGGTTGTATTTGCATTTGCCAAATCCGCTGTCTCGGTAAAATCTAGATCATAGTAATAGCCTTCCAAATTCACATATTTAAAACCGTTATATTTGGCATTAAATATCGGTGCTTCCATATCCCTATCGGTACCAAGTATCGTATTATTTTTCCAAATGTAGCCCGCCATAAGTTCGGTATCTTTAATAGAAGTATTAGTCACTGTAACTGCATCTTGAGTCTGCCAATTTTGACGCCATAAAACATTACCCAGGAAACGATGAAATGGTGCTTTACGAGGAGTAATTATCTGACGACCTGCCTTTATCAAGGTTTTATCAATAAATTTAATACCTAAATAAAGCTGGTTTAATTCGGTACCTCTTGGATCGGCAATAACGGGTAGTGTGGTTAAACCATTTTCACCGTCATTGTATTGTGTATCATCTAGAATATCGGTGACATTTTCAAACTCAACTTGTGCAAACACACTATGAAAATCAGCGGTTTTGTAACCCAATGCTGTTCTATTTGTTAATGCATCAGCATAGCGTTTACCGGAAGCCTTGGAATCATCATTAACACTTTCATAGCGTAAATTGATATTAAAATCGATCTT
Organism: uncultured Enterobacteriaceae bacterium; assembly: GCA_964523895.1. Classification (GTDB taxonomy): domain Bacteria; phylum Pseudomonadota; class Gammaproteobacteria; order Eutrophobiales; family Eutrophobiaceae; genus UBA7359. The sequence continues at coordinate 6,846 of CAZGBJ010000003.1, forward strand.
GCCGCCTATTAATGCATCGTAAAATGAATTTTCTGCTAGTGCACTAGATGAAAATGCAATGAGACACGCGAAAAAAAAATAAAAGATTCTTCTTATAAACACCCGTCTATCCTTTTTATATATTTAAAGAATAGAATATAGACTTGATAACTTTCTTGACCTAGATCAAGAAAGCCTCCTTAAAGTACTGTTAAATATTTAAACTTATCACGGCGGTATTGCTCGTATTGACACAATTGAACGTGATGTCAATGAAAAGTTATTCTACGTCATTGGAAATAATGGTGCCCAGGGACAGAATCGAACTGCCGACACGAGGATTTTCAGTCCTCTGCTCTACCGACTGAGCTACCTGGGCATTATTGTTGGTGGACAAAAAGACGCGTATTAAACCGGTATAGACGAACTACGTCAAGCTGGATGTTATTTCTCAGGCTCTACAAACTCTTTAGGTGCTTCAGAACCTTCACCAAAGAAAAATTTGTCCATCTCTTCTTCAAGGAATTTACGAGCTTTAGGCTCAATAGGCGTCAATCGATATTCATTTATCAACATAGTTTGGTGACCCAACCACATCTGCCATGCTTCCTGCGAAACCTCCTCATAAATGCGTTTTCCTAACTCACCAGGATAGGTCAGAGTCGCTAATCCTTCTGCTTCTTTATTCAATTTGACACAATGTACTTTTCGACTCATTCAATCACCATCCTCTTGTTATTTAACTCTTCCAACATGGATACTACCGGGGCAGGAAATCCTAAACTGGAGTTTTTGCCCGGATTAAGCCAGGTCGATAATCCCTCATCGTTTACGCTGCGTACCCGTCCTTCTAGTTTGATATGAACGGGTTTAATCATCAAATGAAAATGACTAAATGTATGTTTAAAACTCTTATATTCAATTTGTTGTTCAATATTAAAACCATATTGTTTTTCAATTTTAGTCGCTATTGACTCATCAGATGAAAACTCCGGGAAGCACCATAATCCACCCCAGATTCCTGTTGCAGGCCGTTGTTGTAATAGCACTTCGCCTTTAGCATTCTCAATAATAGCGAAAACCGTTTCTTTATTTGGTATCACTTTTTTCGGTTTCGAGCCTGGGAAATCATGTTGTCTTTCCATTTTTTTGGCGAAGCAAGATTTCGTCAATGGACAAATATCACAAGCCGGATGTCGACGACTACACACCGTTGCACCCAAATCCATAATAGCTTGCGTATAATCTCGTACCGATTCAGTTGGCGTATGTAGCTCAGCATAAGACCACAACTCTTTTTCAACTTTTTTCTTGCCCGGCCAGCCTTCGATTCCATGATAACGACTCAATACACGTTTAACATTTCCATCAAGTATGGGGTGTCGTTTCTCACAAGCTAAAGATAAAATTGCACCTGCTGTAGAGCGACCTATTCCCGGAAGAGCCATCATCTCATCCAGTGACGAGGGAAAGTGCCCCTGACATTCTTCTACAATTAATTTTGCAGCTTTGTGACAATTTCTTGCTCGTGCGTAATAACCCAAACCGGTCCAATGATGTAATACATCATCCATGTTAGCACTGGCTAATGCATTTACGTCAGGAAACGTTTTCATAAAACGTTCAAAGTAAGGAATAACTGTTACGACCTGAGTCTGTTGTAACATTATCTCGGAAATCCATACTCGATAGGCGGTAGGATTTTTCTGCCAGGGAAGATCGTGCCTGCCCTGCTTATCAAACCAGCTAAGTAATCGATCAGAAAAAAGTTTGCTCACTAAAATAATATCTAGAATATTTTATCGAAGATGTCTTTAATCACTTTCTCTTGAATATTCTCTGCAGGTTTTTTCGTTGTCGAACCAGCAGGCGCTGCCTCTTTCGCTTTACCACCGATTCCATCAAAGAGCTTGTCAATTACCGCTTTTTGAACAATGGTTGCTGCAATTGCGCCGACATCAGGCTGACAATTTTTTTCAACTAACTTACCTCTACATTTTATCGGTATCTCATGTCCACCTATGTTAAAGGTTTTTTCACCTTGCTCTACTCTTGTTTGATCAGCTTTCGCTATTAACAAATATTTCCATGTTTCATCATGAAGATTTAGCAACATGCCTTTACCTGTCACACTAAAACCCGAACCCAACATTAATAAATCATGGTTATCTATTATTCCATTATGGATATCGAGAGTCGCTGTTAACTTATCAAATTCTGTTTTTTCTCCTGGATCAGGTGTACCGAAATTTTTAGTTTCAATCATAATCTCTACCTGATGCAACACATTTTTTACATCGACACCAATCAATGTCCCTTTTTCAAATAAGATATTACCCTTGCCCGATAACGTGTTGCGTAATGTGTTTATATCCGCACCGCGTGAAGCTAAAGTCAAAGAAATATTAGCTAACCCTTTTGCACTGGCCGATCCAACAACATCATTTAATAAAGGTTCGACATCAACGCTTTTCAAATTTGTATTCATGGTCAACTTCGGCGTTTTACCTGTCGCATCAAGATGAATATCGCCTGCATACGACCCTTGATATAACTTGGCATTTATCGGTGCTAATTTAATATCGCCTTTATCCGCACGAATACTGAGTTCCATATCGGATAGTTTTGCATTAGAGATAACCATACTCCCCATAACAAAATCACCTTTTATCTTTATAGCCTGTAATGTGTCAACCGGCAGTCCGGTTGCCGCGCTGACAGCAACTGCCTCAGGGGTAACTGGTTTAGCCTCGGTTTGAGGAGGTAAATATCGATCTGCATTTAACTTATCAACACCTAGACCAAACTCTATATCCAGAGGTGAGAGTCGTTTGATATTAATATCGCCCTGTAAGCGCGTGTCATCTAATTCAGCTCTCAGATCTTTTAGAACAAGACTAGATGCTGTACCGGAAAAAACACTCGCCACAGCTACGCGTTTTAATACGTTTGCATCGGCTGTCGTGGGCGCATCCATATTTAACGTTTGCATTAACTTGCGTAAATCAAATGGTGCAACGGCAATCTGCCCTGAAATAGCCGGATCAGTTTTGTACTGTAATGCTTTAACACTGCCTTTAACATCAAGACCTAAGCCTGTGATTTGCAAACCACTAAGATTGAATATTTCTTTATCAAGATTAATTTCAGAATCCGCTTGAACAGTTAACTTAACCGGTGAATTAGGAATATTTTTACCCGAAAAAACTGCCTCAAGAGAGAATGGTTTTAGATGAAGATCGCTGGTATTACCGTTGATACCAGTATTAATATTAATTGATTTTAATACCTGTGCTACATCACCGTAACCCAGTGCCGTTAATAATGATTTTGGATTTTGACTACTAACAACAAGCTTACCCTTCATGCTACCATTACTTTCCTGGATGTTTTCACCTTTCAAATTACCATTCAATTTTAAACCTAAGGCATTAACATTTAGTGAAGGCAAGTTTACTTTTCCTGATGCAAGGTCTGTATCAAAACGTGTTTCAATACTAAAATCTTTTTTCTTTAATTTTCCCAGATCGTTTGCCAACGTGGGTAACTGACTCTCTCCACCTTGCATGCTTCCTGCAATTTGCATTATGAGAGGTAAATTAGGGCCTTGTGCTTTTAACTCCCCACTGACAGCAGGTGATTCTGAATTTATTTTTTTAGCTTTAAGATTTCCTGCTGCCGACATACCCAGTGCTTTAATCGACAAGGCAGGTATTGAAATCGTATTTGTCTTCGAGTCAGTATTAAATGTTGTTTCAATGGAAAATGTTTTTGATGCTGAAGCAAGTTGTTTTGAAAGTGAAGCAACGTCCTTCTTTCCTATTCCCTTTAATCGCGCCGCTATCGAAATCAGTAGCGGAAGATCTTTACCATTGGTTTTGATTTCACCATTAATTTCCGGCACATCAGAATTAATTTGTTTGCCATTAATCTTACCTGTTGCCGTCATCCCTAGTGCATTGATAGACAAACTGGGAATAGCAACCATCCCGCTTTTCAAATCAATATCAAAATCTGTTTGTACATCAAATACCTTAGGCGCTGACACTAATTCTTTTGACAATGATTTTAAATCCTGACTACCTCCAACCATAAACTGCGACGCAATTTTAATTAATGCTGGCAGGTCTGCACCGCTGGCTTTTAATTTACCTTTAGCCGCTGGAGATTCTGAGCCGATATTTCGCGCATAGATTTCAGCATTAATCTTATTTCCAAGAAGCTGTATATCGATTTTATTAACATCAATATCATTTCTGTTCATATCCGCATTAAACGAGGTACTGACATTAAATGTCTTGTCAGCCATTTTCGCCAATTGGCTCGCAAGCGGTTCAATTTCAACTATCTTGAGAAGTTGGGCCAAATCCTTTCCTATAATATCAATATCACCTGCAACTTCAGGTTTGCCTGAAAGAATTTTTGCAGCATTAATTTGACCTTTAACCTGAGTATCAAACGCATTTAAATCTAGCGCATTAACTTGTGCTGTTCCTTTATCAAGATCAAGATTAATTTCAGAACTTAATTTGACCAGAGTCTCACCACCCGGTATTTTTTTACCTTTAACTTTTGCTTCTAACAACATTGGCTTTAAAACCAGAACGTCACCACTATCTTCGTAAGCAACCGTTCCCTTAAATTGAATTGCAGCAGACAGTGCCGGTTTTGAAGCGGAAGCATTTAAAGAGGCAGCAAGTTCTATCGGCTCACCAAACTTTAATTCACCCGTGCTGATATTCGCATTCGTAATTTTATACTCAACACCCTGTTGTTTATCCTCCCAATGAATATTGGCATCTTTAATATCAATACCACCCAGCACCAATGCAGCTAATGGCATCGCCTGCTCACTTGTTTCAGCTTTCTCTTGCGGTTTAATTAAATCATCCCAGTTAGTCACACCTTTATCATTTCGGGCAAGGTTTACTGTTGCGCCATGCAACACGAACGTATCCACTTCCAGTTCCTTTCGAAGTAGTGGTAAAAGTTTTACACGTGCTTTAACAGTCCTGGTTTTCAAAAATGCTTTATCACTAAAACCTTTGGCATTACTAATACTGATACCTTCAATATCGAGTCCTAACCACGGGTAATAACTAAGATTGATGTCGCCATCAATGCGTATATCACGACCCATTTCTTCTTTTACTTTACTGGCAATCGTGCCTTTGTAATCATTTGGATCGATGTAAAGCAGGGTAATTACGACGGCAGCAATCGCAAGAATTATTAATAAACCTGTGCCAAAAATTAATTTAAATAATAATTTCATTCTGTTGATATCCGCATCATTCGTTAATTTGTTTTTTGAGTCGCGCTATCGCCAACTTAACTTGTTCTGGCGCCGTACCTCCAACATGATTTCTGGCTGAAACTGAACCTTCCAGTTCTAATATTGAAAACACATCATCTTTGATGACATCGCTAAATTGTTGAAGTTCAGGCAAGGACAATTCAGACAGGGTCTTGTTCTGTTGAATAGCAAATTGAACCGTCTTACCCACCACTTCATGCGCATCACGAAAAGCAAGGCCGTTAACAACTAAATAATCGGCAAGATCTGTCGCCGTCGCAAAACCTGACGCGGCCATTTGGTACATTGCCTCTCTATTGACCTTAATTGTTGGTATCAATCCAACATAGGCAATCAGACACATTTTTACCGTATCAATTGCATCAAACAGACTTTCCTTATCTTCCTGATTATCTCGGTTATAGGCTAAGGGTTGTCCTTTCATCAACGTTAGTAGCGCCATCAAATCACCATAAACCCGACCCGTCTTACCTCTAACCAATTCAGGAATATCCGGATTTTTCTTTTGCGGCATAATAGATGAGCCAGTACACCAGGCATCACCCATATCAATAAAGCCATTCGCCTGTGACATCCAGAGTACCAACTCTTCAGAGAATCGGGACAAATGCATCATGATCAAACTCGCAGCGGCAGAAAATTCGATGGCGAAGTCCCTGTCACTGACTGAATCTAATGAATTTTGGGTCACACCATCAAAACCTAACTGTTCTGCGACGTACTCTCTATCAATGGGATAGCTGGTTCCTGCAAGCGCTGCTGCGCCTAGAGGCAAGATATTTAATCGTTTTCGGCAATCCTGAAGACGTGCTTTATCACGCAACAACATTTCAGCCCAGGCCAGTATATGGTGACCAAATGTCACTGGCTGTGCTGATTGCATATGGGTAAAACCCGGCATAATTGCATCGGTGTGTTCAGAAGCAAGCGCTAATAAGGCGTTTAATACCTCATTCAGCTTTCCACAAATGAGGTCGATTTCATCACGACAATATAGTCGGATATCAGTTGCAACCTGATCGTTTCTCGATCTGCCAGTATGCAATTTTTTACCAACATCACCAATTGACTCCACCAACACAGTCTCAATGTTCATATGAACATCTTCAAGCACAGTCGACCATTGAAATTGATTCGCATTGATATCAGTCTCAATTTTCTCCAGACCAGCAATAATCTGCTCACTTTCTTTTTTAGTAATAACGTTCACTTTTGCCAACATACGCACGTGAGCTATTGAGCCCATGATGTCATAATGAGCCAGGCGTTGATCATAGGAGACCGACTCTGTGAATATCTCAACAAATTTATCGGTTGGAGCCGTAAATCTTCCACCCCAGGGTTTTTCAGTATTATTTGAAGTCATAACTCAATGATTGTATTTATTTTTCTACGGTCGATAGTATATACCCATGCCAAAACTGAACAAACTAGATAAAACCAGCTTCCTGCCAAACTTTTGCAGCGCAGACGTCCTCTTTATCGTTGTTTTAAGTGCTGAATTACTCGCAATCGTCTTAACACTCGCGCTCCCCATCTATGCCCGAGATTCTCTGTTTGATCTGGCAATGAACTCTCTATTCATTCAATGGATTGCTTTAAGCTGTGTCGGCTTACTTTGTCTCCTCAGAAAAAATATCGCTACGCTCTCAGAAAGACGCGCGGCAATTGTTAGTTACTTAATCATACTTTTAGTTGCATTTACTATTTCAGAATTGGCCTGGTGGTCATTGTATGTTTATCCAGATACAACAGTTCCTAATCGAGACTTACATCGACTTTTTCTGCTACGCTCAATGGGTATTTCAGCCATTGTCGGTGCTATTGTTTTGCGTTATCTCTATATTCAACATCAATGGCGAAAAAACATTGAAGCCGCAGCAATGTCCCGTTATCAAGCTTTACAATCCCGAATAAGACCTCATTTCCTGTTCAATTGCATGAATACCATTGCCAGCCTGACACGCAAAGCTCCCGAACTGGCGGAACAATCGGTTGAAGATTTGGCTGATTTATTTCGCGCAAGCTTATTAGAACCAACCGAACTTTATAAAATTTCTGAAGAATGGAAATTATGTCAGCATTATCTCCGTATAGAAGGACATCGTCTGGGCGATCGATTACAGATTAAATGGGATATTGATTCGTTACCAAAGGATGCTTTACTGCCGCCGCTAAGCCTTCAACCCTTACTTGAAAACACTATTTACCATGGAATAGAACGATTGCCAGATGGCGGAACCATTCAAATCGCAGGTAAATTTGACGGCAGCACTCTTAATATAAATTTCACCAATCCTGTACCCCCTGCTAATATTGAAGACACGCATAAGGGCAATAAACATGCTCAAGATAATATTCGTCAACGATTGAACACTATCTTTGGCGAAGACAGCCAGCTAATTATTAATAACATTGATGGACAATATTACGTAAAACTCACATTCCCTTACCGAACGCTATGAAAATATTGATTGTTGATGATGAAGCATTAGCACGAGAAAGATTGCACGATCTTGTCATCGAGTTATATCCAGATGCTATCACTATTGAGGCTGCTAATGGGTTGGAAGCATTGGATAAGATAACTGAGCACTCGCCAGAAATTATTTTACTGGATATACGTATGCCTGGCATGGATGGGCTTGAGGTGGCGAACCATTTATTACATCTAGAAACGCCACCAGCGATAGTCTTTACCACAGCCTATCAGGATCACGCCTTAAGCGCATTTGATGCAAATGCAGTTGATTATCTAATTAAACCGATTCGTAAAGAGCGATTAAACACCGCCATAGAACGAGCAACCGTTGTTAGTCAATCTAAGCTGACATCTCTTAACGATACAGAAGAAATCATTACTACACGTTCGCACCTTAGTGCCATGGTACAAGGGAATATTCGATTAATTTCAATAGATAGTATTTATTACCTTAAAGCAGATCAAAAATATGTCACTGCTGCCTGGCCGGGAGGAGAAATACTACTTGATGAATCCTTAGTCTCATTAGAAACTGAGTTTGCAGAATACTTCATTCGTATTCATCGAAATGCATTAGTTTCTATAAATTACATCCAGGGCTTATCTAAAAATGATGAAGGACAACAGGTCATTACATTATCAGATATGCCTATTGAATTAGCGGTTAGTCGACGACACCTTTCTGATGTAAAAAAAGCGCTTAAACTACGTTAATAATTTCACGCGTTGCGGCAAGCAAAGCTAGCCGTGCTATCACACCATAAGTATAAAAACGATTTTGACGACAGTCAGACTCCTGACTTGGATCGGGCGAAATACAACAGTCATCAAAAGCTAATGGTTCAAAACGCATACCCGGTGCATTTAAATTCTGACTTGCTGAGCGTTTTTCGTGCACACGATAGAAACCACCTACGACTTGATGATCCACCATGTAGACAACAGGTTCTGCAACAGTATCCTCTTCTCCCCAGGTTTCGTGCGTATAGACTCCTTCCTGAATAATGACCTGACTCACTTTTTGACCTTCCTTTGTCGTTGCCATTTTTGTTCTTTCTTTACGATTCAATTCAGCAATCTCTTCTGGGTTACGTATTGTCATCACTCCCATACCATAAGTCCCTGCATCAGCTTTTATCATAACAAATGGTTCACAATCTACATTGTGCTCATCGTATTTAGAACGTATGCCATTTAATAAAGATTCAACATTTTTTGATAAACAATCAACGCCATCGCGCTTCATAAAATCAACTTCACCACAATTTCTGAACATGGGATCAATTAACCACGGGTCAATATCGATTAAGTCTGCAAACTCCTGTGCGACTTGTTGATAAAAAGTAAAGTGATTTGATTTTAGTCGCGAAGACCAACCCAATCTCATTGGTGGCGTAATAATCTGTTCAATATCGTTTAATATTTCCGGTATGCCCGTAGCCAGATCATTATTTAATAGAATAAGATCTGGATTAAAACCACTGACTAATGCACGGTTCTCTTCTCTATATATCGGTTCTAACAACACGGACTTTGAAGACTCAAGATCGATCCGGGCTGGAGCATCAATATCTTCCATTAAGCTTCCAATCCGCGTTTCGAAACCCGCCTTTTCTATCATCATTTGAAGACTGGCAATATTTTCAAGATAGAATAAATTACGAGTATGGTTTTCAGGAATGATTAAAATTTTATCAATAGGTTGGTTAATACGCTCCACTGCCATCTGTATTGCTTGAAGACACAATGCTTCAAATGCCGGATTAAGGTTGTTAAATCCGGCAGGAAACAAATTTGTATCGACGGGCGCTATTTTGTAACCCGCATTTCGTAAATCGACTGAGGCGTAAAATGGCACGTGTGTTTCACGCCAGGCATTTCTGAACCAGGCTTCTATCGCTGCCTGTTTATCGAGCATTAAACGCTCCAGATTCTGGAAGGGCCCAGTTAAAGCGGTGGTTAAATGTGGAACTGTTGCGATTTCATTCATAATTATTGGATATGTTATATTTAGCCATCATTGTACATGCTGTCTATGACATATAGGGATTAAATAGCATTAATTCAAGTCCCCCCAAAGCTGCTGGGCATTACTTAAGGCGCTAATGACCGCCGTTTCTGTTCTTAATATCCTCGGACCCAAGCTAACGGGAACATAGTCTCTTTCTATCGCTTGGCCCACTTCAAAATCACTAAATCCGCCTTCGGGTCCCACCATCAGTATTAGTTGATTATCTCCCACTGCAATTTCTGGCATCGTTTGTTGACTACCCGGATGTAATAATAACCGTGTAGTTAACACATCTGGTGCCAGGCATTCACTAAACGAAACTGGATGCAGAAGTTGAGTTAAACGGTTTCTACCACATTGTTCTGTAGCATTGATAATTATGTTTTGCCAATGTGTCAGTTTATTTTGTACACGACTACCCTGTAACTTCACATTACTAAATTCAGACATAACAGGAACAATTTTATTAACACCCAGTTCAACTGCTTTTTGAACGGAAAAATCCATATGTTGAGCTCGTGAAATTGCTAAACATAGAGTTATGTTTAATGATGATTCATTATTAATTTTATGAGACGCTCTAATTTCTATCTCGGTATTTTTTTTTGTCAATTCAACAATTATCGAATCAAATTCATAACCAGAGTCATTAAATAATGTTATTGCGTCGCCGGAATGCATTCTAAGAACCTGAGTAAGGTGATGAACCTTGTCTCGTGGTAAAGAAACCGTTTCACCGGCTGACAATTTCAGATCAATATATAGTCGTGGGGTTCGCATAATATTCTTTTAAATTTTATACCTGAAATCAGTTGAATAATGTCTATTTAAACAGGCATTCATCTTTCTGTTATGATAATACATATGATCAAAACTATAAAAAATTATTTTGAAGAATTACTGCAAGACAATTCTGAAAACAACGAATCGCATAAACATACAATTGAACTTGCCACCGCAGTATTAATGATTGAAATAAGTTTGGCTGATGATCATATTCACGACGAAGAGCGTCGCGTAATAAAAGAACTACTACACAAGAATTTCGAGCTGAGTCAGAATGAAATAAATGAACTAATAACGCTGGCGGAAGAAGAAGTTGATCACGCTGTCTCTTTATATGAATTTACACGACTTCTTAATGAGTCACTATCTATACCAGAAAAGGTCAATATTATCGAAAATTGTTGGCGAGTAGCATATGCTGACTCAGTTGTTGATAAATATGAAGAATATTATATTAGAAAAGTAGCGGACTTACTCTACATCGCCCACTCAGATTATATTAAATCTAAATTAAAAGCTGCTGAATAAGATACTGTCAGAATTTTGGTTCAAGTAACAACTGAATTAACTGATCTTCAAGCTCAATACGTGTCGTTAATTCTTCACCAAGCATTGATACATCTTCTGGAAAGTGAACGAGTTTCCTGTCCTCATTTCCCGAATTGTATTTTTCATCAAATGCCAGAGCAATCTGTGTAGTCTGTTCAATTCGTGGATATATTTCCAAAGCAAGATCCGAAACCGCTTTTCGACGTTCCTTGCCTTCAGCTATGCGCTCATAGAGACCAAAATGACCTGCAGCGATGTAATCAACCAATACCTGTACAAATTCTTCAAGATCAACGCCTAATTGATCTGGCTTATTTTTAGAACTATCTGATGAGACTTGTAACAATAAAGACAATAGCTGATTCCGCTCTTTGAGCATATGTTGAATCAGTTCATTAGTGGCACCACGCCTCTCCTGAATTTCATTTAACTGTTCTTTCATTTACTACACCGCCTATTTCGAGGTTAATCCTTTTCTCTATCTTATTATTCTGGCGGCCAATTTCATGACCCCCCTTATTCAAAAAAACCGTCTATACTGCAGCACAACAATCGTAACAAGATAAACTGTTTTTCAGCTAACATAATGCCATGACTGATACGCTCGTCAACTACTACAGCTGTTGAATACAGTAATGAAGCTATCTGTCTGTAAATTCACTATATTTTTTAATTTCTGTATCGGATAAACTGCTAGAATTTACTAACTATAACTAAAGCAACACAATATAAAGAGTTACCCATGTATTTCACGCCTAGTCTAAATAATAAAAATTAGTAACATGGAAATACCAGGTTATAAAATAGAAAAAGAAATTGGCAAGGGTGGTATGGCGACGGTATACCTCGCTATTCAGGAATCGCTTGAACGCTCTGTCGTCCTGAAGATTATGGATAAGGTTCAAAGCGCCGCTGCCGATGATATGACTCAGCGTTTTGTCGATGAAGGCCGGATCGTCGCATCTTTACATCATCCCAATATTGTTACGATCTATGACATTGGCCTATCTGGTGATGAACTCTATATATCAATGGAATATGTTCAAGGTGGCGATTTAAAAACGCGCATGGAAACGCACGTCCCCCCCAAAACGGCTCTTGATATTATTGCAAAAGTGGGGTCTGCACTAAGTAGCGCACACTCACATAACGTTATTCATCGAGACGTAAAACCGGCAAATATACTTTTTCGGGAAAACGGCACACCATTGCTAACTGACTTTGGCATTGCCAAACAAATGGACTATGACAAGGATCTTACCTCTACTGGAATCTTTCTTGGCAGTCCAAATTACGTTAGTCCAGAACAAGCTGACGGAAAAAGAGTTGATGGCCGTTCTGATATATACAGTCTTGGTTGCATATTCTATGAAATGTTAACCGGATATAAACCTTATCATTCCGACTCTGTTATCGACATTGTTATTCAGCATAAAACCTCTCCTGTGCCAACATTGCCTGAAAAATTATCAATCTATCAATCCTTATTAGACAGGATGATGGCAAAAAATCTCGATGAGCGCTTTAGCAGCGCAGAGAAGATGCTGAAAAGCTTGGGAAAACTCCAGACAATAGAAGATAGCGGCAGCAATGAGTTAGTCCCCGATTTTGATATAACGGGCATGACAAAAAATACGGATGACACGAACAATACAAAAAAGAAATCCAGCGTTATATTAATTTCTTTATTAATTTTATCAGCGATATTCTTTTTCGGATTACAGTTCGTTGAAATAAAACTGAAAAGTTCCGATGTGCGTATGGATCAAATATCAACTAACAGCGTTTTACCATCAGTTACACCTACTACAGCCAACCTGGCAGAGCAAACAATAGAGACGATACAAACTACGCCACAAACTGCTGCTGAGACTGAATCCGAACAAATAACTGAAGAAACACAAACGAGTCAGATCAATCTCCCACCTGTATCTGATCAAGTGACACGCGCTCTGGCATGGCTAGGAAAACAAAGTCTGGATGAATTTAAGTTAACTTATCCACCCAAGGATAATGCTTATTATTATTTTTCACGCTTACTGGAACTTCAACCTGATAATCGATCTGCGTATGAAGGAATACTGTCGATTGCTGAACGTTATGTCATTCTTGCCGAACGATCTCTTGCTAACAACGAGATTGAAAAGACACGAACCTATATTGAAATAGGCCTGCAAATTAATCCGGGAAACGAGGGTTTATTATCCTTGCAGTCTTTATTAACTAATCAAAAAACAGGCTTCATGCAAACGATCAAATCGTTTTTCTAGATATTCGAAAGACCCTGACACAAAAGTTATTTTATTCTAGTGCTTGTTTAGCACTCTCCGTCTGTGATTTTTCCCACTCTGTAATCATTTTACGCAATTCATCCGCATTTTTATCTGTAATACTATCTTTCTCTTGTTCGTCTTCCTGATTTTCTTCAGGAAAGAAATCTTCTGTAGCGAGTTCGTCTTCCGAATCCATTTCATCAATATCCCCACGACGGGATTCCTTAGGCTCAGCTTTTTCGTATTTCTGCTTCATTTCTTGCGCCTTGGCAATTTTCTCTTTAGCCCTTTGGCGATCTTCTTCAACTAAAATAAACGCTTGCTGGCGCATACGTTGACGTACCTCATCTGAAACATCAATTGCTGTATCATCAATCAGTCGGCCATTATCGAATACAAAAACCCTCGGCCCACCAGCAGTACTTCGGTACCAGGCTGGCGGTTTACCGGACAACTGCGTAGTTTCAACACCCGGTTCTGTCCATTGATACATTCGCGCTTCTACCGCACTAGTAGTAACTAAAAAAAGTAGTATTAATAAAATTCGCATAGTTCTCAAACCTGACTTTATCTTTTAATTATATGACAAATAATAACAAAGCGTATATCTAGCTGCATCTCTATACTCATGATATTTGGAGATACAGTGTTTAATACGCATACCAAAAACTTGCATGATAAATTAAACCTTGATAACGGTTTCCACCCGCTGCATCAGAATGATGATATTGTGTCGCTAATTCAACTTCTGAACTTTCGCCAAGACTTAAATTCATTCCGGCATTTAATTTATGACTCGTAGCATCTAAACGATAAGCACAGCGACGATTCATACAACCTGGACCCAAACCAGGAGAAAAAACATCATCAGGTGCAATTGCTTCAGCAGCAGCCATTATCCTGGCATTAGGAATCGCCGTTGAAACAACTTCTCCGTATTCTATTTTATAACCGGCAAACAATGTCAATGCCCGTGAATAGCCATATTCCACTTCTGTTGCAACACTATGATTAATCAAATCAAAAACCTCTCCATCCGCATAACGTTGTTTATATCCGTATGCCAGTGAACCACTTAACTTATTGGTAAAGCGTTTACCTGTCTTTAATGATGCGCCCAGAATTAAACTATCCCTTATATCACTTTTATTAAATTTCAAATGATTCAAACTGAACGTTGCTTCAAACCAGGGCTTAAAAAAACCCGTGACAGGCTGATAATAATAATTTCCTGTTACACCAAACTGTAGATTATTGAGTGCCTTAAATTGATTCAGCCGCTCATAAACAATATCGGCAGAGATATTTAGCAAACTATGCTGGTTTAATACTTTTTGATAACCATAACGCGTGCTGAGACTATTGATGAAGTCCTCTTTTCTGTCATTTTCCGTTTGCGCACGGCTTACATTTGAGTCATAACGTAGTCCAGCACCAACGTCACCATATGCACCACTGCCATAATAGGAGGCGCTATACGTATCCATAGAAATGACTACGAAGATAAATAAACTAGTACCAAGAATAGTTTTTAGCATAATTTGGCAAACAGTACCTTAAGTAATTTATTAATAATAAATGATAAATTACTGATTTCAATGCTTAAATGTGATTTTTTACTAACTATTTCATATTAATAGGGTCAATAAACTGGTTCAAATCAAGAAAGGAGGGGTTATGCCACCTATAGAAGACAAATATGAAAATTCACGCAGAGAATTTCTGCTGCGAGTACTTGCATCTGGTGTTTATGCAGGAATGGCACCTGGGTTGCTGCTTCCTTTAAATGTTTGGGCAGA
This sequence comes from uncultured Enterobacteriaceae bacterium, assembly GCA_964523895.1. GTDB lineage: Bacteria > Pseudomonadota > Gammaproteobacteria > Eutrophobiales > Eutrophobiaceae > UBA7359. The sequence goes on from CAZGBJ010000003.1 coordinate 22,042, forward strand.
AAAATTAGGGCAACTACCTGGCACGTTATTAGAAGGGCGTTCAATCTTTGACATGAAAGGCCAGGTTAAAGTTAATGGTGTCCTGGCCAATGAAAAAACGATTATTTCTGCCAGCGATAAAATTGAAACAGGTGATCGCAGTTATATTATTTTTGTCGTAGGCAAAGATGCTTTTATTCTGCGCAGTAATAGTCAGCTTACGCTTTCAGCCAATGATGAAAAAGAGTCAAAATCACAAATTAAAAGTGCGTTGGTAAATTCTCTACGACTGGTAACAGGAAAATTATTATCTGTTTTTGGTAAAAGTCGTCATAAGATATCGACACCAACGGCAACAATAGGGATCAGGGGCACTGGCATTTATGTCGAGGCTGAAGCTGATGAATCTTATGTTTGTACTTGTTATGGCACCACCGTAATAAGCGCGACTAACGATCAGTCTAGTATCGAAACAATCACTTCACAACATCACGATGCTCCCAGATATATCACTGCGTCAGGATCTGAAGGACAGCTAATACGACCAGCACCGGTAAAAAATCACGATGATATTGAACTTTTGCTAATAGAAGAACTGGTCGGTCGACAGCTCCCCTTCCCTGTCCCAGGAGGAAGACGACGATCTTCGATATCGCCTTATTAAATACGAATTAGCCACAGAGCTCTTCGAGAGCACAGAGAAAAACAAAACGCTTATTTTTATTACTTTCTCTCTGTGAACTCCGTGTTCTCTGTGACAAACAGATTTCTAATTATCAATGTCGATGCATTTTAAATACGCATCTTCAAGACCATTGGCGTCGTATTGTTCACAGCATTCAGACGGCGAACCGTTAAAACAAACCTTACCATTGTGCAATACGATGATTCGATCACAGATACTTTCTACGTCGGCTAGCAAATGCGTACTGAAAAACAGTGTTTTACCTGTTTCCTTTAAACTAATCATGTATCGTTTTAAATAAGCGCGTGCTTTTGGATCTAAACCACTCATCGGTTCATCAAATAACAACATCGGACGTTGACTTAAAAAACAGGATGCCAGACCCAGTTTTTGTGCCATTCCTTTTGAATATTGGCGTACTGATTTTTTTAAAGCGGATAAATCCAGATCTAATACCTTGAAAATATTTTCTATATCTGTTTCTTTCAATTCAATCTGATTTAACTCAGCCATATAAGATAGGAAGTCTTTTCCGGTTAAATAATAGGGAGGTAAAAATTTCTCCGGCAAAAACGATAATGATTGTCGCGATAATGTTTCTCTATGAGATTGCCCAAAGATTTCAATATTGCCTGTTTTTATTGAAATAAAATCTAGCACAGATTTTATCAGGGTTGTTTTTCCAGCGCCATTGACGCCGACCAAACCAATATACTCACCTTGATTAACCGATAAATTAATATCGATTAATACAGGATTATTTTCATAACTCTGGTTTAATTGTTCAATTTTTAGTGCGGTTTCTGACATGGAATCCTATACATCGTCGCTTCGGACTCCTGTCCTCTCGCGACATACTGTTCATCCATGAACGTAAAAATGCCCGCATAAGCGGGCATTGATATTTAACTATTTTGCTTGGTTTAATATACAAAAACCTGTGGGCAATTCTGGAAATCATCAAATATATCGTAAATATCTGTTGCTACACCAGTACCCGCCGCATTTCCCGCTGCAACAACTGCTGCGCCAGTTGTGCAACCTGCAATTTGTGACACGAACTCTACACCATCAAATGCTGTTCCGCCGCCTCCAGCAAGCGCAGGGGTTGTTAATCTTAATACACCTGAATTTGGTAAGCCGTCATCTACTTTTATATCCAGTTCTCTGGCGATTTTGACAGGCACATTCCGTCCCATGTGTAGATTCAAACGAATCGAAGCCGTTCCGGTATAACCGGCATTACGTGTTAGCACCAGGGCACCATTAAAAGCATTAAACGGCCCTACCTGATTAGCCGAATAGGCTGCTTCAGAAGCAGGTGTTGCTGTCGCGGGTGTAAAACCGCCTCCGAGAAATTGGGCTCTGGCTAATTGTTCCCAAACTGCAGTGGCTTCTTCAAGCGTATTGTCGAGCTGGCCATTACCATCGGTAACAGATGCGGCAACTGGTAAATTAACCGTTACACCAATAGCTTGTGTTGCATTAAGCGCTATAAAATCACCTGGTACCTGACGATAACGGTCAATAAATCCATAGTATGCAGCTTGAATACCGGAATTCTGGTCGGCCAGGTTACGAACGCGTGCACTATTAATTAGTTCCTGGCCTTTGAGGATACCGCCTAATAACAATCCAATAATGACCAATACGATGGCTATTTCAACTAATGTAAAACCTTTCTGTTTATTAATTTTCATTGTTCTCTTCTCTCCGTAAATAAGCTTTTACTGCTTTTGCTTAAGTACAATGCAGAGACCATGCCAAAAATATAAGTAATTGATTTTAATAAAAATAACAGGGAAAAGTTCATGTTGCTTGTTAAAAACATGATGACTTATCAACAATAACTGTTGAGATATCAACAGTTCCGGGTTCAGGTAATTTAATCTCGGATCAAAACGCTGTCTAGTAAACAAAAGAGCGGTTTGAGAAACTGTTTCAGTTTCCCCTCTACCTTGTCGATAATTTAACTAACACTCTAAGCCAGAGCAGGAATTCTATTCTTTCGAAGCTCGACTTTCTTAGCCACAGACGACTGCATGGAGTCGTCTGTGATAATATTACAATCTGATAATGACTTTTCTTTTTACGTGTCAATAATGCCTAAAATATCAAAAACTAATCTGATAAAAGTTTCTGCCATCTTCAGTGTATTTATGATGTTTGTATCAGGTGCTACGGGCCTTATTGAAATCACTATTAGTCAAAGTCCTATACTCAGTATCAACAGCAAGCTATTTAATTCATCAGGCAGCTATAATCTTGCGCTAAATAATATATTTCTAACTAAAGAATTTAGCTTGCTATTGATGTCAGGCTTATTACTCACTATTGCTCTACCAATATTGTCCCCATTAAAAGCATTCCTGCTTACCTTTGCATTATTATTGTTCACGGTTGCTTTTGCTTATTACAGCTCAAACGCATCATTGATACCGTTAGAATATTGTTTCTTAACGATATTGGTTATCTACATGGTTAATGTATTGATTAGCTATTTTATTGAAATACAGTCCAAACAAAAGCTAATGGAAACATTTGGCCAGTACATACCGCCTCATCTGGTAAATGAATTAAGTCGCTTGCCGAAAGAACTTTCTTTGGAAGGCGAATCGAGAACACTGACGGTTTTCTTTTGTGATTTATTAAGTTTCACCAGTATTTCGGAGGAATTAAATCCAAAACAATTAAATAAACTGCTGAATGAATATTTCACCGTCATGACTGAGATATTATTTAAACACGAAGGCACCATTGATAAATATATTGGTGATGCGATTATGGCTTTCTGGAATGCACCAACAAAACAGGAAGCGCATGCCCAACGTTCGGTTGAAGCGGCGCTGGAAATGGATCTTGCTATAAAGGAACTGTCTAAAAGCTTTATTGCCCGCGGCTGGCCAGGACCAACCATGGGCATCGGTATCAACACAGGCCGGGCAAATGTAGGCAATATGGGTTCAAAGTATCGTATGACCTACACAGCGATAGGCGATGCTGTAAATCTAGCCTCTAGAATTGAGTCTCTAACCCGAGTTTATCGGGTGCCTATCATTATAAGTGAACATACCTATAAACAATTAGAAGGGATCTGTTGCAGAGAACTTGATTTAGTACAGGTTCGCGGGAAAAAACATTTAACACGAGTATTCCAACCCTTAGGTTATGAGAATGAAGTAGGCCAGAGGCTTAAGGAAAAACTGATACTGCATGAGGAAGCCATTGAAATTTATCATGACAAAAAGTATAAAAATGCAGCTCGTTTATTTAGAAACTTATATGAGTCAGATAAAACAGACAAATATTATAAAGCGATGCTAAAAAAAGTAATGGAATTACAAGAGCAGGAGCAGACTTAAATCATATTTCAGGGGCAGACTTAAGTTTGTCCTCTGTACGCTGTTTAATTTCTTCTAATCGTTGGCCAAGAAATTTTCTTTGATGTGGGTCTTTGAGTTCGCCGCTTTCAAGTAAGCCACCAATAACAATCATGGCACTTTCCAGTTCGCCCATATCCTCTAATACAAAAATTTCCATTTGTTTCGCCCAATAAGGAATATTGTCACCTTGTGCATATTGTCGAATCAATTGTGCGCATTCAAGTGCCAAATGTTCATCTTTGATTCGATGCTTGGCAATATAGACGGCATGAGTCATAAACGACCAGCGAGCATCCGGATTCTCAATAAATTTTTCACTAACATAGTGAATCATTTTTCTTTGTTTTTCTTCATCCTGTACTTCAGCATAAAATCTGATAGCTGCTAATAGTGGATATTGGATCTTATTATCTAGCTCCAATACCAAATCCAGCCATTCAATTACTTTATCGTAATTCAATTCTTTTAACGGGATACTGACTCCGGGTTGATTATCAAATGCCTGTAACCATAGCATTACTGCCTTTGCTGCAGTGACAGGGTCATCAAGACTGGCCAGTTTTATAATAGAAGATTGCGGCGGTGTTGGTAAATAATAACGCTTAACTTCAAACTTGGTAAAATAGAAATGCCAAAGACACTGTAAAAACAAACTTAATAATAAAGCAAAGCCTATACTTTTAGGAACAAAAGAAACATCTCGAGTTTGTTTTACATAAAGCTTCATTGTAAACAACTATAATTCTTTTCTATATAAATCAAATAAGGCAACACATGACAAAAGAATAATGTAGATTAAGGTCTGACCAATAACTATAAACAGTTCAGCATTAAAATCAGTAACGTAAACAAGCCAGTCAGTTTGTGTAAATTTATGCAGATCTGGAATGACATAAGCAATAATATCCAGAAAACCATTTATGAATTGATGACTCATTGAAGCTGAAGCAAGAATAGGTGAATCGCTAATAAGCTGAATTGCTTCTATTGATCTGGACAGAACATAAAATGCCATGACGACACTAAATGAAATTGTAATGCTATTAAACGAAAATAAAGATAACAAACTCAATGCAATAATAATCAATAATTCACAGAATAATGAGAACGACCAGAATAACGCTAAATTTGCTGGCACATATAAACATAAGCAACAGGCACTCATTAGTGCAATAAGAAGAGCAACGGCAGAAAATCCTGCAAATTTACCAAAATAATAGGATGATCGTGGCACTGGGTGAGAAAGAATTAATTCAAAACCTTTATCATTAAATTCCCGGATCATACTTGTGATGACAAACAGACCCATAGTAAAAACAGAAAACAGACGTAAAGTTGAAGCGAGCAAGGCTGATTGCATCTGGACACCTTCAGTAATAGCTAGTTCTCCTATGAACATCGATACACAGAAGAACACAATGACGCCCAGCAGAATAAAAAGTAAAAATTTATCCCGAACAGCTTCCCAAATTGAATACTTGGCTATTGTCAATAATAGATTATGATTCATAGTATAAAATTGATTAAACTAATTTAGACTGGAAGCTAATATAACAAAAAAAATACCATCGTAATCATAAAGATGAGCACATTTATAAATAAATTAACTCAAAAAAGAGAACTTATTGTTCTTGTTTTGATGCTGGAAATGCTGCATCTGTCTATCTGGTTTGATTTTGGCAGCATAATTTCCCGTTCTTTCATGCTAAGCCACCTCGGTCTTTTCTTAATATGGCAGCCGGTATGGCGTGGAGATGAAAAGCTTAGTGTTGAGAATACGATTCTCTTTATCGTTTTCACTCTTGCACTCACTATCTGGTTAAATCTTTGGTTACTCTTTGCCTGGCTAATTCTGTTAATCGGTTTTATTAGTGGCCGTGTTACTTTGGACAGAAATGAAAGAGCGGTATATATCTTTGCATTAGGGTTTCTTGTATTAGAACTACTTTTTGGCTGTGTTCCTGAATTGGCAAACATTGACATTGAATACAAATATATTTTTAAAGCATCGCTGCCTATTTTATTAATATTCATACTTGCTTTTCCAGGCACTAAATCAGACCACCCGATCCACATGGTGGATTTTATTCACTCGATAACAACAGCCATGCTTACTAGTTTAGTTGCTCTGGGCAGCCTGTTAATCATGTTCATAAATGAAACATCTTATTTTACAGCGTTGACTCAGACTTCCGTCGCTATTGGTGGATTCATAATATGTATAAGCTGGTTACTAACGTCACAATCACGTTTTAAAAGTGTTGCCCAATTATGGTCAAATTACATGCTCAATATAGGAACGCCTTTCGAAGAATGGCTATCTGAATTAGCAGAAATTAATGAACTGGAACTGTCACCAGATGACTTTCTTAAGGAGGCAATGCAACGCTTAGTTAATTTTTCATGGATCTCTGGCATAAAATGGAAATTAAATTCGATTGTTAATGTCAAGGGCGATGAAACAATTAATGAAGTTGAAGTAACAAACATTAGTTTCAATGTATGCATTTATACTTATAGTCCGGCAGGAGCTGCATTAAAATTACATAGTAATTTATTAATTAAATTACTTCACAATTTTTATATAAACAAACAACGAGAACAAGAGCTAACAAAACAAGCTCACCTGAAAGCTATCTATGAAACTGGAGCACGAATAACGCACGACATTAAGAATTTACTACAATCACTACAAGCAATCACGAGTATTATTACTCATGATACAGATGGTTCCAGTCTTGAGGTATCACAACAAGTTTTAAAAAAGCAATTGCCAAATCTAAGCCAACGCCTACAACTGGCATTAGACAAGTTACAAACACCTCAAGATCAAGATACCGAAGAAATCTATCTTAAAGATTGGTGGGCTGATCTTCAAAAAAGAAATTTTCATAATAAAATATTATTTCAAACCCATGTTCATGGCGACCCGATTATACCGGTCGACTTATTTGATAGCGTTATTGATAATTTATTGGAAAATATCCAAAGCAAACAAAAAGATGAGCCAGAAATAGAAATTACTATCACGCTCGCATGTAGTGAAAATGTAACAAGCGTTACAGTTTGTGACTCAGGCAGTATGATTTCTGATATTATTTCCAGAGATCTATTGTCCAATGTCATTACCTCTGATGATGGCTTAGGCATAGGTCTATATCAGGCTAGTAAACACGCTACATTATTTGGCTATGAATTAAAATTAATTAATAACCAGACAGGAAGAGTATGTTTTGAGCTAACTTCAAAGAAAGGTGATATAGACTAGGGCAATACTTCTGCCTTGACCATTCTATTCATCAATATATTGGGAGAGATCCACATTACGATATCATCAAATTGGCACAGGACATTAGCTGTAGGCTCATCAGCAGCATCGGTACAGCCCGCAGCACCCGAAGAAAATAGTCGCGAATAAAAATTTGCATCCGTATTAGCATCGTCGTTTTCGTTTTCATCCGTTCCCGCTGTCGTTGCCACCATTGTAGTACCTAGTGTCGTTGTGGCACCCAGTGAATTTCTACCGTGCGAGACAATAACCGCAGGGACTAAAGTGGCGGCATTGTACTGAAACTTGGACTCTACTACTGCGCCGGTACTCGTATCATCTCCTCGGGTTAATATAGTAATGTTTCCACTCTGGCATAAATCAAGTTCACCATCAGCAGCACACGTACCTGTATCAACAGTCGTAAATCCAGGGGTAGTGACATGATATTTGAATCGATTTCCCCATACATCACCTTGAAAATCAAGACTTAAAGTTTGCCATGGTATCCATCCATCACCCGTTGCAGCCGTACATGTGCCGGATGCCACTGGATCGGATAGACCGTCACCGTCCGTATCCGGGCAAGGTAAACGACCATTTATTATGGCAAAACCATATAATGATTCGAGGATATCATTCATCGTATCAATTGTTTGTTGCCGTTCTTGTGCTTCTATCTGTGTCCCAACTGGCCCTAGTAGCCCCACCATAAGTAAACTAATAATAAGCAGAACTACGGAAAGTTCTATTAAGGTAAAGCCTTTAAATATTTTATTATTCAACTGATTATTTACTCTAAGGGGTTTCGAGAACAAGAATTTGATCATTAAAATTACTGGTTTTTAATTGTTCCTGAAATAGATCATCTGATTGAGTGTTATTAGCTAACTCGTAATATTCATTAATAGTACCGTTTGTTCTATTTTGCGCATTTATTTCTGCACCAGCCGTAATAACCAACATTGATTTATCGCTATTCACAACACCTGAATCAACATCATTAAGCACCAAACAATTTACACCATCCACACAAACCGCTGCGGCCCCTGGCGCATAACCAGAGCTATAAGCAACGTACATTAATTTATGCCAATCGTTTTCAATAAACCAGGATGGAATATCACCGTTAACTTCACTCATACTATTAAAGTCAATATTACTAATACGAAGATTACCACTAGTTAAAGATGTCGGTGTAAAAGCAGCTTCGCCTACTTGTGTCACTTCATCCTCTTGATAATCTTTTATTACGACTAAAGACACACCTGCATTACCCGAAAAATTTACTGCCGCTGAAATTGAACTACAATCAGAAGTGTATCCCAAACAAACATCCCTTACGCGTTCGCCCGAAACCGTTTTTGTTCCCTGATTACCTCTGAATTTACTATGTATAGTATGTTCGCGCGAATAAACATAATCATAATAAACTGTATAGGAATCGCCTATTGTAAAATCATTAGATGTTCCATCATACATTGTCGTTACCATACCTGTTTCAAGTACATTTGTTATTTCTCCAAATGCCCCTGTAGTCGTATTTTCAACAATATCACCAACTTCAACGCCGTCAGATACAAAAGTCTCTGAAAAATCTCTAAACGCATCCGTTGCTCCAGTTAAAGGAACACTATCTACAGTTCCATTCAACGAATTAGAGGCGGGCATTATACGATAATATTCATTACTATCGAAATCAGGATTAACTGAAGAAGTATAATTATCTGTGCTTAATTGTGTTTCGCTGGAGACATTTTCTACTACAAATCGTCTAGGCTGATAAATTTGATAAGTGTCTCCCGGCCTAAATTCAATCGGCGTCGAACTTTCGCCGATATAACTCTCGGTAATTAATGTGTCTACTCCTTCTTTATCAATGAGAACAGCCTGTATTTTTCCAACTCCCAGTTCAACTTCTAATGTTTGATTCTGGACTAGATAACTGTAACGCTCATAGACACTGAAATCAGCACTTGCATCATACATTGTTGGGACAGTCCCAATTTGATAATCGTCTCCGACTTCGAAAATATTATCTGTTCCACCACTCAATGATGAAACCGTAATTTGAGTTGCTGTTACCGAATCAATAATACCGCTCGAACCATCCGTCGTGTTAAAAAGTGTATCGCCAACAGAAATATTGACATTTAAAAAATCATTATTGGTGTCTTGTAGTGTCAGGCTAGCTGGTGCGCCAGTGGCAATACCACTATTACCGGCATCCACAGTACCGGAAAGAACCCATGTTTCATCATCATAGTTTTGTGCAATATCACCACGTTTAACGTTATCAGTACTGAACTCGGCTGCGCTATCAGTGACAACTACCGTGTTAAGTCCTGAAGTAAGATTACCTGATATATTGACAAAATCTTTATAACTGACAAAACAATCAGCGAAATTTAAAACTAGCCAGATACAAGTGCCTATAGAATCATCAAACGATTCAGAACCCGAAGCAACATAGTTATCAATATAGTTTTGTAAGATTGCTGAATTTGATACGGTAATATCGCCGGCATTAGCCGTAAACGTCCAGTCAAAATTTAAATCTGTTTTAAAAGGTTCGCCGACTTCATGTATTCCCAAATGCCCTTCACGGACATTTGTCGTTGCATTAAATCTTGGCAGGAAATATCTGTCAGCAACAGTAAAATTATTGTTAACTCCAAACAACAATGAATCGACAGTTAATTCTGTAGTCGCTACAGCAGTAATTCTTCCCATAGAGTCATCGGTAATATTCCAGATTAAATCACCTGCTTGCACCCCCATAACTACAAAATCTTTAGTATTATCGAGTAACTGTGTTGCACTTGAAGCTGCATTCGTCGCTACACCATAATTATTTCTGATCTGATAAGCATTACCACTAGCAAATGTATTTATTGTGCCGCCACTAAGAGATTTAACTTCAATCTCATCAGCGTCTATTGAAGCAATAATTCCACTTGAGCCATCAGATACATTTTCTATTACATCGCCAACTCTGATACCGATATCAGTAAGATCCTGGGAAGTATCATTAAGAATAAGACCTGAACTACCCGCTGTTGCAGTACCAGACAAAACATTCGATGCGTCTTTAATAAATACAGAATACTCATCGTCCTCATCAAAATCATTTTCAACTCCTTGCTGAAGACTACTAACAGTTAATGAATCTGCCGAAGAAGGATTAACACTTACCGTACCTATTGAGCCATCAGTAATATTATAAACTATGTCACCTGCCTTAATCCCTCGTGCAAGAAAGTCCGGACTACTCGAGCCTGAGTCATTTAATACTGTAGATGTACTTCCGGAATCTGCAAATCCTCTTACTTCTTTTATATCAGCTTTAGGATCAGCATATGCAGATAACCAGGGGTAGGCGGCATAAGTAGAAAAATAGTTAGTCAATATTTGATTTACTTCGCCCAATACACGTTTTTCAACTTGTTCCATTAATTCCTGCCGCGTAATGTAAACTAATTTATCATTAATATTGTCAAAATTAGAAATCACAAAATCAGTATCAAAATCAATATTATCCGCTTCAAGATAATGAGCTATTTCCAGAGCAATATCCGTTTCACCAATATCCCTATTTTGATTATTTATTGGTTCTCCTGGAGCAATAATGATAGCAACGACATCATCTATATCATTAGCATCGATATCACCATCAGCATCGATATCAATTCGAAGCTGTCCTTCTGTCTCACTATTTAATGGCTCTAACTTAGGGTTATTTCGAAAATTATCAGACAATACATACCATAGACGCTGTCCACTACTATCTTTTAGATCGTTCAGTTTTAAAGTTACCCAGGGAAGTCTGCCAATAGTTGTACTAGATCCTGATGCACATGTGCCTGCATCAGTACTACCATCATTATCACGATCCGGACAAGGCAAATACCCTGGACCATAGTCCGAATTCACTATATCAGGATAAGTAACTGCATAACTGATTAATGCCTGTTTTGCTTCTGCTAATACCCTGCTGGTTGCCTGTTCTCTCAAATGTGGTTTTGTAGCGGCATTTATTTTACTGAGTAAGGAATAGGATGAGGCCATTATAAGAATTAACATAAAAATCAACAACGCGGCTCCTTGCTGTGATTTATATTTGACGACTGAATGTAAGGTCATAAACCTTCTCAAACTTATCTATCGCCTTCAGTATCGTCTGTCCCAACGATGTCTCTTTCAATGGGTTCAGGCGTAAAGGCTTCGCCCACCTTTAGCACTACATTCGTACTATCATCAGGCATAATAACTGTGACTTGATCAGACTTAATTTTGTTATCTGGCACTTGAATAAACTGAGATTCCAGATCGCCCTCGAAGGTATTGCTGTCATTAATCCATGCAGTGCTTTTTCCATCACTTCGATGAACCAGACCCCTTAAAGTAATAGCGTCACGAATCACTGTTTCTTTTTCTACCTCAAGAGGCTCGATGATCTCTTCAACCTCTACCGCCACCTCAATCTTTTTTGGTTTTTCTTTTGTGTACCTTATTTTTTCTAATTCTTTTCTTTCATCAGCAGTAGTATATATCCTGCCTAAATTATCAGCATATGATGGCTCAATTAGAACAACGCTAACAATAATTAATAATAAGCTGTATTGATAAAATTTTTTCATCCGATCTTAATCTCCTGTCCACCAGGAAGATCAATCGTTATCCAATTCAATAAACATTGAACAGTAATATTAGCAGCATTTTTTTCATATTGAATTTCTCTTCCACTCATGCCGAACGAACACTCAGATATTGTATAAGTCCCGTCCGCAGCTCGATTCATATAATCAATCAATTTAAACAAGTCGCCCTCATGTAATAAACCAAGGTTAAGTTCCATGCTGCTACGATATAAAGTATAGCCGCTATAATTAATATTATATTCCGGGATATGTTCTTCCTGTGAATTTATTGAATAATTTAATGACGGCAGTCTGATTTTTTCACTCGCTTGTCGTAACGCTTCTACCCAGTTTAATCTTTTCTCACGACCAATAATTCCTTGCATATATAACTTAACAAATTGTGGATAATAATCGCGCAATAATTGTTCTTCCTGATCGACATCCAGATATCGTCGACTAATAGACTGAAAAGCTATTTTATTATTATTATATTCTTTATTTAAATTAATATTGAAATAATAGCTTACGCCAATTAATGAACTCGAGATAGCAAGACACAGACAAAACAAGATCAAAGATTTTTTGAGAATAGTCCAGTCTATTTTAGTCTTGTCCTCCATTAATTCACTCCTATCACTGCTCTTAATGAGAATGCAGCTACTTTACCTGAAGACCCAGCATTGCCCTGCAACGTAGCGGCGGAACTTATATCGAGTGGGAATGACTCAATACTAACTGAATATGTTGAGTCAAAACCACGAAGTGTTTCAGCAAATTCATTTACCATCGCAATTGCTTCTCGGTAATTCCCATTAAATGGTTCAATGTGGGCATCAAAATTTGATATCTGATAATACTTCACCGAAGCATCAATATTTGACAAGTTTGCTGACAAATCGATGCCATTACTATCTATAGAGCTTACTGTTCCTTTGTTTGGATCAACACTAAAGATCCAGTTTAAATCATCCAGCTTTATATCCGGAAATTTTTCCAGTCCTCTACCTATAAAACCCAACATCTCATAGGGTGTAGATTTGTACTCTTCCAAAGTCGTTACTGCATCTACAGCAACTTTAATCTGTGCTGGTTCAACGGGCGTCTTGGGCAAACGTTCTCTGGCAAGATCATAACGTGCTTGATAAAAAGCAGCTTTATTTTTTGATGATTCACTTTCCTGCTTATAATTTAAACCACCCATAAAATTTAAACCACTGTATATAAAACTAAATAGTAACAATGACACACTGGCAGCATTCATAGCATAGCGTATATTACGCATCTTTAAATAACGCATTTCTTCAGAGGACGCATAACAGTTTTTTACCTGCGTTTTTAATAAATGATGCATTAATAATCGATCACTAAATGGAATTGCCTGACTGGCTCCTGCCTGACTGGATTCAAATAGTTTATCTACATCAAAATAATGAAGGCGCATCATTGGCAATTTAGTTTTTTTCTTTTCCATTTCATCCAACGTTGCTTTATCCGCAAATACATAGACGTCCAGAGATGTATCGCTGGGGATCAGACGCAGGCTGTTCAAATAACGTTGAATTTTCTCAACCTCAGACTCAATTCTTGGAACATACGACTCAGTTCCAAAACGAGGCAATTTTGAAAGGCGGCTAATCTTTAATTCTTTCTTTTTGAAAAAAGTTTGCCTTAAACCACTAATACTCTGCATAGTGACAAGCAACGCATGATCTGAAACATCCGGTAAAGTTTTAATATACGATTGCAGTAGTGTCGGAATAGAAAGTATCCCTTTCAAAGGTACTTTATATTTATCCAGTAATTCTATCCAAGGCTTTACAATTTCGTTATTTGTTAATGCTATAAATATCAGCCGGTCATCTCGACGTCCTTCTTCTTCTCGCCCCTGGCTCTGTACATAAACATAGTTAGCATCTCGAAATAGGCGAGATTGTTTGCGTTCTATAAGTGATTGTCTATCTGAGCCAAAAACATGCGGAATCGTATCTTCGCGAAATTCTTCTTCAATAATATCAACCACAATTGTCATTGCTGTATTATCAGATTCTTTCAAATAGCGTTCAAAATCATCGCGGCCACCAGCATCAGTTTCGAACAGGTAAGAACTACCAAGTTCACCTTTATCCCAGTGATAAACGGACATTTTGTCAGCACTGATATACAGTGCACGTCTGTTAAAAAAATCAGATTTTGACTTTTGTAATAAGGTCATAAATTGGTCCTAATACCGAAAACATAACCCAGGCAATAATAGCACCCAGAACAATCGTCATCGCTGGTTCAATCATCGATTGAAGTCGTTCAATGGATTCTTTTACATCCCGAGTATAAAAATAACTAATATTTGCCAAGGCATTCTCTAAAGCACCTGTACTTTCACCAACTCGAATCATTCGAAGTACAAGCGGAGGAAAGAGATCAGCAGCTTCAAAACTATCACTTAAAGTCGTACCATCAGCAATCTGTTGCCCAACCTCATGCATTGCTTTTTCAACCGACTTATTTCCGGCAATCTCTTCGCCTGTTCTTATGCACTCTATAATTGTAATTCCAGATGAATACATAATGGCAAAAAAGCTACAAAGCCGGGTTAATATAATTTTTTTAAGTATCGGACCAATTACCGGAACTTTTAGTTTTAATTCATCATACTTTATATGAAAAGCGGGACTCGTCTTAACACCAATTTGAATGCACAAAACTATAACAACAGGTATCAATAAAATAACGTACCAATAATTGACAAAAATATTTGAAACAATAATAAGTGCCTTGGTATGAGCTGGTAACTCCTGTCCCATCGTTTTTATAAAACGTAATAACTCAGGCACCAGATACGTCATTAAAAAGAAAACAACGCCACCAACAACAGTGCCGACAAATGCCGGATAGGTGAGCAATTTCTTTGTTAGCGCAGCTTGTTCATCTTGCCACTTAAGGCTTGCACCAAGTTCTTCGAACACTTTGCTGATTTCGCCAGATTGTTCGCCGGCTCTGACTAAATTAGTGAATATCTTTCCAAAAACACTTTCAAACTCTTCCATCGCCTCTGCCAGAGTTTTACCACCCTCGATAGCTTCGATCATTGCATTTGTCACTTCTGCCATTCGGGGATTGTCACTACTGTCTCTTAAATCCTGCAAGCTATCCAGAACCGGAACGCCAGCACGAGAAGTTTGTTCAAAATGAAAGCAAAATGTAATCAGATCTCGTCGTTTAATACCAGAGCCTGTAACACTTTTGCCGCTGGATTTAACCTCTTTATAATTAATCAAATCAAGACTTAACTTATTTAGACGCATCTCCAGATCAGCCGTATTTGCAGCATCGACCTGCCCAATGTTTACCCGACCTTTTTCATCTATCGCCTTGTATTGGTAAGCTTGCATAATCTAGTTCGTTTTCAATCTAGCTGTTAAATCAACGACTCTTGACATCTCTTCAAGACTGGTGGAACCATCGAGTACTCGACCCGCGCCAACATCCGCCAATGTTTTGAAACCTTTTGATAGTGCCATACGCAATAAGTCCCGTTGAGTCCCTTTGCGCGCAATTAATTCATCGAGGTCTGAATTAAAATGCAACACCTCCTGAAGTGCAATTCGCCCTTTGTAACCATGACTCTCACATACGTCACAACCTTTGGCCCTAAAAATTTCTTTTTGTTTATCTGTTACTTTCAAACTAAGTAAATTACGTTCCCAATCTTCTAACACATAGGACTCTTTGCAGGACGTACATAAACTTCGCAATAACCTCTGCGCAACAATACCGATAATATTACCGGCAATAATATCTGGCTTAACACCAATATCGAGTAATCGGGGAATAGAACCTAAGGCCGAGTTTGTGTGTAATGTTGAAAATACCTGATGACCTGTCATAGCAGCACGAAAAGCCATGCTGGCTGTATCTTCATCACGAATTTCACCAACAAGAATGATATCCGGATCCTGGCGCATCAAAGAACGTATGCCACTGGCAAAATCAAGCCGAGACGTTTCATTTGCAGAAGTTTGCCGAATCATCGTCGTTGGATACTCAACCGGATCTTCCAAAGTCATGATATTGACTGATTCGGTATTAAGGTAATTCAATATTGAATATAACGTCGTTGTTTTACCGCTACCGGTTGGCCCAGTAACCAGAATAATGCCTTCTGGTCGGGCTACCATTAACTTAAGTGTATTCTGCTCATCCTCTTTCATTCCCAACTGGTCAAAAGAAACGATGCCTTTCTGCCTATCCAGCACACGAAGAACGATATTTTCACCATGCACAGTAGGCAATGTAGAGACACGAAAATCTATCGGTCGTCCTGATAATGATAGAGAAATGCGCCCGTCTTGCGGCGCTCTTGTTTCTGCAATATCCATCCCCGACATAACCTTCACTCGCACAGCAATTGCCGACCAGTAATTTTTATGCAGACTACGAACTTGTCTTAGAACACCATCAATACGATAACGAAAACGAAGAAAGCCTTCCTCTGGTTCAAAGTGTATGTCAGAGGCGTTACGCTTTACTGCATCAGCAAGAAGAGCGTTAACTAATCGTACAACAGGTTGACTATATTCATCAGATTCAGCATCCAGACTCTGGTAGTCAATCTCACCTGTTTCAATTTCATGTAATATACCGTCAACAGAAAGTTCAAAACCATAAAATTGATCAATCGCTTTCTCGATTTCAGCTTCACTTGCCAGTACCGGAATAACCTCTGCGTTACCACCAAGATGAGTATTAATTTGATCAAGCGCAACAACATTAAATGTATCTGCCATCGCAAGCGTTAATACGCGGCGATGGCTATCGTAAGTTAATGGCAAGACTCGTAAACGTCTCGCCATATCCTTTGGAATCATGTGAACAGCTTCACTATCGGCAACGGCTGAACCGAGATCAATACTCTCTTGCCCAATAACACCACCAATAACATCACGAATGATAGCTTCTGTAGCAAAGCCAAGACGGACAAGAATTTTACCCAGGTGTTCCTTGCTGCGTTTCTGTTCGGTTAAAGCAATATTAATCTGATCAACGGTGGTTACCCCTTTGTTAACCAGAATTTCACCTAATCGCAAATGTTTTTTGTGGGCAGCAGTCACGGCGTTGAATTAATTAATTTTGATAGCACAAGAATACGATTGTTAACAGGAACCGTATCAAACCTTGTGCGTGAATTTTGTGACAAGTCAATTGCCGTTTTGTAATAATCTAATGCCGTATCATACTGTCCTATTTGGTCAAGACTAATTGCCAAATTAAGTACATAATCGGAATTTGTAGTATCTAGTCGATAAGCATCAAAAAAAGCTTGTTGCGCGTCTGCCCACCTTTTTTGTTTTGCATAAATATTGCCTAAAGAAAAATACAGATATGGCGCATCACCTTCTCTTTGCATCAACAACTTAACTGCACTTTCATCTTTTACCGGGTCGGCACTGTTTGATAAACCAATTAACGCATTCATCGCCAGTGTATCAACAGGATTCAAATTTAATAAATGTACATAATGAAAATACGCATCCTTTCTATCTTGATTACTAATAGCAATAGCAGCAAGCCCAAGATGCGCATCACGATTGTCAGGGGTATTTTTTAGAACACCTTCATAAATTGATTTCGCAGCGTCATAATGGCCATCTTGATAGGCTTTAAATGCCTGACTCACCATTGCGTTCTCTTGCTCTGAAGCATTATTTTTACTAATACTAATTAATGATGCATCAATCTGGACATTCTCTGGAAACGGCTCTGGCGTACTTTCAATAATTATTTGCTCATTTACAGGCTCAGTTTCAGCTAGCATTTCATTTCTTTCTTCAACAACAATATTATTTTCTGCTTCATCTATTGGAGCCATTTCATCAACTTCATTTAATACTACTTCAGTTTCTACAGCGATTGATTCAATTACATCTACTTGCTCGGTCGCTTCTGGCTGCGCTTCAATTGTCTCTTCAATAATTTCAACTGGTGGTTCGTCTATAACAGAACTAGTAACAGTCCCCGTAAGAACTTCAGATTCCGGAGTATGTGAAATTGCAGGAGGCGCGACTATTGTAGATTCAATACCACGTGCTATTAATGGCGAAGGCAGGTTTCTTGAAACCGGAGTAATTGTAAAATAATAGAATATGCCAAATGAACTCACGGCCAATAAAGCAAGAACTACAAAAACACCCCATTTAAATGAACTTTGTTTTTTATTCGCTCTGCCTGCTGTAAAAACGGTCTTTGCTGCGACTGGCGTGGGTTGAAACTCACCTCCACCAAGATCCTTTGCCAGTAAATCGGCAGGAATGCCAGGCAACGTCTCTTCATAAACATCAACGTCTTGCTCCTCTTCATCAAACAAAACCCCATGGAAAGTATCATCAAACGGAGCTGATGCATTTTCTGTACTTAAACCTTCTATAATAGTTGTGTCATTAAGATCGACAGCTTTATCTTTATGTGTTGATTCAAAAGTTTCCTGGACATCAAGTCCCTCAGCAACTGTACTTTCCAACGTTAGATCTTCAGAGAATGCTTCAGAGGCATCTGCTGTAGGAACTTCGCTTTCTTTTATCTCATTATCAACAAGTGTTACTTCTTTAGTCTCACTAGACTTCTCTACAGGCAAAAGCGGCTCAAGAGAAAATTGAGCCGTTTCAGTAAATACTTTTGGCGTCTCGATTTCACCCTCAGTTATTGGAACCTCTCCGGTAATATTATGCTCACCCGTCGTCTCACGTGCGTCGGCCTCAACTTCCTGAAGTCGCTTTGCTGCTTGCTTCTTTTCTTCTTCTGCCTTTTTCAAGGCATCCATCAACAAACTCACAAGGCACTGTCTCCTTGCTCTATTGTGTTAGTTAATGGCTGATAACCCTTGGACAAATATTTTTTATAGTCTTCCAAATCACCATCAACACTTGGGTTAGCTATAATTATTGGTTTAATAAATATAACCAGTTCTGTTTTAGTGTATTCAGCAGATTTTGATTTAAAAAGATTGCCAAAGAAACCTTGGTCTTTAACACCAGGGATTCCCGCATCATTATCTTTAGTTTCATCTGTCATCAGTCCGCCGAGCACGCCAATCTGTCCATCTGTCATTCTCAAAACCGATTCCATTTCCCTGACAGCAATTTGTGGCACCGGATTGACTAAAGTCGTTCCCCCCGCACCAGTAACAACTAAGCTTGGGTTAGGGTCATTAACATTTCTAATGAATCTTGAAATTGTTGGCCTGACAACTAATGTAATTACGCCATTAGAATCTATCTGCGGTGTCACGGTCATTACAATCCCAACAGGCACTGTTTTAGCAGTCGTGTCTACAGTAGTTACTGGAGCCGCACCTAATGCGCCAGCTGTGGTTTCTGCATCGATTTCAAAATAAACAATATTTTCTACCACTTTTAGTAACGCGGTATGATTGTTCAAGACCATGACTTGAGGGCTGGAGAGTATTTCTGTATCACCAAATTCATCCAGCAACGTCACTGTGGCACTAATATTATCAGCGTTAGTATCAATATCGGCTCCAACCTGATTATTAACGCTCTCAACAGTATTAATCACGAATGAACTACCTGCAGCTGTAGCAAACGCCGGAAGTCCACCTGCTGTTACTGAGGCAATATTAAATGCTCCTGTGCTTAATGCATTCCAATCTATACCCGCCTGATATCTTTCGCTTAATGTCACCTCAACTATCGTGGTTTGAATCAATACTTGGCGTTTTGCACTGACTAAAACCTGATCAATGAAAGTTTGTATTTGTTCATGCTCTTTTTCTGTTGCTCTTACTGTCAAGATACCCGATTCAGGATTAGGAATGACTGTATTGGTGGTAGCTACTTCTCCACCTGAACTAGCACCTGACTCATCACCTAATATCGCCGATATATTAGATACTAGCCTGCTCCAAAAATGATGAACTGACTCTGTACTAACATCCGTCGTTGATGTGTTTCCGCCGCCACTACTGGATTCTGTATCTCCACCGCTTGTCGAGGAAATCTGTGTTGATACAGAACTTGTACTTGACGTGTCTCTGGACAGATTTACATAATCAATTTTATAGGTTCGTAAAAATGGCGTATCTAGTGTAATTACCAGATTATCTCCTTCTTGCTCATAACGCATATCTATCTGGTTTGAAATACGTTGCAAAATCTGAGGTAAGGTTTGTTCAACCGCATTAATTGTTACGACACCCTCTATATCGGGATGAATATCGACGTTCACCTTAGCATCGCGCGCCAATGCAAATAATAATTCCTTTACCGGCACTTCATTTACCACAACAGTATATCGCTCAAGTGATTCAACGGAGCTTGGTTCTGGCAAGAGCGGTACTTGATCAACTAGCTCCGGGATACTTGAATCTATTGCCGGTGATTCTTCAGTATTTATGTGTCCCGTGGATGGTTCAAATGGTGTGGGCTCAATTTCAGCGCAACCAAAGATGAACATAGCTACAGCAAACAGAATGATATTTTTAATCATTATAAACATTGCCCCCAAGTATCAGTATTTGTATTTTATAAATCATCACATTACTCATCGAAAATATTACTAAATTATAGTTTTTTATCGTCTTTTAATGGCCTGTAAATAATTGTACTACAGAGCTCACAAGTAAGATCATTTGCCACTGTTTCATGGTTTATCGCCGTTTCTGAAGGCAATATTGCTAGTTGAGTTAATAATGCCATGTCGTCTTCACCATGTTGGCTCACTGCTTTTATCAAGTCTCGTATTTCAAGCAAGCCACTTTCATTCATTTTCTCTTCTGTCTCTGCTGCCGTCACCTGTTTATCAGCGGACTCAGGATAGAAAAAAACATTCTGTTCAATTGATTGCCATTGAGCTACTTCCAGCTCAGTTGAAGCGGGTCTGGCAACAAACTCCTCCGCTTCCGAAATATTTACGTTAGCTGAAGATATCACTATATTTTCATCACGTGCTTCTTTCACTAACATCAATGAAGCTTTAGCTGTTTCTGACACGGTACTTTCTACCGGAGCTGCAGAACTCGTTCTCTCAGAAATATTTGTCTCTTGCAATGCAAGCGATGAAAAATTCATATCAGCTATCATCACGATTAATGCAGCAACAATAATAACTGAGGCACTAAGAACACCCCAACGAAAAACAGGAAATTGTTGCTTGCTAACAAACTCTGTTTCGCCGGCAGCTAGTTTTACATGTTTCGCAGTAACTATATTTTGATTATCCGCATAACTGGCTAATAAGGCCTTATCAGCTAAAATATTTATTCGACGTAACAAACCATTCGAATATTTTGAAATCGTCCTGATAGCTTTTTCGTTGAATAATTCAACTGAACGGTAACCACACGAACGCAAACGTGAATTTATATATTCTTTGACTTCATTGGGTTTAAACGGAGACAAATAAAAACTATAAGTTATTCTTTCTTTTAATTGTCTGATTTCAGGTTTAGAAATCATGACATCTAATTCTGGTTGACCAAAAATAACTATTTGTAATAGTTTATTTTGAGCTGTTTCAAGATTACTTAGTAAACGAATTTCTTCAAGAGTAGCAATAGGCATACTTTGCGCTTCTTCAACAAAGACAACTATTTGTTTATTTTCGGCATGGCGTTCAAGTAAATAATTCTGCAGTGCATTCATTACTTCCAGGCGACTGTCACTCGGCCCAACTTTTAAATGAAGTTCAAAAGCAATCGCATGCAAAATATTATCAGGAGAAAGACTAGGGTTTGCTAAATAAACTATTTCAACACTTGCCGGTAATTCTTTTTCTAACATTCGACACAAGGTTGTCTTGCCGCTACCAACTTCACCCACTAATTTGACGATGCCCTCACCACTTACAATGGCATAAATCAATGCATCCAAAATAGCGCCACGATCCCCGCCAGGAAAGAATAAACTCGTATCAGGAGTTATCTTGAAGGGAGCTTGTTTTAAACCAAAATAATCGTAATACATGAATGTTTACCCTGTCTTCATTCTGAGCCTGGGTCTATATTTAAACGCTGCAGTCTACTATATAGTGTAGTCCGATTTACGCCCAGCGTTCGTGCTGCTTTGCTCAAATTACCTTTAGATTTCATTAAAGCATAATTTATATATTTTCGTTCCCACTCAGAGATTTTGTCATCCAGATGGAAATTTCTATTATTCAACTCTTCAGCAACAAAATTATCTCCATTGCCAATATCAATTGCTCCAGGTTCAAAATCACTTTCTAACTCTAGCTGTAGATCCTCCGCAGAGACTGTTTTTCCTGAATGTTTTGCAGATAAGCGAATAATAATATTCCGTAACTCTCTGATATTACCAGGGAAAGTGTATTCTTCTAACAATGCTTTAGCTTCATCAGTAAGTTCAAATAGCGGGCTTCCTGCAGCGTATATTCCTCTAAAATACTCCATCAAAATCAATACATCATTTTCACGTTCTCTCAATTCAGGTACATGTATCGTTAGCACACAAAGCCTGTGATATAAATCCTGTCGAAAATTACCAGCGCGTACTTCTTCTTTTAAATCACGATTTGTCGCCGTGATAATCCTGGCTTTAGATGAACGTGGCTTGGTCTCACCAATTCGATATAACTCGCCATTTTCCAACACCCGTAATAGCTTTGACTGTAATGACAATGGTAATTCAGCAACCTCATCCAAAAACAGTGTGCCTTCCCCTGCTGCTTCAAAAAAACCGACACGTTCATCTGCGGCACCGGTAAAAGCACCTTTTGTGTGACCGAATAACTGTGCTTCCAACAATTCAGGAGTAAATGCAGCACAATTGATCGTCATAAATGGCAAGTTAGAACGCTTACTTAAATTGTGTAGTTCTTCTGCAACCAGTTCCTTACCCGTACCTGACTCTCCTTCAACAAGAACAGGAAAAGGTGTGTCTGCAAATTGCTCTATCAAATCACGTAAGGTCTTAAGCGCAACACTTTCACCAAGAAGCTTGGTTTCACTAAGCGCAAATTTATTTTCTGAAGATTCAGCTCGTAACATCGTTATTTGATAATCCAATCTGGATTTCAATAAAGACATATCACACGGCTTCGGAATAAAATCGACAGCGCCTAAAGTTAATGCATGGTGAATATTTATATCTTCATTCTGACCTGACAGAATCAGGATCTTGCAACGGTTATTCAATGACATTAATTCTTCAATAAGCTTAAAACCTTCCTCTGGCGAATGCGGCTTTGGTGGCAATCCAAGATCAACTAAAGCGAGTGAAGGTATGACAGGTAAATCCAGCAATAAGGACTTAACCTGCTTTCGGGATTCGGCTGTTATGACATCAAAATCTTTTTCCAGGACGATAGAAAGTGCATCGACAATGATCGGGTCATCATCAATAAATAATAATAATGGCTTTTCTGCACTCACAAACGTGTTTAATTTTTTAACATTCGACGACAAAGCATTGATTCCTAAATACTTTCACTGCCAAACATACAACCATAAGGTGATTACATCAAGATAAATTGACGTTTTACTTCGAGAAATATAGAAATGGAAACTCAGACATTGTCAGCATTTAGAACGTTTCCAATGTTCTTCTGCCTTAACTTATTGATCTATACCAAGATTTTTCCAGATTTCGATAGTTGCCGCTGATTGATTCATAGTATAAAAGTGCATGCCGGGTGCACCGTTAGTAAGTAATTGCTCACATAACTCTGTAGTTACATCAATACCAAATTTGCGGATTGAAACGCGATCATCACCAAATTCCTGTAATCGCTTCAATATCCAGCGTGGAATTTCAGCACCACAACCTTCAGAAAAACGGACCAATTGAGTACAGTTTATGATGGGCATCACGCCTGCAACAACCGGTATATCAACACCGAGTTTTTCACAATTATCCACAAAACGATAATAGGCAAATGGATTGTAGAAATATTGCGTTATCGCACTATTGGCACCGGCATCGACTTTCTTTTTAAAATTATCCATATCAGACTGTGCATTCGGCGCCTGAGGATGAAACTCCGGATACGCCGCGACCTCAATATGAAAATGATCCCCTGTTTCTTTGCGAATAAATTCCACTAGCTCATTAGCGTATCTAAACTGACCATATCCCGTTTGACCTGAAGGTAAATCTCCCCTTAAAGCAACAATTCGTTTTATGCCATTGTCGATATATTTATCCAGAATTTCCTTAATTTCATGGTTTTGGTTGCCGACGCAGGACAAATGTGGAGCGGCTTCAATACCGGTCTTGTCATGAATATCCATAACCGTTTCAAACGTCATATCGCGAGTACTTCCACCCGCACCAAAAGTCACAGAAAAAAAGTCCGGATTTAATTTTGCTAATTCAGTTTGTGTTGTTTGCAACTTAGCCGCAGATTCTGGCGTCCTTGGTGGAAAAAACTCAAAACTAAAAGTCTGTTTATCTTTATTTTGTGATCCCATAATTTAACAACCTGTTAAAGGTGAAACGTTTAGGCTTTTAACATAATTAATAGCGGTAATGATCAAGCTTATATGGTCCATCTACAGGCACATTAATGTAATCGGCTTGGTCCTGTGTCAGCGTGGTTAAATTCGCACCGATTCTATCAAGGTGTAAACGGGCAACCTTTTCGTCCAGGTGTTTGGGTAAGACATAAACATCTTTTCCATACTTATCGCCACTCGTATATAACTCAATCTGAGCCAATACCTGATTAGTAAATGAATTAGACATAACAAAACTAGGGTGGCCTGTTGCACAACCCAGATTCACCAAACGTCCCTTGGCTAACAAGATAATCCGTTTACCATCAGGGAAAATGACGTGATCAACCTGTGGCTTAATCTCTTCCCAATCATATTTTTCCAGACTCGCCACATCAATTTCGTTATCGAAATGTCCAATATTGGATACGATAGCCTGATCCTTCATCTTCGCCATATGATCATGCTGAATGACATTGAAGTTCCCGGTCGTGGTGACAAAGATATCGACTTGGTCACAAACATTATTCATTTCCACCACACGATAACCTTCCATTGATGCTTGTAGTGCACAAATTGGATCGATTTCAGTTACCCAAACTGTCGCGCCTAGACCGCGCAATGACTGCGCACAACCTTTACCAACATCACCATAACCTAACACCAAGGCAACCTTACCAGCGATCATTACATCAGTTGCTCGTTTGATGCCATCAACTAAAGATTCACGACAACCGTATAAATTATCGAATTTAGATTTAGTGACAGAATCATTTACGTTAATTGCAGGAAAAGGTAATTCACCTTTCTTTTGCATTTGATAAAGACGTTGCACACCGGTCGTTGTTTCTTCGGTGACACCTTGAATACATGCCAGAGTACGTGAATAGAAAGTACTGTCTTCTGCCAATTTCTTTTTCATTGCAGCAAACAAAGCTGTTTCTTCTTCCGAACCCGGGTTTTCAAGTAACGAGGCGTCGCTTTCCGCTTTAGCGCCGAGTATTAATAATAACGTGGCATCACCACCATCATCGAGGATCATATTTGGCGAACCACCGTCAGCCCAAGTCATCATGCGGTGGGTAAAATCCCAGTATTCATCCAGCGTTTCTCCCTTATGGGCAAACACGGGAATATTCTGATCTGCAATCGCGGCAGCAGCATGATCCTGAGTTGAAAAAATATTACACGACACCCAGCGCACTTCAGCACCAAGCGCACGTAAAGTTTCAATCAAGACAGCCGTTTGAATAGTCATGTGAAGTGAACCGGCAATACGCGCACCTTTTAAAGGTTGATCGCTGCCATATTCTTCACGAATGGACATCAATCCCGGCATTTCGGTTTCAGCGATACGAATTTCTTTATGACCCCAATCGGCCAAAGAAATATCCGCAATTTGATAATCAGGTGTTGTAGATGTAGCTGCTACGCTCATGTTGTTCTCCTATTAAACAAGATAAGCGAGCGCCGTTGTTCATTTTCCGTGTCAGTTCCAAGCCTAGCGGATATCTACTTCTATCCGTCGCAACGCTCCTCAGAACTACGGTTGTATTTTATAAAGCGGCGGGAGTATAGCATGCCGCACCTTCTAAATCATACATGGTATAACATGCCGTTCTTTGCAAATCATACATGGTATAGACCTGACCGCCTCGGTATTCAAAGCATGTTATCGTTATTTTTATATTTAACTTTAGCGGTATTTTTACGCTAAAGCGTCACTTAGTGCATCTGCCTTGTCCGTTTTTTCCCAAGGCAAGTCAATATCACTACGACCAAAATGACCGTATGCCGCTGTTTGTCTATAAATAGGCTGCAACAGATCAAGCATATTGATAATGCCTTTAGGTCGAAGATCAAAGTTCTCGCGTATTGCTTCAATCAACTTAGCCTCATCAACCTGACTCGTACCAAAGGTCTCGACGCTGATGGAGGTTGGTTCAGCAACACCAATCGCATAAGACACTTGTAATTCGCAACGATCCGCAAGACCAGCCGCGACAACATTTTTGGCAACATAACGTGCCGCATAGGCAGCAGAACGATCCACCTTGGAAGGATCTTTTCCAGAAAAAGCACCGCCACCGTGACGTGCCATACCGCCGTAGGTATCAACAATAATTTTACGACCAGTTAAACCACAATCGCCAACCGGACCACCAATAACAAATCGACCAGTAGGATTTACCAAATAGCGGGTTTTTTCAGTAATCATGTTTTCTGGAAGCACCGGCTTGATAATCTGTTCAATTACTGCTTCTTCCAGATCTTTATGTTCTATTTCGGGATTATGCTGCGTCGACAATACGACGGTATCTATTGAAGTCGGTTTACCATCCTCATACACCACGGTCACCTGTGATTTCGCATCGGGTCTTAACCAGGGTAATTGACCGTTCTTACGAACTTCAGCCTGTTTTTTAACTAAAAGATGTGAATAAGTAATCGGGAATGGCATCAACACATCAGTTTCGTTACAAGCGTAACCAAACATCAAGCCCTGATCGCCCGCACCCTGATTTAAATCCAGACCCTCACCTTCATTCACACCTTGAGCAATATCCGGTGACTGCTTATCAATTGAGACCAGGACGGCGCAAGACTCCCAATCAAAACCCATATCAGAGTGGTCATAACCAATTTCACGGATGGTCTGTCGTGCAACATCCTGCATATCAACATAAGTCGACGTGGTAATCTCCCCTGAAAGCACCACCATGCCAGTGTTTACCATGGTCTCACAAGCTATGCGCGCTTGCTTGTCATCCGTAAAAATTGCATCAACAACCGCATCAGATATTTGATCAGCTACTTTGTCCGGATGCCCTTCAGAAACAGATTCTGAAGTGAATAAATAATTATCAGCCATTAACTTTCCATCTATTGAGAAATTTTGAGGGAGCGAATTCTATCCTTATTAAGTTCTTATCGCACGAAATATGACGAAATTTTTCTAAAAGCGATAAAATTCATCGCTAAACTCAATGCAGGCAACTTAAACTATGGTCTTAAAGGAAACCCCGATTTGTAACTTTGGTGAAAAAGCCATTGATTTCAAACTAGGCGGAATTGATGGAAAACAATGGTCTCTGGCTGATTGTGCTGGTGAGAATGGCACACTAATTATGTTTCTTTCTAACCACTGCCCTTATGTAAAAGCGATCCAGACCAGATTGGTCGAAGACACATTAAAATTACGTGATTCTGGAATAAACAGTATTGCCATCATGTCCAACGACGCCACTGATTACCCTGAGGACTCTTTCGAAAATATGAAAAAAGTCTCTGAAAGCTTTCATTTCCCTTTTCCCTACCTACATGATGAATCTCAGGAAGTAGCAAAAGCCTATAATGCCATTTGCACCCCGGATTTTTTTGGATACAACAAAGCCCTTGAATTGCAATATCGTGGTCGCCTGGATGCTAGTGGAATGAAGCCTCACACAAAAGAAATAAAGCGCGATTTGCTTGACGCGATGACAGAAGTTGCCAAAACGAACCTTGGGCCACGCAAACAATTCGCCAGTATCGGCTGCTCAATAAAGTGGAAGGAATGAGTGTTAGCATCTTGCCCATAACGAGCAGGTAAGCGATAATAAATAGCTAGATTTTTGGATAACACCCTGTCTGTATCGCCGCAAACAAGCGGATTTTAAGCGCTGCACTTTTGATCACCTCTCGGCTTTGGTGACACAACACCAGGCTTCGTACTCGACACAATTAAACATACGGGCGTCTCTGAAAATAGAATTATTTTTGTGAGAACAAGAAAGTACCGCGCACACGACTGCATGGATGCAGGAGGTAGAGCGACGCAGGAAGCCAAAGCCGAGAACCGCAGTGTATGAGTATTACATGAGGATTCGAGCACGGTGCTGACACAGTTATCGCGGAAATAAGACATTTTCAGAGGTGCCCTAACTTTTATAGGCTTAAGGCCTTATTGGGGGAATAAAATGCTTTCAAGGCATGAACTTGCCAATGCGATTCGTGCATTAAGTATGGATGCCGTACAACGTGCAAATTCGGGACATCCAGGTGCACCGATGGGCATGGCGGATATTGCTGAAGTCTTGTGGAATGATTTTCTACAGCATAATCCTGCCAATCCAGACTGGGATAATCGCGACCGCTTCGTCATGTCTAATGGTCATGGCTCGATGTTGGTCTATTCCTTATTGCACCTTACCGGTTATGACCTGGTTATCGATGAACTCAAAAACTTTCGCCAATTGCATTCTAAAACACCTGGTCATCCTGAATACGGTTACGCGCCTGGAGTAGAAACAACAACGGGTCCTCTGGGTCAAGGCATTACCAATGCCGTTGGTATGGCATTGGCAGAATCAGTATTAGCTGCAAAATTTAATAAAGACGATTTTAATATCGTCGATCACTACACTTATGTCACTGTCGGTGATGGTTGTTTAATGGAAGGTATCTCACACGAAGCCTGCTCTCTTGCTGGCACACTAGGTCTGGGCAAATTAATCACCTTCTATGATAGTAATCAGATCTCCATCGATGGTGATATTGAAGGCTGGTTTGCTGAAGATGTTGCCGCACGCTTTGAAGCCTACGGTTGGCATGTGATTCGTGATGTTGATGGTCATAACCCTGATGAGATTAAAAAAGCGATTGAAGACGCCATCGCTAATAAGTCACAACCTAGCATACTGTGTTGTAACACCATCATCGGTTGGGGATCACCTAACAAAGAAGGAAAAGCATCGAGTCACGGTGCGCCTTTAGGTGATGATGAAATAATATTGACTCGTGAAAAGCTGGGCTGGAAACATGATGCCTTTGTCATTCCCGATGAAGTCTATGCGGGATGGGATGCCAAAGAACGTGGTAAAGAACTAGAGTCCGCATGGAATGAAAAATTATCTGCTTATTCATCTGCGCATCCTGAATTGGCAGCAGAATATCAACGCCGCATGAATGGCGCGTTACCAGATAACTGGAATGACGTTGTTAATGACTATATTAAGACAACGAATGAAAAGGCCGAGTCTATTGCCTCACGTAAGGCATCACAAAATTCTATCGAAGCATTTGCTAAACATCTTCCAGAATTGATTGGTGGCTCAGCTGATCTTGCCTGTTCCAATCTAACCAGCTGGTCAGGAACAGTAGCTATAAGCAATGAAAATAAAGATGGCAACACCATTAATTATGGTGTGCGTGAATTCGCGATGTCTGCTATCAATACCGGTATTTCACTACATGGCGGTTTTATTCCTTACTCGGCAACTTTTTTAATGTTTTCCGAATATGCAAGAAATGCCTTACGCATGTCAGCATTGATGAAAAAGCAAAACATCTTTATCTATACGCATGACTCAATCGGCCTGGGTGAAGATGGCCCAACCCACCAAGCAGTTGAACAAGCTTCAACACTACGTTTAATGCCAAACATGTCACTATGGCGTCCTTGTGATGCCGTAGAATCTGCAATTGCATGGAAGGCGGCAATTGAGCGACATGATGGTCCAACAAGTTTGTTGTTTTCTCGCCAAGGTCTGGCACATATGCAACGAGATGATGCGCAGCTGAATAATATTCAACGCGGTGGCTATGTATTACTTAATGGCAGTGATAATCCTGATGCTATTATTATTGCAACCGGCTCTGAAATAGAAATGGCGGTTAATACAGCGAAGAAATTAAATTCAGACGGTAAAAAAATTCGCGTTGTCTCGATGCCTAGTACCGATAGTTACGATCAACAAGACGATGCTTACAAAGAATCTGTTTTACCTGATGCCTGTCGCAAGCGTATTGCTGTTGAAGCAGGTGTTACCGAATATTGGAGAAAGTATATCGGTCTTGATGGCACAGCACTTGGTATCGACACCTTTGGTGAATCAGCACCGGCAAAAGAAGTCTACAAACATTTCGGACTGACTGAAGAAAACCTGATCAAAACAGTAAGTGATTTAATTAAATAAGCAACAAAACAATTATAAAAAGTGGAGTATGAAGAATGGCAATTAAAGTAGGTATCAATGGCTACGGTCGTATTGGTCGCAACATCTTACGTGCGGTATATGAAGCAGGACGAACCGATGAAATTCAGATCGTCGCTATTAATGATTTAGGCGATTCAAATGCCAATGCTCATCTTACTCAATATGATACCGCTCATGGAAAATTTCCGGGTACTGTTGTTGTCGAAGGTGACAATATGATTGTTAATGGTGACAAAGTACGTGTCCTTTCAGAACGTGATCCGGCTAACTTACCCTGGGGAGAATTAGGTGTTGATGTCGTACTGGAATCAACCGGCTTTTTTGCCAGTAAAGCTAAAGCAAGTGCTCACCTTACCGGTGGTGCTAAGAAAGTCATTATATCTGCACCCGGTGGCAGTGATGTAGATGCCACGGTTGTTTATGGAGTTAATCATGGCGTACTTAAATCTAGCGACACAGTAATTTCAAATGCATCATGTACCACTAACTGTCTAGCACCTGTTGCAAAAGTTATTCATGAAAACATCGGTATGGTTGCGGGCGTTATGACCACAATTCATGCTTATACCAATGATCAGGTTTTAA
Source organism: uncultured Enterobacteriaceae bacterium (assembly GCA_964523895.1). Taxonomy (GTDB): domain Bacteria; phylum Pseudomonadota; class Gammaproteobacteria; order Eutrophobiales; family Eutrophobiaceae; genus UBA7359. The sequence goes on from CAZGBJ010000003.1 coordinate 53,026, forward strand.
CCGATGTTTATCATTCGGATTTACGCCGTGCACGTTCTGCGACCATGTCTATGATTCCGACCAAGACCGGAGCTGCTGCTGCAGTAGGATTGGTATTACCAGAACTAAACGGAAAGCTTGATGGCTTTTCTGTTCGTGTCCCAACGATCAATGTTTCTATGGTTGACTTAAGTTTTACCGCTGCAAGAGATACGTCTATCGAAGAAATTAATAGCTTAATGAAAACCGCTGCAGAAGGCCCACTTAAAGGTGTGCTTGCTTATAATGAAGCACCGTTAGTCTCTATCGATTTTAATCATGACCCGGCATCATCAACCTTTGACGCATCATTAACCAAGGTTCTTGAAGGTAAATTGGTTAAAGTCATTGCATGGTATGACAATGAGTGGGGCTTTTCTAATCGTATGTTAGATACTACTGTTGCATTAATGAACGCAAGTTAGAGAATAATATAAAGAAGTGTCAATACTGGTAAAAATTGCTGATCTGGATTTGTCGGGTAAGACGGTACTTATCCGTGAAGATTTTAATGTCCCGATAAAAAATGGTGAAGTCACTAGTGACATACGAATTCGTGCCGCAATACCAACACTCAAGGAAGTACTAGATGCAGGTGCGAAAATAATTTTAGTATCTCATTTAGGTCGTCCTGTTGCTGGCGAATATGACGATGCCTTTTCACTTGCGCCTGTCGCTAAATCATTAAGCGATCTTCTGAACATTAATGTTCCAGTAATTAAAGACTGGGTCAGTGGCATTAACATGGCAGATCATCGGGTTGTGCTTTGCGAAAATGTACGCTTCGAACCAGGCGAAACAAAAAATGATGATGAACTTGCACGTCACATGGCACAGCTATGCCAGGTTTATATCAATGATGCCTTTGCAACTGCACATCGCGCACAGGCATCAACACACGGCGTCGCTAAATATGCTGGAATATCAGCGGCAGGACCTTTACTGATTAATGAATTAAAATCGTTATCTAAAGCGTTAAGAGAACCTGAAAAACCGGTTATTGCGATCGTTGGTGGCGCAAAAGTATCAAGCAAACTTACCATTCTTGAAAGCCTGTCCGAAAAGGTTGACCAGTTAATTGTTGGTGGTGGCATTGTAAATACCTTTTTAAAAGCGGCCGGCTATGAAGTTGGCAAATCGCTTTATGAAGCTGATTTGGTTGAGGTCGCTAGTAGACTCATGGAACAAGCTGAAGAGAATGGTTGCCAGATTCCATTACCTATTGATGTTATTTGCGGTAAGGAATTTGATGAGAAAACAAAAGCGGAAACAAAATTAATCAGCGATGTCGAAACTGACGATATGATTATGGATGTTGGTCCTGAAACAACGAAGATGCTAAATAAGATGATTGCTAAAGCAAAGACTATCGTCTGGAATGGTCCTCTTGGCGTTTTTGAATTTGATCAATTTAGTAATGGTACTAAGGGGCTTGCAAAAGCTATTGCTGATAGTGGTGCGTACTCTATTGCCGGAGGCGGGGACACTATTGCCGCTATTTCAAAATTTGGTGTTGAAAACAACATCTCTTATATCTCAACCGGTGGCGGTGCTTTTCTTGAATTTCTTGAAGGCAAGAAACTTCCTGCTATCGAGATCCTCGAAGAAGCTGCGCGCGCCTGGACTGCGATGGAACAGGCAAGGGAACTGTAAAAAATTCTTTATATTTAGAATATGACAAACAACGCTTAATAATAATTATAATAAAATGGACAACCACTAGCAGATGAGAAGAACTAAAATTATTGCAACGCTTGGGCCAGCTACTGATAAAGCAGGTATGTTGGAGAAGTTGCTTGATGCAGGGGTTGATGTATTTCGACTTAACTATTCTCATCAAACGCATGCAGATCATGAAAGACGGATAAATGAAATTCGTCAACTGTCTCATAAAAATAAACACGCCGTTGCTGTCATAGCAGACTTGCAAGGCCCAAAGATTCGGATAGAGCATTTCAAAAAAGGGAAAGTTCAACTACTGGAAGGTGCTAATTTTAAAATTAATACTAATCTCGCTACTGAAGATGGTGATGAAACTCAGGTTGGCGTCACTTACAAAGAGCTCGCTAAAGATGTAAAAGCAAAAGACAAATTGTTAATCGACGATGGAAAAATTGTTTTGCATGTTAAATCTGTCGATAAACATATTATTGATTGCGAAGTTGTCACTGGCGGAGAATTAAGTAACAACAAGGGCATCAATCTTCAAGGCGGTGGCTTATCAGCAAGTGCCGTTACTGAAAAAGATGTCGAAGATATGAAGCATGCTGCTGAAATAAAAGTCGATTATATAGCCATCTCATTTCCAAGAGATGAAAACGATGTGAAGAAAGCACGTAAGATGATGGATGAATGTAATTGTGCTGCACGATTAATTTCAAAAATTGAACGTGCCGAAGCACTTAATCATATTGAGGAAATCATTGAAGCTTCTGATGCGATCATGATTGCACGCGGTGATTTAGGTGTAGAAATTGGTGATGCTGCTTTACCGCCCGTACAAAAAAGCCTGATTAAAATGGCAAGAGATATGGATACAGCAGTCATAACGGCAACGCAAATGATGGAATCTATGACCGAACATAAAATTCCGACTCGTGCTGAAGTGTTTGATGTTGCCAATGCCGTTATTGATGGTACCGATGCGGTAATGTTATCTGGCGAAACCAGTATTGGTCTTTATCCAGATAAAGTGGTTGAAGCAATGTCACGTGTTTGTGAAGAAGCAGAAAAGCAGCGCAGCGTGCGTATATCAGATCATCGTATTAATCAACGTTTTGAAACTATTTCAGAAGCTGTCGCTATGTCGACCATGTATGCTGCGAACCATATAGGCGCTAAAGCAATTTGTACACTAACCGAAACTGGCGGAACTTGCTTATGGATGTCACGTATTAGTTCAGGCTTGCCTATCTTTGCATTTACCAGACATACTTCTACGCGAAGACGAGTCGCATTGTACCGTGGCGTTTATCCTATGAAACTGGATATCACCCATACTGATCCACTGGAAGCAAACAAACAAATGGTCGATCAACTAATAGCTCAAGGCACTGTTGAAGATGGTGATTATGTCATTATTACTAAAGGTGACTTGCGAGGTAAACGCGGCGGCACTAACAATATGAAAATCATTCAAGTAGGACAGGCACTAGAACATACTCTTTAAAAGAATCACACAAATAACACTATAAATAGCGTTAACGAGGCAAATAAAATGAGCGCAGCAGAACTCGAAGCAACAGCAAAAACAATGGTAGAAAATGGTAAAGGTATTCTTGCCATAGACGAAAGCACACCAACTATAGGCAAGCGGTTTGATACGATTAATCTCGAATCGACTGAAGAAAATAGACGCACCTATCGTGATTTATTAATCACTAACCCCGGTGGCAAAGAATACATCAGTGGCATGATTCTTTTTGATGAAACAATTCGTCAATCAACCAGTGATGGTACGCCTTTCGCTAAAGCATTAATTGATCAAGGCATCATGCCTGGAATTAAAGTCGATACTGGCGCTAAGGAGTTTGCTCGACATCCGGATGAAAAAATCACTGAAGGTCTTGATGGCCTACGTGATCGCTTGGCCGAGTATAAAGAACTTGGTGCTAAATTTGCCAAATGGCGAGCTGTTATAACCATTGGAGATAATATTCCAAGTCAGGCATGTATCGATGCTAATGCACATGCACTTGCTCGTTACGCCGGACTCTGTCAGGAAGCAGGCATTGTTCCTATGGTTGAGCCTGAAGTTTTAATGGATGCAGATAATACAATTGAACGTTGTTATGAAGTAACTGAAAAAACATTATCAACATTATTCAATGCACTTAAGAGTCAGGATGTCAGTATTGAACACACCATCTTAAAAATTAATATGGTGATCTCTGGCAAGCAATGTTCAACACAAGCTGATGTACAGGAGGTAGCAGATAAAACGGTAGAATGTCTACTCAAGAACGTACCTGCTGAACTTCCTGGTATCGTTTTTCTTTCTGGCGGACAAAGTGAGGAACTGGCAACAGCCCACCTTAATGCAATGAACGCTGGTAATTCTGACCTTCCCTGGCCATTAAGCTTTTCTTATGGACGCGCACTACAAGCACCATGTATTAAAGCATGGGGTGGTAAAGCCGAAAATGTTGAAGCTGCACAAAAAGCTTTATTGCATCGTTCTAAATGTAATAGCCTGGCTTGCAAAGGCGAGTACAACGCAGATATGGAAAATATTTCTTAAAAATTAATACTCATGTCAGATATTAATTTAACTGAAGAGGCAAGTGCCGCCTATCAAGCCTTTCAGGCAATGCGAGAAAGCAAACAAACATACTTTACATTCCTGCAAGAAATTGATGTCAAATACAAAGAAGGTGGTGAAGCAAGCAGTAATGAAACCGAGGAGCTTTCAAAGCTCCTCGCTAGTCATAGTGAAAAAGTCGCTGTATTCAATGATGCAATGAAAGCCGTTGAAGACTTTGAAGCAAGAGATGCATTAATTAAACTGATGTCTTAACCCCGTTTAATTAGAATCTTATTACTGATTTTCTAACGCATTGCGGGTATTTTCAGCCGCATCCATCATTATTCCTTCAACTTCTTTTGCTTTATTGATCGTGTCCGTTTGTTCTTTCCAAACGTGATCTTCTTTAGCTGCCGTACCGCTATTTCCTTCATCGGAACAGGCTATAAGAAATAAACATAAACTCGTTAATAACGATAACCTTATAAATTTGCCCATAACCAGCTCCTATTTGTTTATTCTTCTAATTGAATATCTTCTACTGGAACAAAGTCATCACCTTGTTTACCTAATAAACTACCGGAATCAATATCGAAATACCAGCCATGCACGAATAGTTTTCCTTCATCATAACGCTCCTTAATCCAAGGGAAAGTCATTAAGTTTTTTAATGACGTTTCAATTGATGCCTTTTCACAAAGCGTACATTGTTCTGAAAACTCTTTATCACCGTGTTCTTCTAATATCTTATTACGCGCTGACTTCGCTATCTCCATCCATGGATCGATAAACACATATTTATGATCTAGATGATCTCCTTCCATTAAACTTTTAATACCACCACACTGACTATGTCCAAAAACAATAATATGTTTTACTTCGAGATGCTTTATCGCAAACTCCATCGCAGCACTGGTACCGTGAGACTTATCATCGGGTTCGTTAACCGGAACAAGATTAGCAACATTACGAATAACGAAAATATCACCCGGAACGGTATCCATAACTTGAGCAGGATGGACACGCGAATCACAACAGGATATCACTAGAAATTTTGGTGACTGACCTTGTTCAAATAAACTATTATAAACTTCCGGTTGCTCTTCAAAATATTTTTGATGAAAACGTTGATAGCCATCAATTAAATTAATTATCTCTTTCATTCAGTCTACTTACCTCTTACAGTATTAATTTATCGCGTGCTTCTTCGTATTTTGCCGCGGTGTTATTCATCACTTCTTCTGGCAATTTTGGCCCAGGTGCCGTTTTATCCCAATCTAGTGTTTCCAGATAATCCCTAATATATTGCTTATCAAAACTGGGCGGACTTGTGCCCACCTCATATGATTCTACAGGCCAGAATCGTGATGAATCCGGTGTTAAAACTTCATCAATCAAAACAAGTTCTTCATTTTCGTCCAGACCAAATTCAAATTTGGTATCAGCAATAATAATGCCTTTTGTCCGAGCATATTCCACTGCCTGAGTGTAAATTTTCAAACTAATATCGCGAACCTGCTCTGCCAGTTTTTTCCCGATCAACTTAACAGTTTCATCAAAATCAATGTTCTCATCATGGTCACCAACATCGGCTTTTGTTGCGGGAGTAAAAATGGGTTCCGGCAATTTTTCGGCTTGTTGTAAACCTGATGGTAGACTGATTCCACAAACAGAACCCGTTGCTTGATAATCCTTCCAGCCAGAGCCAATTAAGTAACCACGGATAACTGCTTCGATAGGTAAAGGTTTTAATTTTCTTACAACAATAGCTCGGCCTGCCAAAACGTCGAGCTCGTCTGTTTCTTTAATCACATCTTTAACCGGAATATCAGTCAAATGATTTGGAAGAATACTTTCACACCGTTTAAACCAGAAATTAGACACTTCTGTTAACACGCGACCTTTACCAGGAATTGGATCGGGTAAAATAACATCAAACGCTGAGAGCCGATCACTGGTTACGATCAACATATGCTGATCATCAATACCGTATATATCCCTGACCTTGCCATTACTAATAAGCGGTAAACTTTTAATATGAGAACGATAAAGTACGTCTGATTTGGATTGCATAATGTTAAAAACGAGCCCTTCTTTATAAAGCGCCATTCTCCCACACTCGCTAGATTTCAGCTATTGCTCGCTGCAAGAAAAAAACTGCTCAAGGTTGCAATATATCTTGCCAATGTTCTACCCAACAGCAATCATGGCTGAAATCAGGAATTATTTTGTAGCTAAATAAAGTATTTTTTTCGGAACGCGCGATAAATGATAACTGCGTCTTCTCGGGAACAACCTTGTCCTGACCACCCCAGAAATGCTGCTGCCTTATGCCTTCTAGCTCTGTTAGATAACTCAATGGTGTTAACGAACCACTCAATTTTGACACCCCATGCCAATCACTCCAGGCTTCATGATCAATATTTGCAGCGATTGTTGTTATTTTGCTTACATCGTTTCTACTCGCTGCAACTAACATTGCTATAACACCACCACCTGAATAACCGATTAATTCGATGTTGGTAGCTTTTGATTGCGTTTTAATTTTTGTTATCGCTTCACTCATCGCATCGACAACTTCTCTTGCATATCTATGTGACGACCAATATTTGGTTGAACATTTTTTAAGTTGCTCTTTATTAAGGTACTGACAAGGACGAGCCAGATAAGCCACATTCGGTCCTGGATCAATTACTGCTAGCTCTAATGCGATTGGTTTTCTAGGCGTAGGGTTATCAGATAAGCTGTTTTTACGTTCCCATGCATGACCATCACCCTCGATATATATAACAATCTTATTTGTTATTACCTTATTGATTTTTACATAAGCAAATAGATCAAAGTCTTCAGTTTGAATAAGCTGGTTTTTAAAACCCGCCTTTACCGCCTCAGTTGTTGTTTCTATAAGCGATGAAGTAGAACAGCCATTGATACTCAATAGACATATAATTAGAAACACACGGGAACTTGCTTGTGGTTGTTTATTCAACTGAATACAAAAAATTGTGTGCTAATGCACAAGAGATACAGTTACAGGTATATATACCTCGTTGTATTAATAATACCTAGAAATCAACTCTTATCGTCATGCTGATTCTATCTTCGTCAAAATCTTCTCTGAGAAAACGTTTACTGTATTCGAGATTACCGCTAATACCATTCTTATTAAAATAACGAAAACCCGTCGTCATCAATATATCATCACTGTCATTTGAAGCTTGCGGACCTGTTGCCACAGTAATTTCTCTCAATTGAAAATCGTTTTGATAAGATAAATTAATAAAGGGCTCATAATTGTCCCAGCTATAAGCAATATCACCCGCAATACTCAAGGAACCCAATTTGGTGCGGCTATCATCAACAACGATTCCGTTACTCTCTGTATAACTATCTATATTACTACTTGCATACGAAGCACCAACACGACCACCAATGATCCAATTATCATAAAAGGTAATACCGTTAAGATTGAATGCGCTAAACCATCTGTCTGCATTCGGCGTACTGGTAATTTGAGTCGTTGTCGCTGGAGCGACACGAAATTGATTATATTCAACTTTCGAATAACCCACAGTGAAATCAACACTTAAACTGTCCGTTAATAATGCACCAAAATAAGGAGCTATCGTGTAACTATCCGTCTCCTGGTTCCCCGAGTTAAATGTCGTATCAACATCTCCTCTATCATAACCAAAAGCAACGCCTAATATCGTATTGCCCCAAAAGCCAAAATCAATCCCACCAAGGAAACTATGACTGGTACCATCAAAAGCAGTGCTACTCAGGTTATTTTCATAATCGGTATAGGAATAACTACCCCATACACCGTAAGGAATTGTTGATCCGTCACCAGCATTCAGCCCCGTGGCACCTTGCAATTTGAATTGATTGTCAGTGACACGGGAACCACTGGTAAAACCTACGCCGCTCAATGCACCGGAAACGTGACCACTAACATCTGAAATCGTACTCTGCACCTGAGTATTAAATAAAGCAGCTTCTGTAACTGTACTACTACTTGTAACCTCAGGAACAATAACGTTGCTACCACTGACACGAGTCAACGTTGCAGAAGTTGAAAATGTACAGCCGCCACCAAAATCGCCTGTTGAAGTAGTGGTCAGTGTGGTTCCAATTAGTGTTGCAGAAAATGAAGTAAATACACCAAAATTACCAAAAGAATCTTGCAGACCACCACTGAGTCCAGTAAGTGTGTTACCAGAAATTGAATTTGATCCTTGAAAACTTACGATTGATCCATCAAATGTTGCATTAGTCGTTCCTGTGGCGCTAATAATATTTCCATTCAGACCTGAAAAAGAAGTAGAGTTAGTGCCATTAAAAGGACCGCCAGCACATGAACCAAATAGAGTTATGCTCTCTGGACCGACAAATGTGCCTAAAAAATCCTCATTAGTAACCGCAGTCGCCGAAACAGGCAAATAAAACAATGCGAACAACAAGAAAGGTGAGATTAAACGATTCATAGAATTTCCCTTAATTCCTTAATTCCTTAATTCCTTAATTAAGCTTGGAAAATACAACAATTAAATGAAAAAAACTACATTTTCCGTGAAAGATACTTGAATTAACCTAGAAATCAGCCCTTATCGTCACGCTAATTCTGTCTTCGTCAAAATTATCTCTGAGAAAGCGTTTACTGTATTCGAGATTGCCAGTAATACCATTTTTATTGAAGTATCGTACGCCCGTCGTCATTAAAATATCATCACTATCATTAGAAGGTTGTGCGCCGGTTGTTACACTTATTTCTCTTAATGAAAAATCATTCTGATAGGATAAATTGATAAAGGGCTCATAGTCTTTATAACTATAGGCTACGTCACCGGCTATGCTTATCGTTCCAACTTTGGTTCGGCTGTCGGCGACGACTGTTCCGTTACTTTCTGTGTACGAATCTATCGTGCTACTCGCATATGAGGTACCAATACGCCCACCAATGATCCAATTATCATAATAAGTCACGCCATTCAGATTAAGTGCACCAAATACTCTGTTTGAAATAGGTGAACTGGTAATCCGTGTAGTGCTCCCGGTTACAACACGAAATTGATCATAATCAACTTTCGAATAACCCACTGTGAAATCAAGACTCATACTATCGGTTAATAATGCACCAAAATAAGGAGCAATCGTGTAAGTATCGGTTTCCTGATTACCCGAATTAAAAGTTGTATCGAGATCCCCTGAATCATAACCAAAAGCAATACCTAGTATTGTGTTGTCCCAAAAACCAAAATCTACCCCACCAAGAAAACCGTGACTAGTCCCTTCAAAGGCGGTACTACTCAGATCATTTTCATAATCTGTATAGGAATAACTGCCCCATACGCCGTAAGGAACAGCTGAACCATCGCCCGCATTTAAACCCGTTGCGCCTTCAAGTATGAGCTGATTATCACCGACAAAATGTAAGCCGCCAAAAAATATACCGCTCAATGCAGCGGCAACATGGCTGCTGACACCTGAAATCGTACCTTGAATTAGTAGATTAAATAAAACGGCGTCTGTTACTGTACTACTGGCAGTGACATCCGGAGTGATCACATTACCACCTGTGAGTGTAAGCGAAGCAACATCATTAAGAAAACACTGAGGACTACCACTGGTATCTGCCCCATTAGTAGTGAAATTAAAAACCCCATTAATTATTGTTCCTAATAAAGTACCTGAGGAAGTACTGCCGGGCTCTACTGTTGAGAAAGAAGCAGTCACATTACCAGCACTATCCACTGTGCCTGTCAATGTGGTAGTACCAATACCATCCGATGCAGATCCAGTAAAATTTGCACCAATTTGGTTTGAAAGCGTCAACGATAAAGTAGATACATCTACAAAAGGTCCTGCATTAGGGGGGCCGCCTGGAAAAGCCGTGCCACAACCAGTTTCAGTCGTGGTAATCTGACCAGAGTATGTTCCTGTAACATCAGGAAAGGCTGCACGTACATTTGTACTAAATAGCAGAGACATTAATACAAGAAAAACTATATTTATCAGCCTATTAGGAACATTAATCCTTTTATACATGCTAAAGACACCCCAGAGGAATTGTTATTTTTATAAAACCAGGCATGCATTATTGAATTTGCAAATACAGGCACTAAACTTAGGAAAACAGTTGCATGAACAACGTTTACTCATCATATAATATATGAACCATAGAGAAAACGTGTTTATGTCACATTCGTAATAAATTGATTTTATATTCTTAAAAAAATAAACATACAATCTACACAAACCATCAATATGCACTAATAGATTATGCTGAATATACTAACATCAAGAAAATATTTCTTCCTGACATTGATTTTACTATCTCTATCTTCCACACATTCTTTTGCCGACGTTATAAAAGAGTCGGGCATTATTGAAAGCATCAAAGGTGATGCCTGGGCTAGTCAACAAAGTTTGCCTGAAAGGAAGCTCTCTGAAAAAAGTGTGGTTTATGAAAATGATTTGGTTAAAACAGGAAAAGGATCTTCGCTGACGATATTATTTAAAGACAAAACTAAATTTGATCTTGGTTCTGAGTCTGATTTTTTAATTAGTAAATTTAATTATAAAAAATCAGATGATGAAGATGGTATTACTGTAAAAATGTTAAGAGGTTCTTTTAGATTTATATCCGGCTTAATCGCCAAGAAAAAACCAAAATCAATGACGGTAGGTACATCGGTAGCAACTATTGGTATTCGGGGAACACATGTTGCAGGAGAAGTAGAGACAACATCAGCAAGAATAGTGCTTATGGAAAAAGAAGATCCAACATCACAAAATGAAATAGAGGTCTTTAATGAATTTGGTAGTGTCACTATTGATGAGGCAGGGTATGGTACGGAGATCCCTGATGAGTTTAGCCCTCCATCGCCGGTAAGACGCATGCGGTTACAAACAATTAATAACTTAACCCGATCAATTCAGCGTGCCAATACACCAAGACCACGCATGCGTTAGAAATATCGGTGAAGGTTATTTACGTTTAGCCCAGGAATCCCGTAGGCTGACTGTGCGATTAAATACTGGCTTACCATCAATACTATCTTTGTTATCAATACAAAAATATCCCGTTCGTTCAAATTGATATGCATCTTCGCTTTTTGCATCTATCAACGATGACTCTAGACAAGCATCCTTAAGAACCGTCATTGACTCAGGATTAAGAAAGCTCTTCCAGTCTTGTTCATGTTTATTACTATCTGGTTTTGGGTCACTGAATAATCGATCATATAAACGCACTTCTGCTTTTAAAGCATGTTCAGCGGAGACCCAATGTATTGTTCCCTTAACTTTACGACCATCGGGTGCATTACCCCCTTTAGTCTCAGGATCGTAAGTGCATCGTAGCTCAATAACTTCACCTGCATCATTTTTTATTACATCAGTACATGTTATGAAATATGCGTAACGTAATCGCACTTCACGCCCCGGTCCTAAACGAAAGAATTTTTTCGGAGGATCTTCCATAAAATCACTTTGTTCAATGTATAGTACTTTTGAAAAAGGTAATTGACGCTGACCCATACCTGGATTGTTCGGATGATAAGGCGCGTCCAACTGTTCTGTTTCACCTTCAGGGTAATTTTCGATAACGACTTTCAGTGGATTCAAGACAGCAAGAACACGACGCGTACGTTTATCCAAATCTTCTCTTACGCAATTTTCTAAAACACCTACATCAATCACGGTGTCCGTTTTAGTGACCCCAATACGACTACAAAAATCACGTATCGCTTCTGGCGTATAACCACGACGTCGCATACCGACCAGTGTGGGCATACGAGGATCATCCCAGGATGAAACTTGTCCATCAACAACCAGTTCATTTAATTTACGTTTGCTAGTCACCGTGTAACTTAAATTCAGGCGGGCAAATTCAATTTGTTGTGGATGGCAATCTATCGGCAATTGATCCAAGAACCAGTCATACAAAGGACGATGATCTTCAAATTCCAATGTACATAAAGAATGCGTAATACTTTCTAACGCATCAGAAACACAATGGGTATAGTCATACATCGGATATATGCACCACTCATCTGCTGTGCGATGGTGACTTTCTTTCTTAATTCTATAAATTGCTGGATCACGCATATTCATATTGGGTGATGCCATGTCTATCTTTGCACGCAACAAACACTCACCTTCATCAAATTCACCAGCACGCATACGTTCAAATAAATCCAGATTTTCTTCAACACTGCGATCACGATACGGACTTGCCTTGCCCGGTTTAGTTAATGAACCGCGATATTCACGTATCTCATCAGCGGTTAAATGATCAACATACGCTTTATCATCACGGATTAACTGTTTGGCAAACTCAAATAATTTCTCAAAATAATCCGATGAAAAGTAGAGGCGATCTTCCCAATCAAACCCCAGCCATTTAACATCGTTTTGAATTGAATCCGTATATTCAACATCTTCTTTCTCGGGATTAGTATCATCAAAACGGAGATTACATGTTCCCCCCTTATAATCTTCTGCAATACCAAAGTTTAAGTATATCGACTTTGCATGTCCGATATGGAGATAACCATTAGGCTCAGGTGGGAAACGTGTATGCACACGACCCTCATTTTTATTATTCGTTAAATCATCATTAATGATATTACGAATAAAATTACTGGCTTCCGGAGTTGAATTTTCAGACATGAACTATCCTGTTTGTTATTACTAACCAAGCTTATTAGCCACAGAGTACACAGAGATCATTGAGATTAAGAAATATAAAACCAATTAGCTCTGTGTACTCTGTGGCAAATGGTTTTTATGACATCTTTAATTGCTTGATGATTATTTTCGTTATTATACATACTTACGCGCTGTATCAGGCAAGTCGCCTTTCAATCCCATCGCCCGTTTCATAATTGCGTGTTTGGCAAATGGTAAACTATCAATCATATCCAGACCAAAATTGCGCAGCCATTGTACAGATTGAGATTGATTTTCAAAGAGCTGTTTAAAACCATCCATTAAATACATCACATTCTGGTTCTCGCCTTTGCGCCGACGTTCATAACGACGTAACACTTGTAAACGACCCGGATCTCTTCCGCGCTGTACACTATCGACAACAACTTCTGCCAGGGCAGCTGCATCCAACAAACCTAAATTTGCACCTAAACCTGCCAGAGGATGGACGCTATGTGCACTATCACCAATTAAAGCCATTCTTGATTGAACATAGTGTTCGGCCTGCGCACGACTGAGTGGGAAAACTATTCGTTCTGTACTTTCCTTAATTTCACCTAATTCATTTGCAAAAGCCTCTGCCAATTCAAAATGAAATGCCGATTTATCCATCTCTTTAAGTCGCTGGGCATGATCCGGGCTAGTTGACCAAACAATGGCAGATTGATGAGGATCAATCATTGGTAGAAATGCTAAAGGTCCGCGTTTTAAAAATCGTTGTCGTGCAACTTCAGCATGTGGAAATTCCGTAGTAACAATACATGCCAAGGCAGACTGCTTATAGTCGTGTTTTTGGTAATGAATATTAGCAAGCGATCTGAGCTTTGAATGACTGCCATCGGCAGCAACCACAATCTTTGACCTGAACTGCAAGCCATCTTCTGTTTCCAATAGCATTGCATCCGTTTCATCTTTAATAAACGCGGGAGAAACTGCCCAAATGCAACGAACATTTTCCATATCCAGCAATTTTTCCTGTAGTGCATCGACGATAGTCTGATGAGAAATAATATAACCCATCGTTGCCTGGCAAATCGAAGCACTATCAAATTGAATTTCGCCCAATCCATTTTCATCCCAAACATGCATTTTACGAAAACAGGCAATATCATTCTCTTCTAAGCGACGCCAGGCACCGGCCTTTTTAAGTATTTGTTCAGAAGCAAGGGTAATAGCAAAAACACGCGCATCGACTTTTTTGAGTTGATTAACTTGTCTGACACCGGCATCAAGTAAAATAACTTTTAGTCCAGCTTGCCCTAATAAACAGGCAAAAGTACCACCAATAATACCGCCACCGACAACAACGACATCTGCATCAAATTTATCTGTCATAACGACTGACCTCTAACGAGCCGAGGTTGTAATCCAGCAATGCCCATTGTTTTTTCAACAAATGACCTTTTGAGATCAGGCATAGAATCCAGCAACAACATAGCTGCATTTCTAGCAGCACCTAATAAGGGTAATTCATTATAAAAGCTATTTGCTAGCCCATTAGTAAACCGTATAACGCGTTGTTGATCTGTTTGACGTAATTTTATGTAAGCTTCTAAAATACTAATATCATCCGTAGTAAGTCCTTTTTCAATAGCTGCAGAAATACACTCTGTCAAACCGGCAACATCACGTAGACCCAAATTAAAACCTTGTGCCGCATTCGGATGAATACTATGCGCTGCATTACCTAATAAAATTAATTGTTGCTGAAATTGTACTATTGCTTCTATAAAGACAATGGGATACGAGCGTCGTTGACCCACTTGTTCAATCTTTCCTAAACGACGTCCAAACTCGGTTTCAACGGCTTTAATATAATGCTCATCAGGCATGTTCAGGTATCGCTCTGCATCATTCTTATTTACAGTAAATACCAACACTGAACGATTTGTACCTATAGGTAAAAGCGCTATTGGGCCATGTGAAGTAAAACGTTCATAAGCAGTCGCATGATTTGGTTTTTGTGTTGTTACGTTGGCAACAATGGCCGTTTGTTTAAAATCTTTTTCTTTCGTATTAATTCCTGCCAACCGTCTTACCAGTGAACGACCACCATCAGCGCCGACTAATAATCCTGCACTCATCGTCTCGGTAGTATTTGAATTTACTATTTCCAGAGTCATACCTGAATCAGTCCGTTGAATGTGCCTTAGCTCCGCCGGACAAATTAATTTTACATTTTCAAAGGCTGACATTTGTTTATGCAAGGCAATACCCAGAGAACGTGCAACAACGATATGGCCTAATGCAGAATTTCCGGTTTCGGCCGCATCCAGATGAGTGAAACCAAATCGACCTTGTTCCGAGATATGTATTTTTTTTATCGGAGTAGTACATGACTGAACTTGTTGCCAGACACCAATATGTTCAAGAATACGTTTGGAAGAAGGCGAAAGCGTAATCCCTCTATCATCATAACTGGGCTGCTGCTCATTATTTAAAGCAACAAATTCGATAATAGCAATACGCAAACCTGATGGCGCTAAAGCACAAGCCAGACTCGCGCCAACCATTCCTGCACCAATGATAGCTACATCATAATCATGCGGCATTTGTCATCAACTCCTCTATTTCATCTGCCGTTTTTGGCGCACTTTTACTTAAGACTTCATGCCCATCTTTCGTCACCAAAACATCATCTTCAATTCGTATACCAATATTCCACCATTTTTTCGGGAGGCCTTTAGTGTTCGCTGGCATATAAAGTCCCGGCTCAACCGTCAATACCATACCCGGTTCAAGCATGCGCCATTCGCTATCAAGTTTATAATCACCGACATCATGCACATCCATACCGATCCAGTGTCCGGTACGATGCATGTAGTATTTTGTATAAACATGATCCTTAATTAATTCATCCACATCACCTTTCAAAATACCCAACTCAATCATGCCTTCGGTTAATACCCTGACGGCAGCATCATGTGGGTCATTCCAGTGATTGCCCGGTTTAACTTGTTCAATTGCAGCTAATTGCGCAGCCAATACCAGATCATAAGCCTGTCGCTGTGCTGTAGAAAATTTACCGCTGGCGGGAAAGGTTCGTGTTATATCACTTGCGTAACCCTGATATTCAGCTCCTGCGTCAATTAATAATAAATCACCTTTATCAATTTCATCCCGGTTCTCGGTGTAATGTAAAATACAGCCATTTGCACCTGAGCCAACAATCGAAGGATAGGCAGCAGCATGTGCACCATTACGCATAAACTCATGCACCAGTTCTGCTTCAAGTTGGTATTCATGCATACCAGGCTTACAGTATTGCATCACGCGTTTATGAGCGCTTGAAGAAATTACTGCCGCCTGACGCATCAATTTAATTTCATGTCGACTTTTATAAAGCCGCATATCATGCAAAAAATGATTTAGTGAGATAAATTCATCCGGAGCAACAACACCCGTTCGAGATTTTCCCCTTATTTGCTTAACCCAGCCCAATACTCTTTGATCAAAATTTTGATCATTACCCATATTATAAAAAATGCGTTCATGACCTTCGATCAAGCCGGTTAAGATGTCATCCATATCTTCTATAGGAAAAGCATCATCTGCACCATAAACATCGATAGCACCTTTAAGTCCAGCACGACGTCCATGCCAGGTTTCCATTTCCACATCACTTTCACGGCAAAACAATATAAATTCACCCTCTGCGCGATCTGGAATCAGTACGGCCACTGCCTCTGGTTCGGGATATGCTGTTAGATAGAAAAAGTCGCTGTCTGGACGAAATGGAAACTCAACATCCCGATTGCGAATATAAACAGATGCCGTCGGTAATATCGCAATACTATCCGAACCAATCATATCCATGAGTCGCTTGCGGCGAAGCTGGCATTCTTTTTTATTGATCACCCCAAAATCTCCATAGAATTAGTGCAAAACATCAGGTCTTTCATTTTTAACCGACATAGGCTGCCATTCCTGATGCAACATAATGGTACCAACGCGGAGATATTCAATAATCTCGAACAATGCAGATTCAGCATCTTCATTATCTTCAGTCGTTGTTTCCATACGCGAAATCGAAACCACATCTTTAATAAATTCATCACATTCATCATTTAATTGTGATTTTTCATCTAGGCCACCTATTCCTAAACCACTAACAAAACCAGCACACCATTCAGCAAGTGCGCTGGAACGCTCATCTATAGCGGACTCATCATCCGGCAAGAGTAATGTGAAAGAAATCTCTTCTGACAAAACCTCTTGCTGAACTTGATTTGCTAATTGAGTAAGAATAGCGAAGCAATCATCCACATCGACTACATCATCGATGCCCGCCAGCAAATGATCACGCCATGAGTCTGCAGCTATTGTGTTACTGACGCAAAAATGACCACACAAGAAACCGTGGCACTCTGAAGCCCGTACTCCTGCATGTACTGCACCCAATTCCGCATTAATTTCATCATAATCGACTTTCATCACTTTTTTCTCATCCGATTTTAACTAAATAGCTGTTTTTTTAGGCACAATAGTAACAGGAAGCGACATGCAGCATCTTCTATTTGTGATCATCAGTTGACCAGCTAATTCAGGCACTTTATTCTATGATAAATCAACTATAACGCTGGTTCACGCTAGAACTGGTATCAGGAAGCTATCATGAGCAATGACGACAACGAAAATACCGACCTCGGAGCACTCGAATCGCGAGTTGATGAGTTAATTAGTACTGTTGGCCAACTAAAAACAGAGAATTCTGCACTGCGAAATCAGCAAGACAGCCTGGTTAATGAACGTGCTGCCTTAATTGAAAAAACTGAGCAAGCCAGAACCCGTATCGAATCAATGATTTCTCGTCTACGTGCAATGGAAACACGTACATGAGCGAGGATACCTCTCCTATAAACGTCACTATCCTTGAAAAAGAGTATCTGATTAATTGCGAGGAAAACGAAAGAGAATCACTGCGCAATGCCGCTGATTATCTTAATCAAAAAATGGATGAAATGAAAAGCGGCGGTGGCGTCATTGGATCAGAACGAATTGCCGTGATGACAGCATTAAACATTTGCAACGAATTACTCGCATACA
Source organism: uncultured Enterobacteriaceae bacterium (assembly GCA_964523895.1). GTDB lineage: Bacteria > Pseudomonadota > Gammaproteobacteria > Eutrophobiales > Eutrophobiaceae > UBA7359. The sequence continues at coordinate 71,048 of CAZGBJ010000003.1, forward strand.
AAAAAGATAATCAGGACTATACTTCTAATATAGACAGTACCCTGAAGCGGTTACAAAACAAGATTAATGATGCTTTGGTAAGAGACACTCAACTGGATATGGTTGATACTCCAATTTCCCAAGGCGGATAGAATCAAGCTTGGGTATCTTCTGTGATGCTCGTTATCATATTCGTGGTAACTTGAGCCGATAAGATATTATACAGGGAGTCTGAAAGTTGTGTTGTTGTGCCATCCATCCACGTGGACAGCCTGATACGCAATCTAAGATACCCACTTGAACCTCTGGTTCAAGTTCAATGTATGAGACGGCGTCATGGTTGATACCCTCTATTTCTTTTTTTATTTTCTTATAAAAATATTTGGGCTGGAGTAGTCTTTTAGTTCAATATTTTTTTTCACTTTTTGTTTCGCCTTCATGGCGCCTCACTTTCTTCAAAGAAAAGTAAGCAAAAGAACCTTTTCCTAATGCCTTGGCCTGCGGCTTCCTTCGCAAGTCATCAGTTATTACGGGTCGCGCATAGGATTCATCCATGAACCAATGCGTTCAATTGTGCGTCCATGCACAATTGCCCCTATAACTAATCACTTACTCAGCATGACATAACGGGAATTTAAACCTGCAAACTGGACGATCTAGATATAGAATATACAGATAAGCTGTTTTTAAAATAAAGCATTACAAAAAATTAAAAGGATTTTATATGTACTTTTTATATGTAGATGAAAGTGGAGATGTTGGCCTTAATTCTAGTCCCACGAATTACTTATGTTTGAGTGGATTTGTTGTTCACGAACTTCGCTGGCATGAAACTCTTGAAAAAATAATCGACTTCCGCAGATATCTAAAAGCAACTTATAGCTTAAAATTACGAGAAGAAATTCATGCTGCCCATTATATTCATAAACCTGGTGAATTGCGCCGTATTGCAAAATCAATGAGGCTAAAACTTTTAAGAGATGTTATTGATTTTCAAGCATCACTACCTGATATTAGTATCATCAATGTTGTTGTTGATAAAAGCACAAAATCTCCCGCAGATGACTTATTTGAAATTGCATGGACAACTTTGATTCAGCGTTTTCATAATACTATTTCTCATAAAAATTTTTTAGGTCCTCAAAACCCAGATGACCGGGGAATGTTAATAGTAGACCAAACTGATGAAATTAAACTAAGAAACTTATCTCGAAAAATGAGACGATATAATCCGATTCCAAGTATGTTTGGTGGTAGTAGCTTAGCGGCACCAATTACAACTCTAGTTGAAGATGCGGTTCATAGAAACTCTCAACATTCTTATTTCATACAATTAGCTGACGTTAATGCATATTTTTTATTTCAAAAATATGAAACATGTAAATATATAAAAAGAAAAGGAGGAAAGAATTTTTTCAGTCGACTATCTCCAGTGCTATGTACTGTTGCTAGTAGAAGTCATCCTGAAGGAATAGTTGAAAGGTAAAATAGAAAGGGCCTGTCACCAGGCCCGGTAGATCCTACTGTAGAGTCTAGCTCTAGGTCAGATCCATATATTAAGTATATGACTCTATATTATAAAAGTAAACTGACTAACCTATTGAATTTAAATGAAATATATAAATATTTTCATTTAAGAACAAAATATTTGCGTTTCTTAACATATGGTTTAATTAGTTTTTTTAATAATTTTTTTATTCTATTATTATAAAAAAAAATTAACTCAAAAACTTTTGATATGCAGGGTTATCTGACTCTTTCCAAAAAGTAATTCCTAATTCATCAACAAAATTCTGAAACTGATCGCGTTCTTCCTCCTTTACCTGAAAACCCATGAGTACGCGACCGTAGGCTGCACCGTGGTTTCTGTAGTGAAACAAACTGATGTTCCATCGTTCTCCCATTTCAGTTAAGAAATGCAATAACGCACCAGAACGTTCAGGGAATTCAAAACGATAAATAATTTCATTTTCAGCTTGTGGTGCATGACCACCGACCATGTAACGAATATGCATCTTGGCGATAACGTCATTACTTAAATCAACAACGTCATAGCCTTTTTCTTTTAGCTGCTTAATTAATGTATCTTTTTCTTCTACGCCATTTTTAAGTTGTACGCCGACAAAAACATTTGCGTCATTATCATCAGCATAGCGATAATTAAATTCGGTGATTAAACGTGGGCCGAGATCGTGGCACAGATGGCGGAAGCTTCCAGGTCGCTCTGGAATTCCAATCACTAATAAACCTTCACGGTTTTCACCCAGTGCAGAAAGTTCTGCGATATGCCGCAAACGATCAAAATTAACATTTGCACCGCTAAAGATAGCAACTAATTCTTTATCGCTTAACTTCTCTCTGGCGACATATTGTTTTAATCCAGCGAGTGCTAATGCACCTGCAGGCTCTGGAATTGAGCGCGTATCTTCAAAGATATCTTTTACTGCCGCGCAGATATCGTCAGTACTAACTAATAGAATCTCATCAACCAACTCTTTTGCTATTCGAAAGTTTTCTTCGCCAACTTGTATCACTGCCGCACCATCAGCAAATATTCCTATCTGATCCAATACAACACGTTCATTCGCTTCGAAAGCATGGTGCATACTCGGTGCTTCATCGTGTTCAACACCGATAATTTTAATTTCTGGATACAATTGCTTCACATAGGCAGCAACACCCGCTATCAAACCACCACCACCTACTGGCACAAAAATAATATCCGGCGATGTTGGGTACTGCTCAAGTATTTCAACAGCAACTGTCGCTTGTCCGGCAATAACCAACGGATGATCAAACGGGGGTATATAACACATACCTGATTCTTCAGACAACTTAAGCGCATAATCCTTTGCCTCATCATAAGTATTGCCATGCAAAACCACTTCAGCGTTCATGCGTTTAACTGAATCCACCTTAATGTCGGGCGTGGTTTTAGGCATAACAATTACCGCTTTCATATTTAAACCCTGGGCTGCCAATGCAACACCCTGGGCATGATTACCCGCTGAAGCAGCAATAACACCACATTCGCGTTCATCTTTCGATAAAGACGCAATCATGTTGTATGCGCCACGCAATTTATAGGAGAAAACCGGTTGTTGATCCTCTCGCTTTAAACAGATGTTATTATTGTGGCGCTGTGAAAGCTGTGTTGCGTGATCCAGAGCCGTCCGTTTTGCGACGGTATAGATTCGCTGACTCGCTTCCTCAATTAATTTTTTGTATTCGTCAAACATTGGCATAAGATAACATTTAACATGGTATCTCACTATTTATTATGTGGAGCACAATATGTCACAAGATGATAAGAAAAAAGAAGTTGCCAGAGCTGCCATCGGCTATATCGAAGATGGCAGTATTGTTGGTGTCGGCACAGGCAGTACCGTTAATTTTTTTATCGATGAACTTGCTAAAATAAAAGGGCAAATAGAGGGCGCGGTTTCGAGCTCACTTGCCAGCGAGGAATTACTCAAACAACACCATATTCAGGTACTTCCCTTAAATAGTGTAATAGAAATTCCGGTTTACGTTGATGGCGCAGATGAATCAACCGAACATAGACACTTGATTAAAGGCGGCGGCGGCGCGCTAACACGAGAAAAAATAGTGGCAGCGGCGAGCAAACAGTTTGTTTGTATTATTGACGACAGCAAAATGGTGCCCGTGCTAGGAGAGTTCCCGTTACCGGTTGAAGTTATACCTATGGCACAGAGTTACGTCTCCAGACAGATAAGCAAACTTGGCGGTCAACCTCAATTACGTCAGGATTTCATGACCGACAATGGCAATATTATTCTCGATGTTCACAATATGAAGATTGATAATCCACTTGAATTGGAGCAGAAGCTCAACCAGATCGTGGGAGTAGTAACAAACGGGCTATTTGCACAGAGACCTGCAGATATATTGTTAATTGCCAGTGATGATGGTGTTAAAACGCTATAAATTGAGAAACCTGTCGCTTATTCAATACATAATGTTGGCTTAATAGTTATAAATTAGATTAGAATACGGCTATAGAATAAAAGCCACTATTTTTCAAAAGGAAATAATAAGATGCTCTTTTATATCGTTTATATCTTGTCGGTTGTTGTGCTTATTTTACACTTTACCGGCTTTCTCGCTCGCAGAAATATGGACTGGGTCGTACTTTTAGCTGCGGTCGCCATTTTTGCTGTCAACATCCTCGATTTTCTCAAGATAATTTAAGCTCTGTCTTTAATCTTAGTGGTCTGATTTCTATCCAGTCTATAGATGATTGGACTAATACAACGCGTTACCCAGGCTTCTGTCACTATCAATGGTGATGTCGTCGCTTCAATAAATACCGGTATCCTGCTGCTGATAGGTGTTGAAAAAAACGATTCAGAAAAAAATGCCATTCGCCTTTTTGAAAAGGCGGTTGCCTATCGGCTCTTTGCTGATGATGAAGATAAAATGAACCTAAGCCTGAAAGACGTACATGGTGGCTTATTACTCGTTCCCCAATTCACCCTAGCCGCTGACACCCAGAAAGGCTTACGACCCAGCTTCTCTAATGCTGCGCCACCTGAATTAGCCAAACAATTATTCAGCTATTTTATCGGTCATGCGCGTGAAAAGTATACGACTGTTGAAACAGGTGTATTTGGTGCAGATATGCAGGTCAGCTTGTGTAATGACGGGCCGGTCACTTTCTGGTTACAAGCCTAGATAAACTCTGATGTGCGCACTATCGAGATGCATTGCTGCGTTGTTTCGGCAACTGTTCCTGACGTTGCTCTACCTCCTACATCCATGTAGTCGTCCTCGCTCGCCCCTCACCTATCATTTGATATGTCTCGGGTTTTCGCTGCGGAACGCCTTGCACTGCACCTCGCTATCACACACATCAAAGCTTCTCTAACTCATTAATATAAGCGCAATAATAATTGAGATTACAATAATACCAATGCCAATTATCCGTTGCTTCCCCTGTAACAACTTCTTTTTAAATTTTTCTTTGTAAAAATATCGTAACGATAAAAAAATTACCATTACTGAAATAGTGCTGAGAAAACCTATTAACTCATTTCTCAAACTACTAGCCAATCCAATCCTGTGGTTTTAGAAATACATCATAGAGCTCCGCTTCAGCTGAATGAGGCTCGGGTTGATGGTCATATTGCCAACGCACCAATGGTGGTAAGGACATCAAGATAGATTCTGTTCGGCCACCAGACTGTAAACCAAATAAAGTACCGCGATCATAAACCAAATTGAATTCTACATAACGACCACGTCGATAGAGTTGAAACAAACGCTCACGTTCTCCGTATTCAGTCTCTTTGCGTCGTTCAACAATGGGTAAATAGGCTTTTAAGAAATGGTCACCAATACTTTGCATAAACAAGAAACAGGTTTCAAAGTTCGGTTCGTTTAAATCATCATAAAACAAGCCGCCAATACCGCGCGGTTCCTGACGATGTTTAAGATAAAAGTATTCATCACACCATTTCTTATATTTCGCATAGCTGTCTTCACCAAAACCATCACATGCTGCTTTGGCAATTTCGTGCCAATGACGCGCATCTTCTTTAAAGCCGTAATAAGGTGTTAAATCAAAGCCACCACCAAACCACCAAATAGCTTCTTCGCCTTCTTTTTCAGCAATAAAGAAACGCACATTCATGTGTGTCGTAGGAACGTACGGGTTTAACGGATGAATAACTAATGAATCACCCAGAGCCTGGAAAGACCGCCCTGCTAATTCCGGTCGATTTGCTGTAGCTGAAATAGGCAAAGTATCGCCAAAGACATGTGAGAAATTAATCCCCGCTTGCTCAATTACCTTGCCGTCTTGCATAACTCGTGTACAACCGCCACCACCACCTTGGCGCTGCCATTCATCTTCTGTCAGCGTCAAATTGCCATCCATTTGCATCAATGCATCAGAAATCTGGCCTTGTAAGTCCAGTAAATACTGTTTGATGCTATTAATATCGATCATTTCGACTCCATTAGTCGGTAATTCGTTGATAATAACGCTAATCCGCTTGTTATAAGGGTGCGCTAGTATCAAATTCAAATTAATTTCCTATCAGTGCACCAGCGTAGAATAATAATACTAATTATACTTGCCTATCGCTTGACGAGCCCTCACTGATTCTGGCACATTATGCGCGCACATGCTTCCTCCAACAGACGACTACATGGATGTAGGAGGTAGGGTGACGCAGGAAGCCAAAGCCGAGCTACGGCTATGATTTCAGTCACGAGCACGCGCATAATGTACCAGCCTGGCGTGAGCATCTCGCCAACTCTTACAACAAGCGGATTGGAGATTATCCTATCACGCTTAATTTTTCAGGTAATAGATAAAGATAATGAGTAATCGTAGCGCGACTGTAAAACGCGACACTAAAGAAACACAAATTGAAGTGTCATTAGTTCTAGACGGAACAGGCAAGGCTGATCTTGAAATTGGTGTTCCTTTTCTGGAGCACATGCTCGATCAAATAGCTCGACATGGCATGTTTGATATTACCGTTAAGGCCAAGGGCGATTTGGAAATCGACGCTCACCATACCGTTGAAGATGTCGGTATTACTCTTGGTCAGGCTTTCACTGAGGCTTTAGGTGATAAAAAAGGTATTCGTCGCTATGCTCACGCATATGTGCCACTCGATGAGGCATTATCACGCGTAGTAATAGATTGTTCTGGTCGTCCTAGCCTTGAATACAACGCAAACTACCCTCGAGCAAGAGTCGGTGATTTTGATGTGGATTTAATCTTTGAATTTTTTCAGGGCTTTATTAATCACGCAATGATGACACTGCACATCGATAGTATTCGTGGACGCAATTCACACCACATTGCAGAAACAATCTTCAAAGCATTTGGGCGCGCTTTACGTGTTGCCGTGGAAATCGATCCACGTATGGAAGGGATGCTACCTTCGACCAAAGGCGCTCTTTAATAACGTCTTGAGAAAAAAGCATGTCTAAAGTCGTTGTTCTCGATTACGGCAGCAGTAATCTACGTTCTGTTGCTAAAGCACTTGAAACTGTCGCTGGCGCTGACCACACGATCACTGTCAGTAATGATTCTAAAACTATTCTAAATGCAGATAAGGTTGTCTTTCCCGGACAAGGCGCTATAGGACAATGTATGGCTAACCTGAAAAAACAGGAACTGGATGATGTTATTCGACAATGTATTTTGAATAAACCTTTTCTTGGCATTTGTCTTGGCCTGCAATCATTAATGGAACATAGCGATGAAGATAGCGGTGTAAGGGGCCTGGGTATATTACCCGGTAACGTAGTTCGCTTTGAAGACAATGCTAAAGATGATGAGGGTAGTGCTTACAAAATTCCTGCTATGGGTTGGAATCAGGTCTACCAAGCTAAGCAACACCCTTTATGGCAAGGCATTGAAGATGGTAGCCGTTTCTACTTTGTTCACAGTTATTATGTGAAACCTGAACTTGAATCTGATATTGCAGGAAGTACCGATTATATATGTCGATACACTTCTGCCGCCGCACGAGATAATTTATTTGCTACTCAATTTCATCCTGAAAAAAGCCAACATGATGGCTTGGCTTTATTAAAGAATTTCCTTAACTGGAAGATTTAGATTTACGTGAACGCTTTTGTTTGCCTTTAGCACGCTTTCTTTTTTCTGCAGCTGTTTTTCTTTGCTTTTTCTTTTTTGGTTTTGTCGAAACTTCATTCTTCTCGCCCAATCGCGAGATATTTAATTGTTGCTTCGCCACCCAAACCTTTTTTAAGTCACGGAATAATTCTCTCGGCATACCGATAGGTAAATCCAGCGTCGAATAACTATCATGTATCGTTACATTCTTGATGTATTGGCTATCAACACCCGCTTCATTAGCAATGGCACCAACGATGTTGTTAATCTGTACATCATGATTATTTCCGACTTCAATTCGAAAACGTTCCATATCTCGATCAGGACGAGATTGTCTTGGTCTTCTTTCTCTATTACCTTGACGTGAAGAATTATCACTATCACGAGAACGATCTTTATTGCGCGAGCGATCATTATTACGTGATTTGTCATTCTTCTCTTTTCTCATCGGTTTAACAAAAAATGGTTCCGCACCTTGCGATATCTTTGCTAAGGCCGTGGCAATGTCCATTGCCGAATGACCTGATTCAACCTGGTATTCTTCAATGATTGAATGAAATAATTCTACCTCTTCATTTTCAAGTGTGTCGCTAATACGTTGTTTGAAGCGTTGAATACGTTCCTGGTTAATTGTTTCCGCCGTAGGCATATGCATACGTTCAATTTTTTTGCCAGTCACTTTTTCTATCATGCGCAACAAACGTTGTTCACGATTTGTTACAAATAGAATAGCTTCGCCTACGCGACCTGCCCTTCCTGTTCGACCGATACGATGTGTATAAGCTTCGGGGTCACTGGGAATATCGAAATTGATTACATGACTGATTCGTTCAACATCTAGACCGCGAGCCGCTACATCGGTCGCAACTAACATATCCAGTTTCCCAGCTTTTAATCTATTAATTGTTTGTTCTCGTATTCTTTGCGTCAAATCACCATTTAATGCTGTACTGGCGTAGCCACGCGCTGCTAATTTTTCGGCTAATTCAATTGTTTCAACCTTGGTGCGTACAAAAATAAGTATTGCATTAAACGTCATGCTTTCCAGAATTGTCGTTAAAGCTTCGAGTTTTTGTCTTCCGTTTACGATCATAAAACGCTGTCGAATCGTATCTGCTGTAATACTCTTTGTTTTAATTGTGACCTGTTCAGGATTGTTTAAATATTTTTTGGATATCTTACGAATCTCTGTCGGCATCGTAGCCGAAAATAAAGTAACCTGGCGTTTCGTCGGTAGTTGTTCGAGCACCCATTCAACATCATCAATAAAACCCATGCGTAACATTTCATCAGCTTCATCCAGAACCAGAGTTGTTAATTTATCCAGTTTTAATGTGCCACGACGCATATGGTCCATAACCCGTCCAGGCGTGCCGACAACAACATGCACACCACGTTTGAGTTGGCGTAACTGTACACCGTATTCCTGACCACCATAGATAGGCAAAACATGAAACCCTTTTAGAAAACCAGCATATTGTTGAAAAGCTTCTGCTACCTGAATTGCTAGCTCACGGGTAGGGGCTAAAACCAGAACTTGTGGCGTAGCCAACTTGAGATCAATTTTAGTCAGTATTGGTAATGCAAAGGCCGCTGTCTTACCTGTACCCGTTTGAGCCTGTCCAATAACATCGCGTCCATTCATTACATGAGGAATAATTTCAGCCTGAATCGGCGAAGGTGTCTCATAACCTACTTTTTTAACTGCCTTCAAAACAGACGCCGATAGCGACAGATCGTCAAACGTCAGATTGGAAGAATTATCAGTATTGCTCATGGAAACTTGCCTTATGGGTGTAGGAACGATAATAACCGCGTTATTATCAGGATTATAGGCTACCCGACAACAAGCGACCGCGAAGTATACGGGCTTGCTAGCCCGTTACAAGCCTAATATTGTTTGATTAGAGTGATATTTAGCCAAAATTGACTAATCGAAAAATTTTACTACTCTCTTTCTACTGCCCTATAACCGATATCTTTTCTAAAAAATAGTCCATCATAATTAATATGTTTTAGCGCCTGGTAGGCTTCTTTTTGTGCTACTGTCACTGTATCGCCTAATCCTGTTACGCATAATACGCGACCACCGGCAGTAACTACTCTATCATTATTGTTTGCAGTACCTGCATGAAACACTTTTACATTTTCAGAAAAATCAGATTCAAGTCCATTAATAATATCACCTTTACTTGCGCCTTCTGGATAACCTGCTGAAGCTGTAACAACACCCAAGGCTGCTCTTTCATCCCATTCAGCAGAACATTGGCCTAATGTACTTTTTGTTGCGGCAAGACAAAGTGAAACCAGATCACTTTTTAAACGCATCATAATTGCTTGTGTTTCCGGATCACCGAAGCGGCAATTAAATTCTAAAACTTTCGCTGTATCGTCTTTTGTAATCATAACGCCAGCATATAAAAAACCGGAATAGGTTCTGTCTTCACTCGCCATACCCTTTATCGTAGGCATAATAACTTCATCCATTATTCGATCATGCATTGCTGCATCAACTATTGGTGCTGGAGAATAAGCACCCATGCCACCGGTATTCGGTCCCTTATCACCTTCATCGCGAGCTTTATGATCTTGTGAACTCGCGAGTGGTAGTACATGTTCACCATCCGACATCACGATAAAGCTGGCTTCTTCACCTTGCATAAACTCTTCGATAACAACACGATGACCGGCTTCACCAAACTTATTACCAGACAACATATCGTTAACTGTATTAATTGCTTCTTCTTCATTTTCAGCAATAACAACACCTTTGCCCGCAGCTAAACCATCAGCCTTTATTACAATAGGTGTTGATTTTGATTTGATATATTGAATTGCAGATTCGACCTCGGTAAAGACGTCGTATTCAGCCGTTGGAATATTATGTCGTTTTAGAAAATCTTTACTAAACGACTTTGAACCTTCAAGTATTGCGCCAGCTTTAGTTGGACCAAAGCAAGCAAGTCCGGCTTGTTGAAAATCATCAACAATACCTGCAACTAATGGCGCCTCAGGGCCAATAATAGTCAGATCGATTCGTTCTTTTTCAGCAAACGCTTTTAACGCATCAATGTCCTCTGCACCAATAGCAACATTCTCACATTTATTTTCAGTCGCCGTTCCGGCATTACCGGGTGCAACATAGACAATATCAGCTTGATCAGACTGTGCCGCTTTCCATGCCAAAGCATGTTCACGACCACCACCACCGACAATGAGTATTTTCATATAAAACTCTTATGTTTACATATTGACTGACGGAGTAGATTTTTTGTTAATTCGAGACGCAATCATGAGTGAGCACGGACGACTACATGGATGTAGTCGGTAGAGCGACGCAGGATGCCAAAGCCGAATTTATTCATTAATAAACCAGTAGCGCAGCGAAGATTGCAACAAAGAAGTAACAAAAAATATGCCCGTCAGTGGAGGAAGTGGCGTATACCGGTATACACCATTGCTATATCATGTTCGTCAGCCGCCGCTATTACTTCATCATCTCTCATAGAACCACCGGGCTGAATAACTGCCTTAATACCTACTTCTGCTGCTGAGTCAAGGCCATCTCTAAATGGAAAGAACGCATCGGATGCCATTACTGATCCGGCTACTTCCAGCTTTTCATCTTCTGCTTTAATGGCAGCAATACGAGCACTATAAATACGGCTCATTTGTCCTGCACCTATTCCAATCGTTTGATTATTTTTGGCGTAGATAATGGCATTTGACTTCACGTACTTAACAACATGCCATGCAAAAACCATATCATTTAATTCCTGTTCAGTCGGTGCTCGCTTTGTCACCACTTTTAAATCATCTTTTGTAATCATTCCCTGATCATTATCCTGCACCAGTAAACCACCACTGACTCGTTTCATATTTAATTGATGTATCGCACCCTGACGATGACCACACTCAAGTAAACGCACACCTTTTTTATTTGCAATAATATCAATACATTCAGGTGCAATAGTTGGTGCAATAATCACTTCTACAAATTGACGTTCGACAATCGCTTTTGCTGTTTCAACATCAAGCTCCTTATTAAAGGCAATAATGCCACCAAATGCAGATGTCGGATCGGTTGCATAAGCTTTGTCATATGCTTCAAGAACCGAACTACCTATTGCGACGCCACAGGGGTTTGCATGTTTAACAATAACACACGCCGTCTCTTCAAAAGATAGAACGCATTCCAATGCGGCATCAGTATCTGCAATATTATTATAAGAAAGTTCTTTGCCTTGAATTTGTTTCGCGCTCGCTAATGTTCCTGCAGGAGAATTTGGTTCAGTATAAAACGCTGCCGTCTGGTGCGGGTTTTCACCATAACGTAATTCCTGTCGTTTTTTAAACTGTGTGGAATAAGTTAACGGGTATTCCAACGGTTCTTTAGATTCATTAAATGCGCCGAGATAGTTTGAAACATTGGCATCATAGTTTGCTGTATGTGAAAATACTTTTTGTGCTAAACGAAACCGCGTTTCATCGCCAACACTTTGATTATTTTCTTTCAGTTCTGTTAGTACAACATCATAGTCTACTGTATCGACAACAACAGCAACAGAAGCATGGTTTTTAGCAGCTGAACGCAACATAGCAGGACCGCCAATATCGATATTTTCGATTGCTTCTGCGAATGTACAATCTGCTTTACTCACTGTCTGTTCAAACGGATACAAATTAACAACAACCAGATCGATTTCATCAATACTATGTTGCTGCATCACTTCATTATCCGTTCCGCGTCGCCCTAAAAGTCCACCATGAATTTTCGGATGCAACGTTTTAACGCGACCATCCATCATTTCTGGAAAGCCGGTATAGTCAGAGACCTCAACTACATTAATATTATTTTCAGCCAGGAGTTTTGCTGTGCCACCAGTAGAAAGTATTTCTATACCAAGTTCATTTATGCTCTCACAAAATTCAACTATTCCTTCTTTATCTGAAACACTAACTAACGCACGTTTAACTTTCGTCATTTATAATTCCTTAAATTTACAAATCACTAAAGGGCTTTTAAAAACAGTAACTTTTAGCAACCCTTTTAATCAAGACCATACTTTTTTAACCTATTACGCAAGGTAACGCGATTCAAGCCCAGTATTTGTGCAGCATGGGTGATATTGCCTTGTGTGTACTTCATTACAACATCAAAAAAAGGTTTTTCTACTTCTTCAAGAAACAAGGCATGAAGGTTACCTGCCTCATGGCCATCAAGATCTTCAAAATAAGTTTCCATTGCTCTTTGTACATTATCTGCCAAACATTTTTCCGGTGATTCTCCACGATCAGTAGCCGTTTGTTTTTTAATTTTTGTTTTGATCATGCTGCTAATACTTGCTGCTCATTAAAAAAATGTTTTAATGCTGATAATTGCCTACTTGCTGAATCAATTCGATTTATAACTGATCGAAATACATTCGCATTATGCTGTTGTTTGCAATACCAACTGATATGTTTACGTGCAATACGTACACCCTGAACTTCTCCATAAAATTCATGCAAGTTTGTCACGTGTTTAATCAAAGTATCACAAATTTCATTGGCATCCGGTGATTTAAGTTTTTCGCCTGTCTTTAGGTAATGATTTATTTCCCGAAAAATCCATGGATTCCCCTGTGCTGCCCTTCCTATCATAATCGCATCTACGTTATATATTCTTAGTATTTCCGCTGCAATTTCCGGCGTATTTATATCCCCATTGGCAATAACTGGAATTACAGTTTTCGCCTTTATTTCTCCCGCCGTTTCGTGCTCCGCCATACCGGTAAAAGCACAAGCACGCGTCCTTCCATGAACTGTGAGCGCCTGAATGCCCGAAGACTCTGCAATTTGTGCAATCTTCACCGCATTACGATTTGATTTATCCCAACCTGTCCTGATCTTTAAAGTCACCGGCACATCTACCGCATTGACCACTGATGTAAGAATATTTGCAACTAACCGCTCATCTCTTAACAAGGCAGAGCCAGCCATGACATTACATACCTTTTTAGCAGGGCAGCCCATATTGATATCGATGATTTGCGCACCATGCTCAACATTAAATTTTGCAGCCATAGCCATTTGTTGTGGATCGGCACCAGCAATCTGTACAGCCCTTGGTTCTGGCTCACCACTATGGTTCAGGCGAAGTTGCGTCTTCCGAGTATGAAATAGCGCTGGATTCGATGTAACCATCTCGGAAATAACCAGACCTGCGCCCAGCTCCCTACAAAGCAACCTGAAAGGCTGATCAGTAACGCCCGCCATTGGTGCAAGCACCAAATTATTTTTAAGAATATAAGAACCTATAAACATGAAACCACTACACTTGAATGGGAAGAACTCGTTTTTTAAGCTTATAATAACGGACTACCTTTACATGTAAAGCAGCTTATTCTTGTATCAATTCAGTGTATCCGGTAACTGCTTAGATTGTGTCCAATTTTTGTGATTACAAAGAAAAAGCGCGGAGTTTATAAGCATAAATGAGCACTTTTGATGCCGTTATCGCGAAAATTGGGCATGAGCTGAGTAGTTACCTTATTTTTAACGAATAAAATCAGTAACTTTAACCGTTGATTTTATAGAAAACGAAACTCAAAACTGACAGCGCCTGATGTTGGGCCACTCACTTCCAGAACAAAATAGACCGGCGAGTTAACAGGCATACCTTTATCAATTTCAATACTGCTATCCAAGTAATCATTTGGCTCAAATTCCCGGTAACCTAACAAAGAACCTGAGGTATCAAACAAGGTAAGTTGCACGCGTGGATAGGGTTGACGGATGGGTAATTCATTTTTCATTGCAGCATTAACCAGCAAGGCATCCTGATAGTCCGGATGCAAACGAACATCACGATTAACTAATTTAATCGCTCTGGTATCACGTTGGCGGATCAATCTGCAATCGAATTCTTTACATAGCTGCTTAGCGTATGGCATTAATTCAGGATATTCCAGCAAAACTCTGTCACGATTAAACCAACCTAGCTGTAATAAAATTATTAGCAGTCCTAAAAAACTGGCAGTTGTCCAAAAAACAGACAATATCCAGCTGCCACTCCTCTTGACAGGCTCTTCTTGTAAAAGCTCTGCATCATCAGGAAAATCATAATGCGTATCCAATACTGGCTTATCTTCTAGTTCGGCTTTTTTGGATTCAATTGGCTCACTATTTATGTCACTTCTAATCTCTTCAACCGGGGGGGGAATACCAAGCTCTCCAATCGCCGTTTCCAATTCCTGATCTGTGTCAATTTCGTTCGTGCTTATTAATACATCTTGTTCAAGATCAATATTTTTTGGCTCTGGAGTTTCTCGAATATAAAATTGGGGCTCTACTTCCAGTTCCGGTTCCGGCTCTAGTTTTATTTCGGGTTCTTGCTCCAGTTCTGGCTCTAGTCCTGGCTCAAGTTGAATATCATTAAGAATTTTTTCATTTGATAATGGATCATCGTGTAAACGTTCCATCGCATTAAACTGTTTATGACAAAAACCACATCGAACTTGTCCTGATGCGGCGGCAAGATGCTCCGCATAGATCTGAAATTGTCTTGTGCAACCTGGGCAAACTGTAAACATTAAGTTTTGACCCCGTGTAAGCGCGTCCACTCTGAATTAAAAACAGGTTCGTCCATATTAAAACATGATGTGTAAGCTGCCAAACATTCTTCCGCCTGAACATGAAGTAAGCCAGATAAAATAATATCCCCTCCTGATTTTGTCAGGGCTGAAAATTTTTCAATTAAATCTTTTAACGGGTTCATTAATATATTGGCAACTAAAATATCTGCTACAGGAAGAGAGATATTATCAACATGATCAACAATAATTTTTTCAGACAATTTATTTCGACTTATGTTTTCCCTTGCGGCTTGCAAAGCCTGTTCATCTATATCAACAGCATAGACCTGTTTCGCACCGAGTAAAGCAGCCACCATTGCAAGAATTCCGGATCCACAACCATAGTCGATCACAATTTTATCAGCCAGTTCATTCTCTGCCAGCCATTCAATGCATAAAGATGTAGTCGGATGCGAGCCGGTACCGAAAGCTAAACCAGGATCAAGAATAAGTGTGGGAATATTATCTTCTGGTGGCTCACACCAACTCGGGGAAATACAAACGCGGTTTGAAAAAAGCAGTGGTTGGTGTGCAGACTTGAATTCACTAACCCAATCTTTATCTTTTATTAATTCAATTTTATGGCTGAAAATATTATCGGCACCAATACGATCACGTAAACAAACTAACATAATATCGAGATCTGAATCGGGATGAAGCAAAGCAATCAGTCGTGTTTTATCCCAGAGTTTTTTAGTTTCAGTTTCTGCATCAAATACAGGCTCATCACTCGATGCGGTTAAAGTAACCGAGATAGCACCAAACTGTTCAAGTAATTCTGATAACTCTTCAGCCTGAGCTTGATGGGTTTCAAGTTCAAGTTGGAGCCAGCTCATTATTTTATTCCGAGTTTAGTCTCCAAATAATGAATATCTGTTCCACCTGTCATAAAGGCGGTATCTTTAACAAGCTTTTGGTGTAGCGGGATATTGGTTTTAATACCATCAATCACGATTTCGGATAAAGCCATTGATAAGCGACTTAAAGCAAGTTCTCTTGTTTCAGCGTGGGCGATTAATTTACCAATCATGGAATCATAATGAGGCGGCACTTTATAACCTTGATAAACATGAGTATCGACTCGAATACCAAAACCTCCTGGCGGATGATAGTGTTCAATCGTTCCTGGAGAGGGCATAAAGTTTTCCGGGTCTTCAGCATTTATACGGCATTCCATTGCATGGCCGTTTATTTTTATATCTTCTTGTTTATAGCTTAATGGTAAACCACTGGCGATGCGTAATTGTTCTTTAACGATATCAACACCGGTGATCATTTCAGTAACCGGGTGCTCAACTTGAACGCGGGTATTCATTTCAATGAAATAAAATTCACCATCTTCATAAAGAAACTCAAACGTGCCTGCACCACGATAAGAAATTGACTTACATGCTTCAACACAACGTTCGCCTATTTTCTTTCTGGTTTTTTCATCTAAGCCTGGTGCTGGTGCCTCTTCAATGACCTTCTGATGACGCCGTTGCATTGAGCAATCACGTTCACCCAGATAAATAACATTACCGTGCTCATCTGCAAGTATTTGTATTTCTATATGGCGAGGATGCCCAAGAAATTTCTCCATATAAATAACATCATTACCAAATGTTACCGCTGCCTCCGCGCGGGTTAATGAAACCGATTTAAGTAAATTAGCCTCGCTATGCACGACGCGCATACCACGTCCGCCACCACCACCAGACGCTTTAATTATTATCGGATAACCAATTTTTTTTGCCGTCTTTATTAATGTTTCCGGATCTTCGCCTAAGGGTCCATCTGATCCAGGCACGCAGGGAACACCTGCTTTTTTCATCGCATTAATCGCCGAAACTTTGTCGCCCATTAAACGAATGGTCTCTGCTTTAGGCCCGATAAAAACAAAACCACTTTGCTCTACACGTTCAGCAAAATCAGCATTCTCGGAAAGGAAGCCATAACCGGGATGTATCGCCACCGCGTCGGTTACTTCAGCCGCACTAATTACGGCAGGAATGTTTAAATAACTCTCTGTTGATGATGCGGGACCAATACAAACAGACTCGTCAGAAAGCAAGACATGTTTCAGATCACGATCAGCTTCAGAATAGGCAGCAACTGTTTTAATGCCCAACTCTTTACATGCTCGCAAAACTCTAAGGGCAATCTCACCCCGGTTAGCAATAACAACTTTATCTAACATTAATAAAAATACTCTATAAATTCAGTTTATGAATAAACGGTCACACACGTTTTTATTATTTAGAACACCTATAAAAATGTTCTACTAAGAAGGGTCGATAAGGAACAACGGCTGACCATACTCAACAGCCTCGCCGTTCTCAACCAATACCCGTAGTAATTTACCTTCGGTATCAGCTTCAATCTGATTCATAATTTTCATTGCTTCAATAATACAGATCACTTCACCCGTTTTAATGGTTTGTCCTTTACTAACAAATACAGGTTCCTCTGGTGAAGGTGAAGCGTAAAAAATACCAACCATCGGCGCAGTGATTACTTGGCCTTCCCCGGAATTATCATCACTCGGTGTACTTTCTTCTGTAGGCAAGCGTGAATCATTTGATTCACTTGTTTGTACAACAGGCACGGGGGCTGAAGGAACATTGAGTACTGTTTGTGGAGCTGCAATTGTTGACCCACGACTAATACGTACTGATTCTTCACCTTCGTGAATCTCGATTTCAGCTATACCTGATTCTTCGAGTAGTTCGATTAATTTTTTTACTTTTCTTATATCCATACTATTTAATTATTTCATTTAAATTATTTTTTAAAATACTGTTCTGCGCCTTGCAAAGCCAATTCATATCCATACGCACCCAAACCACTGACAACTGCAACAGCGATATCGGATAGATAAGAGTGCTTTCTAAATTCTTCTCGTGAAAATACATTTGAAAGATGTACTTCTATAAAGGGTAATTCTGTTCCCAACATTGCATCTCGTAATGCAATACTAGTGTGTGTGAATGCTCCTGGATTGATTAGTATAAAATCAACAGCCGCTTTTTTCGCGGCATGTATCTGATCTACTAATTCATGCTCGGCATTACTCTGGAAGGTCGATAACTCATGGCCCTGTTGTTTGGCTATATCTACAAGCCGCGCATCAATCTCGGCAAGCGTTGTCGTGCCATAAACTTCCGGTTCACGTTCGCCTAATAAGTTTAGATTTGGACCGTTTAGTACTAGAAACTTCAAGATAATCCCCTACATTTGAAGGTTTTGTAGAAAAACCATCAAAATTCATATTTTGTTATTTTTAGCGATTTTCGCTGCTGTTTTACAGATTTTAGCAGTATTTTACAGGAAATACGAATAGGGGATTTTGCTGGATTTATAGGGTCAGAAGCGGCCGTATCACTAATTCTGCCTCAGATTTTAACAGTGGACCACGGCGAGTAAAGGTAATGATGCCGCTACGATCGATGATAACAGTATATGGCAAAGCACCTATATCGTTTCCTAAATTTTTTGCAATATTAATAACATCACCCGCACCAACTAAAGAAGGATAATTAATACTAAATTCGTTAATAAAATCACGAATTTCTTCCGCTGTCTGCAATGCGATACCTATAAACTGCAATCCATCGTTTGCATACTGTTGTTGTAATTCAATAAATGCAGGAATTTCTTCGCGACAAGGCGCGCACCACGTTGCCCAAAAATTAATCACGATGATCTTACCTTGCCACTCCTTTAAATTTCGCTGTTTTCCATTTACATCGAACAAACTGAAATTTTTAACCTGGGAGCCCATAACACTTTTTGGTGTCAGAGGTTTTTGAACAGCAACTATCTGCTCAGTCTCATCTGATTTCAGGTATTGTTGGAGTTGATAACCGCCTGCTGCGGAAATTAATGCGAGTACAACTACAGCTATTAGTATTTGCCACTGTTTCATATTGACGTTAATGATAAAGCTTGATTTACATGTTCAACAAATGGATTAGCTTTAACAAAACCAACCAAACGATGTGACTTAATTTCAACAGCATCTTTATTAAAAAATAAAATAGCCGGAGGACCAAACAGATCAAACTGTTTTAAAAAAGCTTTATCATCATCATTGTTCCTGGTCACATCAACTTTTAGTAATACAACTTGTTGTAATGTTTTTTGTACAACAGGATCGGTAAAGGTATATTCTTCCATTTCATGACAAGTAATACACCAGTCAGCATAGAAATCTAGCATGACTGACTTACCTTCCGCTTTAGCTCGTTTCAATTCTTTTTCTAATTCAACAAGGTTAGAAACTGTCTTAAACGAAAGCGCCTCTGTATTAATAGAAATATTTTGTTTATTGAATGGTTTTAAAACCGTACCACCACCATTTGCTGCTGCAACAATTAAAATGATTCCGTAGACTAAGAAAATTAACCCTAAACCTTTACATAATCGTTGCCCGCGCGTAGAGGCTGATTCAATTCGATCCAATGCTCCAATAAAAATAGCTGAAGTTATAAATAACGTCGCCCACAAGATCAAAACAACCGGCTCAGGTAATACGCGTTCCAGAAACCAAATTGCAACACCCAACATGATGACACCAAAAACACGTTTAATATTATCCATCCACAGTCCGGCACGCGGTAATAACTCACCTGAAGTTGCTCCAACTACTAATAAAGGCATACCAAAACCAAGACCCATCGCAAACAATGCGAAACCGCCCAACAAAGCGTCACCTGTTTGACTGATATACAGCAACGCACCCGCTAAAGGTGGTGCAACACATGGCCCAACGATAATAGCTGAGAGTACGCCCATAATCGCAGCTCCTTTTAAAGTGCCGCCCCCTGCTTTATCTTGACCAGCAGATAATTTGCTTTGCCAACTTGAAGGCAATTGCAATTCATAAAACCCAAACATAGATAAGGCCAACAGAACAAACACACCACTAAAAGAAATTAGAACCCAGGTATTTTGCGAAGCAGCTTGTAAGTTTAGACTAAAAAGACCCGCAACAAGACCGAGTAGAGAATAAGTTAATGCCATAGCAATAACATAACTTATCGAAAGCATTATCGCTCTTGATCGCGTTATGCGATCACCTTCGCCAACAATAATGCCTGACAAAATAGGAATCATAGGAAACACGCATGGTGTTAATGACAATCCCACACCTATTAAGAAAAACCAAATCACAATGCTTAAAAAAGTTTTATCTTTTAACTTTTGTGTGACCGTATCTTGCTCGGATAACAGTGTTGCTTGTTTTAATGCAGGTGATTCAAACGAAGCAGGGATTGAAACCGTTAATATTTTTTTAATTGGTGGATAGCAAACTGAATTTTCTTTACAGCCCTGATACGCAACATTGAGATTAAATTCTTTTAAATTTGAATCTGTAACCTGAAAAGGAATCGACGCATTATTTTGACCATAATAAACTTCAACCTGTCCAAAAGCCGGATCATCTTTCGATTTACCTTTAGGAAATTCATAAGCTCCTAAAATGACATTAGGATCAGCTGATTCAGTAGAAAATTTATTTTTGTAAAGATAATAGCCGGGTTCAATTTCCCAGTTTAAAACAAGTTGATTGCTAGAATTTACATTTGCAATGACCCGGAAAGCAATCTCTGGATCTAATATTTCATCTGCAGCGGACGAATCTTGAAACGAAAAGAGATCGTTTAATTTATTACCTAATTCACCTGCGTAAACTGAAAGTGAAAGTAGTAAAATGTAGAAGAATAATGCATTTCGAATAACATTCATGATTTCTCGGAATTTTTTGTAATCCAGTCCAAATATCCAGCTAAGCCTGTCTCTATAGGGACAGCAATAATTTCAGGAAGTTCGTAAGGGTGTATTTTTTTTATTCGCTTTTCTAACACCTCATATCTATCAAGTGTCGTCTTGATAATTAACATATATTCATTTGCGCTATCAACCTTGCCCACCCAGCTAAAAAAAGATTGCACACCGGGTACAATGTTTACACAGGCGGCCAATTTTTCTGTCACCAGATCCCGAGCGATTTTCTTCGCCGAGATCGATCCCGGGCAAGTACTAAGAACTAATATATGTTTTAGCTTTTTACTCATAAATACTGCGCTTATTCTTTATTAATTGCCTTGTATATTAGTATTTTGCCCATACATCAATAATAATGCCAGCTTGGCAAGTCAAAATAGTCCCGAGGCCTAAACTTTTGTTTAAATTACTATTCATTCTTTTCCTGACAATTCCCCTGATCGAAATCACTATCCTAATCCAAATCGGTCAAATATTTGGGGTTGGCTATACAATAGCCTTGGTCATCGGCACCGCCGCATTAGGAGCCGCATTACTACGTCATCAGGGTTTCTCCACTTTAGCCAAAGTTCAAATGAATATGGATCAAGGCAATTTGCCCGCAACCGAATTGGTAGAAGGTCTGATGTTGTTAATCGCTGGCGCATTATTATTGACGCCGGGATTTTTTACCGACGTATTTGGTTTTCTTGTTTTAATCCCGGCATTACGCCAAAAAGTCGCACAAACCCTGTTAATAAACTTTATTCAATCTCATATTAATACCAGACAAACAGCATCCGGTAACATTATTGATGCTGAACACTGGGAGTCATCCGACTCTGAATAAGCACTGTTCGTGAGCACCGAACACAGCTTGCTTGTTGCAGACGCAAGCTAAGTACATCCGTGTAGACAACGTACAAACATTATCTCAAAATTAAGCGACATCATTAATGATGGTCGAATACGTACGTATTAAAATCCTTTTTCTTTCCTAATCACCTCATAGGCCTTTCTTATTTCGTGGGTACGATCAGCAGCGACTTTCATCATCTCTTCTGGCAAGCCCTTTGCGACCAATTTATCGGGATGATGCTGACTCAATAAGCGACGATACGCTTTCTTTATTTCACTGCTACTGGCTGACTTATCTATATCCAGTACGGCGTAAGCTTGTTTTAATGAAGGAGAGCCATCATTACGCCCCGCTTGTGTAGAACCGCTATGCATGCCACCAATCATGGCGCAAAGATGTTCAAACTCATGTTGTGAAATGTTAAGTAGCTGACAAATATTTAATAAAACATTACGTTCGGCAGGATCCATAACACCATCGGCATAAGCTGCCATAACTTGCACTTCCATGAACATGCGTAATAAATTGGGCCGAAAACCTATCTCCAGACGAAATTGCTTTACGACATCGTTTAAAGGAAAGGATGCTTTCTTGCCCTCATTGAACAATCTAATGGCCGCTTTACGCTGTTCCGCATTCATATCCATTTGTTGCATCACTTGTTTAGCAAGTGCAATTTCATCTTCGGTAACTTGTCCGTCTGCTTTGCAAACATGTCCCATAACCGAGAAGGTCGCGGTATAAAATAGTGTTTGTGCGCGTTCTTGCCTGCCAAAGCCGGATTGAGCTGATGATTGTGATACACCCTTATCAAAGTTGTGGCCCATTGCTGCACCTAACACCGCACCTATTGGCCCACCAATCATCATGCCAAATGCACCGCCGAGTATTTTGCCCCACCAATTCATTGTTATAATCTTACCTTCTTACACTTAAAAATAAATATGTTAACTTGATTCATAACAATTCGTTATAATCCCGACTCAAATTATTAACATTACACTATCTTAACGGTAAATATCATGGCTTCAAGTAAGAAGAAAAATAATAAGAAATCATCTGGCCCTACTATGGCTGATCTGGCTGACCGTTATGTTTACTATGAAGATTCCGTTCAATGTGTTGAATCAGAAATCGACTTTGTTGATACGACTTTTCTTAAACTCCGTAAGCGACTGGGAAAAAGCTTAAGAGAAGACTTCTGCGGCACAACTAATACATCATGTGAATGGATACAACGTCGGGAGACTAATACAGCCATCAGTGTTGATCTTGATGATGAGGTGCTTGAATGGGGCAGGCAAAACAAAGTTGCCAAACTTACCTCCGACCAGGCTAAACGAATCACTATTATGAACGATAACGTTCTTAGCGTTAAAACCAAACCCGTCGATATTGTTTTAGCGATGAATTTTAGCTATTGGATATTAAAGAGTCGTGAACTCACTATCGAGTATTTCGTAAAAATTAAAAATGCTTTGGTTAAAGACGGTATCTTTTTTCTTGATGCTTATGGTGGCTACGAAGCATTTCAGGAAATGGAAGAAAAAACCAAACACAAGAACTTTACTTATATATGGGATCAACATAGTTACAACCCGATAACCGGTTTTGCAAAAAACTATATTCATTTTAAATTTAAAGACGGCTCTAAAATGATGAAAGCTTTCATCTACGAATGGCGCGTCTGGACCATGCCGGAACTGTTGGAAATGCTAACGGAAGCTGGTTTTAAACCGACCGTATACTGGGAACAAGCTGACGAAGATGGCGAAGGCAATGGCGTATTTATCCCTGAAACAGAAGGTGATGCGGATGCTGGCTGGATTGCTTATATAGTTGCTGAGAAATAACCTTTAAAATTAATCGAGTTCTTTCGGTTTAATAAATTCGATTAACTTTCCTTTGTCAGTCTCAGGATCGAAATGATTATCAGGGTATTCAAATATCACCAGATTTGCCGTGGTCATGCTTTTATATTCAGCTTCCGATTCGCTCGCCAAAAAATAAATCAGTTGCTCCAATCCGGGATTATGTGCAACTAACATCAAACTACTTACATCATTTTTATAGAGCTTAATAAACTCTAGCAATGATTCCACATCGGCTAAATAAAGATCTTTTTCATAGATAATATTTTCCAAACTAATATGGTTAAACTGTTCTGTTACTAATTCAGTTGTTTGTTTTGCCCGTACTGCTGCTGATGAGATGACTTGCTGCGGCAATCGATTATTTTCTAGCATCCATCGACCTATGCGAATTGCGCTTTTTTTGCCTCGTTTATTAATGGAACGATTAAAATCCGATGTGCCCGGGTCAGCCCAGTCAGATTTTGCATGACGCATTATATATAAATGAAATGTCATAATTAAAAACAATGATTTTTTGTTTTATTATGCTACATTTCTGTCGCATATACCGAGTCATTTTTACATGAACTATTTATTATTTAATTAGGCATACTCATAACTTGTCAAACTCAAACGAAACCTTTGCCGCTGTCGATTTAGGCTCAAACAGTTTTCACCTGGTAGTTGCGGATGTTGTTGACGGTCGGGCACTGATAGTCGATCGTATTAAAGAAATGGTTCGGCTTGCTGGAGGTCTGAATGAAGATCGGCAAATAAGCGAAGACGCCATTGAGACTGCATTACAATGTCTGGAAAAATTTGGTCAGCGTATAAAAACTATTCCCGCATCAAATATACGTGCTGTTGGTACAAACACCTTGCGCCAGGCCAGGAATGGAGTGCAATTTTTATCGCGCGCCAATACCGCACTTGGACACAATATTGAAATTATTTCTGGCCGCGAAGAAGCGCGTCTTGTTTATCTTGGGGTAGCTAATACGATATTCAATGATAAGGACAAACGTCTGGTTATTGATATTGGCGGTGGTAGTACCGAACTTATTATTGGCAAAGGTTTTGATACCGATTTGACAGAAAGCTTATTCATGGGTTGCGTCAGCATAAGCCAACGGTTTTTTAAGAGTGGTGAAATAACAGCGAAACGTTGTCGTAAAGCCCATATTGCTGCTCTACAAGAACTGGAAAATATCCAGGGACTATATCGAAACTATGGCTGGGATAAAACGATCGGGACATCAGGAACGATTCGCGCAATCTTCGATATTGTTACCAGTCATGGCTGGAGTGAATCCGCCATAACGCCTGAATCTTTATCTAAATTGAGAAAAGAACTCATTTCTATTGGCGACATAAGCAAGATTGAATTTGAAGGACTCTCTTCAAATCGTATTCCTGTTTTTATTGGTGGCGTTGTTGTCTTATCTGCCGTATTTGAAGCTTTGGAAATTGAAGCTATGGGAGTTTCAGATGGTGCGCTTCGTGAAGGCTTATTGTACGACCAGATCGGTCGACAACATGATATAGATGTACGAGACAAAACGGTTAATAGATTAATGAATCGTTATAGTGTTGATAGCGATCATGCCGATCGCGTTGAAAGCACAAGCAAACATATATTCAAGAATGTAAAATCAGAGTGGCAACTTGAGAAAAAAGAAGACTTGAAAATGGTGCGTTGGGCAGCGCGCTTGCATGGCGTCGGTCTGGCTATCGCACATAGCCAATACCATAAACACGGTGCGTATTTATTAAGTAATTCAGACATGCCCGGCTTTTCCCGACAAGAACAAGCCCTGTTAAGTATTCTGGTTCGACTACATCGACGTAAAATTGCTCTCGATATATTTGAACAAGTAACCGATGACGTTCAAAACAAACTTATTAAGTTAATAATAATTTTGAGATTGGCAATTGTTTTGAATCGGAGCCGTAACACGATCAAAGCACCAGAGGTGAATGTAAAAGTAAACAAAAATAAAATTGAATTAAAGTTTCAAAATGATTGGCTTGTAGATCACCCGCTTACCGAGGCCGATCTTGAAACAGAAGCAAGTTATCTTTCGGTAACAGATTATAAATTAAGTTTTAACTAATCAAATACGAGTCTTCAGCAGAATCTGTGGGTTAACAAGAAAAGTATTTTTGAAAACTTGAACAAATAAAATAAGTTAGGTGTTAAATGGGCTGTTTTATTTCTGTACTCGTATTTAACGGACAATTAAAAAGTTCCGTCATTCCGGGCTTGACCCGGAATGACGGGTATTATTTTCATGATGTCTACCCACAGATTCTGCTAAAGAGCCTCAAATACTATCTACAGTACTGATCGAGCAATACTTGTTGTGCCGATCTTGGTTTTGAATTTCCTGCTTTTGCCTGTCGATAACTTCCGTCTGCTTGTAGTATCCATGCCTGAGTATTATCAGAAAGATAATTCATTAAACCGAACTTAATAACCTGGTCGCGAGGACGTTTTTCCTCTATGGGGAAACAGGCTTCAACACGATGAAATAGATTGCGTTGCATCCAGTCTGCGCTGGCACAATAGAGATTTGGTTTACCCTCATTATGAAAATAATAAATACGTGTGTGTTCAAGAAAACGTCCAATGATCGAACGTACCTGAATGTTTTCTGACACACCTTTAACTCCGGGCCGCAAACAACATATTCCTCGAATAATAAGATCAATTCTAACGCCCGCTATAGAAGCTTCATACAGGGCACGGATAATTTCAGGCTCAACTAATGCATTCATCTTGGCAATGATTCGCGCCTCCTTACCCGCTTTGGCATTATTAGTTTCATGCTTGATGTAACCAAGTATCGCTTTATGCAATGTGAAAGGTGACTGTAATAATTTTTTCAATTTTTTAGCGCGACCCAAACCTGTCATTTGATGGAACAACTTATTCACATCTTCGGCAACGGCCTGATCTGCTGTTAATAAACCATAGTCTGTATATAAACGCGCTGTCCGGGCATGGTAGTTGCCTGTGCCTAAATGAACATAACGTCGGAGTGCACGCCCTTCTCTCCTGACAACCATGATCATTTTGGCATGAGTTTTATAGCCAACAACACCATAAACTACATGCGCACCGGCTTCTTGTAGATCATTGGCTAATTCAATATTTGCTTCTTCATCAAAGCGTGCAAGTAATTCGATAATGACGGTCACTTCTTTACCCGCACGAGCAGCCTCTTTAAGTGCATTTACAATCGCCGAGTCGGCACCTGTTCGATATAAGGTTTGTTTAATGGATAAGACGGCGGGATCATTTGCCGCTTGTCGTAAAAAATCAACGACCGGCGCAAATGATTGAAATGGGTGTAGTAATAAAATATCGCCGTTATGTAAAACATCAAAAACACTTGTTGTCTTTAACAAACGTGGCGGAATACTGGGAGTAAACCCCGGAAAAACAAGGTCAGGTCGATCAACCAAATCATGAAGTTGCAATAAACGATTCGGGTTTACCGGTCCATTCACTTTATATAATGCATCATCAGATATTTTGAACTGGTCAAGCAAAAAGTTACTGATTTCTTCCGGACAATTATCTGCTACTTCAAGACGCACAGCATCATTATAACGTCGTGATGGCAACTCCCCTTCCAACGCTCGCAACAGATCGCCAACTTCTTCATCATCAACAAACAGATCGCTATTTCGTGTGACACGAAATTGATAGCAACCTTTTACTTTCATGCCCGGGAACAGTTCACCCACATGCGCATGAAGCACTGAAGACAATAAAATAAAATCATGTGTTCTAGTTGAAAGTTCCTTTGGTACTTCGATCACACGAGGTAAAGAACGGGGTGCTTGCACTATAGCGAATCCACCTTCTCGACCAAAAGCATCTTTACCTTCCAGCGTCACTATAAAATACAGATTCTTGTTTAATACGCGCGGAAAGGGATGAGAAGGATCCAGACCTATTGGACTCAGGATGGGAATCAATTCACGATTAAAATAACGTTTAACCCAGCGCGATAATTTTGGTTTCCACTGAGCACGTCGCAGGATACGAATTTTTTCTTTGGCTAGTTCTGGAATAACGACATCATTCAGTACTTTATATTGCTCTTCCACAAGTTCGTGTGCTACTTCGCTTATCTTCTTTAAAACTTCAACTGGCGTCAGATTATCTTCGCCTGTTTGCACCGACCCATATTTAACCTGTTGATTTAAACCAGCGACACGGATCTCAAAAAATTCATCCAGATTAGTACTGGCAATACATATAAAACGTAACCGTTCCAATAAAGGATAGTTCTCATCCTTGGCCTGTTCAAAAACACGGCGATTGAACTCTAATAGACTCAACTCTCGATTGAGATAAAATTCAGGTAGTTTTAAATTTAACTGATCCATTGAAATATTTATTTTTTATCAGATGCCTAGCACTACATATTATATATATCAAGAATTTCGACTTTGATATAGATCTAGTTATATACAAAAAGACTGTTTAGAGCATACAATTATGCAATATTACAGTTTAGCTTTTTTATATTACATCTTTATGAAAAACCCTTTATATTTATTTGGTATTTAGATGTTTGTAAAACTATCAGGATGCACTATTAATGACTCAATCTAACTATTTTTCCAGGATATTTGGTAGTTCGCCCGTCACGCCGCTGCAAAAGCACATCGATAAAGTTGTCTTGTGTGTTGAAGAATTGATCCCTTATTTTGAAGCCGTTATTAGCAACGACTGGGAACTGGCTGCCACAACCCAGACAAAGCTAGTTGATCTCGAAAATGAAGCCGATGAGATTAAAAATGATTTGCGCATGAATATCCCTTCCAGCCTATTTATGCCTATTGATCGCCGAGACGTATTAGAAGTTCTTGATCTACAAGACCATATTGCAAATAAGGCAAAAGATATTTCCGGTTTAACATTGGGTCGAAAAATGTCCCTGCCAGAATCCATTAGTAGCGCTTATATGGAATTTCTTAAACGCTGTATTGATGCAACTCGACAAGCACAAGTTGCGATAAACGAGTTGGATGAACTCGTCGTCACCGGGTTTCGCGGTGATGAAGCAATTCGCGTAAAAAAAATGATTGAAGAACTACATATCATTGAAGGAGAAACGGATGAAATTCAGGTCACTCTAAGAGCTGAGTTTTATAAAGTAGAAAAGGAGCTCTCACCCATTGATGTGGTGTTTCTTTATAAAATAATTGAATGGACGGGTGATCTTGCTGATACAGCACAGAGCACAGGTAACCGTCTACAGTTAATGTTAGCTAAATAATAATCGAATAAATTCTTATGGAACACACAACAATATTTCTTATATTGGCGGGCTGTTTTGGCCTATTCATGGCTTGGGGTATAGGCGCAAATGACGTTGCCAATGCTATGGCGACCTCCGTTGGATCAAAAGCGCTTACCCTAAAGCGTGCTGTCATTATCGCCGCTATTTTTGAATTTACTGGTGCTTTTTTAGCTGGTGGACAAGTCACATCAACTATTCGTAAGGGTATTATTGATGCCGATCTACTTTCAGGTTCACCTGAATTATTAGTTTATGGCATGCTTGCTGCTCTTTTAGCCGCAGGTATATGGCTATTAGTTGCTTCGAAATATGGATTGCCCGTTTCAACGACACATTCAATTGTCGGCGCGATTGTTGGCTTCGCTGCTGTTGGTATTGGAGTAGAAGCCGTTAACTGGGGAAAAGTTGGCGCGATTGCTGCGAGCTGGGTAGTGTCACCCGTTATTGCCGGGACGATAGCTTATGCACTTTTTCGGAGTGTGCAAAAATTAATTCTCGACACCGCTGATCCAATGAAAAATGCAAAACGCTACGTGCCTGTTTATATTTTTCTAACCGGCACAATGATCTCCCTTGTTACAATGTTTAAAGGGTTAAAGCATATTGGTTTGGATTTATCTAAAACTGAAAGCTATTCATTAAGTCTGGCTATCGGTCTGATTTGTGCGTTCATAGGTGCATTTTTTATCCGAAAAATTTCGTTTAATGAAGAACGTAATCAGAGTAATCATTTTCACGATGTTGAACGTGTTTTTGGTGTATTAATGGTCTTTACTGCCTGCGCCATGGCATTTGCGCATGGTTCCAATGATGTTGCCAATGCAGTTGGACCTGTTGCTGCGATTGTCAGTGTTGTAACAAATAATGGCGAAATTACACAAAAATCAATGATGCCAATTTGGGTATTATTACTTGGTTCTGTTGGTATCGTAGCTGGCTTGCTTATGTATGGTCACAAAGTTATTGCGACTGTTGGAACGAAGATTACGGAATTAACACCGAGCCGCGGTTTTTGTGGCGAGTTAGCCGCATCCACAACAGTCGTGCTTGCATCTGGGACAGGCATACCCATATCTACGACGCATACACTTGTCGGTGCTGTCTTAGGCGTTGGCTTTGCCAGAGGTATTTCAGCATTGAACCTACGCATGATTGGTTCAATATTCATGTCGTGGATTATTACCTTGCCTGCCGGCGCCATATTGGCGATCATCTTTTTCTATATTTTGAAAACAGTATTTGCTTAATCATTATCAACTGAAGTCTGGTGGAGCGATCATAATGACGGAAAAATATAATGGTTTCTTTCTAAGATATCTGGTCAATACTTGACATCGAAAGATTGCTGTTATTAATTCTGGAAATTAATAATTCGATCTCATTTTCAAGAATAACTTTCTCTGATTGTTCCGTCATCTTAAAATAGAGTTCTGATATTGCCAAAAAGCCTGCAACGTTTGTTTCTCTTTCCATCGCTGCTCTCCTCAGTTAATTTGAGGTTTACAGTTTTAATGATATATGTGAAAAGGTAATGACAAGACCATGACATTCTAGTGAAATAGAAAAGTGATGCTGCAGGTTTATAGTTACCCCTGTTTTAAAAGAATCTCTTCCATTTGTTCAATACTAATATGGCGCACGTCCTTGCCTTCGACAAGGTAAATAATATTTTCACAAATATTACGTGCATGATCGCCTATTCGTTCTAATGCGCGCGCCGTCCACACGGCATCCAGAGTACCACTTATATTCCTCGCATCTTCCATCATATAGGTAATGAGTTGTCTTAGTATTGCACCATATTGATCATCTGATTCCGGTTCCTTTCCAGCAACGGCAACAGCTTGCTTTGAATCCATTCTTGCAAAGGCGTCAAGAGAATCGTGTAACATACGACCGACTAAATTGCCCATCGCATTAATACCAACGTAATAAGATTTAGGTCCATGTTTTTCAGCTAACTCCATTGCCATTTTGGCTACTTTCTCGGCCTCGTCACCGATACGCTCTAAATCCGTAATTGTTTTAGTAATTGCCATAACCAAACGTAAATCGCTAGCGGCAGGCTGCCGCCTGGCTAGAATCTTTGTACACTCTTGATCAATAGTCACCTCATAAGTATTGACTTGTACTTCGGTTTCAATAACAACTTCTGCCAGACCCACTTCACATTCAACCAAGGATTTAAGCGCATTATTAAGTTGTTGTTCAACAAGACCGCCCATAGCAAGCACTTTGCCACGTATATTCTCGAGCTCGTCATCAAACTGTTTAGAAATATGTTGTGCATCGTAACTCATTTGGTAGTCTCCAATAACTCGTTAACCGTAACGTCCAGAAATATAATCTTCTGTCATTTTCTCATTCGGATTAGTAAATAAGGTACTCGTATCATTAAATTCGACCATCTCGCCCATATATAAATAAGCAGTATAATCAGATACGCGAGCAGCCTGTTGCATATTATGGGTCACTATAACGATGGTAAATTTATCTTTTAATTCGTAAATTAACTCTTCAATTTTTAATGTAGAAATTGGATCCAAAGCAGAGGCAGGTTCGTCTAATAAAATAACTTCGGGTTCTATTGCAATTGCACGCGCAATAACAAGACGTTGTTGCTGCCCGCCAGATAGCCCCATTGCCAGGTCATCAAGCCGATCCTTAACCTCATCCCAAAGCGCTGCACTCTTTAATGATTTTTCAACAACTGTATCAATTGTACGTCGGTCACTAATGCCTTGAATCCGTAAACCATAAGCTACGTTTTCATAAATTGATTTTGGGAAAGGATTTGGTTTTTGAAAGACCATGCCAACACGACGACGTAAATCAGCAACATTAATGCTCTTATCAAAAATATCATTCCCTTCGAGTTTAATACTACCTTCAATTGATACGCTATCAATTAAATCATTCATCCGATTAAAACAACGTAATAGAGTAGACTTGCCGCAACCACTTGGACCAATGAAAGCAGTTACTTTCTTTTCTGGAATCGTCAGACTAATATCTTTCAGCGCCTGTTTTTCATCATAAAACAAATTGAAATTACTCACTTCTATACACACTTTTTCATCAGCCAATTTTGCTTCACCTTCAGATTTCACAATATTGCTTAAATCTATCGAATGAGTCGATGCTGTTACGTTTGTTTCAGTCACGGGTTGTTCCTCAGAATTTTCATTTCTTAGATTAAGATTGCTCTGCTGCACGGTACTTCTCCCTAAGATTATTACGAATCCGTATGGCTGTCAGGTTTAAAATGATAATTAGCACAACTAATAGCAATGCAGTTGCGTAAACAAGCGGTCTAGCAGCTTCAACATTCGGGCTTTGAAAGCCCACATCATAAATATGAAAGCCTAAATGCATAAATTTTCTGTCCAAATGTAAAAATGGTGCATTCCCGTCTAAGCCTAATGACGGTGCTAACTTAACAACACCAACTAACATTAATGGCGCGACCTCCCCTGCTGCTCTAGCGACAGCTAGAATCAAACCGGTAATCATTGCTGAAGCCGTCATAGGTAACACCGTGCGCCACATGGTTTCTGCTTTGGTCGCACCCAAAGCTAAACTACCTTCACGAATTGCACGAGGCACCCGTGAAAGGCCCTCTTCTGTCGCAACAATAACAACGGGTACGGTTAATATCGCTAGTGTTAACGATGCCCATAGTAGACCTGGAGTACCAAACGTTGGTGCGGGTAATGATTCCGGGAAAAAGATCTCATCAATTGAACCACCTAAAAAGTAAACAAAAAAACCAAGACCGAAAACACCATAGACAACTGATGGAACACCAGCCAGATTATTAACAGCAATTCTGATTAAACGAGTGATTGAACCTTGCGTCGCATATTCACGTAAATACACAGCAGCTATTACACCAAATGGTGTCACCATTACTGCCATGATCATAACCATTAAAACTGTACCGAATATAGCAGGGAAGATACCGCCTTCCGTATTTGCTTCACGCGGATCATCTGATAAGAATTCCCAGAATTTTTCAATATAGAAAATACATTTATCAAATAAATTCATCGCATTGGGGCGGTAAGCCCTAACGATCTTGGAAAAGCCAACCGTTACCTCCTTATCATCTGCTGTTCTTGCAGAGAAACTGGAACGATTTAAAACTCCGTATAATTTTTCTAATTCAATAGTGTGACTATTATATTCAACTTGTAATACTTCACGCTGTGTTCTCAATTCGTCTAATTTTTCTGGTGTATTTTCACTTTTAAGTTCTAAGCCACGTTCTTTGAGACGCAAACGTTCCATCTTATAATTAATCGCACCAATTAGATCCTTCTCGATATGACGAATCTCATCGAAGATATTATTATTTTTTTCTATTGCATCCTTGAATATGCGCCATAAATCATCGCTGCCACTATGCTTCTGACCGTTTAAATTTAACTCTGTCAGATAACCATAAAAGTTTCCCCATTCTCGACGTTCAACAATCATCGCGTCTTCAGGATAAGTTCTGTTCTGTATGCCAGCATTCAAAATCCAACGAAAATCAAGACCTGATACATCTCTGTTACCGGTCTTAATTAAATCGCGCACAACAACTTCACCTTCATAGCCTGGGTTACCTGCCCGCGAACGCGATACCGTTTCTTCATCAACGATCTCACCCATTAATCGAACAGCTTCACCATTTGGTTCTGTGTAATAATCAAACACAGCAACGTTAGCTGGCCAAAAGTGACCAAGACCACGAACGGCAATTAAACCAATCAAGCCTGCGACCATAATCACAGAAATTGAAACAGCGCCTGCATTTAACCAAACAAATGGTGTGCCTGAATTAAACCAGTTTATTATTCGTGTCTTCATTAGAGTGAACTGTATTTTGTACGTAACCGCTGCCGCACAACTTCAGCAATCGTGTTAAAAAAGAATGTCACGCCAAAAAGAACCAAGGCACCAAGAAAAAGAATTCGATAATGTGTACTGTCTACTTCTGTTTCAGGCATTTCCACGGCAATGTTTGCAGACAATGCTCGGAAGCCTTCAAAAATACTCATATCCATGATCGCAGTATTACCCGTTGCCATAACAACAATCATAGTTTCACCAACAGCCCGACCTAAACCAATCATCACCGCAGAAAAAATACCCGGACTGGCTGTTAACAAAATAACGCGTACCATGGTTTGCCATGACGTTGCGCCCAGCGCCAGAGAACCAGTGGTTAAATGCTTTGGCACACTGTAAACCGCGTCTTCACTGATAGAGAATATAGTCGGTATGACAGCAAAACCCATGGCAAAACCAACCACCATTGAATTACGTTGATCGTAAGTAATACCCATTTCCGTGCTTAACCATAATGGCAAATTACCACCAAAGAATAGATTTTCGATTGGCTGACTTATTCCTATAGATAAGGCTGTAGCAATAATAACCACGGGCATTAATAAAGCAGCTTCCCAACCTTCAGGAACTTTATGTTTAATATGGTCAGGAACGAATTCCCAAACTGCTGCTGCAAGGAGAATACTTAATGGCACAAAAACTATTAGCACAAACATACCCGGTAAATGCGTCTCAACAAACGGTGCTAACCAAAGTCCAGCAAGAAAACCAAGAATCACAGTCGGTAACGCTTCCATTATTTCAATAGTTGGCTTTACAACCTGGCGCATTTTTGGCGCCATAAAGTAAGCAGTATACATCGCACCTAAAATCGATAATGGAATTGCAAACAGCATCGCATAAAATGCAGCTTTAAACGTACCATAAGCAAGTGGCGTTAAACTGAACTTAGGTTCAAAGTCACTGCTCGCTGAAGACGATTGCCAAATGTATTCCGGCTTATCCCGGCTTTCATACCAAACTTTTCCCCAGATTGATTTAAATGAAATTTCCGGGTGCTCATTATCAACATGCCAAAATTGTAATTCACCCTTGTCATTTTCAATTAACGCAGCATTAGCCCTTGGTGATAATGTAACTGCATTTAACGCATGATCATCAATTTGTTTAAGTAAAACGGTTCTATGTGCTGTTGTATGGTAAATGCCCATTTCACCGCTTTCATCTATTGCAATAAAACCTTTACGAGAATACTCAGGTGCGATTGCAGTTATTGATGATTTTTGTTTGTTAAATGATCTTATCTTTTGCAGCGTGTAATTATTATCTTCATCTCTTACTGGAAACCACTGTGCAACTTGTCCACTAGAATCACCAATTAAAATTGATATGCCGCCCGCTAAAAACTCTAACGCTGTTATCTGCACACCTTCTTCAACTGCTTTTACTTTCTGTACTAAACGAGGTTCTGCTTTGTTACTTATGTCATAATAATAAACATTGCCAAGTGCATCAGCGACATACAATTCCCGTTGTTCAATATCCAGCTTTAAATCAACAATCTCTTCCGTATCAATTGAAATGAGACTTTGTTTCCGAGTGACTTCAACTTCATCACTTAAAAATGATTCTTCTTTAATAATGTTAATAAGGTTTATTTGAGCCTGTTTTCCATGCGTCGCAATCGTGGCTTCTTCACCATCATATTGAATACTGATTTGTTTAATCGGCAGACCTGATCCATCGATCAGAATCGCTTCTTCACCGAAAGGAAAATAAATATCGGGCGTGATTAAACGGACATCGTCAGGGTAGGTAACCGCGTAGTCGTGTTGAAAAAATAAGACCGAACCATTAGACAGACCCAAACCGATCATGCGTTCTGTTTGGTCTCCTCTGGCAACTGTTGTTATTGAAACGTCAGCAGGAATATTCAGATCAATGGCTTTTTGTATTTCACCATTTTGAGTAGAAAAGAAGACGGCTTGACCTGAATCATTTATTCGTAAACCAATCTCTCGCTGCTCTTCCATAGCATAAATAAGTGTATTGTTATTTTCTTCGGCGCC
Source organism: uncultured Enterobacteriaceae bacterium (assembly GCA_964523895.1). Classification (GTDB taxonomy): domain Bacteria; phylum Pseudomonadota; class Gammaproteobacteria; order Eutrophobiales; family Eutrophobiaceae; genus UBA7359. The sequence goes on from CAZGBJ010000003.1 coordinate 106,950, forward strand.
AGGAACAGAATAAATCGCAATCGGTTCAATATGTGCTGACTTGAACATCGGTATAACGACATAAAGCAGGTAAAAAGCAATTAGCACAATTGCGAGAATCACGCCAATACCACCAAAAGCCATCAAATAACGAGTAGCAACATCCTTAATGTGACGCCATTTCCGATAGTGACTCGCTGATTCGGAATTAAAATCAGGGAGATCAGCACTGACAGCAAGTTCATTTGAGTTCATCTGCGCCATTCTAGAATGGCTTTATGACAGTTCTGTTACAACGACGGGATATTGTGATGAAACAGTGTTTCACAGATATTACAGCCTAAATGTGAAAACCCCGCCGAAGCGGGGTTCTATTTCTAGAAAGACATTTAGCAGAGAGGGAAAATGTTAAATGCCTTAACTCTTCCTTGATTACTTAAGCTTGGCTAATTCACCCTCAGCCACTTTTGCTGGTAACGGAATGTAACCATCTTTCACAACAACATTCTGACCAATTTTAGAAAGAACCATTTTCATAAATTCAGTTTCTAAAGGAGGTAATGCTTTATTAGGCTGCTTATTTACGTAAACATATAAAAAACGACCTAGTGGGTACTTTCCTGCTGAAGCATTGATAGGTGTTGCTTCAATGTATTCACCACCTTCTTTCTTGGTCAATGGTACAGCTTTAACACCTGAGGTTTTATAACCAATACCAGAATAACCTAATCCATTAAGTGATTTGGTTACACCTTGAACGACTGATGCAGAACCGGGTTGTTCGTTTACGCTATCTTTATAGTCACCTTTACAAAGTGCTTTCTTTTTAAAATAACCATAAGTACCTGATACTGAGTTACGACCATAAAGTTGAACGGGACGGTTTGCCCAGTCACCAGTTAAACCTAGTTGACCCCAGGTAGTAATGTCATTTGCATAACCACATTTACGTGTTGCAGAAAACATCGCGTCAACCTGGGGAATAGTTAAACCTTTAATTGGGTTATCTTTGTTTACATAAACTGCCAATGCATCTATCGCAACAGCGATAGCAGTGGGCTTATAACCGAATTTACTTTCGAATGCGGCTAATTCTTTATCTTTCATCTTTCGGCTCATAGGACCAAAGTTGGAAGTTCCTTCACTTAATGCAGGCGGCGCTGTTGATGAACCTGCTGCCTGAATTTGAACATTTACATTAGGATAAAGGCGTTTGAACTCTTCAGCCCAAAACGTCATTAAATTTGCCAAGGTATCAGAGCCAACACTACTGATGTTACCTGATACGCCGCTAGCTTTAGTATAGTCAACCAGACCAACGTCAACTTTATCCTCCGCCATTACTGGCAAAGAGAGAGATAGCGCAACTAAAATTGTGGAAAACCTCTTAATAGTCATTTTGATTTATCTCCTTTGAGATAGTGAATATAAATAATAATATGCGAAGGGATTATCCCCGGATCAAATGACACTAAAGTTAAAACAATATGACAGTTTAATGACAAACAGATATGGCAGGCTATTTGGAAGACTGTAATGAAATAATTATGCTGTTAACACCGAATCCACATTGTTTTTAGCGTCGACAATAAGCGATGCCGGCACGTCACAACGAAACAAACTGCCTTTACCTACTTCGCTTTCAATATGAAGATCGCCTTCATATCGTGCTAAAGCATGTTTAACTATAGCAAGCCCAAGTCCTGTTCCACCCTTTTCACGCGAACGACCCTTATCAATACGGAAAAAACGTTCTGTTAACCTTGGTATGTGTTCTGGTGCAATGCCGAGCCCATTATCCCGAACGCTGAAATGTGCGCCTGTTTCATTTTTATACCACTCAACATCAACAGCACCATGCTCTGGTGTATATTGAACAGCATTAAAAACAAGATTTGAAAAAATACTATAAATTTCTCGTTGGTTTGCTTGCAGATATAAAGCTGGATCAGCTTTAAGCGTAATTTTATGACTCATAAAGCCACTTAACGATCTTGCTTCATTGACTATCGCCACTAACATATCAGGTATAGGTATTGTTTCTTTTACACTTTGTCCGGAACTGGCTTCTAACCCGGATAACTTTATTAGATCCTCAATCAAATTTTGCATCCGTGCTGTTTGCGAACGCATTTGCTGCATATAAGCAATCCATTCTGGCGGACACTCTTCATCATCAACAAAACCTTCGAGATAACCGGAGATTACTGTTAGAGGTGTTCTTAACTCATGCGAGGCATTAGCAATAAAATCTTTTCGCATCTGATTAATGCGTGTGATAGCCGTAATATCTCTGGCAACAAGTAATTTTTGTGTTTCACCATAAGCTGATATACGTACTTCCAACATTATTTTATTATCTATCGGCGATGCGATCTGTAAACCTCTTTCCAATTCAGACTCACTCGAATATAGATATTGTATTAATTTCGGGTAACGAACCAAATTAGGTAATCTTAAACCATTGTCCTTAGGCCATTGCACCCCTATATATTCTCGTGCTTTCTCATTAGCCCATTCAATTTCACCATGCTCACCCAACACAATGACTGCATCAGGCAAAGCCCGAGTCGCTTCCTGAAATCGCTTTAGATAACCAGAAAGTTTTTGTTTGCGGGACTTATTTCTATCTCTTAGATAATCAATCTCACGACAGGTCTCATCGATCAAACCCATCTGTGATGGTCCGTTCGTTTCCTGTCTTTTTTGTAACCATATCAAAATTTTTGTAAATTCTTTGTATTGCCACCAGATAAAGAAAAATAATCCAGCAATAATACAGAGCAAAAAATAACCAGAAACCATTCCTGCTAAAGCACTTAGAAAAAGTACACTGATAAAGCGCCAGAGATCGTACTTCATTTTGATAAGAGACTAACGCGTAGAGAAACGGTATCCAACACTACGAACCGTCTGAATGAACTTATCAAAACCAAAAGGTTCAAGCGTTTTTCTAAGACGTCGAATATGGACATCAACGGTACGCTCTTCAACATAGACATTCTCACCCCAAACCTGATCGAGCAGTTGAGAACGACTATACACCCGTTCGGGATGCCCAATAAAGAAATGGAGCAATTTAAATTCGGTAGGACTGATCTCTATATCCTGCCCATCGGCTGATACGCGATATGTTTCCGGGTTAAATAATAAACCTTCGACTTCGATCGTCCCTGAATCTTCAGTACCGGAATAGCGCCGAAGTACAGCCCTGACTCTGGCAACTAATTCTTTTGTAGAAAAAGGTTTGGTAATGTAATCATCAGCCCCCGTTTCAAGCGCACGCACCTTATCTTCTTCTGCGCCTTTAGCCGTCAACATAATAATCGGAATATCTCGCGTTTCCGCTACACTACGCAAACGACGTGCGTAATCAATGCCGCTCATGCCAGGCAACATCCAATCAAGCAATATCAAACCAGGGCGCTCCGAAGCTATTGTCGTTCTCGCCTGTTCAACATCAACAGCTTCTTTACAATCAAAGCCTTCTTTCATTAAAGCGTAACCAAGCATGTCACGAATGGCTTCTTCATCTTCAACGATAAGTATTTTATCTTTCATAAAATTAAATTCGGCATCAAACATATTTCTGTATTAGAAAGCACCAATATTACAACTTCATGACAAAAAAAGCTCATTGAAGCAACAAAGCCCAAAATTATTTCTATATTGAATAAATTACATTAAATTTTGTAATGCTATTGTCACAGTTCTTTCATTGCTTTGTCACATAAGATTCATTGAGTTGCAACAGTCCACCCCTAATGTAAGCACCATAAATTGGAGAGGCTCTTGTTTAGAGTGCATCACCATTTAAATAGTTTTTAATCCACTTTAAAGGAGAAATACCGTGTTTAAGAAAACACATCTAAAAAGTCTGTTAGGTTCGATTTTAATCGGCGCAATGGCAGCAATTTCAACACCGGCAATGGCAACTAACGAAGCTATGCTCGATCTTTTAAAAATCTTGCGTGATAAAGGCAGTATAACTGCTGATGAATATGACGTGCTTAAGAATGCCGCCAAAGCAGATGGGGAAAAGGTCGAAGGCAATATCAACGAAATGAAAGCTGATGTCGCCAAGAAAACCAAAAACATGCCTAAGATCAATACCAAAGGTAAACTGCAAATTTCATCACAAGATGGTGATTACAAATTCCGTGTAGGTGGTCGTCTGCAAGCTGATACAACCATTGGCCTAGGTGATGTTAATTTTGGGTCTGAAGCAGGTAATCCTATAACCGAGTTTCGTCGAGCCCGCATGTATTTGAGTGGTGAAATGTATAAAGCTTGGAAATTCAAGTTTCAATACGATTTTGCTGACCAGTCTGCTGGTGCAACATCCGCAGCTAACACAGCTGGTTTCAAAGATGCCTATATCGCATATAAGGGTTTTAAGCCGCTAACGATTACATTAGGTCATCATAAAATGCCTTTAAGTATGGAAGAGTTGACGAGCTCTAAATACATTACCTTTATTGAACGTTCGCAATTGGTGAATGGTATTGTGGCTGATACTGGTGGTGGTCGTCAGTACGGACTATCTGCAAAAGGGCATTTCAATAATATGTTTACTGCTGCTGCCGGCATATATGCAGGTTCTGCAAATGAAGATGCTTCAGATAGCCAGACTGGTTTTACTAGTCGGGTAACTTTTTCTCCTATTCATGAAAAAACTAAAATGGTTCACTTAGGCCTGGGTTTTGATAAATCCAGAGACCAAGGTGGCGGTTTCAACATTGATGGCGAACCTGAAATTCATCCAGGTCGTGACATCCTTGAAAATGAAGCTGCAAACTATAGAGACTCTACAACATGGGTTGCTGAAGCTGCAGGTATCTATGGTCCTTGGGCAATACAGGCTGAGTATGCTACGAACGAACTGGAAGATAGTCCTACTTTAGCAGACATTGATGCCGATGCCTGGTATGTCTATGGCAGTTATCACTTTACTGGTGAGTCTCGTAACTATAAATGGAAGAAAGGTGCGTACAGTCAAACTAAGGTTAAAAACCCACTTGGTAAAGGTGGTATTGGTGCTTGGGAGGTTGCATTACGTTATACCAACGGTGAATACGAAAATGCTAGTGCACCTGTAGTGTCTTCAGACGCTGATATTATTACTGCCGGCTTAAACTGGTACCCGATTAATAACGTACGTTTCTCCGCAAACTACGTAAACGTGCTTGATGCGAGTCCTGCTTCAGATACAGAGTTAGCTGCTGACTTAGATGCTGGGTCAACTGCTGATGATGCTGAGTACTTCATCCTTCGTGGTCAATGGTACTTCTAAGTAATCGATAATCTCTTTCTCTAGAGATGGGCCCCGCTTCGGCGGGGTTTTTTATTTACACGGACGTAATGTCATCGAAAATTGCTCCTGCATTTTCGATATTTCCGCCATCCATGGCGGTCGTGTATAGATAACCAGCTTTAATAATCTCATACATATTAATGAGAAATTTGTAGCTACAAAATACCCAATACAGATAATTTTAGCCCGACGAAGGTGATGCTAGTATTGAAGCGTTTCAAAGGATTATTAATAATTATAAGGAGATATATTATGAAACTAATCAATTCGATTATTCTTACCCTGCTATTAGCATTACCTATCATTGGCTTCAGTGCAGAAGCTATCAACATTAACACTGCTGACAAGGAAACCTTAATGTCTGTCATTAAAGGCGTTGGCGAAATGAAGGCGGAAGCCATCATTGCTTACCGTAAAGAAAATGGTGATTTTAAATCAGTAGATGAGCTGATTAACGTAAAAGGCATTGGACAAGGTACGGTTGATAAACATAAGGAGCAACTCACCGTTTCAAATTAACACTTTCCTTCTCTTTCTATTAAGGTCTGCTTTGAATAAGCAGGCCTTAATAGTTTCTGAGCCATTTCTTAAGAAAGCCATTCTATTTTTTTAATGCCTTGCGTATATCTACTAGATATACTAATGTATATTTATTAGATATACACATTTTGATAATAGGTAATTAAAAATGGCTAAATCCGCTCCCATTAATATGCGCGTAGAACCTGAACAACAAGCATTACTAACAAAAGCTGCATCTTTACTTAATATGGATAGAACTGCTTTCATATTAAATGTGGCTTGTCGCGAAGCAGAAAATGTATTGCTGGATCGAAGACTTTTCCAATTAGATCCCGAGGCCTTCACATCTTTTGAAAAAGTATTAGACAAACCAATACCTGATAACTCTAAATTGAAGGCTTTATTATCTGAGACATCGCCTTGGGATTAGTCTCTTTTCCGTCAGTACTTAAAGAAAGTCATAAGTTTCATGAATTTGATTGTGGAAATAATTCACTTAATGAATGGTTAACAAAACGAGTCATCAAAAACCAAGATAGTGGTGCGAGTCGAACCTTTGTCATTCGTTCACAAGACAAAGTTATCGGCTACTACACTCTGGCAAGCGGTAGTGTAGAACGCCTGAATACACCAAAGGCAATTTCACGAAATATGCCTGAATCAATACCAGTAACGGTATTAGGTCGTTTAGCTATTGATAAGCAGTTTCAACGACAACATCTTGGTTCAGCATTATTAAAAGATGCGATCCAAAGAACGGCTTTAATATCAAAAGATGTTGGTGTTCATGCTTTACTCGTTCATGCTTTAGACGATCTGGCGAAAGCATTTTATTTACAATACGGCTTTATAGAATCACCGATCGATTCTTTGACTCTTTTCTTATCTTGTAAGCAATTTAGACCATTAGTTTAAACGGATGTAAGCTCTGCTTTGTTTGATAAAGCCGCTTTGGCTTTTCCATTTCTTCACGCTACTGTATCCTTGCTGCATTTTATAAATCGACATACACATCAACATGGATAATGAATATAAGCCGGGGCAAATTGAGTCCGAGGTGCAAAAGAAATGGGAAGACGGTAATGTTTTCCATGTAACTGAAGATCCGAATAAAGAAAAGTTTTATTGCCTTTCCATGTTTCCTTATCCCAGTGGCAAATTACATATGGGACACGTGCGAAATTACGCCATTGGTGATGTCATCAGCCGCTATCAACGTATGCAGGGAAAAAATGTAATGCAGCCTATGGGTTGGGATGCATTTGGTTTGCCCGCTGAAGGCGCCGCCATTAAAAACAAAGTGCCGCCGGCAAAATGGACTTACGAAAATATCGACTATATGCGCGGGCAATTAAAGCGTCTCGGTTTTGCCTATGACTGGGGTCGGGAACTGGCAACCTGTAGCCCTGATTATTACCGCTGGGAACAATGGTTTTTCACTCAGCTTTACGAAAAAGGGCTAGTTTACAAAAAGACCTCTATTGTGAACTGGGATCCGGTTGATCAAACTGTATTAGCCAATGAACAAGTTATCGATGGTAAGGGCTGGCGTTCCGGCGCGGTTGTTGAACGTCGTGAAATACCACAGTGGTTTTTAAAAATCACCGATTATGCTGATGAATTATTAGACGATCTGGAAAAACTTCCTGGCTGGCCTGATGCCGTTCGCACCATGCAAGCAAACTGGATAGGTCGTTCTGAAGGTGTTGAAGTTGATTTTAAAGTTGAAGACTCAGACGAAACCTTACGTATTTATACAACGCGTCCCGATACCATTATGGGTATCACTTATATGGCCGTAGCAGCAGAACACCCACTAGCCAAACTAGCCTCTGAAAATGATGCCGGCCTACGTGCCTTTATTGAAGAATGTAAAAGTGGCGGTACTACCGAGGTCGAAATGGAGACCATGGAAAAAAAAGGTCTACCGCTTAATATTAATGTACGTCACCCTATTAGCGATGAACTCATACCGCTATGGGTCTCAAACTTTGTTTTGATGGGTTATGGCACCGGTGCAGTCATGTCTGTCCCAGGACACGACCAACGTGATTGGGAGTTCGCACATAAATACGACATCCCGATTAAGCAAGTCATCTTCCCTGCGGATGATAGCGAACACGATTTAGCCGAATCTGCTTTTACAGATAAAGGTGTATTAAAGAATTCAGCTCAATTTGATGATTTAACATCTAAAGAAGCATTTGACGCCATCGCCAACTTCGTCGAAGAAAATAATTGTGGTAACCGTAAGATTAATTACCGCTTAAGAGACTGGGGTGTATCTCGTCAACGCTACTGGGGTTGCCCAATACCCATCATTAATTCGAAAGATGGCAAAACACACGCAGTCCCAGCTGATCAATTACCAGTTGTGCTACCAGAAGATATTGAATTTGAAGGTATCAGCTCACCGATAAAATCCATGCCGGAATTTATTAATGTTGATGCGCCAGATGGCAGCGGCGCTGCAGAAAGAGAAACCGATACGTTTGATACTTTCTTTGAGTCTTCCTGGTATTTTGCGCGCTATTGTTGCCCTGATAATGAAGAAGCAATGCTGGATGACCGCGCTAATTACTGGCTGCCAGTTGATCAATATGTCGGCGGTATTGAACACGCCATTCTGCATTTACTCTATGCTCGTTTCTTTCATAAATTAATGCGCGACTTAGGTTTCTTAAAAAGTGACGAACCGTTTACCAATTTATTGACACAGGGCATGGTATTGAAGGACGGCTCGAAGATGTCAAAATCAAAAGGCAATGCGGTCGACCCTCAACCTTTGCTTGATCAATACGGTGCCGATACAGTGCGTTTATTTATGATGTTTGCCTCACCACCTGAACAAAGTCTGGAATGGTCAGACACGGGTGTTGAAGGTGCACACCGCTTTTTAAAACGTTTATGGAAATTAGCCAGTACACATATTAATGAAGGCGAAGCGCCAACACTGGAACCGTCATCTTTAACTGACGCGCAACGAGATTTACGCCGCAAGATCCATCTCACTATTGATAAAGTAAATGATGATATCGGTCGCCGCTATACATTTAATACCGCTATTGCTGCTGTTATGGAAATGATGAACGCCTTATCGCGCGGCGATATGAAAGAAGATAATGACCGCGCCATTATGCGTGAAGGCATAGAAACAGCAACACTGCTGCTAGCGCCTATTGTCCCTCATATCAGCGATGCACTCTGGATTGCTCTGAGGCATGATGAACTTATAATCAATGCCGCCTGGCCTAAATCAGATCCTGGGGCACTCGAACAAAACACAATTGAAATGGTTATCCAGGTCAATGGTAAACTTCGTAGCAAAATTTCAGTGGGCAAAAATACTGATGAGGAAAAAATAGAAGCCATAGCCATTGAAGATGAAAACGTCAAACGTCATACCGAAGGCAAAACTATCAGAAAAGTCATTGTTATTCCGGGACGATTAGTGAACATCGTGGTGTCATAGGGTAAGATGCGAAATAAGACGATACGTAACTTGCACGGGGATATTTGATGAAAACACGCCTACTACTAATATGCATGCTGATACTAACAAGCGCATGTGGATTTCATCTGCGTGGTTCACAACTAACCGAGTTTGATATTGCTAATATTTATATTAATCCATCGAGTGCACCACTGCTTGCCAAGGAAGTTAAATCCCAATTGTTAGGAGCAGGTGTATCTTTAGCCAGTTCAGTGCAAAACGCATCCTATGTCATCACCTTAAAAGAAGAGCGTTTCGAAAAATCGGTACTTAGTGTCTCTGCTTCGACAGGTAAAGTTGAAGAATATCAAATTGTCTATAAAGCAAAGATGGATGCAGCTCATGCTGACGGTCGCAATATTGTTAAAAACGATAAAGTCAGATCTGCTCGTGATCTCACTTTTGACGAAAATGCCGTGTTAGGTAAATTCTCAGAAGAGGGAATTCTGCATGAAGATTTAGTTCGCCTTGCTGCTAGTCAGGTGCTCCGTCGTCTACAGGCATTATTAACTGCCAATAAATAAATGCGATTACGCCCTGATCAGCTTAATAGTCATTTACAACGATCAACTTTAGCACCGATCTATTTTGTTAGTGGTGATGAACCTTTACAAAAATTAGAAAGCATTGACCAAATAAGGATGGCGGCACGCTCACAGGGCTACGATGAACGCCTTGTGTTTAACGTTGATAAATCTTTTGACTGGAGCTCTATTAATCAGGCTTCAGCTAACATGTCTTTATTTTCCAGTCGTCGAATTATTGAGTTACGTATGTCTTCGCCAAAGCCGGGCAAAGAAGGTGGCCGTGTTTTGCTCGAATATGCAGAACAAGCAAACGAAGATAACCTTCTTGTAATTAGTTCAGATAAATTAGATAAGAGTGCACAAAAGAACAAATGGGTTAAAGCCGTAGAAAAAGTCGGCATATTGATACAGGTATGGCCAGTCAACCCTGCTCAATTACCCGGCTGGATTCAAAATCGACTTCAGTCCAAACAGAAACGTATTACACTAGATGCTGCCAGATTAATTGCACTGCGCGTTGAAGGAAATTTACTTGCTGCACAACAGGAAATCGACAAGCTGATTCTTTTAATTGATAAAAACAGTATCGATATAGAGGATGTTATTGCTGCAGTTGCTGACAGTTCTCGCTATGATGTTTTCGATTTGATAGAAAGTGCATTTCTTGGCAATACTGATCGTACTTTACATATGCTGCAAGGTTTACGAAACGAAGGCACTGAACCAATGGCTTTATTCGGTGCGTGGATGTGGGAGTTCAGGCGCTTATGTTCTATCGCACATCAACATGAAGCTGGCGCAAATCTGGAAGGTCTTTTCAAATCATATCGAATATGGGACCAAAAGAAGCGACCAATGAATGCCGTTTTGAAACGTCATTCATGTAAATCATTTGATCAATTATTAAAATTTTGTGCGACGATAGACAAGACATTAAAAAGTAGTCAACGAGATCAAGCCTGGGATCAATTTAATGCGCTATTATTAGCCATAGCCGGGGCAAATACATTTAAGCTGCAAATTGCGTGAGAGAATTTTCGAGAAGGTTAGTTAATGGATATTAAAAAATACATGTTGGAAGTGGGTCAGCTTGCCAGAGCATCGGCAGGCATGATGGCGCGCGCAACAACAGCGCAAAAGAATAATGCATTGCATGCTATTGCAGAAAATATTATTAAACATCGTGCTGCCCTCGCCAAAGCAAATGCAGAAGATTTAAAAGCAGCAAAAGAAAAAAATCTTGAGTCAGCATTGGTCGACAGACTGGAGTTAACCGATGCACGCATAGATTCCATGGTTGAAGGTTTAAATCAGATTGCCAGCCTAAGTGATCCTGTCGGCACCATTACTGATTTAGCATTGCGCCCTAGCGGCATTCAAGTCGGCAACATGCGTGTTCCTTTAGGTGTGGTCGGTATCATTTATGAATCCAGACCTAATGTTACCGCTGATGCTGCCGCACTATGTTTAAAATCGGGTAATGCCACTATCTTGCGTGGTGGTTCTGAAGCGGTAAATTCAAATCAAGCCATTGCCAAGTGCATCAATATCGGAATGGTAGAAGCAGATTTACCACAAGAAGCCGTGCAAGTTATTTCAACAACAGATCGTGCTGCCGTTGGTGAATTATTGACCATGCCAGAATATGTTGACGTCATTGTGCCTCGAGGGGGCAAAGGCTTGATTGAGCGCATCAGCAACGAAGCACGCATGCCTGTGATTAAACATCTCGATGGTATTTGTCATGTCTACATCGATAATGATGCCGATATAGAGAAAGCAGTAAACATTGCCTTAAATGCAAAGACACAACGTTATGGTACTTGTAATACGATGGAATGTTTATTAGTTGCTAAGTCTGTTGCAAAAGATGTACTCGATAAATTGGCACCATTATACAAAGACGCCGGTGTTGAGATTCGCGGTTGTAAAGAATCCGCCAAATTAATAGGCGGTATTAAGATCGCGACGGAAGAAGATTATGGCACAGAATATCTGGCGCCTATTATGTCTTTAAAAATCGTCGCGGATGTTGATGAGGCTATGCAACATATTAGCAAGTACAGCTCGCAACATACGGAAGCCATTGTTACCGAAAACTACACAAGCTCTCGCCGCTTTTTGCGAGAAGTAGATTCAAGTTCAGTAATGGTAAATGCATCAACACGTTTTGCCGATGGTTTTGAATATGGATTAGGTGCTGAGATTGGTATTAGCACGGATAAATTCCATGCTCGCGGTCCTGTTGGACTGGAAGGATTGACTTCGAAAAAATACATTGTCCTCGGGGATGGGCACATTCGTAAATAATTAATGCAACTTATCGGAATTCTCGGCGGTACATTTGATCCAATCCATAATGGACACATTCGGCTTGCGCTTGAAGCACAGCAGCAACTCGAGCTTGATCAAGTAAGGTTCATGCCGGTCAATATTCCGCCGCACCGAACACGTCCTGTAGCATCCTCAAGTCACAGACGCAGCATGATTGAATTATCAATTCAGGATGAGTCGAAACTTTACATTGATTTACGTGAGTTAGAGAGTGAAGATATCTCCTATAGCATCAATACACTTAAATCATTACGTCAGGAATTTACTGATGACGCCTTATATTTAATTGTCGGCAAAGATGCCCTTAACAAAATTGATAGCTGGAAAGATTGGCAAGAACTATTAGACTATGCACATATCGTCGTTGCGAACCGACCCAGCATATCAACAAGGGAATCAACAAATAATATTTCACCTGAATTACAAAGCTGGATAGAAAAGCATCAAATAACAGATCACGCACAACTTAAAACGTGTTCATCAGGAAATATTGTGTTTATTAACATCCCCATGCTGGACATTTCATCAAGCATGGTTCGCAAATTTTATTTAGAAAATAAAACTGTCGATAATTTGCTGCCGACAATAGCTCAAACTTATATAAAAGATAACCAACTTTACCTGGACACTGCATGAAGACAAAAGAACTCGTTGATATTACCCTCACCGCTCTGGATGACGTTAAAGCAATTGATGTCACAGTATTTGAAGTAAGCAAATTAACCAGCATATCTGACTACATGATTATCGCTAGCGGGCGTTCAAAACGCCAAGTTAATGCTTTAGCCGAAAAGGTCGTAGAAGTAGCAAAAAAGAACGGCATTAAACCTTTGGGCGTCGAAGGCAAAACAGAAGGCGAATGGGTATTGGTTGACCTGGGTGATATTATTGTCCACCTCATGCACCCGGATACACGCGAATACTATCAACTGGAAAAACTCTGGGGAGCTGAGCCGAACAAGGAAGCCGAAAGTAGTTAGGCAACCATGCAAATCGATTTAATAGCCGTCGGCAAACGCATGCCAACATGGATAGAATCAGGGTTTAAAGAATATGCAAAGCGTTTACCAAAAAACATCAATTTCAAACTAATAGAAATTAATCCCGCCATCCGCGGTAAAAACAACAGCGCCGAAAACTACAAACAAAAAGAAGAAGAAAACATCAATGCCGTGCTCGCAGATAAAAGTTTTATCATTGCATTAGACGAACACGGCAAAACAATCAGCAGTCAAAAGCTCGCAAACCAATTGCAAACATGGAACGATGAAAACCAACACATTAGTTTAATCATCGGCGGCGCAGATGGATTAAGCGACGCGATAAAAAAGAAAGCTAATCAATTATGGTCACTATCAGGAATGACATTGCCACATGGCTTAGTCAGAGTGATGATTGCTGAACAGATATATAGAGCTTGGACGATAACGCAGAATCATCCTTACCACCGGGAGTAGCCCTTTAATTTTTAATCCTTACTAACTTTGCTTTTCGTCTTCAAGACGCCTCACTTTTCTTTAAAGAAAAGTAAGCAAAAGAACTCTTGGATTTATCGTGCCGATGCTTTTTAGTTACCACCCATTTGGTTTATAAATTTTAGTGTTTTCAATTGGGCTAGGTAATTGTGATTTAATAATAGTACTTTTTCTTATTGTTCGTTGAAAATCAGAGTTTGCCATAAGTTGTTTTGAAGCTCTTCTTCTCCAAGGGGTGAAAAGACCAACCTTCTTTTTACAATCCACACGAACTAACTTCATAGCTTCAGCCAAGTCGCTATCGTTACTAATCACAATTGCACAATCATAAACATCCTTCCAAGCATCATTTACCATATGCACTGCAAGATTCACATCTGATCCTTTTTCTTCGACTTTATATACTTCAACTGTCTTTCCATAAGTAAAGTCAACTGGCTTCATTCTTGTTTTATTCTCAAGGAAATGGCCATATATTATTTTTATCTCTGGAGTATGTTTAGATAAGGCTTTTATATATGTTGCTTGTCGAAGAGGTGCGTCAGGATTATCTTTTCGACTATTTACTAACGCCGTACAATAGACAATGGAATCTATTCGGTGATGGGGCTTTAATATATTTTGACACATGGCTTTTAGATCAAGCCATTTACATGACGTGCCTTTCACAGCGCCATAATAAAAATTGAATCCATCAATATATATAACTGTACGCATCCCTGTACCTTATAAAGCAAAGGGCCTTAAGGATTGCTCCTCAAGACCCTGCGGCCTGCCGACGAAACGACAGGGGTAGTAAACTTAATTATAGATGCTCTATGTGCCTATAATCAAGAGCCTGCATGCAATTATTTCTAACTTGTTGACTAAATCAAAAGGTCTGTGTCGATTGATTTAATAATTTTCCCTTATGACCTGCCGAGGTGTTGTTTTCTTTCTCGGTTGAGCTACAGGGATGTATCGAGAGTGCATTAGGAAAGGACGACCGCCATGGATGGCGGAAGTGTCGATTGTGCAGGAGCAATAATCGACGGGAGTATGTGCGTGCCGTAAGAAATAAAACGACACCGAGGGTACCCGCAGGGCAAGGCATTTGGGGTGGCCTTTTTCTTCGTTAGTTCTTTTTTGGCCACGCAAAAAAAGTTTTGTACATGGATGTACTTATACTGCGATCGCATGGATGCGGAAGAGCAGTGTACTCGCTATCAAGCGGGAACAGTAATAAATAATATCTGGATTCCCGCCTACGCGGGAATAACAAAGGAATAAAACTTTATTATGACTTCTTAATCCGAACTACATTCATAAACTCCATGTCAAATCCACCAACATTTTCTGTTGACGGATAATAAGTCAAATTCACTCTAGCGCCTTTAAGATTTCGATATTCTATTTTTCGTTTAAATCGAAACGGCACGTCATAACCTTCAAGTGTGATGGTATTAATAATCCACTCTGTGCCTTTCTCAACTCGCTGCACATGTGATGCGACTTTCTGCATTTCCATATGAATAAGTTCTCGGTGAGCTTCCAATAATTTTTGGACGGGGGATTTCATATTGAATAATCATGCTGCATAAGGTGGGATCTTATCTAGTTTCTTTCCTAAGTGGCGATGCGCTTCTTCAACATCATAATCTGATTGCAGTCCCATCCAGAATGATTCCGAAACATTAAAGTATTTAGCTAATCGAACAGCAGTATCGGCTGTCACTGATCGCTTACCGTGTACAATTTCATTTATACGTCTTGGTGGCACACCAATATCACGCGCTATGCGATTTTGACTGATTTCCATTGGCAGTAAAAATTCTTCCAGTAAAATCTCACCGGGATGTATATTTGGTAATTTCTTCATCTCTATTCAACTCAATTTATTCAAATTTTTAGTCATTAAAGATATCAATTGTATAACTTATCATGGACTATAACGCAATGCGTTATAGCGGTTATTTCTCTTGCTCATTCGATGAAACATAAGCCATAATCCGTCTCCTTTTCAATCAGCATAATTATAACAATGTGGTTCAAAAATCTTCGTATTTACCGTCTTACTAAAGACATTGATATTTCTCCTGAAACATTAGAAGACGCTTTAGCTGAACAAAACTTCACGCCTTGCATGAATATGGATTTTTCCAAATATGGTTGGGTTCCGCCTTTGGGTAAGAACAGTGAAATGTATACTCATAGTTGCAGCGGTTACGTCATGATCTGTGCACGTAAGCAGGAAAAGATTCTACCTCCAGCAGCGGTTAATGAAGTCGTCGAAGAAAAGGTTCTTGATTTTGAACAGGAGCAAACGCGTTCTATTTACCGCAAAGAGAAACGTACTCTTAAAGAAGATGTGATTCATTCCTTATTACCGCGCGCATTAACGCGTTCCTATCTGGTTTATGCTTATTTCGATCCTAAAAATAAATTATTGATTATTGATTCAGCCAGTTCTAATAAAGCGGAAGAATTTATGGATCATTTGCGCGCTACATTGGGTAGTCTGCCTGTTGTACCGTTGAAGTGTCATGGTGATGCGGCAAATATCATGACTCACTGGCTACAAGACACACCACCAAAAATGTTTGAACTCGATAATGAATGTGAATTACAAAATCCACAAGAAAGTAAAAACATAATTCGTTGTAAAAACCAGGAGCTGGAAAGCGCTGAAGTATTAAGCCATTTAAAAGCAGGCAAACGCGTCACTCAACTGGCCATGATTTGGCGTGATGCGATTCGTTTTGTTTTATCCGATGATTTTTCTATTAAACGTTTACGCTTTGAAGAAATTATTCAAGAACAGGCAGAAGGTGAAGCTGATGATAGAGCGACACAATTTGATCAGGATTTTGCTGTTATGGTTTTACAATTACACGAATTTATCAAAGAGCTACTTGAAGAATTTGGTGGTATAGAATTATGAAAATTGCTCTCGCTTCAAGATCCCCGCGCCGTCGCGAATTATTGCAGCAAATTGGCGTTGAGTTTGACATCATCGATATTGAAATAGATGAAAGCTGGGATGGCAATGAGATTCCTAAAGATTATGTCTGCCGAATTGCCACAGAAAAAGCACGCGCAGGCAAAAAATTTGTTGATAATAGCTCGCCTATTCTAGCCGCCGATACTGCCGTCGTTTTAGATGGATATATCCTCGGTAAAGCAGAAAACAAGGATGATGCTATTACAATGTTGAAAAAGTTATCTGGGAATACACATGAAGTTTTATCCGCTGTTTGTGTAATCAGCACAAAAGAACAAACTAAAATCAATATTAGTAAGGTCACATTCAAAACCCTGAGCAGCAAAGACATTGACGATTATTGCAATTCCGATGAACCGATAGGTAAAGCTGGCGGTTATGCTATTCAGGGCATAGCAGCTATTTTTATCGAACGACTGCAAGGAAGCTACAGTGGCGTTATGGGTTTACCGCTTTTTGAAACACAGCAGCTATTGGATAGCGCGTAAACAATATCCATAGTAATGGTCAACAATATAATAATAAATCGTTGACCAATCCGGTTCGCCAACATCAGTTGTAGGCCACCACATTTTTCGATTGCGCCAATGATCATGATAATGGTCTGCACAGAGATTAATCATTTCATTCGCCACAATCCGTTTAACACCATTTTCAGACTCAGCCTTGAAATAATCATCAAGCACATCAAGATAAGCTTCTCTCAATATAGGCTTGTTCTCATCTTCCATCACCGAACGGTCAACTTCCATAGCAAAATTATCACCCAACTCAACAATCCGTTCAGCATGCTGTTCTCCTTTAAGCATGCCTGCTGCCCGACTACAACTTTCCGCGTTACCTTCTTCACATTGGCGTTGGTGATATTCGCGCAGAGATTCAGCCAGAGCCAGATTAGAAATGATTATTCCTGCTGATATCAGCAAGTACTTTAAAAATACCTGTTTAGCCATAGTCCAACTCCATCCATTTTCCATTGTATTAAGAATTATTGCGAAATTATCAAATTGCTCAATATGAACCAGTATAGTTTATACGCTAATCTGACAACACAGCTTTACAGTCAGAGCCGATATCGGTATAAGAATGCTCCGGGGATAATCACAAGAATTACAACCTTCCCGCTCACAATAACGAATAATCTGTAAATAAGAGGAAGTTTCAATGAATTCAATAGCTTATATACCCATTGGTTTGGGTTTATTCGGTCTTTTTGCCGCTTTTCTGGTCTTTATGAATATAAAAAAATCACCGGCTGGTGATGGTAAATTAAAAGAAATTTCCGATGCTATCCATCTTGGCGCCATGGTCTTTATGAACAGCGAATATAAGCGTTTGGCTATATTCTGCATTATTTGTATTGTTGCTATTGCATCTTCTGATCTTGGTATGAATACCGCTCTAGCCTTTTTACTTGGCGCGTTATGCTCAGGTTCTGCGGGTTATTGGGGAATGTATACTGCGACTCACGCTAATGTTCGAACCGCAGTGGCCGCAAATACCAAAGGTGCGGCAGAAGCCTTAAACATTGCCTTTTTCGGTGGTTCCATTATGGGACTGACTGTTGCGGCGATGGGCTTGTTTGGTGTTGGCATACTCTATTATTTTTTTGCAGGTGATGCTCATACAATACATGCTATAGAAGGCTTTGCCATGGGCGCTTCATCCGTCGCCCTGTTTTCACGTGTTGGTGGTGGTATTTTTACCAAGTGTGCTGATGTTGGTGCTGACCTGGTTGGTAAGATTGAAGCGGGCATTCCTGAAGATGATCCACGTAATCCTGGTGTTATAGCAGATAACGTTGGCGATAACGTTGGTGATGTTGCTGGTATGGGTTCAGATATCTTTGAATCTTATTGTGGTGCGATGATCGCAACGATTGCATTAGCAGCAACAATGAGTGCAGCCTCTGTATATGATTTAGCTCCTGATGGAGACACAAGTACATTGACCTTCATGCCATTAGCGTTGGCTTCTATTGGTTTGATTTGTTCCATGATCGGTATTTACTCGGTAAAACTCTTCTCAGCAAAAAGCCCTGAAACTGCATTACGAATTGGCACCATGGGTTCATCTATTATTTTTATCATTGCCGCGTACATACTGATTCAAAATATGGGAGCTTCTATTAATGTTTGGGTCGCCGTTCTCTCCGGTGCTGTCGGCGGCATCATCATTGGTCTCATTACTGAATACTACACGGGTGGCGCACCTGTTAGAAAGATTGCACAAGACGGTGAAACTGGTCCTGCAACCGTTATGATTAGTGGTCTTGCCACTGGCATGCAATCTGTCGCGATTCCTGTTATTACTATTTGCGCCATTATCTTTACCGCCAGTCATTATTCTGGTCTTTATGGTGTCGGTATCGCTGCTGTCGGTATGTTAAGTACCGTTGGTATTACTATGGCCATTGATGCATATGGTCCGGTTGCAGATAACGCCGGTGGTATTGCAGAAATGGCAGAAATGGGTAAAGAGACACGTGAGATTACTGACTCGTTAGATGAAGTTGGTAATACGACTGCGGCTATCGGCAAAGGTTTTGCTATTGGCGCTGCCGCACTTGCCGCATTAGCCTTAATCAGTGCTTATATTGAGAAGGTGTCTCTTGCCTTACATGAAGTATCTGGAGGAAGCGAAGAGCTTATCTTAAGAATTAATGACCCTATCGTACTTTGCGGTATGTTCCTTGGTGGCATCTTTCCATTTTTAGTTAGTTCAATGACTATGACTGCCGTTGGGGATGCCGCGTTTGAAATGATTAAGGAAATACGTCGCCAATTCAAAGAAATTCCAGGTTTAATGGAAGGCACGGCTCAACCCGATAACGAACGTTGCGTTGATATTGCTACTCGTGCGGCATTAAAACGTATGATTGCTCCAGGTTCGCTTGCTGTGCTTGCTCCTGTTGTTGTTGGTTTCGGTCTTGGGCCGCAAGCGTTAGGTGGTATGTTAGGTGGCGCACTCATTTGCTGTGTCATGATGGCATTAATGATGGCTAACGCCGGTGGCGCATGGGACAACGCTAAAAAATATGTTGAAAAAGGAAACCTTGGTGGCAAAGGAACCGATCTTCACGCAGCTGTTGTTGTTGGTGATACGGTTGGTGATCCATTAAAAGATACTTCCGGTCCTTCGATGAATATTCTAATCAATGTAATGGCTATTGTTAGTTTGGTAATTGCACCATTATTGGTTTAGTTCATACATCATTTAGAAATACGAGAAAGCCATGTCATTACGACATGGCTTTTTTTATGTCCATGGATGGACTGTACGTCGCGAGCGCATGGATGCGCAAGAGCGACGATATATATTTTGATTAAATAGTTTAGTCTATCACTATGACAAACAGTACTGGCTTCCCACCCATTGCAAAACCCGATGCAGCAATTCTGATTCTTGGCTCAATGCCGGGACAAAAGTCACTCGATGAAAATCAATACTATGCTCACCCAAGAAATAGCTTTTGGTCGATTATGTTTCAGCTATTTAATGCTGATAAAGACTTAAGCTATGAACAACGCAAACAATTTTTATATGATCATAAAATTGCATTGTGGGATGTATTAAAAAGTTGTTACCGCAAAGGTAGTCTTGATTCAGATATTGATTACTCAACAATTGAAGCTAACGACTTTAATTCGTTCTTTATAAAATACCCCGGGATAAAAGCAGTGTTCTTTAATGGGTCAAAAGCTGAGCAGATATTTAATAAAGAAGTTTTAAAAAATCTAACCTCCTCCTGTCTAAAATATCACAAGTTGCCATCTACCAGCCCGGCACACGCTGCAATGAGCAAGGAAGAAAAACTATTGAAGTGGGAAATTATAAAAGAGCTAACTTAACGTTTATTTTACTTTTGAACTAGCAACCATATCTGCCAAACGTTTGCCAAGAACGTAACTGATATTAAAATTTAATTTAGCAACTATGTTTGGAAAAAACTTTAGATCATTTTGCATACGTTCATAATCAAAACGTAATGCTGATACATTCTCTGTTGCGACAACGTCCGCGGTTCTTTCAGTTTCACGGATATAACCAATCTCGCCAAATATCTGCCCTGGTTTTAATATGGCCAGTGAACGTGATTCACCATTATCTTTTCTGATGACTTCTGCTTCACCTGAAAGAATAAGATACATATCGCGACCTATCGTATCCTGCTCTACTAATAGATCACCTTTTTCAAATTCATGTAGCTCTGAAATCAAGATCGCTTTACGGCGTTGATAGTCCGTCATGTTTTGCAATAAAGGACTTTCATCAAGTACTTTACGATCAACTGACATAGCAAGTATTTGATAAAGACCAACCAGACGGATACGCGCCATTATGATTGGTGTAATCAGCAAGTTGGCAAAAATAGAGAACAACATAGTTGCTGCCGCCAAGGCACCAAACTGCGCAACAATAGTAAAGTTTGAGAAAATTAAAATACCAAAACCAAGTGCGAGCGCAATACTGGAAATAATAAGTGGCGTTGCTTCTTCGCGTACGGCTATATTTACTGCTTCAACATAATTTGAAGTACGACGACAAAGTTCATTGTAACGCGCCAATAAATGAATCGTGCCATCTATGGCAATACCTATCGCAATTACCGCAACCATTGCTGTACCCGGGTTTAATGGAATATCAAAGTACCCCATAATGCCAAACATTAGTGTAATGGGAATGATCGCTGGCACTAATGAGATGAAGCCACCTTTAAAAGAAGTAAACATAGCAGACATGATAAAAAAGATTAATGTCATCAATACCGCTAGTGCTTTTACCTGTGCCACCATCAAACTTTCAGCAGCATGGTTCACCATAAGGTTCTCACTTACTATGTAGGACTTCATGCCCGGCCCGACAATTTGTCCCATAGCCTCTTCCAGTTCACGAATATATTTATTAAGCGTATGTGAATCTGTGATGTTGTGTCTAACAACGATATTAGCACGACTGTAATCATGGCTAACATAGCTATCCAGATCACTGCGATGAAAAAACATTAAATACTGCGCAATCAGTTTTCGTGTTTCCGGAATAGAACCTTCGACGCCACTGTTACGAAACTCCCGATTTATAAACTTTAAATGATCAGCTAAAGATATACTGCGATCATAAACACCCTGATTATCGAGAAAATCCTGAATGTCAGATAACTTTTGAATGTTTTTCGGTTTCTGAAATGCCTTTGCCTGCTTCGACTCAAGTGATATAAAAAATATTTTTACCCCGGCAAGATCTTCATGTATGCGTTTGACATCGTGTACTAGTGGACGGTCACTTTGAAAATACGATAGCGGATCATTGGTGACATATAACTTAGATGCCTGCATGATAAAAAAGACACACATCGCTGCTGTCAGTAACAATGTCGATAAGGGAAAATTATCCTGAGAGTATCGGAATACCCGCATAACACGATTCGGCATGCTATTCGTTTCTTTATTTTTAACAAGACTGGTGTTTTTATCTGAGCCAAACAAAGACAGCATTAAAGGCAAGACCAACACAGTAATAAAACCGTTTGCTAACATGGCAAAAGTTGCCGCAATTGAAAAGTGTTGAATTAAACCGATATTACTGAAAAGATTACTGGCAAAACCCAATGCGGTGGTTAACACAGTTAGCACTAATGGCAAACCAATATGTTTTGCCATGTATTTAACCGCATGTTTACGAGCATCTCCTTCAACATCCTCATCCAGTCCACGTAAAAATGCCGCCATCAAATGTGTGTCTTCAGTCGAGCCAATTACTATAATCAATGACGGTATCATTGCGCTTAGAATATTTAGCGGGATACCGATCCAGCCTAACAGACCGAAGGTCCAGATAATCGTTATCAACGAGGTCACCAACGGCACCATCGCTGACAACCAGCTACGCATAAAGATCAAAATAGATAAAACCAGAATGATTGCTGATAACGGGCCGAGCAAGAGAAAGTCTTCATGCAAACTTTGTTTTAATTCAACGTTAATTCTCGGCGGACCCACTTGAGTAATGTAGTCAAACTCTGAGCGATGGATGTCGATTTGATCTTCCATCGCATGATAAATAAGTCGATTAAAATTATTTCTATCATCGGCATCGGCAACCGAAACAAGCATTGCAGTAACATCGCCAGCATCAGAGAAATAATTACCCAGATATAATGGATTAGACAGGGCGCTTTCTTTTGCGCTTAATGCTTCGTCTTCGGTCTTCGGTGCTGCTCGTAGTACTGGTCGAGAAACAATTTTTCCGTCTACGCCATGAATAGTATGCAGGCTAAACAAGCCGTCAACACGAACAACACCGTCAATCTTTTCAATCGCCAGATGCAGTTGTTCGAGCCGTGTTAATTTTTCCGGCGTCCATAAACTTTTGTCCTTGATGTAGATAATAGTTTTATTATCAGTACCAAATTCTCCCATCACTTTTTGATAGACTACTCGGGCAGGATCATCGGCGGGAATTAAGCTATCTATGCCGGTATCAACTTCTAATCGTTGTAAGCCCATAGCGGCAAATAACGTTACAATAAGTAAAAACAGCGTCACAGAAAGACGGCGTTTGTAACCCAGCATACATGCTTGCACTATCATTCTATGGTTTCCTCGCCTGTTTCTTCGGATGCATCCGTATCATCAGCAGGCTCAATATACGGATAGTTTTCATACAACCATTCCGCTGTAAATACTTCAGCAGGAACATAGTCGTGTGAAAAAACACGGCGGGATATTTTAATCAATGATTGATGTTGTTCTCTTTTATCTTCCATAAGAATCATATTGGCACGCCACATAGCACCATCAACTGCTTTAATATCATGGTGACTCTGTATACGGGAAACACGGCCCTGCTTATCAAAATGATGCGTTAGAGTAATATACAAATTATCCTGTCGAATAAAATGTCGTCGTAAAATTTGTTTTTTAGCTAACTGATCATTTACTCTGTAAACATCCAGTATAAAATATTTAATATTCTCAATTTCTCTATCTTCACGACGCACATAATAATGATCTGACAACACTTCACCGGTCAGATTCTCTACCGTAAAATCGGTGCCGAGAAAATTATCATTGCTACCTTCGCCAGTACTTTCGATGAGTTGTTCGCCAAATGCTGGCAAATAAATATATTTACTAGTACTACCATCAACATCACGATTAGCTAATAGAGCCACACCTTTTACTTCCTGAGGATAATCAAACAATAATAAAAACTTTACTGAACCATCTTCTTCTACTCTTGAGTAACGTCTGGCCTTGCGCGTGTCACGATCACCATGTCTGTCTTCCATAACCATGAATTGTTCTTCATAGATATACGGAAATTGCTGGTGCCGCTTTTGTACTTCTTCCATTATTTCTGCACCGCTAGTATCGATACTTATATAAGCAACGCTCTCTTGTACAAATAGAGTAGACGTCAGCAAAACAAATAATACAGTCTGGGATTGATGAGATAATGACTTCATTACTTTCGTATCAATTAATTTTAACTAAATTATTCCTGCTCAATAATCGAGTCAGCAATACGTTCACTAAGTTCACCGTATAATTGGCGCATCGCCGAGATCATTTGATCGTAGTTCTCTTCTTCAAGAATCTGTTCACTTTGTAAATCGGTACTAAATACACCTAGCGATTGTGATTGCGAACCACTAGTAAGTTGCCATCGCGCAATAAGTTTTACCGTGTTATCAACATCCAGTTCAAATTGCTCAATATGAATTTGCACACGATAATCCGGCGAAGATGACGACCGATTTAAAGGTGTGCCTACATCAATCGTTGATAACAGCCTCGATAAATTTCTTGCCACACTACGTAATAGATTTTTGCGTAAATTTTCGCCCCACTGATTATCATCTGAAAATTCAAGTCGACTTTCACTGCTTCGTGATGCAATTTGAAAACGTTCCAGATATTGGGGAATATGCAGATCAAGTATCTCTATACTTAGCGGCCGAACTGTTTTAACAGATTCGCCCGAATACTCCACTGGCTCAACCAGATAATAACGTATTGGTGTCGTCGCACCACCTCCCAAACAGGCAGTTAATAAACACATGACGGATAACAATACGATTAATTTATATCCCGAATTCCACATAATCATTATTCTCCTTTGGCCTTCTTATCCTTGCCAAAAATTAACGCCTGCGGGTAACGTTCCAAAGTATCAACTAATGAGCGAATGGATCGTGCCGTTTCTTCAAGTTCGCCGGTTAACTTGATCAGGTTATATTGAGCTGGTGAACTAGGCTCCAGTATATTATTCGTTTTACCCAAAGTGACGGTTAAACTTTCCAGAGCAAGATGACCGGCATTAATCGCCTCCTGTAGATTAGAAGCGTCTATTTTTTGCATAATAGTTTTGAAATTACTCAATGAACTTTGCATGTCTTCTATTGCTGTAGGAATGCCCGGTAATGTAATCAACGCATTTGCATTGTTTATTGTTTTATCTGCAGTGACTAATGTTTTGTCAGCATTCTTAATTGTTTCAAGTAAGACAGATGAGACTTCATTAATATCAATAGCGTTAAGTTTGGCTAATAAATTTTCAGCTGATTGAGTAATTGCGCCAAAGTTTGCTGTTGCCAAAGTAGGTAATTCGGGGAACGGCGTTGCTTCACCGCTGATATGAATTGGAGAATTCGGGTGCATATCCAGTTCAACATATAATTGACTGGTTAACAGGCTGCCTGTTTGCAAGCGTGCTCTGAGTCCTCGCTCTACCAATTTATTCAATGTATTGTAGGAAGAACCTGTATCCTCATTACCACGTTCGATAATTCTTTGTAATTCAATTTCGATTAATACCGGAATACGAAAGGAAGTATCTTCACTATTAAATTCTAGCCTGACATCAAGCACCGAGCCCACTTTAATACCCTTAAATTCAACCGGCGCACCAATATTTAAACCGCGCACAGAACTATCAAAGAACATTATAAACTTGAGCTTTCTGGTATAGGAACGTTCCTGAACAGCTTCGAAATTTTCATGCAGAGTAAACACCAGATTGTCAACTTCAGTCGCTGCCTGCTCCAGAGTCTCCGGTGTATCAAAGGCAATACCACCAAACATCATTGACCGAATAGATGCAGTCTCTACCTTAAAGCCATCAGCGCCCATAGACACATTAATACCACTGACATTCCAGAAGTAAGTATTTCCACGGATAAGTTGATCGAAAGGATCTTTGATAAATGCATGAACATAGACGCTCTTACGGTCATTGCCCAGTTCATGCCCTAGAACTTCACCGGCGAGCAAGCCCTGATAGTAAATCGGCGAACCGACATCAACCGAACCAAGCTTATGTGTTACTAGCACGATCTCCTGACCCTGCTCATCGGCCTTAACAACGGGTTGTTCTTCCAGGCCAACAAAATGCCGCTGTTGTGCGCCGGGACCTGGTTCGATCTCAATATAAGCACCCGAAATTAATGTGCTCAAACCCGAAGCACCCTGCAAACCTAGTTTTGGCTTAACCACCCAGAATTGAGTACTTCGACGTAAAAATTTCTCCGATCCCTTACTAAATTCAGCCGTCAGAATGACATTAGAAAAATCATCACTAAATTTAATATGCTCAACAACGCCTATATCGACATTCTTGTATTTAATTCTGGTCTTGCCTACCTCAATACCTTCTGCTGTCTTGAAACTGATAGTGACCTGAGGACCCTGTTCAGATAAGGTTTTCACGATTAGCCAACCACCCACCAGCAGCGTAATGAATGGAATTAACCAGACGATAGAAGGACCAGATCGTTTGCTAACTTGTGGGCTTGAGATTTCCATATTCCTCTAAATTTATTGTTCTTTTTCTCTAACATTATCCCATATTAGGCGCGAATCAAAACTTTGCGCAGCAAACATGGTAATAACGACAACGCCGGCAAAAAAGATGGCGCCAATTCCCGGACGTATTGTTGATAACGCGTCCAGACTGACCAGAGCCGAGAGCAAACCAACCAGAAAAATATCCACCATTGACCAAGCACCAATTACCTCCGTCACTCGATAAAGCAAAGTACGATCACGAGGGCGCCATACGGATTTTTTTTGCACACTGAATAATAAAAAACTCAGGGTGATTAACTTCGTAACCGGAACAACTATGCTGGCGACAAACACGATCAAAGCTAATCCCCACATACCAGATTCAATTAAATGTAAAACACCACTCATAATTGTATTTGGCTCGCCCTGACCAAAACGTATCACTGTCATTACCGGATAAACATTGGCCGGAATTAACAACACAACAGCTGCAGCTAACAAAGCCCAGGTTGTTTCTATGCTGTTCTTTTTTCTGTGATGCAATGATGAGCCACATCGAGAACAATGTTGTTGTTCGTCTGAATCTAAACTAAGAAAACCACATGTATGGCAATTCAGAATTTTTTTATTTGCTGCTTCATCGCTGGATAAATCCAATGGTGTATGTCCTGTTAAAGACCATAATTGATGGGGATTAAAACTTGCCCGTGCCGCAGTATAAGCAACGAGCAATAACGCCAGCGCAACCAGCGCGGGACCAAAAATCACATTGGCTAAATCCTGCAATTTAACAATGCCGATCAATACTCCCAGCATAAATACACCAACCAGACTCCAAGGCAATATCGCGTTAACTATGCGATACACCGTGCCCATACGTGGAGCGACTTTGCCGAGACTCGCCGGAACAAGTAAATAAAGCATGCCAACAATCACTATCAACGGAAATAAGATACTGGTCACAAAGATAAGCACGCCCAACTCACCCATACCCATCTCATACATTGCCCAACCGCTGGAAAATAGAATATTCTCGACAACTCGCCCACCCAACTCAAGAGATAAAAAAGGAAACGTATTGGCAATAATAAAAAGTATCAGTGCTGTGAAATACAACGCTAAACTACGATTTAATGAATCGGGGGTATGTCGATAAAGTAAATTTCCGCAATACAAGCAATTCGCCTTTGCTCCCACAGGAATCAATTCATAATGATGAAGGTGATCGCACTCGTGACAGGCGATGATTTCCCCAATTAAACTATCAGCCATCTGTTATACCTGATGATAAATATTCTTCTTATTTGGTTTTGCTCTCTTGAACAGCTTCCTATTCTGCCAAGAATTATAATTATACCTGATTACGAAGTGTATTTATCAGAGAGAACGGCAAATGAATGAGTGTTTTGAGAGCAACAGAAAAACGATATTATAATTATAAATCAACCACTTATGAAACAAATAGGGATTCCAAGCAGTGATTATATTTTTTCAGACCAATCTGACGCCACCACACTGAATTATTTTTTTAAAATCTCTTCGGAAAGCTGCAATGCTTGTAGACGTGATTTAGTAATATGGTTTTCAGGCAATAGATTATTTACACCAATACTACGTATTACCTTCTCTACTGATTCATTCATACCACAAAGAACAACAGAATCATTATCGTCTTGTGCTTGTGTCACTGCTTCTTCAATTGCAAGTGATGCACTACTGTCAATAAACGTAACATCAGTGAAATCGAGAATGAGCACATCTTGTTCACGATCAGCTGTTAACAACTGCACAATATCTTTGGTCGATCCAAAGCTCATAGGCCCTTCAATATGAAACAAGACAACATGACCATTAGCTTGATCAAACAATCTAGCCTCTTCTTCAGTAAGCTCATGCCAATCACCGGCTCCACCCACTATTTTCATGCTGGCAACTTGTGTGTTTGCCATACGTTTAACAAATAGCATGCTGGCCATAATCGTTCCTACTGCTACCGCCGTAACAAGATCGACTAAAACTGTAAGCGTTAATGTGGTTAACATAATAAATACGCCGGGACCCGGAACCTGATGAAGTCGACGCACATAATTCCAATCAATAATGTCGTAACCTACTTTAAGTAATATACCGGCGAGTACGGCATGTGGAATATGTTCTGCTAAACTACCCAGGCCTAAAACCATTAATAATAAAACGACAGCATGTAATGCACCTGAAATCGGTGTACGTCCGCCAGCTCGAACATTCACTACTGTGCGCATGGTGGCACCTGCACCAGGAATTGCGCCAAATAAACCCGCTACTATATTTCCGATACCCTGACCGAGTAATTCACGATCTGATTTATGATGGGTTCGCGTCACGCTATCAGCAATTAATGACGTTAATAAAGAATCGATAGAGCCCAGAAAAGCCAGGATCAAAGAGAACTTAATAATGACGGCAAATTCTTCGACAGAAAAAACCGGTATCTGCATACTTGGTAAACCGGTTGGTATCTCACCAATAATACTGGCATCCGTAAAAAAGAATACGCCCATTATCGTGCCGACAATCAGTGCCAATAACGGCCCTGGAATATAACGACTGATCTGTTGAGGTAGAAAACAAACTATCACTAAAGCAATAAGTCCCAGACTCAATGCATGCGTTTGTATTTGACCAATCAATTCAGGTAAGGCCAGGACTGATTGCAAAATACCTTTTACTGATTCCCCGCCAACAAACGGTGCAAGTTGCAAGATGATGATGATGCAACCAATGCCGCTCATAAAACCGGAAACAACGGGATATGGCACAAGATTAATAAACCGTCCAAATTTTAGTATGCCAAAGAGTATTTGAAACACACCGCCTAGCATCACCACCGTAAAAGCCATTGCTGGATTATGTGAAAAATGCATGATGATAGCTGTCATCACTACTGTCATAGGGCCGGTAGGACCCGAGACCTGAGACGGTGTACCACCAAATATGGCCGCAAAAAAACCAACTAGTATAGCGCCGTACATCCCAGCCAACGCACCGGCACCAGAAGCCACGCCAAAAGCAAGTGCGAGAGGCAAAGCAACGACCGCAGCGGTTAAACCACCATAAATATCGCCACGTAAGTTATCTAGAGTAAAACCGTGAATAAAACGAGTCATGCTTATTATTATCTTTATTCAAAAAAGTAGAGATTACACAAAATGAAGGCTTATTAGAAATGCTGATTTATCTTTTCCAACATAGCATCAATATTTAAATAATCAGGCTCAATTCTAATTTGTTGATTGCCTGTATCTAATAACAAGCTGGGAAAACTATTCAAACCTAAACGGCGTGATTGCTTTATTTCCTGTTGCAGTAGCTCATCTATTTCTAATGATTGAATATCTTTAGTAAATTTATCTTTGTTTAAACTAATCTCAACCGCCAACTCAATCAAGGTTGAAATATCAGAAGGATTTCGTGCTTGTAGGTAATAAGCTTGTTGTATTGCCAGTGTCATTAACAGATCAAACTCGTCACCCTGCGCTCGAGCTGCAATGACGGCGCGACAGGCAGGATAGGTGCTGCGGCGTGGTTTACATCTGATCCAAAAATCATAATTGAATTTTGTCTCGGGAACCTGTTGTTCGATTCTCCGCCAGTTGCCTTGCACATATATCCGTGTTTCATCAGACATAGCTTCATCACTGTCAACCGCCAAACCACCCAATAAACGAATAATTTTGATCTGTTTTGGCAACTCCGTTAATAGCGCATTGAGTGACGGCCTAAATGCCCAACACCAACTGCACATCGGATCGTGGACATAATAAAGTATTGCCGACACCGGTATTTGATAACTTAAAGTTCGAAACTTGTATTTAGAATCTTTGCTACCGATTTATTTTTTAGTGTGACATAAACCGGCATCCCCTTTTCATAAGGAGGATAGTCTTCACCTTCAATCAACGGACTGAGATAACGACGACACGCATCAGTAATACCAAAACCATCTTCGGTAATAAATTCTTTCGGCATCATCTTTTCAACGTTGGCTACATCTTCCAGTTTTGCTTTACCAATTTCCCAGACATAAGGTTCATCTGATTTTCTATCAATTGTAGGCATGACTGCATTTTCTCCGGCAAGCGCCATTTCAACCGCAGCCTGCCCTAAAGCATAGGCCTGTTCAACATCGGTCTTTGAAGCAATGTGTCTGGCCGCACGTTGCAGGTAATCAGCAACCGCCCAATGAAATTTATAACCCAAAGCATCTTTTATCATATTGGCAACAACCGGTGCTGCGCCACCTAGCTGAGCATGTCCAAATGCATCACGCGTACCTTGTTCGGCAAGAAATTTCCCATCCGGCCAATGTGCTCCTTCAGAAACGGCGATTGAGCAGTAACCATGTTGTTCAACGTTTTCTTTAACCTTTTTAATAAAGGCATCTTGATTAAATTCAATCTCAGGAAAAAGAATAACAACGGGGATATCATTATCTGCATCGGCAGCTAAACCACCGGCAGCGGCAATCCAACCAGCATGTCGACCCATGACTTCAATCACAAAAACTTTTGTAGAGGTTTTTGCCATAGAACAAACGTCATAAGAAGCTTCACGAGTTGATATAGCAATATACTTGGCAACAGAACCAAAGCCCGGACAGACATCGGTAATCGGCAAATCATTATCTACCGTTTTCGGCACATGAATCGCCTGAATCGGAAAACCCATTTTCTCAGAAATCTGTGAAATTTTATGACAGGTGTCGGCTGAATCGCCTCCACCGTTATAAAAAAAATAAGCAATATTATGTGCCTTGAATACTTCAATAAGGCGCTCATATTCTGCTTTGCTCTCTTCCAGACCTTTTAGTTTATAGCGACAAGAACCAAACGCACCAGACGGTGTGTGTCTTAGCGCAGCAATATCCGCATCAGATTCCTGACTAGTGTCAATTAAGTCCTCTGTTAGTGCGCCGATAATACCGTTGCGGCCAGCATAAACATTTGCAATCTTATCAGTGTGTTTTCTTGCGGTTTCAATCACACCGCAAGCACTGGCATTAATCACTGCCGTTACTCCTCCAGATTGCGCGTAGAAGGCATTTTTGGTCACTGCCATATTCTTTATACTCCTGATAATTTTTAAACGAATCGCAACAAATACAGTCTATATTGTTATGATAAAGCAAACGGGGAATAATATGTTGCAACATATTGCAACACCACATTAGATTTATGCATTTTCTAAAAAAAATACAGCAACATTATTTCAAGAGATCGCTTATCTTTCTTATCCTGTTACCGATCCTGTCATTTGCCGCGGGAAACAGTGATTTACCTGATTTTGGTGATTCCGCCGGAAGTGTTGTTTCACCAGAATTTGAACGTCGACTTGGCAAGATGTTCCTGAATCAGGTTCGGCACTTTGAGCAGGTTGTCAGCGATCCTGAAATTGAGTCTTACATTCAGTCTATCGGCTATCAACTAGCCTCTCACAGTGACAATACGGAGCAGGCTTTCACATTCTTTGTTGTCAATAATACCGCTATTAATGCGTTTGCCGGACCAGGCGGCATGATCGGTATTAATAGCGGCGTTATTCTCAACTCAAGTAATGAGAGCGAGTTGGCTGCAGTAATGGCGCACGAAATTGCACATGTAACACAACGCCACCTTGCTCGTCAGTTTGAGCAACAAAATCTACTTAGTATACCGACAGCAGCAGCGATGGTTGGCGCAATTCTCGTTGCTGTTGTAAACCCGGAAGCCGGCGCCGCCGCGCTAGCAGGAGTATCAGGTTTAAGTACGCAAAACCAGATTAATTTCACTCGTGCTAATGAAGAAGAAGCAGATCGTGTTGGCATGCAAACTCTGGAAAGGGCAAATTACGACCCACGCGGCATGCCCGCCTTTTTTGAAACGCTACAAAGAATATCGCGTTATTCTCAAAGTGCGGCACCGGAATTTTTGCGTTCTCACCCTTTGACCACATCTCGAATAGCGGACTCCATAGCTAGAGCAGAAATGTATCCTAAAAAAGAATTTTCTAATACGCACTCTTATGAATTAGTTCGCTATAAATTATTTGTTGGCTCATTCAAGTCAGCTAAAGAAGCTGCTACTCATTTACGCGGAAAATTAAATAAGAGCGAAGACTCTAAAAAAGAAAAACTACCTATTCGTTATGGCCTGGCCTATGCTTATATTGGCGACAATGATTTTGTCCGCGCAAAACAACAAATTGATGTTTTACTTAAAGACAGCCCGGATAATATTGCCTATCTTTTATTAGCCGCTAAATATCAAACAGCTCAATCAAATTATGATGCTGCTTTTACCATTTTTAAAAAAGCCTACCAGCTATTCCCTGATTATAAGCCGGTCATAACCACTTACAGCCGTGCCTTACTTGATGTAAAAAGGGCAAAACAGGCGCGTGACATATTGAAGAATTATGAACGACACTATTCACACGACTTGAATACTTATTCCTTGTTAGGTCAGGCAGAAGCCATGCTCGGAAATGAAATTGAAACGGCTTTTATCCAGGCAGAATATTATTTTCTTGCTGCTAATACCAAGCTTGCTGTTGATAAACTCAAGTTTATTCAGCAACAATACAAGCTCGATTACTATCAGGAGCAACGCGCTACGGCACGCATGACTGAATTCGAGTATGAATTAGAACTAGAAGAAAACCTTGATCTATAAAAAATGTTACGCAGAGATACTCTAAAATACCTTGCATCCGGTTCACTGATATTATTATCAGGCATACTTAAACCTGTGTCCGCTTTAGCCAAATGGAATCAAGAAGCATTTGATGCCACAAACCTTAATGACGCCATTAATAGTTATTTTCCAGAACAACAAATTGAAGAAACCGATCAAATTAAAATTGGCGTTCACCCTGTTATCGAAAATGGAGCGGTCGTACCAATAAAGATAAATACTGATTTAACAAAACTTGAGTCTATTACAATTTTTGTTGATAAAAACCCAACAGCGTTAATTGCCAATTTTGATCTTTCCCCCGGTTGCCTGGGTTTTGTTTCTACTCGTATAAAAATGGAACAGCCGTCAGATATCATTGTTGTCGTTAAATCAAACGGAAAACTTTTCTCAACAAAAACATTTGTTGAAGTTCAAGAAGGAGGTTGTGGGTAATGGCTTCAACAATTCGACTAAAAACTAAAACCAGAGACAACATTACAACGGTACGTGCAATTATTCGCCATCCGATGGAAACTGGCTTCAGAGTTGATGCAGATTCAGGGAAGCTTATTCCTGCACATTTCATTAAGCTTGTTACAGTAAAACACAATGATCAAATCATGTTTTCATGTGACTGGAGTCGAGCTATTTCTAAAAACCCTTATCTATCGTTTATGTTTGAAGGTGCGAAATCCGGAGATAAACTGAAAGTGAGTTGGCTTGATACTCAAGATAAAACCGACACATTTGAAACACTGATAGATTAAAAGATATTAGCTAATCACAAGTTATTATTTCAATGCGTGCTATTTTAGTATTCCTTATATTTATCGTACTGGCTTTTCTTGTCGGCGCAGTACTCGCATACCCATTAAAACTATTGCTCGATCCTGTACTTGAGCTCGCCTTTCGCAAATATCTAACTTACGCCACATTAATTAGCGGTTTGATAATCAGCGGTATTTATTTACAACTTTACAATCTGCTTTCATTTAGTGCATTTGGTTATAACGGGAAAGCCAAAATTTTTTTAAATGGTATGCTAAATGGTTTTGCTTATGGTCTGACCATTATGCTATTGATAGAAGTTCTATTACTATTACTCGGCATACATGAAATAGACTCTAGTCGCAGCTATACAATGGAGTCGGTTTCGCTCCTTTTGTTAAAGGCCATTGTAGTAGGCCTATTAATTGCCTTGATTGAGGAGTCAATATTTCGAGGGGCTTTATTTACCGGGCTTTACAAACAAACTGGCGCAGTCATAGCAACATTTTTTTCCAGCTTGATATATGCAACCGTTCATTTTATTCGTTATCGCGATCTTCCTGCAGATGTTGATATAGGCTGGCTTACAGGTCTATCAATGATGCCGGAAGCATTTCGTCGCTTTCACGAATGGTCCATTGTTGATTATTTCTTAACACTATTTATCTTTGGCTTGCTACTTGCGTTATTACGATTAAAGCACAAAAGCATTGCCGCTTGTATCGGCGTACATGCCGGGATAGTCATGCTTATAAAAATTTCTGATTATGCTACTAATAGAACTTATGGAAGTAATTATGATTATTTAGTTAGCCAGTATAACTCTACTTTTGGCTGGCTAAGCTTTATCGTAATTTTTTTATTTACTTTATTTTATTTCGTAAAGTTACAAACAAAAACAAAATAACAATCATGCACCAACCGTAGGCGCTTTAGCCGAAGGTATCTAATTTATTACATCTGGGTGGAAAAGCACTTCCCCATTGACCTTGAAATTTCGTATTAAATCTTGTCCTTCTTCGCTGCGAATAAATTCAGAATACTTTCTTGCCAATTCAATTTTTGTATGGGGATGTTTTTCAGGGCTCACCATAATAATGTGATAGGGATTAAATAAGGCTTCATCCTTTTCAAATAAAACTTTTAATTTCATTTTGTCTTTATAAGCCAGATAAGTGCCCCTGTCAGTTAATGTATACGCCTCTTTATCATCCGCAATTCTCAAAACAATACCCATACCCTGGCCTACAGAAAGATACCAGGATCCGAAAGCTTCATCGCCAACCATTTGCCAAAGATTTTTTTCTTTTTTATGCGTGCCTGAGTCATCTCCTCTGGAAATAAAGATATGCTTTTTTTCCATCAAACGATTCATAGCGTCATTAATGTTTTTTGCGTTTTTTAGCTTAGCAGGATCTTTAGTCGAACCAACAATAACAAAATCGTTATGCATTACAGGTTCGCGTTCTATTCCAAAGCCTTCATCAATAAACTTTTTTTCGGCAGCCGGTGCATGAACAAGAATTAGATCGACATCACCATTTTTACCCAAACGGATCGCTTTGCCTGTTCCCACCGAAATAACATCCAGCTTTACGCTATATTTTTTCTCAAAAGGTGGATTTAAAACAGCGAGTAAGCCTGAGTTATCGGTACTGGTTGTCGTCGCCATCTTTATACGTTGTCCTTCCGCCAGCGGCTGAAACGAAGTGGCCAACAATAAAACGAATAAGCCTATTGATAAAAATTGTGTCACTCTATTTCCTCATTTAAAAATAAAATTGATAAACTAAATTGAGTTATAACACCAAAACTGCTGAAAGTTATATTAAGAACGATCCTGGCTATTATGAGTTATTAAAAAAATGGTGGGCCGTGGGCGATTCGAACGCCCGACCAATGGATTAAAAATC
>CAZGBJ010000004.1:0-42130 GCA_964523895.1 uncultured Enterobacteriaceae bacterium
GATTACGAGACCGCGCGAGAAATTATTTATGGTATGCCTTATTCCGAATGGAAAGAGAAATATCAAAAATAAGCAAACTCAGAATGAAAAGGAAAAGTGTAAGGAAGTATTTGGTTTGCTTCAGGTTTAAATACAAATTAATTCAAGGATTTTAAACTATCAATAAAATTGGCAACAAATAGATGTCTTTAAAATTAATAAAATCCAGTTTACTAGTATTGAAGCAGGATAAAGAGATGTTATTTTATCCATTGTTTAGCTTTATCACCTTACTTGCTTTATGGGCGTCTTTTGCATACATAACATATACAACTGGTCTAGTGAGTAATGTAATAGATAATGCGGCTGCAGATTCAGGAAATAGTAATCCAGTTTTGATTATTACGTTATTAGTCTTTTATTTCTGTAATTATTTTGTCATAACATATTTTAATACGGCACTTGTTTCATCGGCATTAATCAGGTTTGAGGGTGGAAACCCAAGCTTGAATGATGGTTTCAAAATTGCTTCCTCCAGAATAAAATATATTCTTGCCTGGTCATTGTTAGCAGCTACTATAAGTTTGACATTGAAAATTATTGAGAAAAGATCCAATTCAGTTCAAGAAATAGTTGCTTCTTTTTTAGGTTTGACATGGGGTGTTTGTAGTTATTTGGTAATTCCTTTTTTTATTAAAGAACAGCTTTATCCAATATCGGCGCTTAAAAAATCCGCGCAATTGATTAATCGAACATGGAGTGCCGCTCTAGTGGCAGAAATAGGTTTGGGCTTTTTAGGATTTCTATTGTTTTTACTTGGATTCAGTATTTTATGGTTATTTCCCAAAGGAGAGTTTTATGTTTATGTCTTTCCCACTATGGTTGGGTATTGGTCAATATTATGGCTTATATCTTCTGCTCTTAGCGGAATAGTTGTAGCGGGGGTATATACATATGGTGTTACAAGCAAGGTGCCACACGGTTTTGCTGAAGATAATTTATTAGAAGCTTTTCATAAATAAAAAGATATCAATAAACAATGGTTAGAGTATAGCCGCGTTTTTCAAGTTCACTTAATAGACCTTTTTTATCAGCCAAGTGTGAAGCGCCGACGGCGACAAATACATTTCCTGTTTTAAATTCATTTTCTATTGTTTCCAGCATTCTAGTATTTCGGTCATACAATATTCGTTGCATGAAGCGTTCGAATACAGCTTCATCGTAATGCGGCTGATTATTGAATTCGACCATGCCCTGCAAATCGCGATTGAGATATAAATTAACCAGTATTTTTGTATCTTTAATTATCTGTTCGTGATTGCAGATAGTGTCTTTCAAGATAATGATTTGGTCTTCCATAGCTAGACCATCGAGCGCGGAAAGTATTTCTTCCATCGTTTCCAGAGACTTAATTTGAAGCATGCCTTGTTGTGCGGTATGAAATAAATTACTTTCAAGAGTAGGTGCTCTAACGGGTTTTGGCCTGCCAATTAGACTGAATGCAGCCCAGGGTTTGACGAAATTAGCGTGCTCTTGTGCTACACCATAGTCTTGAATCTTGATTGTTAAGGCTTGCAGTAGCTCCGGTTCTAATAAGGTATCAAGGCGTTGTTTATCTTTAAAATACATCATGTTTAAAAAAGCCTGATTTGCCGCTTCATCAGGAATGGTTTCCATTAGTAGTGTTTTACTTTTTACCAGAGCCAATCGTACTTGTGGCGGGATTTCACTGACGGTGTAATCTTGAGAATGCATGGTGCCAAATAAATAATTGGTTTTTCCAGTTGGACTTTCAATTTTCCAGAGTAAACCCGTTTTAAAACGAGTATTTTCAATTTGGGACTTTTTATTATCCGGCTTTGTAAAAACAGACCTGAATTCTTTACATGTGTCAGATAATGGTTGTTCAAGACGATCATCAGCTAGTGTCGAAATAGAATTTAGCAACAGACAAAGCAGACAAAACCTGAAAATAACTATATTATTCATGAACATAAAAATAGTAGGTGGCTAAAAAGCTGCTTTTTCGTACAACTGCAGGATGCAGTTAGATAATAATTATTTGTCATATGTCTTATTTATTTACTCAACGACTCAGGTATGTAGCTTGCTGTGCCATTATATCGCTACTCTTCTTATCAATGCAGGGTTGTGTTAAACATAGTTATAAAGAAGAGCCAATCAATAGCAGAAATGTATTAAATGAAATCAATTCATGGAATATTGACAATCCTGATTTGAATCAGTTTCTTCAAGCAAATGGCATTTCTGCTGAACAATTGAATGGCAATGTCTTTTCAATAGAGCGATTGTATTTAACAAGCTTGTATTACGATCCTGAAATGCAAGTCGCATACAAGAAATGGAAAAAAGCGCAAATTGCTGTTGAACATACTGATTACAGAATTAATCCAGAATTTTCACTTCCGTTCGAACATCATAGTGATACTTCATCAGGACAATCAGAATGGACAATTGGCGCAGTACTTAGTTTTATCTATGAACGAAAGGGAAAACGTGATGCCAGATATGCAAGAGCAAAGGTTGATTTATTAAATGCAAAACTAGCGATAACAAAACTGGCATTTGAACAACATGGACAACTTGAAGACCATTATCATGCTTATATTGTGACAAAAACAAAAATCATTGAGATAGAGAATGAAATTAACGTTTTAAATAATTTATTAGAACAATTAGAGAGAAAATTTGAATTAGGTGCTGTAAGTCAATTTGAACTCAGCACCATACAGCTTGAATTACAGCAACGTTCATTTCAATTAACACTTCAAGAAAATATTTTGCAGAAGAATAAAGATGAATTGTTGGCCAAGTCCAACCTTGCTTATTCTGAATATGGTTCAATCGATATTGAATATATTCACCCCTTATCCTTAGCCAGGGAGCTTTATCAGCGGCCAGAACTAATAAAAGCTGATATTGCTAATTTACAATTAGCGTTGTTAGATAATCATTTGGATATGGCAATGATGTTAAATGACTATGCCCAAGCTGAAGCAGAGTTAAGACTAGAGATTGAAAAACAATACCCCGATATCGTGTTATCACCTGGATTTATTTTTGATCAATCAGATAATATTTGGACATTAGGAACATCATGGGTTTTGCCGTTGTTTAAAAATACAAAACAAAATTTAAAAATTCTTAAAGCGCTTGAAGATAGAAAAATAAGACAGGGTGAAGTAGTCGTTTTACAGAAAAAACTGTTAAGTTCATTATTTATGAAGCATAAGTCTATATTGAGGCATAAAAATACACTGGATGTTAGTGATGCGATCATTGCATCAATAGAAAAACGGGCGAATGAAATAAATACTCAAATAGAAATTGGGGGAACCGATAGTGTGACTCTATTAAGAAATAGAATGGAGTTTTATAAAGCGAAACAAGCGCAAATAGAAATTTATAATGACGCAATTGATGCTATGCATGAAATAGAGCACTTATTGCAAACGCCGCACTTTGGTTCAGAGATAAATAAAATAATTTCATCATGGCTAAATCATATACAAGAGAAAGAAACTTATGAATCTGTTAATTAAACCTTTTTTGGTTTTAATCGTTTTTTGTTTAGCTGTTTTTTTATTTTTTCAGTTTTTCAGTGTAGACGGCGGCATTGCTAATGCTTTGCTTGAAAATAATACTGAACATGTTGAAGAAGACGAAGAAGAAAATGAAAATAAAGTTGTTGTTATAGACGGGTATAAAGCTATTCAACTTGATGAAGAAACCGTTCTTGCGGCAGGTGTTATCTCTGAGCAAGTGGAGCACATGTCTTTAAGCATGGAAACAATAGCTTACGCGGAAGTGATAAATATTGAACCATTAGTTTCTTTAAAGACCGAGTATGAAGCTGCTTTGGCTGAGCAAAATGTGCTAATTAATGATTTACATAATCATAATAAAATCATGCAGCGTGCTGAGGCTTTGTATAAAGCCAAAAGTCTTTCTGCACGTGATTTAGATAAAAGTCGCGCTGATCGAAATCTTAAGTCCTCACAGTTAAGTGCAATAAATACAAATTTGGACAGTATTAAATATAAAGTTAAGTCTGTATGGGGGAGTTCGCTAGCCGGTTATTTATTAGATGAAAATAAACGTTCTAATTTTGACTTATTAACATCAAATAAAATTAAACTTATTTTATTGTCAATGCAAAAAAATAAATCATTAGATCATAAGCAACAAAAAGTGTTTGTAAGTCATATTAATGAACGAGGCACAGCAACAGAGCTAACGTATCTAGACCAGGCTAATCATGTAAATAATCCTTTGTATGGCGAGAGTTATCTTTATTTACTTGAATCAGAAAAAATAAGAACAGGGATGAAGTTGTTTGCATGGGTTGATGAAGATGTTGAAGATGTTAAAGGTTTGTTTATTCCGGAAAGCGCTGTTATTTGGTATGCCAATGAAGCATGGGTTTATATAAAACAAGGCGAAGCACTTTTTTTACGTAAACCGTTAGCTAATGCCATAAAAATTAACAAAGGGTGGTTGCTGGAAGATGAATATCTTATAAATGATAATTTAGTAGTAACTTCTGGTGGACAAACTTTGTTATCGGAAGAGTTTAAGTGGGCGATACCCGATGAAGATGATGACTAAAAAAATACTTATTATGGAACTGCGCAGACATATTGCTTCGTTGTTCCTTAACTCAACACTCGCCTATCTTAATGATATGTCTCGCGTTTCGTTGCGGGACGCCTCGCACTATATCTTGCTCGCTTTCCATAATATGTGTTTTTACCCTTCGTTTCGTGAAGCACACTCTGAATCGAATGGCACTTACTTAAGGACGAACGCTATGAAATATGCCTGTAACCACCTATTCTTCGTCTTTCTGGCGAAAGCCAGAATCCAGTCGATTCCAACGAGTCCGCTTTGCGGACACTTTTATTTACTGGATGCTGGTATACACCAGCATGACAGCATTTTTCCTTAAGTAAGTGCCATTCCACTCTGAATCCTTTTTAACTTCTGCTCGAATTCATTAATTATGCTTGCGGCTTTAGTCAGATTTGCTATTAACTTTCGTGGTGTAGTGATTGCCTTTGCAACACTGTTAATGATTTATAGTGTCTATCGTTTGTCGCGTGCTGGTCTGGATATCTTTCCGGAATTTTCTCCCAACTTAATTGTTGTTCAAACAGAAGCGCCCGGTTATTCAACTGAGCAGGTTGAAATCCTCGTGACGCGACCGATTGAGACGGCCTTATCGGGCTTAATTGGTATTGATCATGTCCGTTCTGAATCTATTCAAGGTTTGTCCATCGTCAATATTTATTTTGATGAAGAGACGGATATCTATCGTAATCGACAATTAGTTTCGGAAAGACTCGCTGGTCTAACTAATTTATTACCGGAAGGTGTTGGGCCAGCAGTGCCTGTACCAATGGCATCATCGTCGGCGACAATTTTAACGATGGGCGTGACATCATCGAGCAAGAGTTTGATGGAATTACGTAGTGTTGTCGATTGGAATCTTGTTCCTACTATATTAAGTGTTCCCGGTGTTGCTGATGTCAATGTTTTCGGAGGAGAAGTAAAACAGTTACAGATTCAGATAGATGAAAACAAGTTAAGGGAATACGACCTGGGTATTAATGAAATATCGGAAGCTGCAAAAAAAGCAACTGGTATTTTTGGTGCAGGCTTTATTGAAAATAATAATCAGCGCTTAACACTAAGTGTCACTGGCTTACCTGAACAAAAAGATGAGTTGGAACGCGTTGTTGTTAAACATATTGATGGGATCAGTATTACGCTTGGTGATGTGGCAAATATTGCTTACGGTGCTGAACCTGCGTTTGGTAAAGGATCAGTGATGGGTGAGGAGGGTGTTGTATTGATGGTAATTGGTCAATATGGCGCGAATACCTTAAATGTTTCCAATGCTGTGGAAGACTCTATACAGGGCCTTGATAAAATATTTGCCGAAAATGATATTAAATTGCATCCTACTTTGTTTAGACCGGCAAATTATATAGAACGTTCAGTTAGTAGTATTACCGGTCATCTTCTTGTTGGTGGTTTGTTTGTCATAATTGTGCTCGCCGTATTCTTATTTAACTTCAGAACGGCATTTATTTCTGTGATGGCAATCCCCTTATCTTTATTAACTGCAATATTGATATTGTTGGAGATGGGCGTGAATCTGAATATTATGGTTATTGGTGGTTTAGCCATTGCCTTAGGTGAAGTAGTTGATGATGCCATCATTGATACTGAGAATATTTTTAGACGTTTACGACAAAATAAATTAATAGATAACCCTCTGCCGATGAAAGAGGTTGTTTATAACGCATCAATGGAAGTACGTGGCTCTGTTGTTTATGCCAGCTTTATTGTGGCACTGGTTTTTGTGCCACTATTACATCTTAGCGGTATTACAGGAAGACTGTTTGAACCATTAGGTATGGCTTACATATTATCGATTATGATGTCTTTGCTAGTCGCGTTAACAGTTACACCGGCGCTTTGTTATATTTTTTTAGCAAAAGATGAATTGAAAAATATTGAACCGCCCCTGATTAAATTATTACAACCACTTTATACAAAAACATTAATTTTAATATCTCAAGCTCCTTATTTGATCTTGTGCTCAACAATACTTTTTTGTTTAGCAGGACTTTCTATTTTGCCTGGAGTCGGCGGTCAATTTATTCCTAATCTTCGTGAAGGACATTACATTGTCCATACTTCCAGTATTTCTGGAACATCATTATCGGAATCTGTACGTGTGACTAATCAAGTAACAAAGTTGTTTCTCGATATTCCGGGAGTGACTTCAGTTTCTGTTTGGTCGGGAAGGGCAGAACGTGGAGCCGATACGTTTGGTAGCCATTACAGTGAATTCGAAGTTGATTTAGAGGGTAGTTTAACTGGTTCAGAACAACAGCAAGTATTAGATGAGATTCGTGACACATTAGACGATTTTCCAGGATTACGGTTTGAGGCACATAATTTTTTATCAGAGAGAATTCATGAAACCATTTCAGGCTATACAACACCTGTTGTTGTGAATATTTACGGCAATGATCTAAATGCACTCGATAGAAAAGCAACAGAAGTAGCGGAGGTAATGAAAACGGTTGAAGGTGCCAGTGGTGTATTGGTGCAATCCTCATCAGAAACACCTTTATTACAGGTTGCATTAAAATTAGAAAAACTTAAAGAATACGGATTAGCACCACTGGACATAGTTGACAGTTTAAAAACAGCATTTGAAGGTTTGTCAGTTGCAAAATATCAGGAAGAAAATCGTATTTTCGATGTAACGGTTATTTTAGCTGAAGAGAAGCGGCAAGTAATTGAAGATGTGCGACAGTTACCTATCAAAACGGCAGCTGGATTATTATTGCCACTGCATGAGTTTGCTGACATAAGGCAGCAAAGTGGGCGCTATAATATTTTGCATCAAAATGGACAACGTTTACAAAGTATTACAAGCAGCGTGGTCGGTCGTGACATTGTTGGCTTTATGGAAGAACTAGAGAGTACGGTTCTTGATAAAGTTGAATTCAATGCGGAATTTTATCCTGAGTTTACTGGCGCAGCTATTGAACAAGCAAAAGCGAAAGAAGAATTACTTATTTTATCTTTATTAGTAATGGCCGTTGTTATGATGTTGGTTTATATTGCCATTGGCAGTTTTCGGAATGTCATATTGATGTTGATCAATTTACCTTTTGCATTAGTAGGTGGTGTGATAGCGGTATTAATTACTGGTGGCAGTTTGTCGGTTGGTTCCCTGGTTGGTTTTGTCACGCTTTTTGGTATTACCATACGTAATTCAATTATGTTGACGTCGCATTACCAATATCTGGTTCAACAAGAAGGTTTACCATGGAATCTGGATGTTGCTATTCAGGGTGCACAAGAGAGATTGCCTTCAATATTAATGACGGCTTTAGTCACAGCGTTAGCTATGTTACCTATTGCAATAGACAGCGATAACCCGGGCAGAGAAATAATGGGGCCGATGGCAGCGATTATTATTGGTGGATTGGCCTCTTCAACTATTCTGAACTTATTAATTATGCCAACGATTATG
The DNA here is from genome assembly GCA_964523895.1 of uncultured Enterobacteriaceae bacterium. GTDB lineage: Bacteria > Pseudomonadota > Gammaproteobacteria > Eutrophobiales > Eutrophobiaceae > UBA7359. Next base: position 8,060 of record CAZGBJ010000004.1, read on the forward strand.
CTTAAATTTGGCAAATTTAATAAAACATAAAAAGTCTTGATTAATTTATTGGATTTTAGCCTTATTTAAGAGTTAACTAGATTTTTAGCCTATAATTTGTTGAATTAAAAGTATTTTTTAAATAAACTTCATCCACTTTCTTAAGAGTAGTCCGACTAAGTAATGAAAATATTAATAATTGATGATTCCAGTGATTTCAGGGCCTTACTGCGTCTGTATTTAAATAAAGAGCTGAAAAACGTCGAAATTATTGAGTACGATTTTGATAATTTAGGAAAGCCCGCTGATAATTTTGATTGGTCAGACTATGACATTCTGTTTCTGGATTATAAGTTAGGACCAAAAGAAGACGGTCTGCAATGGCTAAAAGAATTTAGAGATAAGCCTGGTTTCCCCCCGACGATTGTTCTTACTGCTGAAGGTGATGAGTATATTGCTGTTAAGTCGATTAAGTTAGGTGCAGCGGATTACATAAACAAGGTTGATATTAAGCCTAAGCGCATTGCTGAAATGGTTGATGAGGCAATTGAATTTTCCAAGCGTTCAAATACCGAGCAAGAAGAAGATATTAATGACGCAACCCAGCTTATCAAAAAAGTACATAAAGAAGATGTGGTGCCAGGTACTGGACTTGATATTGGTTATAAGTTTGTTCGAATGATAGGCGAAGGCGCCATGTCTAAAGTTTATCTGGCTGAACGGGTTGCAGATAAAACAACCGTAGTATTAAAAGTACTTGATTTAACTCGTGTGAAAGAGCCAAAGCTTATTCAACGATTTATACAAGAAGCAAATCTTATAGCTGAATTAAATTCTCCTTTCGTAGTATCAATTTATGAGCATGGTCTTACTGAAGAGTATGGTTATATAGCGATGGAATTTTTTTCACGCGGCGATTTAAAACAACGCGCTGAATTAGGCTTAAATCATGAAATAGCGGTTATCTATGCGACACACATTGCTTATGGTCTAGAACAAATTCACTCAATCAATGTAGTACATAGAGATCTTAAACCGGCAAACTTGATGTTTCGAGGTGATGATAGTCTTGCGCTGGCTGATTTTGGTATTTCTAAAAAAATAGATGAAGTTAATGATATTACAACCCTGGGGCAAATATTGGGAACGCCTCATTACATGAGTCCTGAACAAGGAGAAGGGCAAAGTGTTGATACACGCACTGATCTTTATAGTTTAGGCGTATTGTTTTATGAATTACTTACTGGAGATAAACCATTCAGTGCCGCTACTCCTGCAGCTCTAATCTACCAACACGTTCATGCTCCTATTCCAAGATTACCAAGTGCTTTGAAACAATACCAGGATAGCATTGATTCACTTTTAGCAAAAAAACCAGATGACCGCATACAAACAGCGCGTGAATTAATTACTATTCTTGAGTCGTTTCAATAACAACTAATCAATTAACTCTGTTGTGAAGTATCTGACTTTTTCTTCAGGTGTTCTAGCCACCATTTAGCCTGTTCTTGCGTTGATTTATCAGATAAAGCCTGTGTAAAAGCTCGTGTGGCCATGGGCAGATTTTCAGAATGATATTGGGCAATACCTAATAGAAGATTTATTTTAGACAATAAGATTTTATTATCTGATTGAAGTTTTACATCCAGTACTTTAGTTGCTTTTTCCCATTCTTGTGAATCAAGATAGAGCTGTCCTAAACGTAGCCTGGCTGTATCGTCATTAAACTTCTTTATAATCTCTTTAAAGACTGACTTAGCTTTTTCACTTTCCTGAGCTAGTATCCAACTATCTACAAGTAGAGCTAACATATCTTTATTAACATCGATATCGCCTATAGCCATTTCTTTTTCAAGGAGTGTGGCAGCTTTATATGGCATATTTAAATAGCGGTAATTCTTTATCAGTTGGATAATTTCTACTTTTTTTAATAATTCTTTTTTATAAGCAAGCTCATAAACAGCTAAAGCTTTTTTATCTTGCTCCAGATGTTGATAAATTCCGGCAAGTTGTAACCAGTAAGTTGTTTTTTCAGGATATTTAGCAATGATATTTTCAAGAATTTCCGAAGCGCGCTTATAATTTTTTAATTCATAATATCCGGCTAATAAAAGCTCATACCAATTTAAAGGTGTTTTTTTAGAAAGAGGTAAGGCTTTTTCTACATGAACTATTAATTGTTTATAATTTTCAAGATAATAATAAGCTGTTGCTGCCAATATATGTGCTTCTGCTTTTGGTTGCGGCTCATTAGCAAACCATTTTGATAAATATTTTATCCCTTCTTTTGGTTTATCTATGTGAATCAATAATTGAGCCACAGAAAAATGAAGATTATGAGAAACTTTTTTTGGCAAGGCGTTTAAAGACAAGGCTTTTATAAAATATTTTGCTGCATCTTTAAAATTATTCAAGCCATTTTCAGCAAACCCCATAGTTTGATATACAACCGCAGCATCGTAATCTTTTATTTTTTCTGATAAGGCTAGCTTACTTAATTTTTTAATTGCTTCGGCGTTATTCCCTGCTTCCATGTCTTTATGGACGTCGCTTAGAACTGAATGTGTGTTTGCTCCTAATAAAAAGGATTCTTCTTTGGCCGACACTGTAAAATTGCAGCAATATAAAAAAATCGTTATTAATACGATAGTCGGATTAAATTTTAGAAAATATCGCTTCATCGTTGCAGTTTAAACTTTACATCTTGCCGGGCACGTTTTTCTACAGCCTTACCATTGACCATGTCTGGGTTGAATTTCCATTTGGCAATCGATTTTAAAACGGCACGATCAAAAATTTTCGGAGGCTTTGATTTTACAATAACCGGATCTTTGACAGAGCCATCAGAATCAATCGTAAACTCAACAGTGACAACGCCTTCTATACCACTACGTAGAGCACGAGCAGGATAAATGGGCGGAATTCTTAACGTTGGCACAACATTAGTATCGATTTTAGGTTTAGCTATTGGCTTGCTTCTTTTCGTGCTTTTTGCGAAATCGCCGAGATAGGGCGTGCCTGATAAAGACAATGGCAGGTCAATTTCAGGTAATGTCAGATCCATTTGCATGGTTTCAGCTTGCTCAATTTGTGGTTGAGGTACATCTGGAGGAGGCGGTTCTTGTTCCAGTGGTGGTTGTTCTATATCTTCAATTTTTTGTTCAGGCTCTGGTGGCTCAGTTGTTTTTTCAAGACGAATAAATTCAATAAGATTGATATCAAGCAGTTCTATGTTGAGTCCTTGTTCTTTATTAACGAGTTGCTGAATCAGTATAAATATTGCGATATTAAAAAACAAAGCAATAACGATTAAAGACGGTGTTTTCGTCGCATCCAGAATTTTTATTTTTGATAATTGCATAATTCGCAATGGAGATGTTAATTAATTTGTCTTCAAAAAAAACATTTTAGAAAACATCGCCTATTCATTTGATGCAGCAATAGAAACATTAGTCACCCCTGCCAGGCGTACCTGATCCAGTACTTCGACAGTTATTCCTGTTCGAGCATTTTCATCAGCGAGTATGATGACGGTTCCTTCCGGATTCTGTGCATAATTGTGTTCAACATGAGCCCGGACTGCGCGTAATTCAATTTTCTGGTTTTCCATCCATATTTCACCATCCTTGTTTACGCCTATAATCATGCTGCCTTGTTCTTCTCTGATAGCCGTTTGAGCAGTGGGTCGGTCAACATCAATACCCGATTCTTTAGTGAACGAGGCAGTTACCAGAAAGAAAATTAACAAGATGAAAACCATGTCTATGAGCGGTGTCATATTAACGCTTTCAGCTGCAGTTTCTTGTTTAGTATGAATGTGTCTCATAATTAATTATGTGTTAATAAATCTTTTGCAAATAATTCTTTAGTTTTAGCCCGTTTGTTCAGGTCTGCACTAAAGTAAATGCCAATAATAGAAGTCACTAATCCGGCAGTTGTTGGTAGCAACGCTTTTGAAATCCCGTCGGCCATTCCGCGAGCATTACCGTTACCAAAGACATTTAATACTTCAAAGATTGCGATCATTCCAGTCACTGTGCCCAACAGTCCTAACAAAGGTAATATTCCCGTTAATGCTTGTATAGGAATTAGATTGTGTTTTAGTGCAATTGAAATTTCACTTAAAAAGCCATCTCGAATTTTTAAGGCGTACCATGATGAATGTTCACGTCGACGATGCCATTGCTGAACGATCGACTGCAGATGTTTTGGATATACTTTGTATAGAAAATAATATCGTTCAAGAATTAATATCCATAAAAAAATAGATAAGACAAAGACCGCTGTTAAGACGGGACCGCCTTTGAAAAAAAAGTCTCGCATGATGTCTATTTGATCAAACATTATCTCTTAGTCGATTTATTTCAGCGAGTAATGCGACAAATGCTGTACTTTTTTCATCGAGAATTTGAACCAGAGCATTACTTTTTGAAGAAAGGAAGCTATGAAATAATAATAATGGAATGGCAACCAGCAATCCCATTACGGTTGTTACTAAAGCTTGAGAAATACCGCCTGACATGACACGTGGGTCACCTGTTCCATAAAGCGTGATGGATTGAAAGGTTTCAATAATTCCGGTTACCGTCCCAAGTAAACCTAAAAGAGGGGAGACTGCTGCAAGCAAGGCAAGTGCAGCCAGTCCTCGTTGAATTTTGGGTATTTCTTTTAAAATAGCTTCATCTAATTTTAAGTCTAGCGTTTCGGTGCCGACATCCGGGTTATTTTCATAAACCTGCATGATACGTCCAAGAGGATTGTCTCCCGGCTTTTTACTTTTTAGTTGTTTTTGAACTTTACGGCCAGTAAGTACTAATACGATTAATCGTTCCAGAGAAATTAATACACCAATTAAGCCAATAAATATGATGACGTAACCAATTAGCCCGCCTTGTATAATTCGTTCTTTCAAATTTGGTTTTTGAACCAGAAGTGCCAACATAGAACCACTGGTTGGATCAATTGGAAATGCATGAATTCCTGAACTGGCATTTTCAAGGTTTTGTGCCATCTCTTGAAATCGTTGTCCCGGTTGTCTACCAGGCTCTATTAATTTTCCTGTTTCGGGTAAATTCCTTAAGAACCTTCCTGCTGATACAGCATTGAATACACCTATACGAGTCACATCCTGTTCAATTTCATTTCCAGCAGCGGTTACGATTTTTCCAGGGAAGGTCACTACTTTGCCTGATTCAACCATTTCATCCAGGGCTAATATCCAAAGCTCCTCCAATTCTTGCAACGAGGGTAATTCCTTTCGACTAGAAAGAATATCCAGTATTTCATCACGGTCAGCTTTTTGTGCAGAGACTAGAGATGTATCGATAATGACATCAAGGTCGCCGGCAATTTGCTTAACAATGCCATCAAGTTCTCCCAGTGCCCCCATCTTTTCTTTTAAAACAATGTTTTGACGGGCGATTTTTTGCTCATAACTATTGTAATTATTTCTTAGCGTTTCACTTCGACTTTCAGTTGTTTCAAGTTTTTTTAAAGCCGCATCCAGTATTTGTTTTTTCTTATCACGAGCATGTTTAAATTTTAATTCTCGCTTGGCGAACTCTTCTTTTTCCTGTGCACGATCTTCTTTTACTTGTTCTAGTAGTTGTTGCAAGCTATCAGGTTCTGCAGCAAACGAAGGAGAGAAAAATAAAATCAGACTTAATATGAATATTCTATTCATAATCATTTCCCCACCACATTGATAGGTAATTTGATTAATTCAGGTGGCGCCTGTTTTTTTGCTATTTGTAAACCCTGATTTATAGAACGGTTGTATTCGGAGGGTAATTTTTGCCATGATTTAGATTCTTTATCCCAGGAGCCACTTGATACTCCATCCAGTGTCTGAAAAGTCATTAGCAGTCGACCAACACGTAAGATATCAACGGTATATTCTTGCCCATCCATTTTTAGTGTATCAGTGTAGGTTTCTATGGTTCGACCATATTCCATTTCAATTTGATAGGCTTCCATGATGCGACGATATTTATCAGGCAGAGTTACGTCAGGACGATCCATGATTTCTTTCAAACTAGAGACACGTTGTTGTCGTTCTTTTATAAGAAATGGTAAGTCAAGATGGACAAATTTATCTAGCGTATCTATCATCTTCAGCATTAGCGGTACAATACTGCGCTGAGTTTCTTCTGCATTATCAAGTTGGCGTTGAATAGAATGTAGTTTGTTTTTTTGTTGTTTTATTAATTTAACTAATTGATTGTTATATACACCAAGACTATCGGATTTACGTATAGCATCACGATATTCCAGAGCTAAATCTCTTGTTTGTTCTACTAAAGCGTCTACTTTTTTCTGAGATGTGACGACATCTTCCTGACCTTGAAGTCTTGTTTCAACGGCTGATTTTAATGGTTCAGTTTCCGCAGCTGAGATATTGGACAGAGCAAGGCTCAGAATGAGTACTGTAAAAAAGGATTTAATATGCCTATCCATAAGGAATTTTTCCTAATATATTATATAGTTACTGAATAAATAATATTCGCATTGTAGATTAATATGCAATATTAATACACAAAACCAGTGATATCGTTCAATAATGATTTTATTCGTTAGCATCAATAAAATCGGCTTAAAAGCCAGATTCTTTAATTATATGGGTGAAAATACTAAATGAGTTTAAGAGTCAGATTAAATTTTCTGATAACGCTGTTATTTATCAGTTTATTTGTGTGCAGTAGTTTTTACATCATTTCAGATGCGCGCAAAACGGTACAGCATGAAGTTGAGTCTACAGCCGATCTTGCATTGACATTAATTGAGACTGCGATTTCGTCTGATCCATCGGAGGCAGAAAAACTTAATCAATTAAAATTATTACAAAGTCTTGCTGAACTTGATCAAACACGGCACTTATATATTGATATACGTAATACCACGGTCACTTTAACGCCAACAAAAGAGTTTAATGTACTAAGTAATACTGATGCTCCGGACTGGTTTGTAAAACTAGTGCAGCCGCCTCCTACAGAAATACGTCAATGGCTTTATAATCCTTTGAGCTTACCTACAGGAATATTTGTTCGAGCAGACCCATCTGATGAAATTGATGAAACATGGTATGAAGTGCGTAACGTACTTGTTTTATTATTAATATTTATCATATTGGCAAATGTATTGGTTTATATTACGGTTGGAAAATATCTGTCACCTATCGATACCATCTTGGAAGGTTTGTCCGGAATTGAAAAAGGTCATTATCAACTAGAACTACCTCATTTTCATTTACCTGAGCTTGATCGAATATCTCAACAATTTAATCACATGGCAAAAGTTCTTTTAGATAGTAAAGCGAAAAATAGTTTATTAACACAACGCTCACTGGAAATTCAGGAAGAAGAGCGACGACATTTGGCGCAAGAGCTGCATGACGAACTTGGACAAACAATAGCTGCTATTAAAGCTGTCGCTGTTGCAATATCGAATAACAAAAATCCGGATAAAGAACATATTGACTCAAGCGTGAAAACAATCGTTCAGTATTCTGATCATATTTATCAGGTCGCAAAAAATATGATGCATCGATTACGTCCTTCGATACTTGACGAATTAGGCTTGATTAAAGCCTTACAAAGTATGATTGATGACTGGAATGGACGACAAGATGAAATTTTTTGTGATTTTACCTTTTCAGACATTCCATCTGATTTATCAGAGAAATTAAAAATTAGTTTGTTTAGAATTATACAGGAAAGCCTGACTAACATATTAAAGCATTCATCTGCCTCTAAAGCTTCAATATCAATGACTAAATTGATGTTTGATGGGACAGAGCAAATTATTTTAAAAATAGAAGATGACGGTATCGGACTGGATGAAAATAAAACAACGTCAGGCTTAGGCTTGTCAGGCATGAAGGAACGCGCTGAAATTAATGATGGAACATTTGAACTTACAAGTAACGTAAATAATGGAATAAAAATAGAAATAATAGTACCTGTAATTACTAAGAGTGTGTTATGACGAATAAAATAAAAGTAATGTTAGTTGATGACCATGCTGTTGTTCGCGCAGGTTATCAAATGTTATTAAAAAGTTCACCGGAAATAGAGGTTGTTGCTGAAGCCAGTAGTGGAGAAGAAGCTTATCGCCTACATGCGATTCACAAACCTGACGTGATCGTTATGGATCTTTCCTTGCCAGGAATGGGTGGTATGGAAGCGATTAAACGTATTCATTCACGCGATAATAAAACTAAAATTCTTGTGTTTAGCATGCATGAAGAAATAATTTTTGTAGAACAAGCTTTGCAAGCAGGAGCCAATGGTTATATAACAAAGAGCACCGATCCGCAGTTACTAGTTGAAGCAATAAAGCGACTTTCAAAAGGGGAGAAATATATTGACGCGGAACTTGCTCAAAGACTCGCTTATGAAAAATCCCGGGGGCAAGATTCTCCTTTGACAGATTTTTCTACACGCGAGTTCGAAATTTTCTGTATGTTGGCAGAAGGTTTAAATACAAGTGAAATTGCAAAGCGACTTTCACTTAGTTATAAAACCGTCGCTAACTACAGCACACAAATAAAGAACAAGCTTGAGGTTAGTACTGTTGCGGATATTGCGAGAATTGCTATCAGGTATAATATTATTCAAGCCTAACTTATGAACGGGGACAGTTTAATCTGCCCCCGACATGAATGTTAGTCGTTAATAACAACACCCCAGGGAAATTTACCGACTTCAATTGTTTTTATGACTTTATTTTTATCTGTGTCTATTACAGAAACAGTGCCGCTAACACCATCCGTTGTAAACAGACGTTTCCCGTCTTTAGTCATTGCTAATCCCCAAGTACGTTTTCCGACGGGGATCCCTTTTATAATTTCAAGTGTGTTCGCATCCATAACAATGATTTTATTTGCTCTTCCGCCAGCGACATAAATCACTTTTTCATCTTTACTTAACAGAACGTCTTTAGGTTTTGATTTGCTATCACCGGTGGAGCCGGTTTTTATAATTTTACCACTATTCATATCTACCTTAACGACTTCACCACTAATTTCCGCAGTCGCATAAGCAATATCACCTGATTGAGTGAAAGTTGCGGCACGGGGACGAGAGCCAACGAGTATATGGTCTACTATAATATTTTCAGGTGCCTTGATGACATGCAACATATTAGTTGATTCACTGGTGATGATGACTCGTTTGCCATCCGGAGAAATTGCGACACCTTCAGGCTCTAAGCCAACTTTAATTTCAGCAACAAGTTCGCCTGTTATTGGATTAAATACTGATGCTTTTGCATCATCTTCATTTGAAATATAAATATTGCCATTCGGATGGACAGCAAATGTTTCAGGATCAGATCCTGCTTCAAATTCTCTAATAATTTTTAATGATTCAGGTTCAATAACTTTAATTTTGTTTTCTTCACTTACCGCCACATAAAGTTCACTTCCATCTGGAGAGAGACCAATACCGCGTGGACGTTCACCAATTTCAATTGTCGCTTCTATTTCCAGTGTTGAACCATTAATAACAGAAACAGAATCACTTTTTTCATTTGTAACGAAAATTCGTCCCGTCGGTGCAGCCGTTACAGAATTAACAAGAACTGTAAATAGCACTAATGGTATAAATAATAATTTCATTTCTAACTCCTAATAAACTTTAATTAATAATTTTCGAAACGGATTATTTTGCGCAGTTTAAAATGCCCAAACTATCAAGCGTCGGTGGCTTGGCGATGCCTCTTACCGGTGCTTCTGCAACAATTTTGCCATTTTCAACAAGTAATATCAGTTGGCGCAATTGTCCTGTTTCTCTGAAACTCATGCCGCTACCTTTTTGACCATCAAAAACTAATTCAGTTTTTAGATAATTCAGCATATTTTCTGAAGTTGATATTTTTGTTCTGGCAATAGCATCTGATGTCATTTTTACAGCGGCCCAACCAGCCCATGCATCACTATTCATATTTTGACCGTGTGATTTTTTAAAACGTTTATTAAGATCTCGGGCAGCAAACTTCACAAAATCAGGATGCCAGGCTTTAGCATTTGCACCGGAATCAGGTTTCTTTTTTTGCCACTGATTTTCTGCATCTTTAAGCATTTTATCACTAGCCGCAGTATGAAGAATATTATTGACACATGAAAAGCGTAAGTCGTTATCTTTAAGTGACAGATTGAAGACAGGTGTGTTTGGATAAGAGGCGCTAATTTCTATTAAGGTTGTTTTGTCTACTTGGGTAAATATTGCAATGTAGCTTTCAAGATTCGTTTCTTTGTAATTATTTTTGGTGAAGTCATCAATAGAATATTTCAAGCCTAAAAATTCACCTTGCAGATTTGCTTCTAACAGCCCCTGACTTGCTCCTTTATATGTTGCATGCCCGGCATCGCCGATATAGGCAAATTTTGTATCCAGGGCTTCTGCATAACTATTTACACAAAAGATTAAGAATATGGTTGTAACTATAAGATAGTTATATTGTTTCAATGGGTACTCCAAATATGTATGGCGCCAAATAGCTAAAATGTATGATTTGAGTATTTGTTTTTAGTTTAAAAATATAAATAAAAGAATATCAAAGTCTTAGACTTAACTCTCTAGTTATTCTGTATTTAATGAATATTTCCCGTGTGAATATACAACGCTGGGAAGCATCAAAATATAACAGTAAATCGAAAGGCGTTGCATTTTGCAACAAACTTATTTTCTGATGAAAAATTACTTGATAATGAATGGTATGGGTGCATTATTAGACATCGTATTTATGCTTTAAAATAATATAGTTAGTTTGACATTGAATCGTTCGAATTCAAGTCAAGGGCTAATACCAAGAGGGGTATAGATGATGCTCAGATCTTTACAGATCGAACCAGAAAAATGTACTGGTTGTTTGCAATGTGAAATGGCTTGTTCCTACGAAGCTACTGGTTTATTCAATCCGGCAAAATCAAGAATCAAAGTATTTACTTTCCACGATGCAGGGCGCTTCGTTCCTTATACATGTACTCAGTGTGAAGAAGCCTGGTGTATGCATGCCTGTCCAGTTGAAGCTATTGTTATTAATGAAGCCACTGGCGCGAAAGAGATACTTGATGACGTCTGCGTTGGTTGTAAAGTTTGCACCGTAGCCTGTCCTTTCGGCACAGTTAACTATGACACGGATACAAAAGTCGTGGCCAAATGTGATCTATGTGGCGGTGATCCCCAGTGTGCCAGTGCCTGCCCAACGGATGCAATAACTTACGTCGATGCAGATCATACTGGTTTAGAACGTATGCGCGCGCATGCAGCGCAGTCTTAGGAGAACAATATGGCTTGGACTAAAAAAGTACTACGCGTCAATTTGACTGAAGGTTCCATTTCTAATGAACCACTGAATATGGAATGGGCGAATGACTATCTAGGGCAACGTGGACTAGCGACGAAATATTTGACAGAAGAAATTGATCCTAACTGCGATGCGCTTGGGCCGGATAATAAGCTGATTATGACTACTGGTCCATTGACCGGGACTATGGCATCGACAGGTGGACGCTATTCGGTAGTAACGAAAAGCCCATTAACCGGAATTCTGGCTTGTTCTAATTCAGGAGGTTTCATCGGTAATGAAATGAAAAATGCCGGTTGGGACATGATCATCTTTGAAGGTAAATCACCAAAACCAGTCTATCTATACGTAGAAAATGAAAAAGCAGAGCTTGTTTCCGCTGATGAAATCTGGGGCAAATCCGTTTGGGAAGCGGATGAAATCCTGCATAAGAAATATCAAGACCCCTTACTGAGGATTGCAGCAGTGGGTCGATCGGCTGAGGCAGGGTGTTTGTATGCTGCCATCGTCAATGATTTACATCGAGCTGCCGGACGATCAGGTGTCGGTACGGTGATGGCGTCTAAAAATCTTAAAGCAGTAGCAGTAAGAGGAACTAAAGGGGTTGGTAATATTCTGGATCCAAAAGCATTTATTAAAGCTACCAATGCTGGTAAAAAAGTGCTGGCTGAAAATGCCGTGACCGGTGAAGGCCTACCGGCCCTTGGCACACAGGTGTTAATGAATGTTATGAATGAAATGGGTGCCATGCCAACAAGAAACATGAAAGAGGTTGTGTTTGAGGGAGCCGGCGATATCTCTGGTGAAGCCATGCTGGAACCTCGCGAGAGTGATGGTAAACCGAACCTGACAACTAATGCAGGATGTTTTGCCTGCACCATTGCTTGTGGAAGAATATCAACTATTGATAGAAATCATTTCACCATTGAAAACAAACCCGAGTATTGGGGTAATTCTGGTGGACTGGAATATGAAGCAGCCTGGGCTTTGGGTTCAGATTGTGGCATCAATGATATGGATGCACTGACTTACGCAAATTTTCTTTGTAATGAGGACGGTTATGACCCCATCTCTTTTGGTTCTACTGTTGCCGCTGCGATGGAATTATTTGAAGCAGGTGCCATTACTACCAAAGAAACTGGCGGCGTTGAATTTAAATTTGGATCGGCCGAAGCACTGGCCAAAGCAGCCGAATGGGTTTCAACTGGTGAAGGTTTCGGTAAGGATTTAGGTCTTGGGTCAAAACGGCTCTGTGAAAAATATGGCCATCCCGATTTATCGATGACCGTTAAAGGTCAGGAATTTCCTGCCTATGATCCTCGTGGAGTTCAGGGGATGGGTCTGGCCTATGCCACATCTAACAGAGGTGCTTGTCATTTAAGAGGTTATACCATTGCTTCTGAAGTCCTGGGTATTCCTGTAAAAACTGATCCCCTGGAAACTGATGGTAAAGCAGAACTAGTCAAAGCATTTCAGGATGCGACAGCAGCGGTTGATTCTGCCGGTATTTGTGTATTCACGACATTTGCCTGGACTATGGAAGATATCGCACCACAGATAGATGCCGCTTGTGAAGGAGACTGGAGTGTGGATAGATGTTTGGAGGTGGGTGAACGCATCTGGAATCTTGAGCGGGATTTTAATAACGCTGCAGGAATGACTGCAGCTGATGACACATTACCTAAACGTTTATTGAAGGATGCAGCTAATGTAGGACCCGCTAAAGGACGTGTAAATGACTTAAGTAAGATGTTGCCGGAATACTACGAACTCCGGGGTTGGACATCGGATGGTCAATTGACGGATGAAACTCGTACGCGATTTGGTCTCTAGCAATGAACCGCTCAGGAGTTAAATAATGAAACATGTCATTATTGGCGCTGGCCCTGCCGGCGTAATCGCTGCAGAAACGCTACGCAAGAATCAGCCCGAATCATCAGTAATGTTAATTGGTGATGAGCCAGAACCACCATATTCTCGAATGGCGATACCTTATTGTCTGATTGGTAATATTAATGAAGCTGGAACTTATCTACGTAAATCAGATTCACATTTCACTGATGCCGGGATTGATGTCGTACAAGATCGTGTTGCCAGTGTTGATGTAAAAGCAAAAGAGCTGAAGCTTGATAGTGGAGAGTTACTTGGCTATGACAAATTGCTTATAGCAACGGGCTCCCATCCTGTTCGACCACCTATAGAAGGCATGGATTTACCCGGTGTCTATAGTTGTTGGACACTGGAAGACAGCCGGAGTATAGCGGCTAAAGCAATAAAAGGTTCTAACGTTGTATTGATGGGCGCAGGCTTTATCGGTTGTATCATCCTTGAAGCACTAGCTTCGCGTGGTGTTAATCTCACCGTAGTTGAAATGGAAGATCGGATGGTGCCGAGAATGATGGATCAGAATTCAGGTAATCTAATTAAAAAATGGTGTCAGGGTAAAGGTGTTGCCGTACATACATCAACACGAGTCGAATCGATTGAAGAGTCTGGTGAAAATCTCAAAGTATCGCTGGACAATGGCGAGGTGGTCGATGCCGATGTGGTGATCTCTGCTACTGGCGTGAAATCCAATATTCAATTCCTGGAAGATAGCGGTATAGAAACTGAATTTGGTGTGTTGGTGAATAATCGACTGCAATCAAATCATGCTGATGTTTATGCTGCCGGTGATGTTTGTCAGGGAAAAGATTTTTCTACGGGAGAATATAGTGTGCAGGCAATCCAACCGACCGCTGCTGATCATGGTCGTATTGCTGCAATGAATATGATGGGCAAAGACACGATTCATCAAGGCAGCATCAATCTTAATGTTCTGGATACACTGGGTTTGATTTCAAGTTCCTACGGTTTATGGATGGGAGTTGACGGGGGAGACTCTTGTGAACTTTATGATCCAGAACGTTATCGTTATATTAGTCTTCAATTTGAGGATGATGTTTTAGTCGGTGCACAAGCACTTGGCTTAACGCAACATGTCGGTGTCTTACGTGGCTTAATTCAAACTAAATTGAAGCTGGGTGAATGGAAAGAACACTTATTAAAAGATCCGACACGGATTATGGAAGCCTATCTTGCCAATACACAGGCGATTGGTCATAACGCATGAATCTAACTACTTAGGGGACAGGCTTAAGCCTGTCCCCTATAATCATTAAATGGAAATAACATTAAAGCTTTATGCTGGCCTCACGCAATATCTACCTGAAAATTCAGAAAAGCATTCTACAAAACTCAATATCTCATCTTCAGATACAGCCCATTCAGTCATTGAACAATTTAATGTACCAAAGGAATCTGTCCATCTAGTATTATTGAACGGCGTTTACCTGAATCCAGAAGAAAGAGAAAAGTCTAGCTTTAGTGAAGGTGATTCACTTGCAGTGTGGCCGCCAGTCGCTGGTGGATAAATAAAATCGACTCTAAGGATAGTATGATTCAACGCCATGAATGGGAGATGAGCATCTCTCATGAAGACTTCTATCGTTTATTACCTAAAGCTTTAAAAAATGTTGATTATGAAGTTATGTATCCAGATGCAGATTTAAGTCAGCCTCTTCAGGACTATAGTGAAGCTCAAATCAATGGGCACTATGCCAGTGGCAACATCCAAATAATTCCCGGAAGTGAACATAAGCGCAAAATTGCCTCATTAGAATTACCAGTTTTACACCTTATTTTTATATTCACAGATATTTCTTCTAAAGATATTACGCAATTTTTTGCTGATTTCGGTCGAGCGTATCAGCGTGGCGGTGGTTAATTACACTAATTAAGAATCTAACATACTGAAATTAAAGGAATTATTTTTATATGTTGTAATAATACAACAATTGCTATTTTGATCTGTGATATTTGGAATAGTGTTGTTCTTAATTGTTTATGCTTATTCCATGTAAGATAAGGTTTTTTAGCTCGTATGTTGCGTAAAAACAACGAATTTTAGGTATTTGTTGATTTGTTGTATAAACACAAAAAATAATTGCAACTTACAGAAAACTGTAGTATTTTCCCCTACGTCTTATTTAAAAGGCTTTATTCGGCTTAACAAAGGCTTGTCGAAACCAGAAGAAAAGGGGAAGCAAGGCTTAAGGGAGGCGGAATTAATCTCTAGAGAAATTATGTATTCCTATAAGGAGGATATACAAAGTGAATAAATCTAAATTATTAAAAGGAGCTGGTCTTGTCGCACTAACCGCGATGCTTCCTCTCTCTCAAGCAGCCGCTGACGGCAACTGGGGAATCTCAGGTTGGATCAACGAAGGTATTAGCTATGCCGACGATGGTGTGGATTCTGCTCTTTATCAGACTTCAGAAAACGGCCATACATTAGGTAGTCGTGTTACATTGTCAGGTTCTACCGATTTACCAAATAGTGGTTTATCGGCTGGATTTGAATTAATTATTGAGCCGCAATCTTCTTCAGAACTGCTTGGTACTGGTTCTGGTGGCTTTCAGGGTAGTTTCTTTGGTAAAGAATCTGTCGGTGGCCCTGACCAGTTTCTTACTGCTGCAGGTGCTCCTGGTAACGGTCATGCGTTAACAATATTGGGTAACAGCATGTACATAGCTGGGTCATTCGGTAAAGTGACTGTGGGTCTGCAATCCATGCCTACCGATAACATTGCCGTATTGGAAGATCCATCATTAACCTTGTGGTCAGCTATTTCACCAGTGTTCGTTGGTAACGGTGCTGCTATTACAGGTTTAACGGGTGTCACTGCTGCATGGGGGAGTTTCCTTACCTGTGGTTCTGGTATTGGTGGTATCGGTATTGATTGTAATGGTATCTATCGTAAAGGTGTCCGCTATGACTTACCAGCATTCGGTCCTGTGACCGTGGCGGTTGGTGCGGCTAATAACGATATTTATGATGTTGCTGCCAAATACAAAGGTACTTGGGGTGGAATTAATACTCAGTTAGCGCTTGGCTATGCTCAGATTAATCACGCTAATGCTTTTGGTGGCAAAGGTGTCGATAACTTCCAATTGCAAGCTGGTGCAATGGATCCAGGTACAGGTATCTTCGGTTCAATCGCTTATCAAAGTGAAGATATTGATGGTTTAGCTGCAGGAGTTGATGAGCAAGACGATACCGATGCTTGGTGGTTGAAAGTGGGTATTAAGAAAAGCTTTAACAGCTTTGGTGATACCTCATTCGCTTTCAACTATGGTCAATATAATGACCAGTATATAACCGGTGCTGGGGTTACTCTTTCTGGTTCTGAAGTTGAACGTATCGGTGTTGAAGTTAACCAGTACTTCGGTAGCCGCTTGATTATATATGGCGTATGGGAACAGTTGGATCTTTCTGTTGATGGTACCAGCGCAGCTGCTTTTGCTGGCGCGAACGAGTTGGATACATTCAGACTCGGTGGTACTTTCTTCTTCTAAGATTTTTTTAGAAAAGAAATTAAGCTTTGCTTAATAAAAAGGCCTCTTCGGAGGCCTTTTTTTATGTCCAAGGATGGACAGTATGTCGCGAAAGGACACGACTGCATGGATGCAGGAGATAGAACGAATCAGGAGACAGAGTCGAGGAAGTCCGAAGCGATTATTTTACAAGGATGTGGTGGTGACACCAAAAGTAGGCGCTTTAGCCTAGTTGGAGCAAGTTGTCGAATACTTGTACATCATCGTTAGTGTAGGAATGCGCAAAAGATGTATACCTAAAAGTGTTGCTAACTAATTTTTAAACATTTTTCCTGTTTTTGTTAATTTCCTGTAAACTTCCGGACGTTTAAAAACTCTATATAATCAAGATTAAATAAACATGTATTTCAAATGACAATGATATTTAAAAATCAATTAACTACTACGATACTTATCACCTCTTTATTATTTTTTTGTAGTTCTGGCATGGCTATAGAATTCTTTGGAGATGATGAAAATATTATTTGGAAAATAAGTTTAAATCAATATATAAAATATTCTGAACAAGATTCAAAAAAATTTGGTAAAAACGATCATCCAGTTGAATTAGATGAAAAAGAAATATTTTATACATTAAAAGCATTGGAGTATGAAGAAAAGAGTGTTCTCTCATTTAGCGAACAGTTAAAAACTGTTTTTTCATCTTTACAGTTAAAAATATTAAGTCAGTCATTAGCAAAAGGGTTAAAAAATGCCAAACCAGAACAGGATATTATTTTTGTTCTTGAAAAAGCGAAAAATAAATTGCTCGGCTTGAAAGATAGGACATTTAATGCGGGTAGGATATTTTATAAAAATGGAAAATTAAATATTATTATGGGCGATTATGAGTTTTTTCGTAGTGAAGCATTTGAAAAAGCGTATGATCCAGGAGGACAATCTGCAGTTCCTTATAGTTTCAATTTTGGAAAACGAACTAGAATGTCTAAAGCTTTTGAAAATGTTCACTTCAATGCAACTGGGGTTAATATAAAACAAATAAATAGAGAACGACGAAGCGACTGGTTAGTTATGGATGTCAGTGTTGCTTCAAAAGCTTATATTACTGGAGAAAACAAAAAACAGAATCCTGTTACGGCTGCGGATAAAAAATTAGAAATAGAATCAGCAAAATTAGCAAAACAACGACGTGAAATGCGAGCTGAAATGGCGCGAATGCGCAAGGAAGTACAGACTGCCACTAAAGGCTCATCATCAACAAAATCTATTAAAGAACGAATGGCGACTTTAGATGAATTATTAGGTGATAAATTAATTACTCAGGAAGAGTATGATAGCAAGCGGAAAGAAATACTGAATGATATATAATAACTGGATTAGAAATAATGGACTAACTATGATTAGGGATATATCAATATGAGCACAAATATGGGTGAAGACGAACTTGAACTTAAGAAAATTCAAATGGAAATTGAAGAAATTCGAGCAAAAATTGATAAAATGATAAAAGAAACGACATTATATCCTTTTGTTGTCGGCGCAAGTATCACTCTTGCTTTTGTGGCTATTGCCAAGTTGTTTTTATAGTTAACTGAACATGGGCACAAGCTTAAAACCTCAGTATAAAGCAGTAAAGTAAAAATAATGGACTAAAAATAAATATAAGGAGATATAGAATATGAGTACAAATATGAATGAGTTAAATAAAATAGAGAAAGAAGATAATCACGACAAAATTCAAGCTGAAATTGCTAAAATTTTTGTGGAGATTGAAAAGATGCGAACCGAAAATAAATGGTATCCGTTTATTGTAGGCTCTACTGTTACACTCGCCATTGTTGGTGTAGCTAAAATATTTTTATAGTTATCGGAAGATTTAAGCTTGTTCACGGAAGCAACTGTTCTGAGAAAAGACTTCGGATATCTGTCCCAAATAAAACAATAAATTTTGCGCGAACTTTATCCTGAACTAGAAGCTTTCTCTATTAATATTCTGGAGTCAGATTCTGGACATTCTGTCTATTTTGAACAATCAGGGAATGAATCAGGCATCCCTGTAATCTTCTTTCATGGTGGTCCAGGTTCTGGGTGTAATGAAAATCACCGTCGTTATTTCAATCCTGAAAAATATCGCACCATTCTTTTTGATCAACGAGGGTGTAATCGATCTACACCAAACGGTTTAGTTGAAAATAATACAACGCAAGATATTCTTGAGGATATTGAATGTATCCGTAAAAAATTAAAAATTGAAAAATGGTTGCTGTTTGGTGGTTCATGGGGTGCAACACTGGCTTTGCTTTATGCAGAACAATATTCTAATCATGTTACTGGAATAATTCTTAGAGGAACTTTTCTAGCGCGACAATGTGATTTTGATTGGTTTGCAAAATCAGGTGCAAATAAAATATTTCCAGATTATTGGCTAGAATTTATTTCCTGTTTTAGTGATGATGAGAAAACTAATTTAGTTGATACGATATATGAAAAAGTATTTTCTGATGATAGAAACATTCAACTTGAAGCTGCAAAAACGTGGTCGTTATGGGCTGGTAGAGTCGTTACTCATAGTTTATCTGGTGAATATATTCTTGAAATTGAAGATGAAGATAAATTAATTAACGAAGTGAAAATTGAAATGCATTATGCAAAAAACAAGTATTTTATTATGGAAAATCAAATACTTGAAAATAGTTCAAAAATACCCAATGTCCCCGTGAGCATTATTCATGGTCGTAAAGATTTAACTTGTTTGCCAGAGTCATCCTGGTCAGTACATCAAGCCCTAATAGATTCAAACAAGAAAAATTCAAAACTTGTTATAGTGTCCGATGCTGGTCATTTAGCCAGTGAACCGGCAATGATTGATGCACTGATTACTGAAACAGATGAAATGGCAAATATATTAGCAAATTTGACTTATTCTACTTAATGAGCCTCTGAACAAGTACGCTTCCCGTCATGCTGGTGCATACCAGCATCCAGTAAGTGATTGTTTTGATTAGATTCTGGCCTCGGCTCGGTTCGGTAATTGCTCCTGCATCGCCTAAAGCGCCTACTGTTGGTACTCTACTGCCTACATCCGTGTAGTCGTGCGCCAGAATGACGATTTAATGTATTTCGAGACTTAATCAGAGGCACCTTAAGTACCTCACTGAAAATTATAAGCAAAAAACTTATAATATTGCAATATTATTATTTGTTTCTTATACTTAGATTATGTATAAAATCGCATGGAATAAGCGAGCCGTTAAATCTTTGAAACGAATAGACAGGAAAGAGACGGAACGTATTTATCGGGCTGTACAGAATTTGAGAAATTGGCCTGATTGTAAAAATACGGTCGCATTGATAAATCACGAATACGATTATCGTCTCAGAGTTGGACGTTTCAGAGTCTTTTTTAATTTAGAAGATGCAATACGAATTGTATGGATAGAGGAGGTGAAAAAACGAGATGAGCGGACATATTGATTATCAAGTTATAGAAAAAGATGGTCAGCCTGTCTTCGCAGTATTATCGTATGACGATTTTATGTCCCTATTAAAAGAACAGGGCGATGAAATTTATTTCCCTGATGAGGTAGTAAGGTTAAATATTATCGAAGAAATGTCTCTGCCTCGAGCTTGGCGAGAATTTAAAAATATGACCCAGTCACAAGTGGCATCAAAATTAGGAATATCACAATCTGCATTGGCTCAAATGGAGCGTGTCGATGCAAATCTACGTATGACAACATTAAAAAAACTTGCTGACGTTTTTAATATTAATATTGAGCAATTAAAAACATAGTGGTTAGTCCATTGTTTTATAATCAACCGCTCATTATGGGCATTTTAAATGTTACACCTGATAGTTTTTCTGATGGAGGCCAATTTAATAATATAGAGGCAGCGGTAAATCATGGAAAGAAAATGATTGATGAAGGTGCAGATATTATTGATATAGGTGGAGAATCAACACGGCCTGGTTCAGAACGGATTGATGTAGAAGAGCAAATTAAACGAGTCGTTCATATCATTGAAGCGATAAGTGAAACAATACCAGAGCATGTGCAAATCAGTATTGATACGACACGATCTAAAGTAGCAGAAGCTGCACTCGATGCAGGTGCTAAAATTGTAAATGATGTTTCTGGTGGTAATGATGACCCTGAAATTATTAGATTATGTGCGGATAAAAAATGTCCTTATGTGATTATGCATATGCAAGGTTCTCCAGGAACAATGCAAAGTAATCCAACTTATGATGATGTTGTTTCAGATATAAAATATTTTCTGGAAACCAGAGTGAATGACTGTATTAAAGCTGGACTTGATGCTAATAATATCATTATCGACCCAGGTATCGGTTTTGGTAAAACATGTGAGCATAATTTAACGCTATTAAAAAATTTAAACGCGTTTGTTGAAACGGGTTATAACGTTTTGCTAGGTACTAGCCGGAAACGTTTTATGGGATCAATTTGCACTGTTAATACAGCGAATGAATTAATTGGTGCAACAACTGCAACCACTGCGTTAGGAGTACGAGCAGGCGTTAAGATTTTTCGAGTACACGACGTTAAACCTAATCGCCAAGCCGCCGATGTTGCCTGGGCTATATTAAATCAATCTAGCTAAACCGTTTCGGTTGTTTTCTTCTTAATGATCTCTTTTGAGTTCTTCATGTTTCTGAAAACGAGTGGTTTAGCCTCAAACTCTTTATCCCCAGCTTGTTTATCTATGCGTTCAACATCATCATGTAGTTGTTTATGATGCGGAGATTTGTCGCAGACCGGGTCTGCATTAGTGGCATCACCTGTCAGCATGTAAGCTTGACAACGACAACCACCTAAGTCTTTTTCCTTCTCGTCACAAGATAAACAAGGTTCTTTCATCCATGATGTACCACGGAATTTATTGAAATCAGGAGATTCATCCCATATCCATTCAACACTGTGGTCTCGTACATTAGGAAACTCAAGTCCTGGCAACTGACCCGCAGCATGGCAGGGAAGAGCGCTGCCATCAGGCGCAATAGTTAAGAAGATATTACCCCAACCGTTCATGCATTTCTTTGGACGGTTTTCAAAATAATCAGGAATAACGTAGATGATTTTCATTTTGTCTTTCATCTTTTCCTGATATTCCATTGCCACAGCTTCAGCATTTTTCAATTGTGTTTTCGTTGGTAAGAGTTGGTCAACATTTACTCTCGACCATCCATAATATTGCGTGCTGGCAAGTTCGACATAATCCGCATTTAAATCAACAGTCATATCCAGAATGTCTTTAATCTGGTCGACGTTCTTTCTATGCAAAACAATATTAAGCACCATCGGATATTCAAATTTCTTTACTACTCTGGCCATTTCAAGTTTGTGTTGAAATGTTTTGGTGCCGCCTAAGTAATTATTTAATTCTTCATTACTGGCCTGGAAACTGATCTGGATATGATCAAGCCCCGCTTCTTTGAATGCAGCAACGCGATCTTCATCCATACCGACACCTGACGTAATCAGGTTGGTGTAATAACCAAGACGACGTGCTTCTTTAATTAAATCTTCAAGGTCAGTTCTAACTAATGGTTCGCCACCTGAAAAACCGAGCTGTGTAGCGCCCATTTTGCGACCTTGTTGCATTACCCTGAACCAGTCTTCGGTACTGAGTTCATCTTTGTACTTTGCAATCTCTACCGGATTTGAACAGTAGGGACATTGCAATGGGCAACGATAAGTTAGTTCAGCTAACAACCATAAAGGTTTAGTTTGATTATTTTGCTCTGATCCAGCCATTGTCATGGGCTACCTCCAAAAATTTAAATACGTCTGATCCTACATTTGCACCGTCAAATGCGTCTGATATCTGTTTGATAATACTTTCAATACTATTCTGACCATCAACGCGTTGCATAATTTCACCAGCAGTTTGGCTAAGTTTAACCATGCCTTCTGGATAGAGTACGACATAGCAGTCTTGCATTTCTTCCCATTGAAAGCGAAACGTTGGCGCAATCTCTATTATCGATTCGTTTGTGAATGTTGAGTTCATAGTCTATTAGCAATTATAAAAAGGGGGTTTCTTTTCAATATAAGCCATCCACATGCAATCTAGCATAGTCCATAAGATATCGAGTTTAAATTGTAAAATGCCAAGGGCCCGTTCTTGTTCATCGCGTGTTGTGTAATAGTCTAGCGTAATATCTAAGCCGTGTTGCACATCTCGACGTGCTTCGGTCAAGCGCTTACGAAAATAAATATATCCATTTTGATCTATCCACGGATAAATTTCCGGCCAGTTATCTAGACGTTTTTGATGGATTTTAGGAGCGAAGAGCTCGGTTAATGAAGAACTTGCTGCTTCTTGCCAGGTGGCACGACGAGCAAAGTTTAAATAAGCATCAATCGCGAACCTGACACCGGGCAATACGTGTTCATAAGAAAGTGTTTCTTCGCGTGTTAATCCAACAGCTTCGGCCAATTGTAACCAGGCTTCTATACCACCATCTTCGCCTTCGACACCGTCATGATCAATAATGCGTTGTACCCACTTCCTACGCGTATCTCTGTCCGTACAATTCGCCATAATGGCAGCATCTTTCACAGGAATCGTTGTTTGATAGTAAAAACGGTTTGCTACCCATCCTTGTACGGCTTCCTTATCAAGACCACCTTCATTCATTAAAATATGGAAGTCATGATTAATGTGGTAATACTTTTCCTTGTCACGTAATTGTTGTTCAAATTCTTCGCGTGTCCAGGGTGTTCTTTTTTCGGTCATTCACTCATTCTCCAGCGTTATATATGAATATCCATACCATCGAATGATACTTCAATACCAGCTTCATTTAATTGTTGCCGTTCTGGAGAATCTTCATCCAATATCGGATTGGTATTGTTGATGTGGATCAAAATCTTGCGAGGTTTCTCCAGACTGGTCAAAGTTTCCATGATGCCGCCTTTACTGGATTGATCCAGATGTCCCATTTCACTGGCGAGCTTATCACTGATGCCATGGCGCGACATTTCATCGTTGGTCCAAACTGTCCCGTCTATCAGAACCACATCGGCATTTTTCATATAGTCATAAACATGATCTTCAATGACCCCCAAGCCTGGTGCATAAAAGAGATTTTTACCCGTAGAAGTATCTTCAACTTTATAACCGACATTATCACCTGGAACGGTATTGTGTCGGTGAGGAGAGTAAGGTGGTGCTTCGCTCTTAAGTGGTACCGCAGTAAAAATCAGATTGTCTGCTTTAGGAATGGTAAAAGAATCTAGTTCAGTGCTGACCTCATGCCAGTTCACTCCACGAAAATGTCCGAGAATATTGAATATAGGATAACCCGTAGTCATATCTTCATAGACACTTTCCGTGCAATACACATCCCAGGGTTTATCGTGTTCTCTAAGAATGATTAAGCCGGTTGAATGATCAATTTGCCCATCACATAAAATAATTGAGCAAATACCGGTGTCACGTATTTTTCGTGCAGGTTGTAACGGGGGAAAAGATTCAATTTGTGCACGAATATCGGGTGAAGCGTTAAATAATACCCAATCTTCACCATTACCACTGATCGTGATCGAAGATTGTGTGCGAGCTGAACTCTTAATGGTACCTTCGCGAAGACGTTTACAGTTATGGCAATTACAATTCCATTGAGGGAATCCACCGCCTGCACCTGTTCCTAACAAATGTATATGCATAGTTTTAAATTTTATTTTTACTTGTTGTCATTGTGGGCCGGCATGATAGACGAGTCAGGTAATAAGGGCGAACTATCAATTTTGCTACATTCATATTTCATTCACTAGAGCGATATTCATGCCAGTCAATCATTTGTAATAAAAATATTATATAAATATAATAAATACAAATAGTTATATAATATATTTAATCTAAAATATAGAAAATATTAAGCGTATGTTTAATGCTTTCTGGATGTAATTATTCGAATAATATGGTTCATATTAACCACTATTTGCCATAAAAAATAGTACTCTGTTTTGATTCATTGCCTGCTTATAATAATCCTGGATTCCTCAGTTGACCGGTTAAAAATTATGATTATTTGTATAAACAAAATCGTTACAATTTGTTTGGTAAGATTCATTGACTAAGCTCAACTAAGGATTCCAGAATAATCGTTTATGCATGACTCAACACAAGAACATATCCTTTTTCTTACTGGCAAGCTGGCGCAAAAGCGACTGGAGAATATTCTTAAGGAGATGGCACCGACAGAATTTACCTATGAGATTCGTAATATTGGTGTCAGCGTTGCTGCATTAATGACGGCTCAGATGATGACGCGGCGTTTAACTGATTTAAAAGGTGTTGATAAGGTCATTGTGCCGGGACTCTGTCGAGGTGACTTATCGATGGCTTCAGAAGCACTCGGTGTTGAATGTATTAGGGGAACAATTGACCTTAAAGATTTACCTGCTTTTTTTGGAAGAGATTGTAAGCCAGTCGATCTAAGTCAGCAGAGTGTTGAAATTTTTGCTGAAATTGTCGATGCGCCAATGGTAACGATAGACAATATCTTGCAACGGGCTAATAAATACCGCCGTGATGGAGCAGATGTGATTGATGTCGGTTGTTTACCAGATACCTCATTTCCTCATTTAGAAGACACAGTAAAAGCATTACATGATGCTGGCTTTAAAGTTAGTGTTGATTCTCTTGAAGAAGATGATTTGCTACGTGGCGGTAAAGCAGGGGCAGATTATTTGCTAAGTTTAAAAGAGAGTACGTTGTGGATTGCTGATGAAGTCGATTCGATTCCAATATTGATTCCGGAAAATCATGGTGATATGGACTCTCTATATCGAGCAATAGAAAAATTTGCTGAAAAAGATAGTCCTTTTTATGCTGATGCGATATTAGATCCTATTCACTTTGGTTTTACAAAGTCGGTGATTCGATATCATGAATTACGTCAAAATTGCCCTGATATAAAAATAATGATGGGCATAGGCAATCTTACTGAGTTAACCGAAGCGGATACAACCGGAATTAATGCCATGTTGTTTGGCATGATCTCGGAAATGGATTTAAATGCTGTTTTGGTAACGGAAGTGAGTCCACATTGCCGCACTGCTGTAAGTGAAGCTGATATGGCGCGACGCATTATGTTTGCTGCAAAAAGAGATGATAGCTTGCCAAAAGGTTTAGACAGTTCTTTGCTAGGCATGCACTCAAGAAAACCATTTCCATATAATGCAGATGAAATAAATGAATTTTATCAAGAAGTAAAAGATCCGAGTTATCGTGTTCAGGTTAGCGAAGAAGGTATTCATGTCTATAATCGTGACGGAATAGAATCTAGCCAAAATCCATTTGAATTGTTTCCAAAACTGGATCCATTACAGGATGATGCACCTCATGCGTTTTATATGGGCGTTGAATTAGCCAAAGCTCAAATTGCATGGCAGTTAGGAAAATCTTATATGCAAGACGAGGAATTGGATTGGGGTGTTTGTGTCAATACGAAGTCGGAAGAAGAAAAAGATCAGGATTCGCGCGCAGCACATGCAATGAAAGAATTACGGAAAGAATCGTTAGAAAATAAGGCAGAATATAAAGCAGAAGGTAGTACACTAAAGGCCAGTCGAGAACGGAAAAAGAAATCAAAATGATCCAGGAAATAATTGTCACAACACAGAATGAAGATGGGACGACTCATATCGCGCCTATGGGTATTCGTGAAGAAAAGGGCTTAATTATTATTGCGCCATTTAAACCTTCTGCGACACTGGAAAATATACAGAGAAATAAGTCTGCTACTGTAAATCGAATTGATGATGTTCGTATTTTTGCCGGTTGTTTAACGGGTCGAAAAGAATGGCCATTATTACCAACAGAAAGAATAACAGGGCAACGTCTGCAAGCAGCATTAAGCCACCTTGAGCTTGAAATGGAATCTTTCGAAGACGATGAACTTCGTCCACAATTTTATTTAAAACCCGTTGTAGAAGTAACGCATTCAGCATTCAAAGGATTTAATCGAGCACAATCGGCTGTAGTTGAAGCAGCAATACTTGTTAGTCGATTACATATGTTATCAAGAGAAAAAATAGAGCAAGAATTAGAATATTTAACCATAGCAATAGATAAAACAGCAGGTGAGAATGAAAAAATCGCCTGGCAATGGCTAATGGAAAAAATTGAACGCTTTATGCAAGAAGCCAGAGAGAGTGAAACAGCATGACGGGTATGTTAGCCAGCGTTAATTCAGTTGCCGAGGCTAAAGTCGTGTTTGATGCAGGCGTTGATATTATCGACATCAAAAACCCGCAAGAAGGCGCATTAGGCGCACTTGAAATAAACTCGGTTAAAGACATTGTAAAAATTATTAACGGTGAAATTCTTACTAGTGCCACTATTGGTGATATTAATTCAGACGATTCAAAACTTTTAGACTATATTTTTAATATGGCTGACACCGGTGTTGATTATGTAAAGGTAGGTTTGTTTGATGTTAATCCATCAGATTACTTTATTAAGACGATTACTGATGCGGCAAACAATGGTATTAAATTAGTGATAGTTTTATTTGCTGAAAATTATCAAGGAGAAGCATCAATTGCATCGCTATTGCAAACAGGGATAGTTGGCATAATGTTAGATACTAAAGAGAAGAAAGGTAAAAATCTGCTGGCTATTTTAAACGAAGATGAATTACAAAGTTTTGTGGAAACAGCAAAGAAGTTTAATTTACTTACAGGGCTTGCCGGATCATTAAACTTTGAAAATATACAGTCACTTCTTAAATTGAATTCAGACTATCTTGGTTTTCGAGGTGCCTTATGTTCAGGAAACGACAGAGTGAAAACAGTTAATGCAGAACAAGTTAAAAATATTAGGGAAGCAGTTCCTTTTTCAAAATTCAATCCCTTTCATAATACTCAATATATAGAAGCAAGCATTTAAGGTGGTAAATTATGGCTCAATGGCGTAAACAAGGAAAAGACGAAACTTATACGGAAGAAGAGATCGAATCTCGTTTAAACGATGAGTTACCCAACTGGAAATATGAAAATGGCTGGATTCGTCGTAAGTATAAAACCAGTGGCTGGAAAGCGACCTTAATGGTGGTGAATACAGTGGGTCATCTTGCTGAAGCAGCTTGGCATCATCCTGATTTAACGGTGTCGTATGCCTTTGTTATTGTAAAATTGATGAATCATGCTGCTAAAGGCGTGACAGATAAAGATTTCGAACTAGCGAAAAAAATTGAAGAAGTTATTCAATGGCAGCCAGCAACAGAAGAGGGAAGCGCACTGGATGGAACGCCGGATGATCCCAGGTTTAAATATATCAAATACGACTAATCTCTATTATTTGAATCAGTTTCATTAATTAGAGGGCTTTCTTCACGAAAATGAGGAGGCCACGAAGAAGTTCCTCTATTATTCTCTTCAACAGATTTAATTAGCCACTGTTCCAATTGATTGAGAATATTGGCATCTTTAGCAATACGATATTTGCGACTGTGTATACATTCGCGGTCACCGAATTCACAGGTGTTTCTGTTTGTGCCACCACAGGCACCGTTGGCAAGTCCTTTAGGGCAGGTTTCTGGACAGACATATTGGGTTTGAGCCAGACGACACATGCCGCAGGTTTCACAACCAAACAGCGGTGCTTTAATCATTCTTTCGAAACGTTCCAGCCAGTGATCAGCTTTACTATGCCGTTTTATATTTTTAACCAGCTTGCTTAATATTTTTGCACCGAGGCCGTTATCAAATAAAAAGCTATGCATCCATTTCATGCTGCGATATTTAAACTTATCTTTTATAGGCGCATGACTACTTGGTCGATTGACCATATGACTAGACATATACCAGGCATTTGGCGGAACCGGATCAGCATGAAACCCCTTAGGTAGAGTCAGTGCTTCTTCCCATGCTTTGTTCCAACTTACTCTGTCAGGACACTTTTTAGCAAGATAATCGATTTGATTGTGCAAAGTCATTAGCTGTTCAACAGTATGAATCGCTGTAAGTTGAACGCCGGAATAACCTAACATTCGCAAACCCAATACCAATAAAGCTGTTCTTCTTAATACGCGTGCTTGGGCTTGTTCTGGAAATAATTCGACTTCTTTCTGTAAGAACTCGTGATAGGAATCACTAATGGTGACACCGGCAAGTTGATGTTTGCGAATGAAGCGAGAACGAGCGGCGGATAATGCCATAATATTAGCGACCATAGGCACGCGATAACCACGTGTATCCATCCAGAACAGCGCTTCTTCAAATTTTTTAATATCAAAGCCAATTTGGGTAATGATAAAGTCCGTGCCGGCAGCAATCTTTTTTCCCAGTTTCAGATATTGCGCCATAGCTTCTTCTTCGTGATATTTGAACGGATTAAGGGCCGAGGCAACAATAATGTCTGGCATTCTGGTTTTTACAAACTGAATTGCGGCAACTGATTCAAGATAACGCGGACGCCTATCATCAGGTGGTGTTTGAAGCTTATCACCCGTTAACAGCAGCATATTTTCCAACCCAGCTTGTTTCATCTCATCAAGTGAATTTTCAAGATTGGATAGTGTTCTATCTTTACCAGACCAATGTACCAGTGGTTGAGTGCCACTGTGGTCACGAATATGTTGAGCCATCATCACGGGATTAGGATCGTTATCTGAATGAACTCGATCTGTTACGGAGAAACCGGCCACTTCGGGTCTTCTTGCTAATTCGCGGACAAAATCATCGATAGTTACAAGATTGTCTTGTAATAACTGATCTGATGAAGCAACGAATTCAATCGTCCAAAAAAAATGACCTTTTTTTAATGCATTGCGAATTTCATTTTGAGGTCTGAAAACACCAGCAATATAGTCGTTAGAAGCAGCCATGTTTTAGATGTTTATAATTATTTTTCCCAAGTTCCGGATTTCCCGCCAGATTTTTTTAACAATTGGACATCAGAAATAATCATGCCTCGATCAACGGCTTTACACATGTCGTAAATTGTTAACAGCGTAATTTGTACGGCGGTGATTGCTTCCATTTCAACACCAGTTTTGCCATCCGTTTCTGCACGACATTCGCAATAAACGGATGAATTACCTTCATCAATATCTAAATCAATATTAATATGCGTAAGTGAAATTGGATGACAAAGGGGGATTAATTCAGATGTCTTCTTTGCAGCCATAATTCCGGCAGTACGGGCAATACCTAATACATCTCCTTTTTTATGACCGCCTTCTTTAATTAACGACAGTGTTTCGGCCTCCATGCTGATAGAACCGCTGGCTATAGCGATGCGGTGTGTTACTGATTTGTCACCAATATCGACCATATGAGCTGCGCCCTGTTCGTTAAAATGCGTTAATTTAGACATATATAAACTCATCTCTTTGATATAATTTCTAAGGGTATCTTCGAAAATGTGCTTTTTTCGCGATAGCGTCGTTGGCAGCGTACTCGAATCCTCATGTATTACTTATACATTACGGTTCTCCGTGCACTGCCGCCTCGCTCTCACAAAAAAATCACTATTTTTGAAGACACCCTTAATATTACTTAAATTCAGCTTTTAGATATATAAATAGGTCAAACACATGCAGGTATCCGTTAAATATTTTGCCAGTTTACGTGAATTAATGGGAGAGGCCAGTTCAGTTGTTGATATAGAGGAAAATAGTTCTGTCAGTAAATTGTGGCAATCGATTATTGAAAGCAAACATATTGAATTTGATAATGTCATGATGGCAGTCAATATGGAGTATGTGAAATCAGAACATCAACTTAAGTCAGGAGATGAAGTGGCTTTTTTCCCGCCGGTTACCGGAGGCTAATTTAATCCATGTTGATCGAACTTCGAAAAGAATCATTTAATGCCTATCAGGAAATGCAGTCTTATCTGGATAGTCTGGAGTTAGCTGGTAAATACGGTGCCACCGCTAGTTTTGTTGGAACGATGCGTGATTTCAATGAAGATAAAAAAGTAACCTTCATGACGCTAGAACATTACCCGGGTATGACAGAAAAACACCTGGAAACTATTGCTAAAGAAGCTATAGAAAAATGGAATCTATTGGATTTAATAATATTGCATCGAATCGGCAAAGTAAAAATTGGTGAAGATATTGTTTTAGTTGCAGCATGGTCTGCGCATCGCAAAGATGCTTTTGAAAGCTGTCGTGCAATAATGGAACAACTAAAATCCGGCGCGCCATTCTGGAAAAAAGAAGAAACATCATCTGGCGCGAAATGGGTTGAAAAAAACACGTCTGGTTTCTAACTAATACATGTCTTTAGATAAACACCCTGATTTTCTAATCATCGGGGCCGGAATCATCGGTCTTACTATTGCGCTTGAATTAAAAAAACAATTCTCTGATTCAAGTATCACCATTATTGAAAAAGAATCCCAGCCCGGCGCGCATGCAAGTGGACGAAACAGTGGTGTTCTACACGCCGGATTTTATTACACAGCAGATTCATTAAAAGCGAAATTATGTCGTGATGGTAATTTCGCATGGCGGCAATATTGTGAAGAAAAAGAATTAACCATTAATCATTGCGGTAAATTAGTGGTTGCACGAAATGAAGAAGAATTGAAAGGGCTGGATGAATTATATCAACGTGGCCAAGTAAATAATGTTGAACTGGAAATAATTTCAGCAGAACAGGCGGCTGAAATAGAAGCGCAAGCTTATACTTATGAACGTGCACTTTGGTCGCCGACTACAGCAACTGTTAGTCCCATGAAAGTTGTGCAGTCGATTCAACAAGATGTTGCTAATGCAGGAATCACATTATTGAATGATACGGCCTATGTTAAACGAATAAATAACAAGGTTCTTACCAGTAAAGGTGAATTTGAAACGGGTTATATGCTTAATGCAGCCGGTTTGTATGCGGATAAGGTCGCACGTGATTATGGGTTTTCTCAGGATTATAAAATATTACCTTTTAAAGGTTTGTATCTCTACGCTAATGATGACGGGCTTAAGTTAAATACCAATGTGTATCCTGTTCCTGATTTACGTAATCCATTTCTGGGAGTGCATTTTACAGTAACCGTAGAAAGTAAAACCAAGATAGGGCCAACAGCCATTCCAGCTTTTTGGCGAGAGAATTATACTGGACTGGAACAGTTCGATTTAAAAGAGTTGATTGATATTATCGGTATCGATGCCAGTTTGTTTTTAGCTAATAATTTTGATTTCAGAAAACTGGCATTTAAAGAAATGCAAAAATATTCAAAAAAGAAACTGGTTCAACTCGCAGGGACGTTATTGAAAAATATTAATAAGGATGATTTTAAACAATGGGGCAAACCGGGTATACGTGCGCAGCTCATTAATGTGAAAACGAGAACATTAGAAATGGATTTTAAATATGAAGGTGATGATAAATCGTTCCATGTATTAAATGCTGTATCTCCCGCTTTTACTTGTGCTTTGCCGTTTAGTAATTTAATCGTAAATGAAATAAATAAAAATTTACATTAAACTATCCCATGAAATAATTGCACATTAACTAGTTCATCAGGTTTTACACCTTCGCTTTCCAATGGTAGGACGATAAAGCAATTTGCATCAGCCATAGAACGTAATATTCCTGAGCCTTGCTTCCCCGTCTTTCGCACAATCATTCTGCCAGTTTCATCTTGTGCCAATACGCCACGTTGATATTCAACACGACCGGGACGTTTTTTTAATTCAGAAACACACGGCACTTTCATCATAATTGGAGAGCAATAAGTTTCGCCCATGAGTTTTTTTAATGCGGGTTGTACGAATTGATAGAAAGTGACCATAACTGATACTGGATTGCCGGGCAGACCAAAGAAATAAGTTGTATCAAGTTTACCAAAAGTAAGAGGGCGACCGGGTTTCATGGCGACTTTCCAGAATTTTGTTTCACCTTGTTTTAATAAGGTCTCTTTTACGTAATCTGCTTCGCCAACAGAGACGCCACCGGAGGTGATTAATACATCTACTTTTCCTTTAGCTTCAGCAAAGGCATCTTCCAGTAATTGTTTGTCATCTTTAACGACACCCATGTCGATAATCTCAATAGCTAGTCTCGAAAGCATGCCGAATAAGGTATAACGATTACTGTCGTAGATATCACCAGTTTCTAGTTCTTCGCCAACAGAACGTAACTCATCTCCAGTTGAAAAAAAGGCGACTTTTAAATTACGAAATACAGAAACTTCAGGAATGCCTAATGAGGCTAATAAACCAATATCTGCCGGCGTTAATTTCATTCCTTTTTCCAGAACAAGATCACCAATTGCGAGGTCTTCTCCTGCTTGGCGTACATTTGAACCGGGTTTTTCATCTGAGGCTATTGATATCTTATTGTCAGATACTTCTACGTTTTCCTGAATAACTACCGTGTCAGCATTATCAGGCATGATTGCACCGGTCATGATACGAACACATTCGTCTGATTTTATGCTGTCTTTAAATGGTTTCCCGGCAAAACTTGTTCCTATCATCTGCAATTGTTTAATCCCTTCAGTAGGAATGCCGGCTGAATTGATTGCATAACCGTCCATTGCGGAGTTTCTAGCGGAAGGGACATTTATTTCAGATTTAATATTGTTTGCTAAAACTCGTCCCAAGGCTTCTCTAACAGGAACAGTTTCGGTTTCTTTAACAGGGATAATTGTTTTAAAAATGTTTTCGAGCGCTTTATCTGGCGTGATTGATTCCGGATCATAATCATTCATGCAACTTGGATCTTTGTTTATTGTATTTTTAGACATGGCTTGCTTTCCTGTCATTGTCACTACAGATATTGTTAATAATATATTCAACAATAGATTCGTAATTATTTAAATCCAAAATAGTTAGTTCACTTTTTTCGGATAGTGGTGCATCACTGGCAATGGCTATGACACTTTCATCTGTAGTGGAAATCAATGGGTGTCCTAAACTAGGGCGGTGTAGTTCTATTTTTGGAATGGCTTCGGGTTTAAAGCCTTCCACCATAATCAGATCCAACTTGTTTTGATCAAGTTGTGCTATGTATTCCTCCAAACGCGTTAGTTGATCTTCTTCATTTTGTTCAACCATCAGTGCCCAGCGTTTTTTTGAGCCAATTAACATTTGGCTGGCTCCGGCCTTTCTTATTTCATAACTGTCTTTGCCGGGCTGATCAATTTCAAAAGTATGATGAGCATGCTTGATTACGCCGACTTCAAGACTGCGTTTTTTTAATAACGGGATTATATTAATTAATAGAGTCGTTTTTCCTGTGCCACTGTAGGCAGCAAAACCAATGATAGGAACTATTGTCTTGATATTCTTCATAAAGTACTTTCAACTGCTTTGATATCTTCAAGGGTATTTAAATTATCAAATGTTTTTGGAATATCTGAAAAATCAGCGATAGCCAAAGCATGTTGATTAAACCATTTATCAATTTTTCTTTCGCC
>CAZGBJ010000004.1:42230-124858 GCA_964523895.1 uncultured Enterobacteriaceae bacterium
AATCAGCGATAGCCAAAGCATGTTGATTAAACCATTTATCAATTTTTCTTTCGCCCTGGTTAAGAAAATCGTTCATAGATGGTAGTAATTCTTTTTTCATCAAACAAAACACGGGCTGCATACGTTCACCATTATGTGCGACGCTGATATCTGCATTCTTAGATTCTAAAGATGTGATAAGACGTTGAACAAGATCGTCAGGGATAAAAGGTGAGTCGCAAGGGGCGGTTAACATATACACTGTTTCTGTTTTATTTAGTGAACTAGCCATTCCAGCTAGTGGCCCGCAATAACCGCTTAGTTCATCAGAAATAATATCAAAACCGTGCTTTGCATATTGATCATGATTTCGATTAGCATTGATTAATAGCACTCCAACCTGTGGCTTCAAAATTTCTATAACGTATTCAATCATAGGTTTGTCATTTAATAGAATTAAACCTTTATCTTGACCTTGCATACGACGTGCTTGGCCGCCAGCCAATATGACGCCAGTAATATCCTTTTTTAAAATATTTTTCATGTTCAGGTTTTACTAATCTTGTTTGATGTTAGCTACTTCTCGTTTGGCTGGAAGTTTGGTATCAAATTCAATATTTTCTTTGCCATTATATATCAGGAAGTGTTTATTCTTGGCTCTGGATAACAACGTAATATTCAAATCACGGGCAAGATTAAGTCCCATTTGTGTGATACCAGAACGGGATAAAAGTACAGGTACTTTCATTTGTGCAACTTTAATAACCATTTCAGAAGTTAAACGACCCGTGGTATAAAATATTTTATCGTGCCCTGATATATCTTCTAACCACATCTTCCCTGCAATAGCATCGACAGCATTATGTCTTCCGACATCTTCTATGAAAATTAATGTTTCAGTTCCCTGACATAATGCACAACCATGTACCGCTCCGGCATTTTTATAAACATCATTGTGGCTGCTTAGATTTTTTAATAATACATATAAGTCAGATTGTTTAAGTTTGCAGTCTTGTATATCAAGGTCATCTAATTGCTCCATGATGTTACCGAAAACCGTTCCTTGACCACATCCAGTGGTAACAATTCGTGGCCCCAATTTATCTGTCCAGTCATCACGTTCACTAAAACTTGTTATAGCAACTGCATTCACTTCCCAATCGACTTGTACTGATTTTATTTCTTTAAGATCGTTAACCAAACCCTGGTTTTTAATATAACCCAGGGCCAGCATCTCGGGTTGCGTGCCGAGTGTCATCAAGGTCACTATTTCATAGCTATCGATATAAATTGTGAGAGGACGTTCTTCAGCGATATGCAATTCGCGTGTGTTCTGATATTCATCAGTCGCTAGAACTGCGCATGTAGGTGAGAGTCCGGCATTTGTCATTTCCGGACGATAGGTGTCAGACAATTCTAACCCCCTGTTACATTCATATGTCGGAAGATGATCGGCTTTGTAGTTAAATCGAATTCATGACCTTTTGGTTTAATCGACATAGAGTCACGAATCGTTTGTTTTAATTTTTCATTATCTTCAGGGTAAGCGCGTAGTATTTTGCGAAGGTCAACGGAATGCTCTTGTCCCAGACATAATAATAAACGACCTTCACAAGTAAGACGGACGCGATTACAGTCTTCACAGAAATTATGGCTATGGGGTGAAATGAAGCCGACTCTAGAATTTGTCCCGGTGACTTTATAGTATTTTGAAGGACCATTGGTTGTTTCTGTAGTAGGAATGAGTTCGTAGACCTTTTCCAGATCGTTTCTTATTTCATCACTGGAATAATAGGCTTCGGCACGATCATGATCGCCAATTACGCCTAGCGGCATTTCTTCGATAAAACTAATATCCATACCACGTTCACTGGCATATTGAACCAGATCAATAACTTCATCATGATTTCGGTTCTTTAAAATAACCGCATTAATTTTTATTTTTTCAAAACCCGTTGCTAATGCGGTGTCAATACCGGCAAGAACCTGATTTAAATCACCAACGCGAGTTATACGTTTAAATTTTTCTGCATCAAGTGAATCAAGACTGATATTGAGCCGTTTTACGCCAGCATCTTTTAATGGTTGTGCCAGTTTGGTAAGTTGTGAACCATTAGTGGTGGTGACTAATTCCTGTAATCCTGGTAATTGACCCAGGTCTTCAAATAATTTGATGATATTGCGCCGAATCAGTGGTTCGCCGCCGGTAATGCGAATCTTTTTAACACCAAGTTCAGTAAATGCCTGGGCAATTCTAGATATTTCCTCAAGCGTTAATAATTGAGCGCGAGGAACAAATTGCATTTCGTCATCCATACAATAAACGCAGCGGAAGTCACAACGATCGGTGACAGAAATACGTAGATAATCGACAACGCGATTAAACTTATCGATGAGCACTTCTTCTGAATTGTTTTTTCTTACGTCCATATCCAGTTAATGACAAAATAGGTAATAGTTGTATTTTAGCGGCTGCGCTTAATGAATGGGAGATTTTATCAAAAATAGGTCAATAACACAGCGAAATATAATAAATAACAATAATTTACATAATTTTGTCGCATTGTGCCGCGTTTGAACAGCTACCAATCTTTGTAAGGGTGGTTGACCAGGCAAATATTGTAATATCGAGGGTCATCTGAGACGTCTTCACCTAGCCAATCTGGCCGAGTGAAACTTTCATCAACTGAATTTAATTCCAGCTCTGCAACGACTAAACCTTCGTTGTCTCCAGAAAAAACATCGATTTCCCATTTATGCTGGTCATGTATGACATGAAAACGTGTTTTTTCAATGTAGGGTTTGTCGCAGAGTGATGCAAGTATTTCTCTAGCATCATCCAAAGGAATTGAATATTCGTATTCACTACGTTGAATACCTAGAGTTTTACTCTTGATATTTAGATTTGCCGAGTCATCATGAATTCTGATGCGGATAGAACTTTTTTCATTACTACCCATATAAGCCTGAATCATATGAATGCCTTGGTTAGCATCTTGTCGCCAATTATCATTCGCGAGTAAAAATTTTCTTTCTATCTCTGTTGCCATTATTTGCTATTCAAACTTTAGATGTCTGTTTGCCAAATAAATAATCCACAATACGGGCAAGCCAATCAAGGATGCGATTAAAAAGAATTGTGTGTAACCGATATTTTCTACTATTGAACCAGAGTATCCACCTATAAGCTTGGGGATAAGAGTCATCAATGATGTAAATATCGCAAACTGCATGGCGGTGAAAGAAACGTTGACCAGGCGAGATAGAAAAGCAACAAAAGCAGCACTAGCGATCCCCGCTGACAAGTTATCTGCTGAAATGACAAAGTAGAGCAAGGTAATGTCATAACCTTTAATTGCAAGCAACATAAATAAGAGATTGGTTAATACTGTTAATAGAGCACCAACAAATAATATTTTCATTACGCCAAAACGCACAGATAAAATGCCACCCAGGAAACCGCCAAGCAGAGTCATAAATAAACCAAAGGTTTTTACGATAGAAGCAATCTCTATCTTGCTATAGCCGATGTCCTGGTAAAATATATTGGAAATCACGCCGAGTACGATGTCAGATATCCTATATAAACCAATTAGCGCTAATAATAAGATTGCGATCTTAAGTCCGTAGCGTTGGAAAAAATCTTTGATAGGCGCGACATAGCTTTTGTTAATCACTTGCTTATCGATGAATTTAATTTTTATTGATAATAGAGTTATTGATAAAGCGATTATTATTCCCAGAGTCAATCGTAATAATTCTATGCAAAAGTTAGAAATAGCATGATTGTTTACTATGCTGGCAAAATTGCTTTTCAAATTCGCAGCTATATCGGCACTTAATAGAAACGATATAATAAAACCGGTAACAGCAATTAGAAAGATAATAAAAAATTTAATATAAGTATTACTCGAATATTTATTTTGACTTTGTCGGTTATTTTCGGGTTCATTGACTATAAGAGTAGTTGATACACCGACGAGCATGACTGCTGCCATACAGGCGTAGGTGCTTTGCCATGCTTGATAATTGTAGCTGCCCATCTCAGAACCTAGTGAACTGGCAATAAATAAACTGCCTGCACCAGCGATAAGCATTCCTATTCGATAGCCAGCAATATAGGTTGAAGACATTAATGCTTGCAGTTCAGAAGAGGCCGACTCTATTCTGTAGGCATCGATAACAATGTCTTGTGTAGCAGAAGAAAAACCGAGCATCACCGCAGCTAAAGCCATAATATTCAGTTGAGTTGTTCCTGACGCAGGATCGGTCATCCCCATTAATAAGATGGCGGTAATGATGGCAAACTGGGAAATAAGTATCCACGCTCTTCTTCTTCCAAATTTTCGAGTAAGAAAAGGAAGAGGGAGACAGTCGACTAATGGTGCCCAGACAAATTTAAATGAATACCCTAGTGCTGCCCAACTAAAAAATGTAACAGTAGAACGTTCAAGTCCAGCTTCACGTAACCATAGACCTAAAGAAGAAAATATAAGCAATAAAGGAATGCCGGCAGACAAACCAAAAAATAACATGGTAATTACACGTGGGTGTAAGAACGCTCGAAAACTCTCCTGCCAGCTTTTCATTCGTTATGATTTTTTTATAAAGTGGCTGTCTAGTTTACTCGATTTGTATTAAAGGAGACCTATATTATTACGAATATTGCTGTTTAGTTACCCAATTTAAAAGTTCTTTTCTTATGTTTTTGCCGATAGCCATCATGGAAGCCCTGTTTGTAAGCCTGTTGATAGCGATTATATTTTTGATGTTTTGAATACGGCTTATAATAGCGTTTGTTAGAGCCGTATCGATAGTTATGGTTACTATGCCGGTGTTTATATGGATAAAGTTGATGATTGTATCTATAGTTTGAGTAAGGATTGTAATTGCGTCTTTTATATTTACTATGCGCAGTATTGTTGTAAGAATTATAATTGTAGTTTCGGTATGAATAGCGAGCGAAATTATATTTATTATATTTGTGTTTTTTATAGTGATGATTGTTTGAATAATGATTAGCATAATTATGCTGATATTTATAGGCAGGTGTGCCCAGAATAATTTTTATATCGGCAAATGCACTCATTGGAAATAGCAGTAAGAGTGTTATTAAATAAACACTGTTTTTAGTTATTGATGACATGACCTGACTCCAATTTACCTATTTCTCACATTAGAGGTGTCAAAATAGAAATGGTTGCAAAAAATAATTCACCGCGGATAGAAATTCATTACTGTACTCAATGTCGCTTTATCCTTAGGGCAAACTGGATTGCACAGGAATTATTAATGACATTTACGGATAAGGTAGGAGAGCTAGCATTGATTCCATCATCAGGTGGTGTATTTACTGTGTTGGTGGATGGTGAAGAAATATTTTCGCGAAAAAAGCAGGGGCGATTTCCTGAGTCAAAAGAATTAAAACAGTTGCTTCGTGACAGAATAGAACCCGATATGCTTCTGGGTCACAGTGATAATTAAGATGAAAAGTACGAGGTATAAAGGCTTAACGTACCTTTCTGAGAACACGTATGCCTATGTGGTCGTAGGCTTTGTCAGATTTAAATTTGTCTCGTTTTACATTTCGAATTGATTGTGGTGGCGTGCTATACGCTCCGCCTCTTACTGCACGGTAGCTACAATCACCACCTTCCCATGCTTCGGCATACTTTGGTGCACCATTGTAATTATCGTGCCAACAATCATGTACCCATTCGCTAACATTACCTGCTGTATCATACACGCCAAATGCGTTAGCTCCGAAACTACCTACTTTAGTAGGTTTACGTGGATCAAGACCTGTACCACAACCAAAGCAATGAGCCCGATTGGGTTCTTCATCATAACCCCACCAGAACGTGCTCTTTTTCCCGGTAGAGGCCATGTATTCCCATTCTGCTTCGCTAGGAAGTTTGTATCGTTCACCCGTTTCTTCGGAAAGCCATTTGGTGTAATAGTAAGCATCATCCCAGGAAACAAAAACAACAGGATGTGTGGCTCTGTCCATATAAAGTGAATCTGGAATTTTGCGATTTGTTGCTTTAGCAAAAGCATCATATTCGGCAAAAGTGATTTCATGTTGACTAATTGCAAATTGATCAACTGTCACTTCGTGACGAGGTCGTTCATTTGAATTTCTAGAACTGGTACTACCCATGTTGAATTTACCTGCAGGTATTATCACCATGACGGGCGCTTTGCCACCTGATTTCAAACTATCTTGAATTGTTTTTCCTGATTCTGCTTTCGCTTCTGCTTTTTCGGGTTTTGTTACAGCCACAGATTTTTTTACTTCTTCAGGGCTTGCTTTTTCAACCACGGTTTCAGTTACTTCTTCTTGTCCGTCGTCTGAGGCTTCATCTTCTATAATTTCTGCTTCTGATTCCGTTTCTGCTTCAACTTCGGCAAGCATTGGTTCTGCTTGTTGCGTGGGTTTTCCGCCCATCATGAAAAAACCCGCACCGATCATGACGATGACTGCGGCAGCAATTCCTATAAATA
Organism: uncultured Enterobacteriaceae bacterium; assembly: GCA_964523895.1. Taxonomy (GTDB): domain Bacteria; phylum Pseudomonadota; class Gammaproteobacteria; order Eutrophobiales; family Eutrophobiaceae; genus UBA7359. The sequence continues at coordinate 48,714 of CAZGBJ010000004.1, forward strand.
GACCGGTTTTACTTTTTGGCTCATCAAAATTATCAGGTTCCTGCTGAGTAGTGATTTCTGGTTTAACTTCTACAGGAGTAGGAGTGACGGTTGCGTCTTCTGCCGCAGCAACTTCCCCAACGGATATTTCGGCTGTCGATTCACCTATATCTTCTGTGCTTGTCTCTTCAGTTTCTACAGCTGCTGGAACAGCGTCCAATTCTTTTACATTTACTACGACGGCGGTCGTATTATCCTGCCGCGGCATATTTGCCTCTTCAACCGCTTCCATTAGTGCATCAGCACATTCTTTGGGTGAATCTGACCAGTCTGAATACTGAATAATTTTGCCTGCACTTAAAGTATCCAGTCCATCACTACATAACAGTACTTTATCGCCCGCCTGTAATTCAAAAGGATTAGCTGGCACATCGATCTCGTTGATGTCTTCACCAGTGACAGCGCTCATTAGCATATTGCGAGACAGGCCTGGTTCTGGCTCTACAGGGGTTCCATCTGCTTCCATTCTATCGAGAAAGCCACCGTAGCTATGGTCAGCATTTTTTTTGACTAATTCTCTATCGCGGACAAGATAACAATGGCTGTCACCAACACTGGCCCACCACATATTTCCTTCTTCAAGAATGGCAGCTACCATGGTGCAACCCATACCTGATAATGCAGGTGTTTCGGCCACAGTTTCTTTGATTGAATTGTTTGCTTTTATGACAGCTTGTTCGAGAATTTCTGCAATGTTTTCTGAGGGATAATTAGCGGAGACATGTTTGTTAAACGCTTGGACAGCCATGTTACTGGCAACATTTCCAGCGGCATGCCCACCCATACCATCGGCTATGATAACAAGCGCACTTGGATTGCCACTCGCATCGGTTAGGTGCGTAATTAGAAACGCATCTTCTTGATAGTCTCTAGCGCCATCAATTTGTGATCCTGCTAATTCAAATTCAAGTGCCATACGTTAAGATATCTCCAGTTCGAACAATTCGAGAAAATTAGTTTAATTTATTGATATTATTTGTAATTTATTAGTACTTAACGTAGAAAATACTGTTTTGATAATATTAATATTTTATGAGTCATTATCCTACCAGTCCGCCAACAAAATTTAAATAAATACTTGATTAAAGGTAAGAAATTAGATTAGTTATCCTTAATAATTAATTAAACCCTTGAATTGCTTTCATTGTGAATAAAACAGATAAAAAATCAGAGCAGATTGACAAGATTCGACAGCGTTTTGCTGAGGTGCGTACATCGGATCGCTTTAATCTCACGCGACAGTTTGAGCAATGTCGAAAGCGGTCTAAAACGACGCAATCTGAGTGGAATGCATTAAGTCGTAAAATTGATGCCTCAATTCAAGTCAGGCTAGATCGAATAGCAAAGTTACCTAATGCTCATTTCAGTGATGATTTGCCTATCAATCAGCATATCGATGAAATTTCCAATGCATTGGAGAAAAATCAGGTTCTGATAATTTGCGGTGAAACGGGCTCGGGTAAAACCACGCAGCTTCCCAAATTATGTCTAAAGCTGGGGCGTGGAATTGAGGGTTTTATTGGACATACCCAACCAAGGCGTCTCGCTGCAAAAACAGTGGCTAAACGAATTGCTGATGAGCTCGAATCCGAGCTGGGAACTCACGTGGGCTATAAAATACGACACCAGGATGTTACGAATAAACACTCCTATATTAAATTAATGACGGATGGTATTTTGTTAGCTGAACTTCAACAAGATCGTTATTTAAATCAATATGATACCTTGATTATCGATGAGGCACATGAGCGTAGTCTAAATATTGATTTTATCCTCGGTTATCTAAAACAACTGTTACCCAAGCGGCCAGATTTAAAAGTCATCATTACCTCTGCCACTATTGATGTCACTCGTTTTTCAGAACACTTTAACGATGCACCAATAATCGAAGTTTCAGGGCGAAGTTGGCCGGTTGATATCCTATATCGACCGATTGGTGATGAAGAGAGTGATGAAGAATCTCCTGGGCGCGAAGGCGCTATGCTGGATGCCATACGTGAACTGACGTCATTTGATATGGGAGATATTCTCATTTTTCTGGAGGGAGAAGGGGAAATTCATGAGACAGATAAATTTCTCCGAAAACAAAACTTAGCTGATACAGATATTTTTCCACTTTATGCACGCTTAAGTTCATCCAGACAAAACAAAATATTTGCACCACATAAACGTCGTCATATTGTGCTGGCGACTAATATTGCTGAAACATCGTTGACTATTCCAGATATCCGTTATGTTATTGATACCGGTATGGCGCGAATCAGTCGTTATAGTTATCGAAGTAAAGTGCAACGTTTGCCTATAGAAAAAGTATCAATGGCGGCAGCAAATCAACGCAAGGGTCGTTGTGGTCGAACAAGTGAAGGCATTTGTATTCGTTTATATAGTGAAGAAGATTATTTGTCCCGTAGCGAATACACGCAGCCGGAAATATTGCGTACTAATTTGGCTTCTGTAATTTTACAAATGAAAGCATTGAATATCGGTAAAATTGAAGATTTTCCTTTCATTAATCCACCTGAGAAGAAATTAATCAATGACGGCATGCGAGTGTTACAAGAAATCAACGCACTGGATAAACAGGACAAACTTACTTCCATCGGTAGAAATATAGCGAGATTTCCACTAGATCCAAGACACGCAAGATTATTAATTGCCGCGAATGATTTTAATTGTCTGAATGAAATATTAATCATCGTTGCTGTTTTAAGTATTCAAAGTCCGAGAGAACGCCCTATAGATAAACAGCAAAAATCAGATGAGTCTCATGAACAATTTGATGATGAAAATTCAGATTTCTTATGGTTTATTAATCTTTGGTATTTTTATCAAAAACAAATAAAAAAACTGTCGCAAAATAAAATGAGAAAATTATGTCAGCAAAACTTTTTGTCTTATATGCGAATGCGTGAATGGAGTGATATACATCGACAATTACGTCATGTTTGTACAGAAATGAAGTTTGCCATTAATAGTGAGTCTGCCAGTTATCATAATATTCATTGTGCCATATTGACCGGCATGCCCAGTCATGTCGCTTTTTTATCGGACAAACATGAATACACCGGTGCAAGAGACATTAAATTAAATATATTCCCGGCATCAGGTCAGTTTAATAATAAACCAAAATGGATTGTGGCTGCTGATCTGGTTGAGACGACACGTTTATACGCACGCAATGTCGCACGAATTGAATCAAATTGGTTAATCAATACCGCAAAGCATCTATTAAAGTACGATTATTCAGATGCGCACTGGGACAGTAAAAGTGCGCGTGTTGTTGCTCTGCAGAAAATTAGCTTGTATGGCATGACACTGGTTGCAGGAAAGAAAGTTAATTTCGGTTCGATTAATCCTGTTGAATCTAAAGCATTATTTATTAGAAATGCACTAGTTGAAGGCGATCTGGAATCCAGCGCTATTTTCTTTAAACATAATAATAAAATTATTAATGAAATTAGAGAGCTTGAAGTAAAGTCACGTCGCCCTGATATCGTCGATGAAGACGCTATCACCGATTTTTATAATAAGGCTTTGCCGTTTGATGTTTATGACGGTCAATCATTCGCAGCATGGGCAAAAAAACTTGATAAAGAACAAAAGCAGGAATTGTTTTTTGATAAAGAATTAATCATGAGCCATGAGGCAATTGAAGTTACTGAAGGTTTATTTCCGGATTACGTTCAGTGCGCCGGTATTAATATGCCGTTAGAGTATAAATTTGAACCAGATAAAGAGGATGATGGACTTAGTATTGATGTTCCTGTTGCCGTATTAAATCAATTTAATGATAAACAAATGGATTACCTGGTCCCCGGCTTATTAGAAGAAAAGATCGTTGTCTTATTAAAGTCTTTGCCGAAACAAATAAGAAAAAAGATAGTGCCTGTCCCGGAAACAGCATCAGAATGCGCAAGTAATATTAATAATCACTCAGTATCGTTGAAGAAAAATTTATCGGCTTATTTATTCAAAACTCGATCTATTGAAATAGATGATAATGATTGGCCAGAAACTGCTTTACCTGAGCATTTAAAAATAAATTATCGTGTTATTGATTCAGGGAATACAGTGCTTGCTACAGGTAAAGATATAAGCGTGTTAAAAGAGGAATTTTCCGAAAAGGCGGATAATGCATTTACGCATCTCTATGAAAATGCTTATGGCACAGAAGAAATATCTTCTTGGGAGTTTGAGGAAATTCTTTTAAAACAGGAAATAGAAATCAACGAAAATAAAATTACAGTTTATCCGTCCTTAATTGAAGAAGAGGGAAAGATCTATCGACATGCATTCGATAATCAGGACAGTGCAGAATATTATTTAAGAGTAGGCGTAAGAGCGCTGTTTAAAAAAGAACTCGTAAAAGAAATAAAGTACATGCGAAAAAATCTTCGTAGCATTGAAAAATTGGCATTGATGTATAGCAATATAGGTTCAAAAAAAGAATTAATAGATGAAATAGTCAATCTTGCATTAGATGACACATTTTTATACGAAGATGAGCCTATACGAAAAAAAGATCATTTTTATGCAACGCTATCTCAAGATAAACAGAATTTGTTAATGAACGGAGAAAAGATTTGTGTTCTGTTAGAGACGATATTGGAAAAGCAGGTGCAAGTAATATCCAGACTTTCTGATTCTGATATTTTGAAATATGTCGATGCGATTGCTGATATTGAAGAACAGGTGGATTATTTAATCTTTAATGGTTTTATTGAAGACGTTCCTTATAAATATCTTGCTCAATATCCAAGATACCTTGATTCAGTATTAAAACGAATTGAAAAACTTAAAAGTGGACAGGAAAAAGACAGACAAAATACACTATTGATTGAAGAACACTGGAACAGAATCAAGAAATTAGTGGATAATGCCTATGAAACAGATTGTTTTACGACATCCTTAGATGATTATCGCTGGATGATTGAAGAGTTACGAATATCCTTGTTTACGCAGGAATTAAAAACAAAAGTACCTGTTTCAATCAAACGTATGGATAAAATGTGGAATGAGCTTCAAAAAACAGAATGAATTCATTGTAGATGTAAATTATGACTGAGCAATCAATAGAATTTTCAATATTTTTAATTTTTACTGGCGCTGCTGTTTTTGCGACAGTGGCTTTGTATGCACGACAGGCAATGATTGTTGCCTACATTGTGCTTGGTTTAATTCTAGGACCATGGGGATTGGGTTTTGTAAATGACGCAGAATTAATCAGTGACATCTCTAATATTGGCATTATCTTTTTACTCTATCTTTTAGGTCTGGACTTACTGCCACAACAATTATGGCAAATGTTAAGAGAAGCGGTTGTCGTTACTCTTGCCAGTTCTGTTGCATTCTGTCTGCTTGGTTTTTTAATTGGTTTTGTTTTTGGTTATGAATTATTACAGGCGATGCTTATTGGTGCGGTGATGATGTTTTCAAGTACCATTATTGGTTTGAAATTATTACCGACGACAACATTGCACCACAAGCATACTGGTCAGATTATAATTAGTATTTTATTAATTCAGGACTTAATTGCTGTTGTTATCCTTTTATTACTTCAAGGTTATGGTAAAGGCGGGAACCTGGTGGTCGATATAGCACTACAATTGGTCTATTTACCCTTGTTAGCATGTGTTGTTTATCTAATAGAACGATTTGTATTAATAAAATTAATTCAACGTTTTGACCAAATACATGAATACATCTTTTTATTGGCTATTGCCTGGTGTCTTGGTATCGCTGAGTTGGCACATTATGTTGGCTTGTCACATGAAATAGGCGCATTGGTTGCAGGTGTTACCCTGGCATCCAGTCCCATCGCACTTTTTATTACGGAACGTTTAAAACCTTTACGGGATTTCTTCCTTATTATCTTTTTCTTTTCATTGGGTGCTGGTTTTAATATGTCGGTCGTCAATGAAATCTTTGTCCCCGCATTAATACTTGCTGCAATGGTACTTATTTTTAAGCCGCTTGTTTTTGCCTGGTTATTACAAAAACAAGGAGAAAAGAAAGATGTCTCATTTGAAACAGGTTTCAGATTAGGGCAGATTAGCGAGTTTTCCTTATTAATCGCCGTGTTAGCGCTTGAATCCGGTTTTATAGATGATAAAACATCGTATTTAATTCAGTTAGCAACCTTGATTACTTTTGCCGTGTCGTCATACATTATTGTAATGAAATATCCAACGCCGATTTCAGTGACAGATCGATTACGTAGAGATTAGCTGTAATGAATAGGAAAGTGGTTCGGCTATTAGTTTATATAGTCTCATTGTTAATGCTTATTTCCGGATTATTTATTGCCGCGGATTATTTTTCATTATTTGGTACTAAACTGGATGTGAGACTGGATTTTTCCGAGGTTCGCTTTCGTACTTTGGATGCAGATACTGGCGGTGTTGTTATGAATGTAGGAGTACGTTGCACACAAAAGGGCATTGAGAACGCCTGTACTAGGAGAGAGAGTCATCAAGTTGGTGTTGTTTCAGTGCATATCCCTGTACAACGGGTTATCAAAAAAACATTTTTTTTTAAAAAAGAAGAAGAAATAGTCAAGACACTTGATCCAAATATACATATCATACTGATTCATCATAACCATAGTATCCTGATTAAAACTTTATTGATGGAAGATCTTTATTCAAATGGAGTCACTGAGTATGTTGTAAAAATGTCACCAGCAAAACGAGAAGTACTGGAAGAGAATAATAATGAGTGAAGCACTGGATTATTTATTGAAAGTTAGAAAAGAAGCAATAGAGCCTTATTTCCAATTTCTGAAAGAGGGTGGCAAGCATCTTGATGATAAAACACGTTCATTATTATCTGTAATAACAAAAGTTGATGCAAAAACCGAGGCTGGATTAAAACAATATTTAAAAAGAGCATTGAAACAAGGCAATACTGCAGATGAAATACTGGATGCAATGTTGGTATGTACGCCAACATTAGGCTTAAGCAAAATTATCTGGGCTATCGATATTATAATTAAAATGGACTTGTCAGAGTTTGATGCTGATGTATTAGTTGGAGCGAAAGAAGCTAAAAAAAAACAGTGGATTAAATTAAAACCGATTGATGAGATAGAGCAGGGTGTTTCTTATCATAAGGTTGAAGGAAAGAGCTGTTTTATAAATAAAAATGGTGATGAGATACAAATCTTCGACAGTATGTGCCCACATAGAGAAACAATAATTCCTTGCGATGCAATAGATGGAACAACGCTTGAATGCCCCATGCATCATTGGAAATTCAACCTGGAAAATGGTGAATGTATAGAAAAAGGGAATTATCAGCCGCTGAATAAGTTAGAACATAAAGTTGAAGATAGTTTTCTTCATGTCTGTTTATGAATTCAAGATTTACGAGCTGCCCTCCCAAATTTTAACCTGGCGACCCCACTCAATAGTGGGAGATTCATTAACCTATTTCTTATTTCTGTATAATGGTCGGCTAAGACGCGCGCTCTTTTGGAGCGTCTGATCTTACCCTAAAAAATTGGCAAAGAGTTTTTGATATATTTCTATGTCTGACATGGGCTGTATGAAATATTTTATCCATTAGATACCAAGACTAGCAAAACGGGAGTGTGATAACACATGTTTAATAAGAAAATTGAGACAAAAGCCATTATTCATGAGCTTATTGCTTCTCGCTGGAGTGGTCGGGCTTATGATTCCAGCAAAGCTGTAGAGCGTGAACAACTTATTTCATTATTGGAAGCCGCACGTTGGGCGCCTTCCTGTTATGGCGATCAACCGTGGCGTTTTATTGTTTTTGATCGGATGGTTAATATAGCAGCTTGGGAAAAAGCACAATTGTGTTTGGCAGAAGGCAATCGAGCATGGGCTAAACATGCACCAATATTACTTTTGGCATGTGCAGATTCATTAATGTCAAAAAATGGAAACCCAAATCGATGGGGACAATATGATACGGGTGCAGCATCAGAGAATTTATGTCTACAAGCGTCAGCATTAGGATTGATGACCCACCAAATGGGTGGTTTTGATGTAGACAAAACGAGAGACACTTTTAACGTGCCCAATCAATATGAATTAATGGCAATGATAACGGCGGGTTACCAATTACCTGAGAATGAAATCACAGGTGATATGAAAGACAGGGAATATAATGAGCGAGTGCGAAATCCTATCGGAGATAACTTCTTTGATGGTAGCTGGGATAAAGCAATAGAATAATTCGCAGATTTAATCACTTCTTTTAATACAAATTACTACTGTGACTGAAAAGAATCAGCATCAGGCATTCTGGTTGATAGCCGGGCCGATGATTATTGGCAATATCAGTATGGCCTTATTAGGACTTGTTGATACTGCAGTTATTGGTCATCTGGATACGGCTGTCTATCTCGGTGGTGTTGCAGTTGGCGCAGTTATATTTGATTTCCTGTATTGGGGCATGGGCTTTTTACGCATGGGAACAACAGGTATTGCTGCTCAGGCACATGGGAAAGATGATGCCACAGAAACACGTACAATTTTAATGCAGTCAATCATTGTCGGTTTAAGCATTGCTTTTTTAATCCTGCTTTTTCAAAAACCTGTTTTTAATATTGGTCTTTCCTTATTGGAAGGCAGTCCCGAAGTTAAACATTATGCTGCTGTATATTGCCAGTGGATGATATGGGGAATGCCGGCATTGATGATTTTGTTTTCTGTGAATGGTTGGTTATTAGGAATGCAGAATGCAATGGCAGTCTTGCATATAGGTATCATCGTTAATGTGATCAATATTATTCTCGACGTTGTGTTTGTCGTTTATATGGATATGGATGTGCGCGGCGTTGCGTTAGCCACAGTCATTTCACAATATAGCGGTGTAGTTCTGGCGTTTATTATCATTAATAAGCAATTAGCAAAGCAATCTGGCGAATGGTTACTCGAAAAAATATTGAATCTTAAAAAATTGCGACTGTTTCTCAGTTTAAACCACGATATTTTTATTCGAACTATTTGTTTGATCCTGGTATTTGCTTTTTTTACCCGAGAAGGCGCAAAACATGGCGATTTGGTGCTTGCCGCAAATTCGATATTAATGAAGTTTTATTTATTAATGGCTTTAGCATTAGATGGCTTTAACCATGCGGCTGAAGCTTTAGTTGGAAAAGCAATTGGACAAAAGAATAGGGCGCTATTTAATAAGGTAGTATCACTCACATTAAAATGGTCTTTAGTCTTCGGATTGTTTTTTACCTTATTTTACTGGCTTGCAGGCAAAGGCATGGTTTATTTATTAACCGATATTGATTCGGTTCGGGAAATTGCTTTGCTTTATTTACCCTGGATGATTGCTTTGCCTTTAGTTTCTGTCTGGTGTTTTTTGTTAGATGGTATTTTCATTGGTGCAACACGCGGTCCGGAAATGAGAAATTCAATGTTAATTTGCACCTTTATTTTCTTTTTGCCACTTTGGTATGTATTTCAATTTATGGGAAATCATGGTTTGTGGTTGGCATTTACAATATTTATTGCCGTACGCGGTGTTGTGTTAGGAATTTATTATTTTCATATTGAAAAGAAAGAAGGGTTTATCCATGTAAGTAATACAGTTTAATCGCTGTTTTCCTTGTCTTGATTAATTCGAGTAAAACGGATGATTTCGCGTCTATTGCGTTTTGTTGGTCTGCCAACTGTTCTTGGGTATGAAGCGGCATCTGCCTTAATTTGTTGTGCTAGTTCTTCTCGTGCTTGAATGCTGTCTTTATCTTCCTTGTATAGATGTACAGCCAGGCTTGCGGAGAGTCGATTATTAGTCAACTTTAGAAGTGTAATTGTATATTGATAAGGTGTTTTGCGTATTTGAACTTCATCGCCGACACGAACAATCTTTGCTGCTTTTACTGGCGAATCGTTAACACGAATTTTATTTCCTTTGATCGCGCTAGCGGCCTGAGCACGCGTTTTATAAAAACGGGCACACCATAACCATTTATCAAGTCGCATTGTGTATATTGTTTCACTTCTAGCCAATGGAATTTCCCTGTGTTTTTAGTATTTACTGCATTATGATGGTAATTATTAAACGAGTATAAATATTATGACTGAAAACAAATCTGAAAGAGAGTTTATTCCTCTCAATATTGCTGTTTTGACTGTTTCTGATTCAAGAACTGAAGAAACAGACAAGTCGGGAAGGCGTTTAGTTGAGCGACTTGAAGAGCAGGGGCATAAACTGTATGAAAAAAAGATAGTTCCAGACGATATCTACCAAATACGTGCCGAAGCCTCTAAATGGATTGCTGATGAGCAAGTACAAGTCGTATTAACAACAGGTGGAACTGGTGTGACAGGGAGAGATGGGACACCTGAAGCAGTCAGCATTCTTTTCGATAAAGTAATCGATGGTTTTGGCGAAACCTTTCGTTCTATTTCCTATCAACAGATAAAAACATCAACTATGCAATCGCGCGCTATTGCAGGCGTGGCAAATGGAACGTATCTTTTTTGTATGCCTGGCTCTATGGGTGCGTGTACTACGGCATGGGATGAGTTAATTCAACATCAACTCGATTATAGAACACGCCCATGTAACCTTGTTGAGTTGATGCCGAGACTAAAAGAAAAATAGATATCATTGCACGATTGTTTATTTATCTCCATTCCCAAGATCAGGTATTTCAAAGTAAATTAATAAAGTTCGTTGAAAAGGATTGTCATTGTCATCACTGATCATAAAGAAACGATTTTTTTTATGCCAACTGATGCCTTCAAAGTTTTCATTAAAATAACCATCGGTGGGCCGCAGTTTTAATAGGGTCTCTTGTTTTAGTGAGTTTGCTTCGAGAGAAATCAAATGTATAACATTGCTTATGCCCGCAAAAACGCCTGGGAAAATTCTTTCCAGTGCAATTATTTTATTATTTGGCAATGTTGTCAGGCCTACCAGAGAACCGTATTTTTCATTAGTTGGCTTAAAGAACCATTGTTTGTCGCTTAAGGTATGCAGTGATAATAAATTGTTACTGTTGTCCAATGGTCGCTCAGGGCCAGTAATAATATTAAACTGATTGTGCAAGGTGATTGCCTCTAATGCTTTGTTTGCACTTTTGTAGCTCTTAATATCATTCAAGGTATTATTAAGCGGTTCTTTAGAGGTATATTTGCCTTCAGTAGTGTAACGAATGACACGGGGCTTGCGTTCGAAACTTATGATTAATTCGGTGTCATGATATCGATTATTTTTTGAATTTATTAAAGCTAGTCCTTCACTGTCACTAGCTGAATGCTTCAGTTTTTTCCCGTTTTTATTCTTGAGTTGATGATAAGAAATTAATTCAATATCAATCAAATTATCTTTATTGAAAATGGGTTTAGTATGAATTATATAACCACGGTCTGACAGAATAACTAAATCTTGCTCGTCATTATCCCAGGCGATACCGGAAAGCTCACTTAGTCGATAATCAGAATCTGCATTCGGGTCAAGCTGAAGTACACCTAAAATTTTAAAGTTATTTTGTTCATAAAGCTTCAACTGGACGGGAGTCAAAGTAAGTACATTGCCTATAGACTGCCCTGCAGCAACAAAACTGGAATAGATTAGGCAGAGAAATAATAGAATTCTTCTGTCCCAATACATGAATAACATCATATAATATTGTGAATTATTTAGAAATTTACATATCTATTATACTTGGAAACACAATATTATCTTAGTCTTCAGTAAACAAAAAAAAATATGACAAATATTGCATCTCACCTTTTTTTATTTTCTTTCGCTGTTTCTTCATCGTCAGCTTTTGCTGGTGAAAGTATGCCTCCGGCAATTGTACAAGTTGAGAACGCGATCAATATAGAAATTGCGCCATTCAACTGGGTATCAGGAACTGTAATGGGTCGTTTTGATTCAAAAATAGCTGCTGAAGTAGAGGGGACTCTGGATACTGTACTTGATGTGGGTGATCGACTTGGTGAAGATGAAGTAATCGCAAAAATTGATGATATGACGTACAGGCTTGCTCTGGACGAAATTAACGCTGAAGTTGAACCTATTGAGACAATGGTTGAATTTTATCGTCGTGAAGCAGAAAGACTGGAAAAATTAGCGAAACAAAATAACGCTGCTAAAAATAAACTGGATGAAACACAGGCAAATCGTGATGAAGCTCTGGCTAAGATAAAAATAGTGAAGGCTAAATTAGCAATGGCACGCGATGAATTTAATAGAACACTTGTGCGAGCTCCATTTTCTGGTGTTGTTACCGAACGTTATAAAACACCCGGAGAAAGAGTTGAAGCTGGTGATCAAATTGTTCGCTTGATTAATACAGATAAGCTGGAAATTCAGGCTCGAATACAACAAGTATCTTTTGAACACATAAGGGCAGGAGATACTTTGTCGATTAAAGGCCCTGCCGCTGAAATTGATGGAACTGTTCGAACAGTAATTCCTGTCGGTGATGATGTTTCAAGATTGTATGAAATTCGTATTGAATTTAATAAGGAAGCCTGGTCAGCAGGAACAGCGGTACAGATAGCTAGTCCGATTAATAAAAAACAAAACGTCATTGCTGTTTCACGTGACGCCCTGGTCATACGGCAATCAGGTGTCGTTATTTACAGAGTAAACAAAGATAATCAGGCAGAGCTTGTTCCAGTAAAGACAGGCGTTGCTAATACAACGCATATACAGCTTATCGGTGATATAAACGTAGATGATAAAATAATCGTTCGTGGCAATGAGCGCTTACGTCCTGGTCAAACTGTGCAAATAATTGGCAATATTAATAAGCAGTGAATATAACGCGTTCATGTTTGGATAATCCGGTTGCTTTACTTGTTGCGATTATTCTTCTAATAATATTTGGTTCTATCAGTCTTTCACATCTGCCCATCCAGTTAACACCTGAATTAGAAGAACCTGAAATCACCATAAGAACAAATTGGCGAGCGGCTGCGCCAAATGAAGTTGAAGCAGAAATAATTGAGCCACAAGAAGATGTCTTAAGGGGCTTGCCCGGTTTAACTGAAATTCGTGCCAATGCATTTGAAGGACAAAGCGATATAAATTTGACCTTCAATGTTGAAACAGATATGCGCAGGGCATTGATTGAAGTAATGAATCGTCTAAATCAAGTGCCTGATTATCCTGACGATGTTGATGAGCCGTTAATCACTTCAGTAGGTCAGGATGCACGCGCTATTGGCTGGTTCATTATTAAAACAGATGATAATAATGAAAGGCCAATTGAATCTTATAAAGATTTTGTTGAAGAAGTCGTGCAGTCTCGTTTCGAGCGTGTTCCTGGTGTGGCTCGTTCAGAAATATACGGAGGTAGTGATAGGGAATTACGAATTACTTTTGATCCATACAAGGTAGCCAGTTTTGGCCTGGAACTTGATAAAGTAATGAAGTTAGCAGGAACCAGTAAAGATATATCAGCAGGTACTGCTGATATTGGTAAACGTGAGTACAGTATTCGATTTGCCGGAAAATATGCTGCGACTGATCTTGGTGAGATGATATTGGAATGGCGTGATGGCAGGCCCATTTATCTGAGAGATGTTGCCACTATTGAGCAGCGTCTCACAGATAAGAATAGTTTTGTGCTGACTAAGGGAACAACATCGATAGCGATAAATGCGCAGCGTGAAACCGGCGTGAATGTACTTGAAGTCATGTCCGGTTTACATAAAGCAGTAGATGAGTTGAACAATGGTCATTTGAAACGTGCAAATTTATCTATCGAACAAGTCTATGATGAAACAATATATATTCATCGTTCAATTGAAATGTTACGCAACAATCTAGGTTTGGGTATTGCGCTTGCAATAGTTGTCTTGTTTTTGTTTCTGTTAAAGTTTCCAGCAACTCTGGTTGTCGCTGCATCGATCCCTATCTGTTTAATTACCAGTTTTAGCGTAATGGAACTGACCGGACGCACTTTGAATATTATTTCGCTTGCTGGTCTTGCCTTTGCTGTTGGTATGGTACTCGATGCATCAATCGTTATTCTTGAAAATATTGTGCGTTTACGCGAACGTGGGCTCTCTGCGGAAGATGCATCTACACAGGGTACAAGTCAGGTATGGGGCGCTTTGCTTGCGTCGACAGCAACGACAATCGCTATATTTTTGCCTATTGTTTTTCTTCGGGATGAAGTCGGTCAGTTATTTTCTGATCTTGCAATAACAATAACTGCTGCAATTGCAGTTTCATTGTTGACCGCGATAACAGTAGTTCCGACAGGTGCTAAAATCTTTCTAGCTCGCAAAACTTTTATTGATCCTTACAGCAAGCTATGGAAAGTCTTGTGTCAATTTATTATGGCATTAACTAACACGCCTGTTCGTCGTAGCTTTTGGATAGTAATATTAATTTCTATTCCTTTAGTTGTAATGGTCATATTAAAACCCAAGGCTGATTATTTGCCCGATGGTAATCAGAATTTAGCCTATGCTTTTATATTACCGCCGCCGGGAAGCAATATTGAGACAATTGAAAAAGAAATGGGCGAAATTGTGGCAAGTCGAATGCAGCCACATATTGATGAAGAAGCTGAACCGTATATTAAGCATTACTTTTTTGTCGCCTTTTCAAGAGGCGTGTTTATGGGAGCACGGGCAAAAAATAATGATGATGTCGATAAACTTGTGCCGCTTATCAATTCTGTTGTGCAAGGTTTTCCCGACTCTATTGCTTTTGCAAAACAAGCTTCGTTATTTCGCGGTTTTGGTTCAGGCCGTACTATTGACATCAATATTCAGTCAAAAGATCTACCTTCACTAATGAATGCTGCGCTGAGTGCCTTTATCCCAATATCTGCTATATATCCTAATACACGGCCACGTCCAGGACTTGAGTTAGCGAAACCCGAATTGAGATTAATGCCAAATGATCGGCGTATATCCGAAGCGGGTTGGGATCGTTCTATTGTTGCTGCTTTTGCTCAAACCTTGGGTGATGGGCGTTTTATCGGAGATTATTTCAATGGTGAGGAAACTTTAGATATTATCTTGCGAGCCAAACACTGGAATACGCCCGAAGAGTTGAAAGCTATTCCGGTCATGACGCCTGATGCAGGGGTACTTCCTTTAAGTGAACTGGTTAATGTTGTTCGAACTGCCGGACCAGAAGTAGTCAGACGTATTAACCGTAGAAGAACAGTAACACTCGAAGTATCACCGCCGGCAACCGTTTCTCTGGAAGAAGCATTGGCGATTATAAAGACCGATATCGAACCTCAAATACTGAAGCAATTACCTGAAGACGGTGATATTCAATACGGTGGAACAGCGGATAAACTGCTTACTGCGCTGGATAACATGTTGGGCAGTTTTTTATTGGCGATTACTATTCTCTATCTATTAATGAGCGCGATGTTTCGTTCATTCAAAGACAGTCTGTTGGTCATGCTTTCAATCCCTCTGGCTACTTTTGGTGGTGTTCTGGCATTGTATTCCATTAATCTGGTCAGTTTTCAGGCGATGGATTTATTAACCATGATTGGTTTTATTATATTACTTGGCTTGGTCGTCAATAATGCTATTTTGCTAGTACATCAGGCAAGAATTGCAGAAAGAGAGGGACACTCCAGAAAAGAGGCTGTTGAAGAGGCGATTTTATTGCGCTTACGGCCTATTATGATGAGTACCTTAACGAGTATTTTTGGTATGTTGCCTTTATTATTAATTCCTGGTGCGGGTACCGAATTATATCGAGGATTAGCTGCTGTGATTGTCGGTGGCATGATGGTGAGTACATTTTTTACACTCATCTTATTGCCTAGCCTATTACGAATAGGTGAATCAAAAAGAGTCGCACTTGTCTGAGAAATTACAGCTATTAGTTCGCAATTAATGATTTTTCTATTGCAGCCGATTCTGTTTTTATGAAAATATATGAAAATATATGAAAATACACACAAAACAGTCATTTTATGAAAATAACAGTTAATTTTGTTGCCTTAATATTCCTGTCTCTATGCAATGTTTCCAGTGCATATGCGAATCGTTATGAATTAAGTGATTCAGGCGACACGGTTATTGGTGAAACCAGTATTGTTAAAGCAGATGAGCGTGAGACTTTGCTCGATATAGCGCGTCGTTATGGTTTTGGTTATCAGGACATGAAACTGGTCAATCCTGATGTCGATACCTGGCTACCGGGAGAGGGACAAGAAATATTATTGCCTGCGCAATTTATTTTGCCCGTCGCACCGAAGAAGGGCATTGTTTTAAATGTTCCGGAAATGCGCTTATATTTTTATTTGCCAAAAGAGACGGGAAAACCACAAGAAGTCATTACTTATCCGCTTGGTGTTGGACGTTCAGGTTGGAATACGCCTTATATCAATACAAATATTATTGAGAAAAAAACGAATCCTAACTGGTATCCACCAGAATCCATTAGAAAAGAACATGAAGAGGCAGGTGACCCACTGCCAAAAATAGTTAAATCTGGTCCGGATAATCCCTTAGGTGCATACGCCATGCGCTTAGGACAACCTGATTACCTGATTCATGGAACGAATAAGCCTTATGGGATAGGTATGCGTGTTAGTCATGGTTGTATTCGTTTATATCCTGAAGATATCGAAGCTCTTTTTTCTGAAGTTGCACTTAAAACAGCCGTGAATATTATTAATCAGCCTTATAAGATCGGTGTAAAAGACAGTGTGATTTATCTTGAGGCTCATCCTTTTCTAGATGAAGATATGGAACAATATGAAAATAACCTGACAAGTGTTGTCTCGTTAATCGTTGAAATATCAAATGAGAAAAATTACGAACTTGATTGGTCTAAAGCATATGAAGCAATCGGTAATCCGAGTGGGTTACCTGTTGCAATAGGAATGTATTTGCCTGAAACTCTACAAGAAAAGGTAGCTAAAAAATCAAATAAAATTATTCAGGCAAAAGTAGTTGAAAAACCAAGTGAGGTTCTTCAGGTAAAAGTGGCGGAAACATTAGGTGAGACTCTTCAGGCAAAAGTGGCTGAAAAGTTAAACAAGGACCTTACTCAGGCCGAGAAAGTTAATTTGCAGTTACGTCTTGACTCAAATCTTACAAATTAATGGGTAGTCGGGAATTTCCTATAGCGCCTACTTTTGGTGTCTCGGTCGCTATTCCAGCCTATCCATTTCCAAGCATCCAGTGTAATTCACCTTTCTCGACAGCTCGTTCGGTAATTGCTCCTGCATTACTCTACTACCTACGTCCGTGTAGGCATCCCGACGCTGTCTACCGCTTATATCCTTGTAGGCGTCGCTGCTCCTGCGCATCCATTTCTAAACATCCAGTGTAATTCACCTTTCTCGACAGCTCGTTCCCGACGCTGTCTATCGCTTATATCCCTGTTTACATCGTTGCTCCTGCGCATCCATGCGCCCGCAACATACAGTACATCCTGTACATAAAAAAGCCCCGATTAATGAAAATCAGGGCTTTTTTAAAACTAAGAAAAAGTATTATTAATTCTTATTTCATCATTGCTTTTTCGAACATACGGTCAAGCTTTTGTGAATTAGCACCGCAACATTCTAGTGCTGCATCAGCTGTACCTTGAGCTTGTTGAGCAGCATAAGCAGCTTCAGACGCGATACCGTGTCCTAGTGTTGCTAGGTTATATGCATCAGTTGCTTTTGCCATTGCAGCAGCAGCAGCAGCTTTAGCGGCATTGACTTGGGTCATGTCTCCAGCACAACCGCCAAGCATAGCGAGCGAAAGTGCTAAAACAGATACTTTAATAATTTTAGATTGCATAGTTTGTTCTCCAGTTAAACTAAATAAACTCATGCTGAGGTTATCCCCCAGTTCTCCAGTTATGGTTCGCCAATAATGACCTATTTCAAAGTGTTAATCAATTTTTATGAGTAAAAACGTGACAAATTTGTCCAAACCTAATATCTCAAACTAGACAATTAAGTTATTAATTGTACTCGACTTATGATTTTAACGCCCGACAGCCGTACCTGATCTTTTTAAGCGTTTGTCATAGTGATCAAATGTAAAATTGATTAATGCACTCTCGAGACCAGACATTGGGTTCTCGCCACAATATTCCTGAAGCCAGTCAATAACGTCATTTTCGTTCATTTTGTTGGTAATGCTGTAAGTCTTTTCTGTAAAAATATTATAGGCTGTCAGGAATCCCTTTATATAATGCCTATATTTTTCAGCATCATCTCCTGCAATGCCCTGGTTGTACCCGAAACAGGATTTTTTCCCCAAGCCCCATACAGCATAATTTCCATTACTATCAACAGCGAATGCGGCTGTCGATGTCAGTATCATGATTAATATGATCATTAATGACTTCATTTTACTACCTCTTTTTATTAATAGTTTATTTTATATCATCATCCGATAATGTCTGTAAGACCATTGATCAAGCGTTGAATTCCCATATCAGATGTTTTTTTGTCTAGTGCGCCATAGGCAATGCGGCAATAACAACCGTCATTCATGCCAAATGTTTCGCCAGGTATCACGGCGATTTTATGTTCCTTTATCAATCGCTCAACAATTTGCATCCCTGTGAGTGCAGTATTTAATTTTATCAAAAAATAAAATGCACCCATAGTATTAGGGGTTGTACATATCTTTTTGATACTTTGCAATGCAGCATATAGTTCATCTCGAACGGTTTTAATCTGTTTTAAGTGAAATAAAGTATAGTTTTGTCCTGCTTCCAAGGCGGCGATAGCGGCCTCCTGTGTTACGCGTGCAGGGCAAATAAGGTTGGTGTCCTGAACTTTTTTAACAGCCAGGTAGAGATGATCTGGAATGAGCATATAACCTATACGCCAACTGGCAAAACCATAAGCTTTAGATAGGGAATAGAGTGAAATAGTGTGTTCTTCTGAATCCTGGATACTGGCAACAGAAAAATGTTTTGCGTCATCATAAGTAAAGTATTCGTATGCCTCATCAGAAATGTGATAAATCCCTTTTTTCTTACATAGCTTGTTTATCTCTCTTAATGTTGTTTCAGAATAAACAGCACCAGAGGGATTGTTTGGCGAGACAGTTACTACGGCTCTGGTTTTCGCTGTGATAGCTGCAGCAATATCATCCAGTATGGGCTGATAATCAGAATCAGTTTTAACAATGACCGGTTTACAGCCCAGCATATTTATTGCCATTTCATGATTGAAATAATAGGGGCGCAGTAAAATGATTTCATCGCCAGGGTCGGTGATTGCGATTGTGGCATTCATGAATGCCATGTTAGCACCAGCAGTGACAACAATTTTTTGCTGATCTATTAAATTAATATTGTTTTCATTTCTGAGCTTGCTTGAAATAGAATTTCTTAATTCAGCCAATCCTTCAACGGCTGAATACAAATGATAGTCTTGTGATAAATCTATTTGAGATGCTCGATCTAATGCAGATTGTGGCGGGTCGAAATATACGACACCTTGTCCTAATGAGACAGTGCCAGGTGTTTCATCAATCAAATTAGCAATGGTTGGAATAATAGGTGATTGTATATCACTCATTCTCTGGCTAGCAGTATAGGATTTGCTTCGCATCGTCTTTAAGAACAGCTATAGATAGTAAACAATATAAGTTGGCTACTTCTTTTTATGACGTATAGAAGATGAAAAGTGGGATAAATTATTGACTATCAGGGAACAGCATATTTCGTCCTGAAAATTGACTCTTCAGAAAATCCATCTGATCAGCAAGAATTTTTCTGTTTGATAAAGCCAGATATTCAGCCCAATTAGGTATAAAAGGGACTGCCAATAACGGCATGTGTGCTTTTTCAGGGATACGATTTCCTTTTCTTGTATTGCAACTGCGACATGCTGATACAACATTTGACCATCGATCTTTTCCGCCTTTAGAGATGGGAATGACATGATCACGCGTTAGTGAATGGTTGTTAAATGTGCCACCACAGTACATACATAAATAAGCATCGCGTAGAAATAATTCTCTATTTGTTAACGGTGGAATAGTACGTTTACCGTGTTTTATGTGGTTTGAGCGTTTAATTGCGATAATGGAATTTATTTTGACGATAGAGCGTTTACCGGATAAGCGGCTGACTCCGCCACGAAAGCTAAACAAACTCTCGCCAGCAGTCCAGGCAATCATTTCGCGAGCATGTAGATTGACGGCATTTTGCCATGGAATCCATCTTATTGGCGAACCTGCAACATCTAGTCGTAAAATTAAGGGTGTCATATCACATTTATCGTTGTTTTGAGTTTTGTAATGTTTTTTGTCTTAGAATATGAGTTCCTGTTTTATTCTAAACATTAACCAAGGTCAAGTCTGAGATAATTGCTAATGAAAGAACTCGATAAATTACTGCTTATTATGAAATCACTGCGTGATCCTGAGAGTGGTTGTCCATGGGATAGAGAGCAGACGATAGATTCAATAAAGGGCTATACGATAGAAGAAGTTTACGAATTAGTTGATGCGATAGAAACTAATGATATTGACGGGATTAAGGATGAATTAGGTGACTTACTATTTCATGTCATTTTTTATTCAGAAATGGCAGATGAGGATAAGCACTTTAGTTTTGAAGATGTCGTTAAACAACTAAACCAAAAGCTGCAACGCCGGCATCCCCACGTTTTTTCTGACACTCAACTTGAAAATCGCGGCCAAGTTAAAGAATTATGGGAGCAAATAAAACAACAGGAACGAAACAGCACTGTAAGAAATAAAAATAAACTACTCGATGATGTTGCTAAACATATGCCCGCTATTCAAACAGCAAACAGGCTGCAGAAAAGAGCCGCCAGTGTTGGTTTTGATTGGACTGATAGCGAGGATATTATTAAGAAACTTGAAGAAGAGTTAAAAGAGCTTCGGCTAGCAGTGGATAATCGGACTAATGTTGAGCATATAGCTGAAGAATTGGGCGATTTACTATTTTGTTGCGTTAATCTGGCCAGACATTTTCAAATTGATTCGGAACTTGCCTTGCGTAGTACTAATAATAAATTTATCAGGCGTTTTAATTACATTGAAGAAACACTGGTTAAACAGAAAAAATCGCTTGATCAAGCGACGCTGGAGGAAATGGATGCACTCTGGGATGAAGCTAAGTTAAGGAACCTCTGATTAAGTCATGAATCGACATCTTGCGCTTAAAACATCCTGTTTCTGCGTTGTAAAACTTCGCAATAGCCCTGCTATTACGTGCGTTTCACGCCTTGAACCAGAATGTTTTAACGAGCAATCTATTCGACCCAGACTTAATCAGAGGTTCCATAAACTTACTTAACGCGATATCTGTCTTTTGATAATAATCTACCGTTGCCATTAAATCTAAATTCAGAAATCCATTTATTAGTACCATTTCGTTTAGGAAGGTAAAACCATGTTTTGCTTAATATATGCTGATAGTGATCACTATTAATGGTTTCGTGATCTGGAGATCCAAATTTATAAAGTACCTCTGCTTCTGTTATTTCATTCTTGATCAGGATGTAATCTCGCATATCGATAGCGTCAGCAGAGGCAGGAAAACCATAAAGTAAAGCTAAGAGGAGGAGTACGAGTTTCTTCATGGAGTTGTTTTTTTAATGTGTTATTTATATAGAGCGGCACATGCCTAATAGGTTCATTTGTGTGAGAAAAAATGGGTGCAATTGCTTGCACCCGTATCTCAAAGGGGGGAGGAGATATACTACACACTATCTACTGCATAAGCTGTGCCAGCGCATAATATATGCTTTAATAAACAAAGACTTGCAGTCTTTTCTGTAGTTCTAAGTAGGTATTTAAGTTTGATTTAACGGCAAAGATTTGACGATAGACGGAAAAACGTCGTTATTTACAAAATTGAAATTATCGGATGTGAAAGAATTCTTGTTTCAAACCATATCGTCTTTATCACATTCCAACATGGCATAAGCGGAATGATTGTGAATAGATTCAAAATTCTCTGATTCCACCACGTAACCAGAAACACGATCATCTTTGTTAAATTCGACAGCAACATCTCGTACGATGTCTTCAACAAATTTAGGGTTATCGTAAGCCCGTTCAGTAACAAATTTCTCATCTGGACGCTTTAATAAACCATACAATTCACAAGATGCCACTTTCTCAATGACATCAATAAGTTCTTCAATCCACATGAAGTCAGACATTTTTACACAAGCAGTGATATGTGAGCGTTGGTTATGAGCGCCATAATCAGAAATACTTTTTGAACAAGGACAGAGTGTTGTTACTGGTACTACAACTTTAACCAGGACTTGTGGTTTATGCTTTCTAATCTGGCCAATAAATGACACTTCATAATCCATTAAGCTCATGACACCGGACACAGGCGCTTTTTTGTTAACAAAATAGGGGAATGTCATTTCGATATCACCCGATTCCGCATTAAGTCGTTCGGTCATTTCTTCGATCATTCGTTTGAAGGATTTAACCGTAATTTCATATTCATGATCATTCAGAATTTCAACAAAACGCGACATATGCGTACCTTTGTACTCTTCTGGTAAATTCACATACATATTGAAATTTGCAATAGTGTGTTGTTCCCGGCCAGAACGGTCACTGACAACGACGGGATGTCTAATATTTTTGATTCCGACCTTGTCGATAGCAATTTGCCTCGTGTCCGGAGTATTCTGAGTGTCAGGTATTTCTGCTGCAGGTGTAGGTGCAGTTGCTGGTGCTGATTCGCTCATTATCTTGTATTCCAATAACCTATAATTAATTGTAGTAAAAAAAACAGAGTAGAAAATCCTTTATATTGAGATTCTACGCTATATCTATCATGTTCAAAGTCATTTATCACGTTTGACGATGTAATCTGCTATCGCTCTTAACATATTGGCTTGTTCATCGAAGACATCGAGGCATTTAATCGCTTTGTTGTACAGTTCATCTGCGGCTTGTTTCGCGCCATTAAGACCTAGTAGCTCAGGATAAGTCGGTTTGTTCATTGCCATATCCGAACCCTGGGGCTTGCCCAATGTTTCGGTGTCACTTTCAATATCAAGAATATCATCCTTTATTTGAAAGGCGAGGCCAATGCATTTCGCATATTGTGAGACGCGGGAAAATAATTCTGGTTCAACATTTTCAATGGATAATGCGCCTAATTCAGCGCTAGCTCTGATTAAAGCGCCTGTTTTGTGAATGTGCATGTTTTCAAGTTCAGTAATATTCAATGATTTGCCAACGGCAGCTAAATCGATAGCTTGTCCGCCTGCCATGCCTCTGGAACCACTGGCAACGGCCAGCGTATTAATCATGGATAATCGCTGTTGGCCATTAACTTGAATTTTCGGATCATGTGCCAATATGTGAAAGGAAAGTGCTTGTAAGGCATCGCCGGCCAGTATTGCAGTCGCTTCATCATATTTTTTGTGGCAAGTTGCTCTGCCTCGACGTAAATCATCATCATCCATGGAAGGTAAATCATCATGAATGAGTGAATAGGCATGAATGATTTCGACTGCACATGCTGGTCCATCAAGCGCCTCTAATTTTACTCCAAATGCCTGTCCTGCAGCATAAACTATAACCGGACGAATTCGTTTCCCATCACTTAATACAGAATAACGCATGGATTCATGCAGTTTTTCCGGTTGAATAGACGTGTCCGGCAACCAGTGTTCAAGCGCAGTTTCTACAGATTTTTGATAAATCTGTAATCGTTCTGAAAAGTCTGACATTTACTCGTTATTATCTTTTGAATTGAAGGGTTCAAGTTCTGATTTACCGTCTTTTTCCAGTAAAATACTGACTTTTTGTTCTGCTTCACTCAATGCCTGTTGACATGTTTTTGTTAACAGAATCCCTTTCTCAAAGTATTTCAGGGATTCTTCCAGAGACAAATCGCCTTTTTCCATTGTTTCAACGAGTTGTTCTAATTCAGCGAGCGTTTTCTCAAAATTAATGGCTGTGGATTTCTTTGGCACGGCGTGTCTCGATTATATTGCCTTAAAATAGTTAGCGATTCTAAAAAGCGCGTATATTAACATTACCCAAGGTCATTACCAGCTTGCAACTAATAAATGGGCCCGTTTGGAGATATATTAATTAGAGCCTTTTATATGTTAAATTTCTTGTTTAATAGTTACAAACTATCGAAATTATAGTCATAAACTACTGGACTAAAGCTTTGATAATATTAGACTCACAGCATAATAATCATCAAAATAATTATTAGGAGAGAAGTATGGATCTTAAAGGCTCAAAAACAGAAGACAATCTTAAAGCAGCATTTGCAGGTGAATCTCAGGCAAATCGCCGTTATTTGTATTTTGCACAAAAAGCGGATGTAGAAGGCTATAACGATGTATCTGCTGTATTCCGTTCAACAGCTGAAGGTGAAACAGGACATGCCCACGGTCATCTGGAATATCTGGAAGCGACTGGCGATCCTGCTACCGGTGAACCTATTGGTAGCACCGACCTTAATCTTAAAGCAGCTATCGCTGGTGAAACTCACGAGTACACTGATATGTATCCTGGTATGGCTAAATCAGCTCGTGAAGAAGGCTTTGATGAAATTGCTGATTGGTTTGAAACCTTGGCAAAAGCGGAACGCTCACATGCAAACCGTTTCACTAAAGCACTGGATGGTCTAGGCGCCTAAGCTATTGATATAGATTTGTCACGATGAGCCGGGGTAATTCCCGGCTCATTTGGTTTTGTCGTACAATTTTCAACACAAGAATCATTAAATCATATGAGCGATACAAGAAGGGAAGGTAGTCTCGAAGCACCTACTCGCCATCCAATAGACTGGAAGTCAGGTGAGTTTTATGACGAATCATCATTATTTGATGAACTAGAGCGTGTTTATGATATTTGCCATGGTTGTCGACGTTGTGTCAGCCTGTGTCATGCTTTTCCATCGTTGTTTGATTTGGTTGATGAATCGGAAACAATGGAAGTCGATGGGGTTAAGAAGGAAGATTACTGGGATGTTGTCGAGCATTGTTATCTTTGTGATCTTTGTTATATGACCAAATGTCCTTATGTACCTCCGCATGAATGGAATGTTGATTTTCCTCATCTCATGCTAAGAGCCAAGGCACAGAAGTTTAAACAAGGTGATGTCTCTTTGCGCGATAAAGTGCTGACTTCGACAGATGCAGTAGGATCGATCGCCGGTATCCCGGTGATTGCGCAAACTATAAACACTGCTAATACAATTAAACCTGTGCGCAAGGTAATGGAAAAAACCATTGGTATTCATGCTGATGCCAGTTTGCCCAAGTTTCATAGTAAACCTTTACGAAAGCGCTTTGTTGAAGACACACAGTCTGATTTAACAATCGAAGCGACTGCCAAAACAAAAGGTAAAGTGGCAATATTTGTGACTTGTTATGGTAATCGCAATGAACCAGGCATTGTTGAAGATTTAATCGCTGTACTAAAACACAATAATCTTGCAATAAAATTAGTCGAGCAGGAAAAATGTTGTGGTATGCCAAAGATGGAACTGGGTGACTTGGAAGAAGTTGAAAAATTAAAAGATTTTAATATTCCGCAATTGATAAAACTGGTTGATGATGGTTGGGATATTATTGCGCCAATACCTTCCTGTGTTTTGATGTTTAAATCGGAATTACCACTGTTGTTTCCTGATGATGCCGATGTGCAAAAAGTGAAGCAGGCTTTTTTTGATCCATTTGAATATATGATGCTGCGTCACAAGGAACAAAAAATAAATACTGAATTCAAAAACAAGATTGGTAAAGTGGCCTACCATGTACCGTGTCACCAACGTGTACAGAATATTGGCATGAAAACGAAAGATGTATTACAACTAATTCCTGAAACTGAAATTACTGTTATTGATCGCTGCTCAGGCCACGATGGCACGTATGCAGTGAAAACGGAATATCATGAAATCTCAATGAAGATATGCCGACCTGTAACAAACAAGATTAAACAAGAGGATATTGAACACTACATTAGTGATTGCCCGATGGCGGGACACCAGATAGCCAATGGCATGGAAGATACTACACTCGTTGCGGAAAGCCCTTTTTCACTATTACGACAGGCTTATGGAATTTAATCAATGTCAAAATTAACTCGTGACGATCTTTATACTCTGGAAAAGTACGCTGAAATAAGAAATGATTTTCGTGCTGAAGTGATGGCGCACAAAAAGAATAGACAACTTGCCATCGGTCCTAACGTCACGCTCTATTTTGAAGATCGCCTGGTTATGCAATATCAGATTCAGGAAATGTTACGCACCGAGAAAATTTTCGAGGCAGAAGGGATAGAAGAAGAATTGGAAACCTATAATGCCTTGATACCTGATGGTTCAAACTGGAAAGCGACATTTATGATTGAGTTTTCGGATGAAACAGAACGTCGAGAAGCTTTGGCGAAAATGATTGGCATTGAAGAACAAGTCTGGATGAAAGTAGATGACTTTGATGAAATTATTCCGGTTTCTGATGAAGATCTGGAACGTGATAATGAAAAGAAAACATCTGCGGTTCATTTTATGCGATTTGAATTAAGTTCTGAAATGGTCATTGCATTAAAACAAGGTGGTCGGCTGTCAGCGGGAATACATCATCCCGCATATACACATAGCGTCGAGCCAGTAGCGTCACATATTCGAGATTCGTTAATTTCAGATTTGGATTAGTCCTTATGTACAAGGATGTACTGTCAGGATTATTGCTCCTGCAAATCCTAAGTGCCTACATCCATGCAGACAATATCGCGAGCGAAGGACAACATACAGGAAGTATTAGTGTCGCGTGAAGACAGGATGTCTGGAGCGACCGCGCAGGAGCGACCCTCTTCATTCGTCATATTGAGTGAAATCAATACTACTTTGTGAAAATCACTTGCGGTATCCTATCGCGAATTATTAATTAGCTGTGAGATAAAACACTTGCCATCAAAATACGATGCCGCTGATATTGAGGTATTAACAGGCCTGGATCCGGTACGTAAACGGCCGGGCATGTATACCGATACCACACGCCCTAATCATCTTGCACAAGAAGTTCTGGATAATAGTGTCGATGAAGCCATTTCCGGCTTTGCCTCCAAAATTGAAGTGATACTACATAAAGATGGCTCTGTTTCAGTAACGGATGATGGACGTGGTATGCCGGTCGATAAACATCCCGGAGAAAAAATATCGGGAGTTGAAGTAATACTTACTCGATTACACTCTGGCGGTAAATTCTCCAATAAAAATTATAAATTTTCCGGTGGCTTGCATGGTGTTGGTGTATCCGTTGTTAACGCTTTATCCAAAACTCTGGAAGTATTGGTTAGACGTGATGGCAAAGAATACAGCATGTCATTTAAAGGCGGCGACGTGAAAACGCCATTAAAGGTAGTGGGCAGTGTTGGCAAAAAAAATACCGGCACTACTATTCATTTCATGCCAGATGCTAAATATTTTGACTCCACCAATTACGCTGTTACAAAACTCAAGCACTTGATGCGCGCTAAGGCGGTCTTATGCCCTGGATTAAAAATTACGTTTCATGATGAAGCGAAAAAAGATAAACAGGAATGGTGTTATGAAGATGGTATAAAAACCTATCTGGCAGAAGAATTAACAGGTTTGGATTTACTGCCGCCAGAACCATTTTTAGGTTCGATGCAAAGTGAACATGAAGCGGTGGATTGGGCGGTTCATTGGTTGGCAGAACCCGGTGATATGGTGACAGAGAGTTATGTCAATCTTGTGCCGACACTTCAGGGTGGAACCCATGTCAATGGAATGCGTCAAGGTTTACTAGATGCAATTCGTGATTTTTGTGAATCGAGAAATTTACTACCACGAGGTGTGAAATTAACGGCAGATGATATTTGGGATAGTTGTTGTTACCTGTTATCAGTAAAAATGGATAATCCACAGTTTGCCGGGCAAATTAAAGAACGCCTGTCATCACGCGAGTGTGCCACATTCGTTTCGGGTGTTGTGAAAGATGCATTAAGTCAATGGTTGCATCAGCACGTTGAGATGGGTGAGCGTATTGCCGAATTAGTAATTGCCGCAGCGCAGACACGACTTAAATCAAGCAAGAAAATAGTTCGTAAAAAAGTCAGTGGTGGTCCGGCATTGCCGGGAAAATTAGCCGATTGCTCATTACAAGATATCAGCGTCTCTGAATTATTTTTGGTGGAAGGGGATTCGGCTGGTGGTTCGGCTAAACAGGCTCGGGATAGAGAATTCCAGGCAGTTATGCCATTACGCGGAAAGATTTTAAATACATGGGAAGTTGATTCAGCGGAAGTACTGTCCTCCAAAGAAGTACATGATATTGCCGTTGCCGTAGGCGTTGATCCAGGCTCGAATGATTTGTCCGGTTTACGCTATGGCAAGATATGTATTCTTGCTGATGCAGATTCAGATGGCGCGCATATCGCAACATTGATCTGTGCCTTATTTCTTAAACACTTTAAATCCCTGGTTGAAAACGGACACATTTATGTGGCTATGCCGCCGCTATATAGAATTGATGTGGCAAAGGATGTTTATTACGCATTGGATGATGCTGAAAAGCAGGGTGTGCTGGACAAGATTGCTGCAGAAAAGAAACGTGGCAATGTCAGTGTGCAACGTTTTAAAGGCCTGGGTGAGATGAATCCAATACAGTTACGTGAAACAACGATGGCAACAGCAACGCGACGATTGGTGCAACTGACTCTGCCGAATGAAAAACAGGCAGATAAAATCATGGATATGTTATTGGCAAAAAAACGCGCAGCGGATAGAAAGAAATGGCTGGAGTCAAAAGGGGATAAGGCCATACTTTCTTAAATACCCTAATGTTATTTATAGTTAGTAACTTAAATAATATAATTATCAAATAGTTAACTAACTTACTTAATTATAATTCGAGGAAATTGTAATGTCTGATAATCTAAGTTTTGACTTCGAACAAAACGAACAACAACCGTTGCAGGAATATACAGAGAAGGCCTATCTGGACTATTCCATGTACGTCATCCTGGACCGTGCCTTACCACATATTGGTGATGGTCTAAAACCAGTGCAGCGTAGAATTGTTTACGCTATGTCGGAATTAGGTTTAAAGGCAACAGCAAAGTATAAAAAGTCGGCACGAACTATTGGTGATGTATTAGGTAAATTCCATCCACATGGTGATTCTGCCTGTTATGAGGCTATGGTATTGATGGCTCAGGATTTTTCTTATCGCTATCCTTTAATTGATGGTCAGGGTAACTGGGGTTCGATGGATGATCCAAAGTCCTTTGCCGCGATGCGTTATACCGAATCAAAACTAACATCCTATGCCGATGTATTACTTGGCGAGGTGAGTCAGGGGACAGTAGATTGGACGGCCAATTTTGATGGAACATTAGAAGAACCCCAAATCTTACCAGCGCGGCTACCGAATATATTATTAAACGGAACTACTGGCATTGCTGTCGGTATGGCAACTGATATTCCTCCACATAATATTAAAGAAGTTGCCAGTGCTTGTATCAGACTGTTAGAAGCGCCAAAAAGTACGGTAAAACAACTTTGTAAACATATCAAAGGCCCGGATTATCCTACCAGAGCTGAAATTATTACGCCTAAATCCGCTATACAGGAAATGTATGAAACCGGAAATGGTTCGATCAAGATGCGTGCAATTTGGGAAAAAGAAGATGGCAACATTGTTGTCACGGCACTACCACACCAAAGTTCCGGTAGTAAAATTCTTGAACAGATTGCAGCACAAATGCAGGCAAAGAAATTACCAATGCTGGAAGACCTGCGTGATGAATCTGATCATGAAAATCCAATTCGACTGATTCTTATTCCACGATCCAATCGTATTAATCTTGAAGAAGTGATGTTGCATCTATTTGCCACAACCGACCTTGAACGAAGTTATCGTGTAAATCTGAATATTATTGGCCTCAATGGTCGTCCACAGGTCAAAGATCTGAGAGGTATATTAAAAGAATGGCTGGAATACCGTACAGAAACAGTTAGAAGAAGACTACAGTTTCGTCTGGATAAAATACTTGCGCAGATCCATATTCTTGAAGGTTTGATGATTGCCTATCTGAAGATTGATGAAGTTATTAAAATTATTCGAGAAGAAGACAAACCTAAAGCTGTATTGATGAAACGTTTCAAGCTGAGTGATATTCAAGCCGACGCCGTTCTTGATTTAAAATTACGCAAGTTAGCCAAGCTCGAAGAGATCAAGATCAAGGGTGAATTGGATGAATTGAAAACAGAACGAAAGCAGCTTGATAAAACACTCGGTTCTAAGCAACGTTTAAAGACCTTGGTCAGAAAAGAAATTGAAGCCGATGCAAAAGAATATGGTGATGATCGAAAATCACCGTTAAAAGAAGGCATGGAAGCAAAAGCCATTGATGAACAAACGTTAATACCGACAGAGCCCGTTACGATTGTTCTTTCAGACAAAGGTTGGGTGAGGGCAGCGAAAGGACATGAGGTTGATCCGGAAATCTTAAATTATAAAAGTGGTGATAGTTTTAAACAGGCAAGCTTAGGTAGAAGTAATCAACTTGCCGTCTTTCTTGATTCAAGTGGTCGTTGTTATTCATTACCTGCACATTCATTACCTTCTGCGCGTAGTTTAGGTGAACCAATCTCAGCACGTTTAACACCACCTGATGGTGTTACCTTTGAAGGCGTGATGGCAGGCGACCCTGAATCGATATACCTGGTGGGTTCAGATGCCGGTTATGGTTTTATGGTTAAGCTGGAAGATATCTATACAAAAAATAGAAACGGCAAGGCCATCATATCAATTCCGAAAGGAGCTAAAGTATTAACGCCCACTAAAGTAAACGATATTAAAAATGATTGGGTTGCTGCAGTTACTTCAATAGGACGCATGTTAATGTTTCCTTTAAGTGAATTGACGTTGCTACCCAAAGGCAAAGGTTTAAAGATAATTCAAATACCTCCCGCGAAATTAAAAACACGAGAAGAATATGTTGTTGCAATGACGGCAATGGGTGAGGAAGACAAGCTGGTTATCTATGCGGGTAAGAAACACATGACAATGAAATCAGCAGATCAGGAATATTACATTGGCGAACGCGGCCGAAGAGGAAATATGTTAGGACGTAATTTTAGGAAAGTATTCAGGATTAAAGTGGAAACAATTGAATAAAACCAAATAAATCAACATTATTATTTTTTCTATCTGTATTAATAAGCAAATTTTATGAAAGAAATTCGCGTCATAAAAATTAGTTTTTTAGCGTTATTACTTTTTTGTACTTTAGAACAAACGGTATATGCTGAAACAGAGATATATTATCGTGGTCTACGTTCGGGCGTTGCATGGATAAATATCAATGGACGGTTGGCAAAATTATCTCCTGGAAGAACAAGTAAAGAAGGCGTCAAATTACTCAAGGCTGATAAAAAATCAATCACGTTAATCGTTGACAGCAATCGTTACCGTTATGAAAAAGGGAGCAACAAAGGTACCTTGCTTGATAATGAAGTGGTGCTCTATAATGATCCTGTAAATGGGAATTACTATTCGAAAGGCAGTATTAATGGCAAGCCGGCAATCTTTCTGATTGACACAGGAGCTTCATTGATAGCGATTAATAAAAATCATGCCCGTCAATTAGGCCTTAAATTTGGCGACAAAAAAATTAAGGTTAGTACTGCTACAAAAGATGAAATCGCCTATTTAGTAACGTTAAAATCAGTAAAGGTTGGAGATATAGAGTTAAAAGATATCCTTGCAGCAGTTACAAATCATAATGACAATCCAAAAGTTCCCTTACTTGGTATGTCTTTTCTGAATAAGGTAGAAATTTCCCAAACAAAAGATCAGATGTCACTAAAGTATAAAGGGAAATAATTGTTCCACTGCTTTTTTATTCTTAATACTAAGAGTAGATTTATTTTTTCTGAAATATTTTAAATATACTTGATGTCAATTTGTTCATGAAGGATGATTTTTTTTCTGTTTTTATTTCATCCTGTTTTTCGGTTGCTTCTTTAAAAGCACTTACTTCCTTTTCTGAAATTTCGCTTGGTTCTTCCGATGCGATAATTTCGTCATCTAATTCATGCTCTGTTTTTTCGGAATAAGGTTGGCAGCACATATCACCAATAAATTGTTCTCCATTTGCACCCCAATAGACTCCAACTATTTCCGGAGGATTTTTTGTATCTACTAAACTTGAAGAATTAAATGTGGCTTTCAAACTGTATTCCACAGCACCATAACCGTAGATGTAGAGATATTCATCAGTGCCTGGAATTTTGATATGTAACTCATCTAATAAGCGGCTTTGTGGAATAGATGGTTTTGTTGTGATAATGGCATCAATGTTTCCTGCAGAAGTTCCTTCAGTATGGATCAAGCTATCCTTAAATTCGAAAGTAACAGCTTCTCCATCAATCGTAATTGAATATTCTTTATCCATTAAACTGATCTCCTTTATTAAAGAAATTCTGTTATATAGGTACTAAGAACGTTACTGAGCAGGTTTAGCTATGGTTAATCCCCATTTTTAAAACCCGCAGGAAATATCAATATTCTGCTTTATTACAAAATCATTCAGAATGAACTATTCTAAAACTAAATCGAAACTTAGTCATAGCTAATAAGTCATATATAAAAATATAATTTGAAATATGTCATCAGACTCAATCTCTTTCTATCGTGATTTACCGATCTTTTCTGATTTTGAATCAGTTACGGAATTGGCCAATTACACCAAACTTCCTGAAAGTTGGCATATTGTCGCCGCTGATGTTCAGGATTCTACCGGTGCTATTCGAGATGGCCATTACAAGGCGGTCAATGTTGTCGGTGTATCTGTTATTACTGCGATTACAAATTTAACCGACCCATACACTATCCCTTCTATGTTTGGTGGTGACGGTGCGACATTATGTATCCCTACAAGTCTTGTGCCAAGAGCTAGAGAAGCATTGATAGCAACACGGCGGATGGCAATAAAACAATTTAACCTTAATTTACGGATTGGCATTGTGCCTGTTGATGTGGTGCGAAGAGCAGGGCATGAAGTATTGCTTGCCAAACATCGCATGTCTGAGCATTTTACCCAGGTCGCTTTTGCTGGAGGTGGTGTTGAATATGCTGAATCCTTAATTAAGGACGACAAGACAGGAAAAGCTTATCGATTGGAAAATGAAGAAGAGAGTTCAAATGCGGATTACTCCGGATTGGAATGCCGTTGGGATAATGTTCCAAGCCAACATGGCGAAACAATTTCTTTGATTGTTAAAGTATTAGCCTCTTCAACTGAAGAGCAAGCAAAGCTTTACAATGAAATAATTGCAAAAGTAAAACAAATCTACGGAGATGATAATTCATGCCGTCCTGTCCAAATCGATGCTTTAAATCTTACCAATAATAGTTGGAAATTGAGTCATGAATCAAAAGTCAGAACCTTTTCGCGTGAAAAAAATAAAACTCTTAATTATTGGCTATTTATTCGGATGCAAATCTTTTTTGGCAGGATATTTATGGCGTTCAACATGAAGGTTGCCGGTTTTAACTGGGGTAATTATAAAAAAGATGTAGTAAGTAATACTGATTTCAAAAAATTTGATGGTACCTTACGTGAAGTTATATCAGGAACACCAGAACAGCGCGAAAAATTAGATTCTTATCTAAACAACAGGTATAGCAAACGAGAATGTGTTTATGGCATCCATGTTTCAGACTCGGCGCTTGTAACTTGTATGATTAACAATAGGGATGGAGAACATTATCATTTTGTCGATGGCGCAGACGGTGGCTATGCTATGGCGGCAACAAACATGAAACAGCAACTAAAGTCATTGGTTGCTAGCGTATAAGAAAAGCTATCAAAATGCCTGCTATTAGATGTTGGGAAGTAATTTGTACAACATCATAAGCCTATTTCAAGTGTTCTGACCCCTTGATTCTTTCAGACTCGACTCTACCGCCTACATCCGCCATCATCGTTTGTATGTTCCTGCAAACAGTCGCTCCTGCGCATCCATGCGCCCGCGACATACAGGCCATCCATGGCCATAAAAAAAGCCGGGTTCATAAGACCCGGCTTGAATGTTATGAACGGATTTTTTC
This sequence comes from uncultured Enterobacteriaceae bacterium, assembly GCA_964523895.1. Taxonomy (GTDB): domain Bacteria; phylum Pseudomonadota; class Gammaproteobacteria; order Eutrophobiales; family Eutrophobiaceae; genus UBA7359. The sequence continues at coordinate 82,765 of CAZGBJ010000004.1, forward strand.
TTGGGGGGAAGGAGGAAAACCGTTCTTAATAGCTATATCGGCATTAATTTAACTAACTTTAGATAAATTTAAACCCATGTTTTTCCAGTGGCACCCGCTTCTTCTTTAACCAATCTTGGTATCAGATAACCAGAGACGGATTCTTTCATTTTCTGAATGAGATTTTGAGCATGGTCTTCATTAACGTTGAAATGTGCTGCGCCGGCAACAGGATCTAACAGATGTAGGTAATAGGGCGTAACTTGATGTTCAACTAATCGTTCAGAAAGTGTGATTAATGTTTCAGTTGTATCGTTTATTCCTTTTAATAGCACAGATTGATTAAGTACCATAATGTTGAATTGCTGTAATAACTTAATATTGTCTATAACAGCGTTATCGATTTCATTTGCATGATTAATATGCAGAACAAAAATAATTGTTTTCCCCATGCTAGTGAGTTGATTAATTAACTCTGTCGAGAGTCGTGCAGGTAATACAACCGGGATACGGGTATGGAAACGAATTCGTTTTATATGTTTGAGTTTTGATATTGCTTGACAGAGTTTTATTAAGCGACGGTCAGATAGTGTTAAGGGATCGCCGCCGCTCAGAATGATTTCTTTAATACTTTTATCCGATTCAATATAGTCGAGACTTTGTTTTAAATTATTTCCATTAGCCGATGCTACTTGATAAGGGAAGTGACGGCGAAAACAGTAACGGCAATGTACTGCACAAGCACCGGTTGTAATGGATAAGACGCGGCTATTATATTTCTGTAGTAAACCTTGTATGGGCTGAACATTAGACTCTGCTAAAGGGTCATTGACATAACCCTCACAATCATTTTCTTCATCAATATAAGGAAATACCTGGCGCAAAATAGGGTCGTCTGGATCATTATGCTGTATACGATCAGCAAAAGCATGAGGCACACGAACTGGAAATTGCTCTATCGACTGTTGACTATAACCAATGGAATTTGCCATAAGACCAACATAGTCGAGTAATTCATTAGGTTGTCGTATGGCTTGTGCCAATTGTTTTTGCCAGGATAAAGACTGCATTGTTAGCTTAGTTCCATGTATGATATCGCGATTTTTAAGAACTATATTGCAAAGAGGCAAAAATGGCGACTTACAGTACTAATCAATTCAAACAGGGTCTTAAATTAATGATTGATAATGACCCTTGTACTATTGTTGAAAATGACATCGTTAAACCAGGTAAAGGACAAGCGTTTAATCGCGTAAAACTACGTAATCTCAAGACAGGCCGTATTTTGGAGAAGACCTATAAGTCTGGAGAATCGGTTGAAGGTGCTGATGTGATTGAACTGGATATGCAATACCTCTATAACGACGGCGATATGTGGTATTTCATGGATCAAAGCACTTTTGAACAATATGGCGCCGATGAAAATGCCGTTGTTGATGCCAGGCAATGGATTAAAGGCGAAGAAATGTGCATCGTTACGCTATGGAATAATTCACCTTTGTCGGTTGCCGCGCCTAATTTTGTCATTCTACAAATTACTGATACAGATCCCGGTTTAAAAGGCGATACAGCTCAAGGTGGTTCAAAACCAGCAACATTAGAAACAGGAACTACAGTTAAAGTCCCTTTATTTGTTGAAAATGAAGAATTGATAAAAATAGATACGCGGACTGGAGAATATGTCGGTCGCGCTAAAGATTAATTACAATGGATTTGTTTAAGGAAACCCTTCGTTTAAAGCCCAAATAATTTTCTGCAAATAGCTAATTTTTAAACTATATTTAGATTATTAACATTATTTTGTTAGTGGATAAAAGTTATGGAAAATTTCGAACATACGATGAATGATCTATTTGCTCAACTGGGGCTATCCGATGCGGATAGCGAGATAAACAACTTTATCCATCAACATCGACCTATTGCTGATGATTTGTCTCTTGAAAAAGCCTTGTTCTGGAATGCGGGGCAAGCTCAATTCATCCATGAAGCTCTATACGATGATTCAGATTGGTCGGAGTTAGTTGATCAATTAAATACACGATTACGAGCGTAAAGCTATTCATCAATACTTTAATATTTGACTGGTAGTTTAATACAGCAGTCCTTAATATCGCCTGCCATGACATCTGATATTTCATGGCAACCTAATGCCAGTTTAGACATTATTAAAAAACGGGCAGCGTTATTGTGGCAAATCCGCGATTTTATGGATCGCCGTGATATTCTAGAAGTTGATACACCTGTTTTGAGCCATTCTGCAGTTAGTGATCCATATATTCAAAGCGTAACAGCTAATGTTACCCAAAAAAATACGCCGCTTTATTTACATACCTCACCTGAATTTTGTATGAAACGCTTGCTTGCAGCAGGTTCAGAATCGATTTACCAAATAGCACATGTGTTTCGTGATGAGGAATCAGGTAAAAGACATCATGCTGAATTCACCATGCTTGAATGGTATCGATTGGGTTTTGATTATCATCAATTAATGGATGACGTTGGTGAGTTGTTGCTTGATATTGGCTTAACAAAACCAAATAAAATGACATACGCAGAGGCTTTTTTAAAAACAGTTCAGCTTGACCCACACACAGCCGAGTTAAAGCAATTACAAAATATTGCTGGACAGCACGGTTGGGGTAGTGATTCAAATGATCATCATGCTTTACTTGATTTTATTTTTTCAGAAGTCGTTATTAAACAAATTGATGTAAGCCAACCATTTTTCGTTTATGACTACCCGACATGTATGGCCGCGTTGGCGACGATAAAACCAGGAAGCCCGAGTGTTAGCGAACGTTTTGAATTGTTTATAAACGGCATGGAGATTGCGAATGGCTTTAATGAATTATGTGATGCCGATGAACAAAAGAAACGATTTGAAGCTGAGTTGAAAACAAGAAAAGACAAAGGCCTATCTGAATTACCATTGGACGATAATTTTTTGTCAGCGCTTGAGTCGGGTTTGCCAGAAACGGCAGGCGTAGCTGTTGGAATAGATCGTTTGTTGATGGTTTTATCCGGAAAAGATGATATAAAAGAAGTGATTACTTTCACCTTGGACAAAAACTAGGAATTTAGATGAATGGGCGTTTATTCAGTCGATAAACTTATTGCAGAGACCCGTCGAATTGCCAAGGAATATCGCCTTGCTACTGGCAAGACACTTCCTGTTACGCCCGAGATAGCGATTAATGATGCTATCTCCATTCTTGAATTGTTGCCTAACGAGGAAAATAGTCCAGGTTATGATGCAATTTATAAAAAGGATAGCGAAACTTTAAAAGTCCAGATTAAAGGTCGCGTAATCTTTAATGAAAAAAAACAGGGCCATCGAATTGGACAACTTAAGATAGAGCAGCAATGGGATGCAATTATTCTGGTTATAATGAATGCTGATTTTATGCCAGAAGAAATTTATATGGCTAAAAGAGATATTATCCTGCAAGAACTTGTAGAAAAAAGTAATAAGAAAGGCGCTATGACACTTGCCAAATTCAAAATTATTTCAGATTTACTTTGGACAGAGCAAAACGGTTTTGAACAAGACGAAAATTAGTCTAGAAAGATTAACTATATTTAACCTCATTTTTATTCATGACACATTTCGTGTTTCTTTATTAAACACATGAAAACAGTAGCGGAAGTATTTTCTGATGTCGGCGAACTGGCTAAATTAATAGAAGGTTATCGTCATCGTCCTGAGCAAGAGAATATGGCGCAAAAAATATTGTCTGCTATTAATGAGGGGCAAAGTCTGGTGTGTGAAGCTGGTACCGGTACTGGTAAAACAATGGCTTATCTTGTGCCAGCATTGTTATCAAGGCAAAAAGTCATCGTGTCGACAGGTACGCGACATTTACAAGATCAGCTTTATCAGAAAGACTTACCTTTGTTGCTCGATGCGTTGAAATCGCCTGCGACGACGATGGTTCTGAAAGGTCGTGCAAACTATCTTTGTTTGCAGCGTATGGATGTCGCAATTCATGATTCGAAAGACTTAAGTTACCAGAACATGACAGACCTACAGGAAGTGGTGCAATGGTCTGCGTCAACGAAAACAGGCGATATTAATGAATTAGGCATGATTGAAGAGAATTCAGTTATTCGTCCCTTAATTACGTCTACGACAGAAAATTGTCTTGGTCAGAATTGCCCTGAATTTGAATCCTGTTTTGTATTTAAGAATAGAAAGAAAGCTCTTGAATCTGATTTGGTGATTACCAATCATCATTTGTTATTGGCTGATATGGGTTTGCGTGAAAGTGGTTTTGGCGAAGTATTGCCTTTGGCGGATCTTATTGTATTTGACGAAGCGCACCAGCTACCTGAACTTGCTTCTACCTACTTTAGTAAAACACTGGGCAGTCGCCAATTACTTGAATTAATTACCGATACTAAAACGGCAAATCATGAAGAAGCAGGCGACATAGTAGAACTACCAGAAGCACTGGCAAAATTTGAAAAATCAATTCGCGATGTACGTCTGGTTTTTGGACGTAAAGATCAGCGTATGAACTGGCAGGAAACATGGGAGAAAACAGACTTATCGATTGAATTGCCGAAATTACTGGAAGCGTATCAGGTTGTACTGGATATACTTGATGCGGCGAGTGAAAGGGGAAAGTTGTTAGACAACTGCTGGCAACGGGCAAAGATGCATTACAATTATATTGAATCTTATATGGAAACAAATAATGAAGATTCAATACGATGGCTAGAAATACGTGGACATCATTTATATCTTAATCAAACACCAGTTAATATTGCTGAAACCTTTCAGCAAAGGCTCAATGAATATAATGCAACGAGTGTCTTTACATCTGCAAGTCTGGCAATAAACAATGATTTTAAACACTTTAGTCGACAACTTGGTCTTGAGGAATGTTTAACCGAAGTGTGGGATAGCCCTTTCGATTATCAGTCTCAAACTTGCTTGTATCTTCCTGTTGATTTACCCGAACCAAATCAGACTGATTTTTTTGATGCATTTATAAAAAGAACAATAGAATTGCTATCGTACAGTGATGGTCATGCATTTGTTTTGTTTACCAGCCATCAAGCTTTGGCTAAAGCAGCAAAGATTTTATCTAAAGAAATTGATTATCCTATCTTTATTCAAGGTCGAGCACCTCGCTCTGAGTTGTTGAACCAATTTCGACAAACAAAACATGCAGTACTATTAGGAACAAGTAGTTTTTGGGAAGGAGTCGATGTTAAAGGAGAAGCTTTATCTTCGGTAATTATCGATAAATTGCCTTTCGCCAGTCCGGATGATCCGGTATTACAGGCTCGCTTAAATCATTTTTCTAAAAATGGGGGTAATGCTTTTATGGATTATCAGGTTCCACAAGCGGCCATAGCTTTAAAGCAAGGCGTTGGACGTTTAATACGTGATGTCAGCGACAGAGGCATTTGTACTATTTGTGATAAACGTATTGTAAATAAAGCTTATGGCAAACGCTTGCTTAGTGCTTTGCCGCCTATGCCAATCACGCATGATATTAATGATGCATATAATTTCTTTAATTAGATTACTTTGAAAAAAATATCATGGCTAAGTCCAATAAAACGATATCTAAGTTAAAAATAAAGTCAGCTGATGCTATTAAAATAATTCAAATAACAGATACGCATATACTGGACGACGGTGCGCCATCATTTAATGACTTTGATACCTCTGCCAGTTTGCTTCAAGTTGTAAAAAACATAAAAGAAAATGAGTCAGATGCAGACTTGATTTTATTGACTGGTGATTTGATACATGAAGCTACAGAAAGCGCGTATCAAAAATTAGCAGATCACCTATCGTCTTTGAAAACTCCTATTCTTTGTTTACCAGGTAATCATGATGACCCTGATATGATGAACGATATCATGGCATCTCATGGTTATGATGTTGGTAAAGTATTTAAAGCAGGGGAATGGTTAATTATTTTATTAAATACTTGTGTCATAGGGCAGCACAGTGGCGAATTATCCTCTTCAGAATTAGAGTTTTTACAAACAATACTAGAGTCGAATTCTGACAGTCATTGTTTAATAGCACTTCATCATCATCCGGTATCCATTAATAGCTCATGGATGGATTCAATGATATTAACTAATGCAAATGACTTTTTGAGTGTCATTGATGGTTTTGATCATATTCGCGCGATCATTTGGGGACATATACATCAGGAATTCGAAATAATGAGAAAGAATGTGACCTTATTGGGTTCGCCGTCTACCTGTTTACAATTTATGCCTGGCAGTAATGAGTTTGCTGTGGATGATAAAACACCTGCCTATAGAAAATTAGCGCTTAAATCTAATGGGATGCTTAGTTCTAATGTCGTTTACCTGAGTTAATAATCCTATAATATAGTTTAAGTAATAATAATAACTTATTGAAATATATAATTAATTTACTATTTTATTTCTCAAATAAACAGGTGAAGCTGCTTCTGCTGATATTGCCTTGCCTTCACTATAAGCGGCTTTTGCCAGCGTTATAATATCGGAAGCGGAGGGCAGAGCATCGCCGTTAATAGCGGCCAACTTACGGTTAAATCTAGATTGCAGCTCTTCAGAGTAGGTTTCCCAACCCGTTCCAGCGCCAAACCAGTCTCCTTCGCAAGGAATAGAAAAATCAGTTGGAGAACATACTTCTTCTTTTATGAGTGGCAGCATTAATCCTGAATCATCTTTTTTATATAAGCCCCAATAGATTTCTTGCATACGTGCATCAATAGCAGAAGCAACATAGTTGTGTTCATTGGCAAAGTGTTGTGCCAATGCGGCTAATGTCGATACGGGAATAAGCGGCAGGTCATGGGCAAAAGCCAGTCCTTGTGCCACGCCAATGGCAACACGAACACCAGTGAACGCCCCAGGGCCTTGTCCAAAGGCAATAGCATCAAGGTCTTTTACTTCAATATCAGCTTCGCGAAGTAAATCATCGATCATCGGAAGAATTAACTCTGTGTGCCGTCGGGGAGCTATTTCAAAACGTAATTTACATTGATCATTAATATCGAGTGCGGCAGAACACGCTTCCGTTGCTGTTTCAATGGCAAGTATTTTCATTTTTTACTAGGTAGTTCTTTAAAGTTAGTATTTAACAAGAAAGAAAATACATCTTGACCTAAATACAATCAAATTAAACTTATTCCAGTATCTCTTTAATTTAGTTTCAAGCTTAGCCTAAGCCAACTATAATACACGACTTATGTTTAATTCATTTGAAACCATGATTGGCTTGCGTTATGTGCGTGCGCGTCGCCGTAACCATTTCATTTCTTTCATTTCCATGACTTCCATGCTGGGTTTAGCTCTGGGTGTTATGGCATTGATTACTGTGCTTTCGGTGATGAATGGTTTTGAAAAAGAATTAAAAGAACGGATATTGGGTATGGCGTCTCATGCAACAATTGTTGAAGATGGTGATACTTTAAGTAATTGGCAGCCTATAGCAGAAGAAGTATTGCATCATCCTGAGATTATCGGTGTTGCGCCATATATACATGCTGAAGGGATGTTACTGAAAGATAAAAGCGTAAATGGTGCAATCATACGCGGTATTTTGCCAAGTGAAGAACCTAAAGTCGCCGTAGTCACGGAAAAAATGACACACGGTAATCTGGATGATTTACAGGCAGGTGACTTTAATATTGTATTAGGCAAGGAACTGGCGCGAAAACTGGGTGTTATAGTTGGAGATAAAGTGACTTTGGTTGCTCCGCAGGCGAATGTGACACCTGCCGGAATTTTGCCAAGGCTAAAACGATTTACTTTAGTTGGTATTTTTGAAGTTGGCATGCATGAATTTGATAGTGGTTTAGCCTTAATTCATATGGATGATGCAATGCGATTATTTCGTAAAACTGCTCCAACAGGCTTACGTTTGAAAACCAGTAATATTCTGAAAGCGCCTGTTATAAGCAGGGAAATCGCTAGTCAGTTGCCCGGTCATTACTGGGTTGTTGACTGGACTCAACGACATGCTAATTTTTTTCGCGCATTAAAAACAGAAAAAACAGTAATGTTTGTCATATTGACACTGATCGTTGCTGTTGCGGCTTTTAATATTATTTCGACTTTAGTCATGATGGTGTCTGACAAACAAGCTGATATTGCAGTATTAAGAACCTTAGGTGCTAGTCCGGGAAGTATTCTTAAAATCTTTATGCTTCAGGGAACGATTATTGGTTTAGTCGGCATAACAATAGGCGTTATCGGTGGTGTCTGGATAGCCTCCAATGTGGAAACGATAGTTCCGGCCATTGAGTCAATGTTAGGCCGTAAATTTTTATCTGCTGATGTGTATTACATTAGCGATCTTCCTTCAGATATGCATTGGAATGATGTCATAGCAATCAGTATTATTTCTTTTGTATTGTGTTTGTTAGCGACAATTTATCCTGCTTTGCGTGCATCGAAGACTCAACCTGCTGAGGCATTGCGTTATGAGTGATGCATTGTTGGCGACAAAAGATCTGGGTAAACATTTTAGCGATGGTGAATTACGTGTTGATGTTTTGAAAGGTATTGATTTTAGTATTAAGAAGAATGAAAGTGTGGCGATTATTGGCGCTTCAGGCTCAGGCAAAAGCACATTATTGCATCTACTCGGTGGCCTTGATATTCCTGATAAAGGCGATGTTCTTATTAATGGTAAAAGCATGAGTAATTTGAATGATGAGCAACGCGGTGAAATGCGTAACAAGCATCTTGGTTTTATTTATCAATTTCATCATTTGCTGCCTGAATTTACTGCTTTGGAAAATGTAGCAATGCCATTATTAATCAGACGTGATAATCAAACAGAAGCGATGGATAAGGCAAATATTTTATTAGAAAAAGTTGGCTTGTCAGAACGAATAGAACATCGTCCAGGAGAGTTGTCCGGTGGAGAACGGCAACGGGCAGCCATTGCCAGAGCATTAGTTACTGAGCCGGCCTGTATTCTTGCTGATGAGCCAACTGGCAACCTGGATGAAAAAACAGCCGATCAAGTGTTTGAGTTGATATTGGAATTAAATAAAAACCTGGGGACGAGTTTGATTATGGTGACACATAATCTGGAGCTGTCTAAACGGGTTGATCGAATAGTCGAATTAAAAGAAGGAATATTGACAGAATAGAGAGTAATGGTTTTGCTAAGTGTTATTTTTGTCTACGCCTTTTTTCCCACTTGGTAACTGCAGTGATACGCCAGATTAATCTAATAATTAGATAGGTCAGGAGTGAACTAATCGTCCCCAGTATAAAACAGCCGAGTAGTAATGGTTCCCAGATATGTATAAGTGCATCGCTGAACCAGTCCATTGAAAAAGTAAATGCAGCATATTTTTCTTCTAATCCAAGAATTTTTGTTCCCAATTGATAGGAAAAAAAGAATATTGGTGAGATTGTGATAGGGTTAGTAGATAAGGAGAATACGATAGCAATCGGTAAATTCATCCGAAACAGGATTGCCAATGCTGCTGAGCTTAGTGTTTGTACCGGAAAAGGAATAAAGGCACAGAATACTCCGATAGCTGCGCCACCAGCAGATGAGCGCCGATGAATATGCCAGATATTGGGATCATGCAAATAATCAGAAAGGAGGTGTAAGCTACCGTGTTTCTGAAGATGATCTTTATGAGGCAGGTAACGCTTAAACAGGTTTCGTAAACTCATTTTCCCTAAATTATTAGTATTACTTTAAAAAAGCGCGCTATTATAGCTTAATAACTTTACAGGGAGTTAAATAGTTTATGCTCGCAGGGACGCTGGCATTTATCGCAGGTATCTATTGTTTGATGCAACTACATTGGTTGCCATCACTTTGGATACTTATCTCCTTACCACTACTGTTTCTACTTACTCGTTTTTTCTCTGCTTTTCGACTGGTCTTGCTTTTTTTAATCGGGTTCTGTTGGGCATTATTTCGTGCTGGATTGGAACTGGAACATTCTTTGGATTCAAATATTGAGAACAATGAGGTCTTTATAAGAGGTGTAGTTATTTCAATTCCAGAAATATATGACGATCATATTCGTTTTCTAATCGACACTAAGGAAGTAACAAATTTAAAAGGAAAATCTTTTCGCTCTCCCGGAATCGTTCGCTTAAGTTGGTATAAAAATAAAAACATTATTGTGCCAGGTGAAATATGGCAGTTAAAAGTAAAACTAAAACGACCTTACGGATTCATGAATGCAGGTGGATTTGATTATGAAGCCTGGATGTTAAGACAAGGCATAAAAGCAACAGGCTATGTAAAATTTGACAAACATAATATAAAAACAGGTATGAGCAATGCTTATTTCATTCAAAAACTTCGCTATAAATTAGCATATCAATTAAAACAAAATCTGGATAAACCTTTGCTTGGTTTAGTGCTTGCTTTGAGTTTAGGTGATCGAAGTCAGCTTGAAGCAGAGCAATGGAAGGTATTTACCAAAACAGGCACAAATCATCTGATAGCAATATCAGGTTTGCATCTAGGTTTAATAGCGGGATTTATTTATTTTCTTGCCAGTTTTATCTGGAGTCGATTTTATTTTTTGACTCAACGAATTCCAGCGCCGCTAGTTGCTTCGATAATGGCATTTGCTGGCGCTTTTTTCTATGCGCTGCTTTCGGGGTTTGCACTTCCTGCACAACGTGCATTAATCATGATAGCTATTTTTTTGTTGGCTTTGTTTTCGGCAAGACAAATATTAATTACCAATGTTATTTGTATTGCTGTGATATTAGTGCTTGCTCTAGATCCGTTTGCCATAATTGCAGCTGATTTTTATTTGTCATTTATGGCTGTCATATTTATTTTGTATATAAGTCGTTTCAGAATAAATAATTATCACCATTTAAACCGATGGATTCGTTTGCAGTGTTTACTCAGTATTGCTTTATTTCCGATATTGATTTTTTGGTTTAAACAAATCCCGCTTTATAGTGTATTGGCAAATGTAATCGCAATCCCGGTTATTGGGTTTTTAATCGTGCCATTAATTTTGATTGCATTAATTTTATTATTTCCATTACCGCAGGCGGCTCAATTCTTATATACCTTAATAGATAAAATAAATGAACAACACTGGGCTTATCTTGAATTTTTGTCACAGCAAAATAACGCGATTATTCCTATTGCCGCAGCAAATTTGTTCTCACTAATATTAGCTGTAATAGGTATATTTATTTTATTAATGCCGAAAGGCTTACCGGCAAGGTGGTCAGGCATATTCTTCATTATGCCCTTATTGTTTCCATTAACTTATCAATTGAAACAGGGTGAATTTGATTTTGTGCTATTAGATGCAGGGCAGGGTTTAGCTAGTGTAATACAAACCAGAGAACATACACTGATTTATGACACAGGTGCTCGCTTTTCTGAACGTTTTAATATTGGAGATGCTGTACTTAAACCTTATCTGAGGCATAAAGGAATCAAGCAAATATCACTATTATTAATCAGTCATGGAGATAATGATCATATTGGAGGCGCAACAGCAATTATTGAGAATTTTAAAATTAACAAAATTTTAAGTAGCGTAGCGGAGAGATTTACCGGCCATTTTCCAGAGCATAAATCAGAATCTTGCTATGTCGGTCAAAAATGGCGTTGGGATGATGTCGATTTTGAAATACTCCATCCGAAAGTGGAGAGTTCATTGCTGGGCAATAATGCTTCATGTGTACTTAAGGTGTCTTCTAGATTGGGCTCAGTGTTACTTGCCGGAGATATTGAGAAAAAGGCTGAAAAAAGCATGATAGAGCGCTATGGAAACAACCTGCATGCTGATATCTTGCTTGTTCCACATCATGGTAGTAGAACCTCGTCGACAAAGGATTTTATTTCCGCTGTTTCACCCAAGTATGCATTTATTCCGGCTGGATATAGGAATCGATTTGGTTTCCCAAAACAGGATATAATGGACAGATATGAGCTTCATGGTGTGAAAACACTTGTTAGCTATGAAACAGGGGAATTATCTGCAAAATTTCGTGATGAAGGTTTGCAAATTGATGAATTTCGAACAAAAAATCGACGTTTCTGGCATCATTAAGATTCTATAAACTCGTAAATTAAATTTCTGGAGTGATATTACGTGCTTGAATTAATCAAGGCCGGTGGTTTGCTTATGTGGCCGATTATATTGTGTTCTATTATAACAATGGCCATTATTGCAGAACGATTCTGGTCCCTCAGAGCAATCAAGGTCGCGCCAGAGAATTTGGTCGCCAAAGTATGGCAATGGCAGAAAGTAGGGCACTTGGATAGCAAGAGAATTAGAGATTTACGAGATAGTTCTCCATTGGGAAAAATATTAGCGGCAGGATTGCTTCAGCGAAATCATTCTCGTGAGATCATGAAAGAGAGTATTGAAGAGGTAGGACGACATGTCGCGCATGAACTCGAACGTTTTTTAAATACACTCGGTACAATTGCCTCGATATCACCACTGCTGGGTTTGTTGGGAACAGTCATCGGTATGATTAAGGTATTCACGGTGATTACTGCTCAAGGAGTCGGTGATCCCAGTATTTTATCTGAAGGTATATCCGAAGCATTATTAACTACCGCAGCGGGTCTAACCGTGGCCATTCCAAGTTTAATGTTTCATCGTTATTTTCGCGGAAGGATTGATGGCTTAATTGTGACAATGGAACAGGAATCATTAAAAATGGTTGAGGTGATGCACGGTCTTCGTGAAAAAGAGAATGAAACAGGTGATTAATAAATGAATTTCCGACCAGAAAGACGAGATGACGTCGACCTTGATATCACTCCCCTGATTGATGTCGTGTTCTTGCTATTGATATTTTTCATGGTCTCGACAACGTTTGAACATAACTCAGAAATCAATATTACTTTACCAAGTTCTTCTAAAGAAATAACGCAAGCCAAGCCTGATGCTGTCAATGTTGGCCTGGATTCTCAAGGAGCAGTTTATATTAATGATAAAGCACTGGTGAATGCCCAGATCGAAACAATTAAATCGGCATTGTCTGAAGCGTTAGTTGGTTTGGATGAGCCACCGATTATTATTAGTGCAGATGCTAATGCCAGTCATCAGTCTGTTGTTCGTGTTATGGATGCGGCACGCCAGTTAGGATTAGTTAAGATTACTTTTGCGACGCAAGAATTAGAAGATAAGTGATGGGGACGAGAATAGTCTTTTTTTGTGATTAATATGCCGTTCCTTGTAAATTATTCATGGTAAGCGGCGTCAGCACTGTGCTTCCTTGCTCTCACAAAAAAATCCTATTTTCATTATTTATTAAATTAGAGCATGTGTGCATAAATCGGGTTTGATATTGTCAAATGCTGTTGTCTAAAGAATTCATTGAAAATATCTGGTACACCAAACAGCCACTTGGTTTACTTCTTATTCCCTTAAGCTGGTTATATACGATAATAATCGTTTTAAGGCGGCTGTGTTATCAGTCAGGTTTGATCGCTGTTAATCAGATTGATGCTCCCGTTATTATCGTTGGCAATATATCAGTTGGAGGAACAGGAAAAACACCGCTTGTTATCTGGTTAGCTGAATATTTTAAAAACAAAGGTTTTAAACCCGGAATCGTTAGTCGTGGTTATGGCGGAAAACTTTCTGGCAAAACACAACAAGTAAGAGCTGACAGTGATCCTTTATTAGTTGGTGACGAACCTGTGTTAATTGCTAAAAGAACATCTTGTCCGGTTGCAATTGCTGTTCAAAGAAGAGAAGCGGCAGAGGAGCTAATTGAACACTGCGGTTGCAATTTGATTCTCTGCGACGATGGTATGCAACATTATTCGCTCGGCAGAGATATAGAAATAGCGGTAATTGATGGCCAACGTCGTTTTGGCAATCAACTTTGTTTACCTGCAGGACCATTGCGTGAACCTATAAGTCGATTGGAAACAGTAGATTTTGTTGTTAGTAAATATATTGCTGGCAGACACGAATACAAAATGGAATATCACTATGGAGATTTAGTTTCATTAATTGATCCAACAGAAACCATGCCTGTTTCAAATCTTAATGGTCAGAGTGTGCATGCAATAGCGGGAATTGGTAACCCAGATCGATACTTTTCTTATCTTCGTAATCAAAAACTAAACTTAATCATGCATGATTTTCCTGATCACCACCCGTTTATTGCTGATGAGGTGACATTCAATGATGGTTTAGCAGTGGTGATGACTGAGAAAGATGCGGTAAAATGTACCGCTTATGCTACTGAACAACATTGGTATTTGCCAATTACGGCAACACTACCGGAGTCATTTACTTATCGATTTGATACTTTATTGAAGGACATTATTAATGGACAAAAAACTACTTGATATTCTAGTGTGCCCGGTGACTAAAGGACCTTTATATTATGATAAGGAAAAACAAGAGCTAATTTCCAGATCGGCAAGATTAGCCTATCCTATACGTGATGATATCCCGGTTATGTTGGAAGACGAGGCAAGAACGATAAGCGAAGAAGAAATGGAAAAACTAAAATAGTGCCAACATCAATGTCAGTACCGTTTAGTATTGTTATTCCAGCGCGCTATGCTTCAAGCCGATTGCCAGGAAAATCCTTATTAGATATTAAAGGTAAGCCTTTAATACAACATGTGTTTGAGACAGCATCAAACACGCAAGCAAAAAATATCATAATTGCTACGGATAATAACGAGATAGCAAGTGTCGCTGAATCATTTGGTGCGTCTGTGGTGATGACTTCTGAAAAGCATCAATCGGGAACAGATAGAATAGCGGAAGTTATTAATAAACTTGCTATTGATGATGATGAAATCATCGTTAATCTTCAAGGCGACGAATATGGATTACCAGTGTCATTAGTTGATCAGGTGGCATCAAATTTATTTAATCATCCGGATAAACAGCTTGCGACTTTATGTGAAGTTATTACTACTATCGAGGATTATACCAATCCTAATATTGTAAAAGTTACCTTTGATAAGAATAATACCGCGCTTTATTTTAGCCGCTCACCAATTCCGACAGAGCGAACAGGTGGTTTGCCTGAGAAAGTATATCGACATATCGGTCTCTATGCTTATAAAGCAGGCTATCTTCAGGAATTTACTCAATTGCCCGCATGTGCATTAGAAGAATCAGAAGCGCTTGAACAATTACGTGTACTGTATAATGGCGGGAAAATTCATGTAGAAATTGCTGTGGATGAGCCGGGGCTAGGTATAGATACTATAGAAGATCTGGAACTGGCCAGGAAATAGGGAAATAAAAACTTCGAAAGGTTAAAAACGCATTTTATTGTTATCTTGCTCTATAAGTAATGCGGCCTTTACTCAAGTCATATGGAGTCATTTCTACAGTGACAGCATCCCCGGTAAGAATACGAATATAATGCTTGCGCATCTTTCCCGAAATATGTGCAGTAACAACATGTCCGTTTTCTAATTCAACACGAAACATCGTGTTAGGTAATGTTTCGACAACGGTTCCTTCCATTTCGATTTGGTCTTCTTTTGCCATACAGCCCTCGTTTCCTGAAAAAGGGCGAATTCTGCACTAATTTTGCTTCACTGCAAAGTCTAATGTGCTAAATTTCTTCCATTCGTCACTAATAAAGCATTCAACAGGCTGATATTCGATCTTGTATTTCATTTTGTCACAACCGGCAATCCAGTAGCCAAGATACAACCATGAATACGCCTTTTGTCTGGTTTGTTCAATAAGATATAAAATGGCATATTTCCCTAGACTGCGTTGTTGCAAATCGGGGTCAAAAAAAGTATATACCGCAGAGTAAGCATCTTGTAATTGGTCAACAACGGCAACGGCAATTAACTTTTTGCCAAGTCTGAATTCAAACAAACATGTTTCTGACCAGGAAGACCAAAGAAAATTTTTATAATCATCTTCACCGGGATTATCCATCCCACCATTGGGGTGGCGCATGGATAAATATTTTTTATAGAGTTGAAAATGTTCTTCATTAAATTCAGCGGTTAATTGCTTAACTATTAAATCCTGATTATTTTTCCATGTTCTTTTTTGACTGCGCTTGAGTTTAAATTCATTAACGGGAATTCGTACAGGAATACATTCTGAGCATTCTGAGCAATAAGGTTGATAAAGATGTTCGCCACTACGTCTGAAACCATTAGCAACCAGTGTAGAGTAAAG
Organism: uncultured Enterobacteriaceae bacterium; assembly: GCA_964523895.1. Classification (GTDB taxonomy): domain Bacteria; phylum Pseudomonadota; class Gammaproteobacteria; order Eutrophobiales; family Eutrophobiaceae; genus UBA7359. Next base: position 98,868 of record CAZGBJ010000004.1, read on the forward strand.
CGCTTTATTTTTTGGAAAAACAGGATCTGCAAAAAGGCTGGTGGCTTCTCTGTTATCCAGATAATTACACGAGTGCGAAGGAGTAATAAAAAATTGGAGTTTTTGTGATTGGCCATCCATTATGTTGATGGCTCAATTAAGTTAAAGGATGTTTTATCATTGTTGCAATAATTATCCAGAATTTGAATAAATAATTCTCTTTGAATTGGTTTTGCCCCAAGTGACTGTAAATGAGCAGAATGAACCTGACAGTCAATTATTCTAAAGTCCATTTTCTCAAGTTGTTGTGCGAGGTGAAGTAAAGCTATTTTTGAGGCATTTGATTCCCGGCTGTACATGGATTCACCAAAAAACACCTTGCCCATAGCGAGACCATATAAACCGCCAACTAGTCTTCCATCTTTCCAACATTCAACCGAGTGCGCGTAGCCCTGTTTAAATAAATTGAGATAAGCAAGTTTCATATCATTTGTTATCCAGGTGTCATTAATTCCTTTTCTGGCAGCAGCGCAGCCGTCAAGAATTTCAGTAAAGACGGTATTGTATGTGATTTCATATTTATTTTGACGAAGATGTTTGGCAAGACTTCGAGATACTTTAATTTCATTTGGTAGCAAAATACACCTGGGATCCGGAGACCACCACATTATAGGTTGGCCTTCATTAAACCAGGGAAAAATTCCATTTTTATAAGCATTTAGTAATCGTTCTTCAGATAAGTCTCCGCCAATGGCAAGCAAACCATCGGGGTCCCGTAATGCTTTATTGGCAATAGGAAAATCTGTTGCCAATAGATTGTCTTTAACCCAATAGAGTTTGTTAGACGAAAGATTGTCGTTGCCGGAAGTCATTGTGACTTATAAGGTAAGTGTGTTTTTAATGCTTCAATATATTCTTGCATGGCATAAGATTCTCTTTCCAAATAATTCGCAATAGCATTTCGAAAATCATCTTCCTGAATCCAGTGAGCAGAAGGCATGGCGACAGGGTGAAAGCCTCGGGCTAATTTATGTTCACCTTGAACACCAGCGTCCAGTCGTTTCAATCCTTTTTCAATCGTATGTTCTATAGTCTGATAGTAGCACAATTCAAAATGTAAAAAGGGCAGGTACTGACTGCATCCCCAATGGCGCCCATAGAGGCACTCCTTATCGTTCATGGCAAAAGCCCCTGCGATAGTTTCATCGTTTTGTTTGGCCAGAATAAGCAGCGTTTGTTCAGGTAATTCCTTGCCGAGGGACTGAAAAAAATCCAGTGTCAGTCGCGGCTCACCCCATTTTTTATAAAATGTTGATGCATAAAAATGATGAAATTTCTGCCATTGTTCCAAAGTAATTTCATTTCCGGATAAACGTTCAATCTCAATTCCTGATTTTTTAATTGCACGACGTTCTTTTAATATATTTTTACGTTTTTTTGAAGATAATGAATCTGTGAAATCCTGAAAATCACGATAATTATTATTAAACCAATGATATTGACAGGTAATTCGTTTTAAACCGTTGTTGTTAATCAATACGTCAATATCTTCTACGTTTGGAAAAAGAAAATGTAATGAAGAAAAATCATTTTCTTGCATTAGCGATACAGCAGCTTCTAATAATATTTTTTTAATAGTTGCGCTGTCATATGATTTATTAACCAGTAATCTTGAACCGGAAGCAGGGGTGAATGGAATCGCAGAAACGAGCTTGGGATAATAGTTTTTCCCAGCTTGTTGGTAAGCATCAGCCCATGTCCAGTCAAAAACAAATTCGCCGTATGAATCCTGTTTGACATACAAGGGAAGAACACCAATTAGTTCATCGTTATCTTCAATAACAATATGAGATGGCTGCCAATTTTGTTTTTTTAGACAGTTATGCTTCTCAAGTCCGGATAAAAAAGTGTAAGAAAGAAACGGATTGTCTGAATAATCCAGTGCTTGCCATTTTTTTGAGGAAATTGTTTGGAGGTCGCTGACGACTCGCCAATCAAACATTGTTCAAAAAATTACGGGATGATCGAAATGTTAGAGCCAAGAGCACTTAATGTGGCTCTTTTTGAACCGCTCAGTGAGAAATTTGTTTCCTTATAACTTCCGTTTTCAAGCATAAAGAGAAATGTGATGGTGCTGCCATTCATTAAGGCATTGAGTTTTGCAGAAGTTACTTCTTCATTTGTAACGTAGCCCAATATAAATTCACTCCAGGCCATATCCGTTAAACAGGGCGCATCATTGACAGAACGGTTGTCGAGTAATCTAGAATCGATTTTATAAGTGGGGCAAGACCGTTTTGCAAACATATCGAGTGCCGTGTTTAAACTAAAACGTGATCTTATTGCGCCAACACTGTCCTTGTAAATTTCAAGACTGTAGCCATCCTTATTCTCAGTGTAGGCAACCTGAGTTTCAGTGTTATTATTAGTATCAGTATGAGTAATTACAGTCCATTCTGCCTGCACCAGAACTGGGCAGAAGATTAAAATTAAACTAATTTTTTGAGCCAAATTCATCAATTATTACTCACTCGACTGATTAATTTTTATTCGCTGCAAAAATATTCCATACTAAATAGATATTGCCAATTAAAGTTTTGTATACAATATATTGTCTAAATTAACAATTTTTCACAAAAAAATGAAGCGAAGAACATTTATTTCAGGCATTTTAACGACATTGCTGCTGTCATTTCAGTCACGACTCAAAGCAGCTGAGGTGGTAAATATGATCCAAAATTCGAATAAAACAGGATTAATCAGTGATCCCGTCTTCTTGCAGCATCACATTGCACCGGGTCATCCCGAAACCCCCGACAGAGTGACGTTTATTCAAAATGCGCTGCAAGAATCGGGAATATTACAACAAATATCACAGATTGCTTTGAAATCAGATGATGTCGAACAATGGATAAAAATACTTCATACCGATGCACACCTTGAATCAATAAAAAAATACTTGCCTGTTGCACATCATGTTGCTGAAGCAAGCATAAAAGGCTGTCTCGCTGCCGTTGATCAAGTGGCAAAAAAGAAGGTGAACAATGCTTTTTGTCTTACTCGACCACCGGGACATCATGCATTAAACACAGGTAGAGAAGAGGGTTTTTGTTATTACAACACCATTGCCATTGCCGCACGCTATGCACAAAAAGAACATGGATTCAAAAAAATATTGATTGTTGATTGGGATTACCATCATGGCAATGCAACAGAAGCGATGTTCTACGATGATTCGAGTGTTCTGTTTTTCTCAACACATAATCAATTCGATTATCCAGGTACAGGTGATCCGGCAAAGAAAGGTAGTGGAGAAGGCTTGGGCTATAACATTAATGTGCATCTTCCCTGTGGTACAGATGACGAAAAAATGATTAATGCGTATAAAAATATCTTATTACCTGCCGCAGAAAAATTTGAGCCGGATATGATATTAATTTCTGCTGGTTTTGATAGTCGTGAACATGACTTACTTGGTTGTTTTGATGTGACAGATGCCGCTTATATCACTATAACAAAGATGCTAATGCAGATAGCGGAACAATACTGTGATGGTCGTATAGTGTCACTGCTGGAGGGAGGCTATTATCTTCAGGGAATTGCCAGTGCAGTGACTGCACATATGAAAACTTTATTAGGTGAATAATAATCATTTTACAGGCTTATAATCTATTGCGCCTTTTCTTCAAGTTTGTTAATGGTAGCTGTAGCAATCTCAATAATTTTATTTTTTAGATGATGTGTTCCTATGATAGGCAATATAAAAAAATCGGGAGTCATTTCTGTATCGAGTATTAATTGCGTTACATCTTTTTTTGTATCTGATTTATTTTTCTTAATTGTCCAGCGGGTCCAGCCTTCTTTGAAATCACTTATTTTCGGGATGATACGTCCATAGACAATATCATTGCCCTGACGTTGAAAGACTTGGACATGCCTGATTTTGTAACAGATAAACAACACGCATGCATGAGTAAGCATACTTACTGTTGAGCGCTCATTCTCTGATACAGAAACAACATCACTTTCTTCCAAATAGGGATTAATTGATGTTAGATTTCCATAATTGGTGATAATTTGTTTCACCCTGTTAGTATTTGCTTTTACTTGAGCTTCTATATGCAAAATATAACGTTCTCCCTTTTTTTCTATACTAATGTCAGTGAGTATTGCTGCAAAAGAAAGAGGTGAAAATAAACAAAATAAAATAAATGTTGTTTGTAAGTAATACTTCATATATCAAATAATCATTCGTTAGTAATAATATCAAAGTATTTTTCAAATAGTCGTGCATCATCAAAATGACGGCGACCGACAAAGGCAGTAGCATGATGTCCCCATTGTCGCATAGCGCCAGGGTTTGGAATACCCATAGGCCAAAACAGATAACGTTCTCCCCGTATACTGTGATTTATGATTCCATCCTCACCATACAGGCTTCGGTACTCACCATTACTTAATTTCAGCGATCTTAAGCTTTTGCTATCAGTAGAATGATAATGTACAGCATTATTTGAAATAGCATTATTGAAATAAATGCGTTCAATATAATGAGTACCATGTGCTATACGTATGACAGGCCTATCTATTGAAGGAACAGATAAAGTTTGTGGTATATAAACAGGCTCATCTAGTGAAGGTTCTTGAGGTATTATTTTTGCGTATTGCGTAGGAAAAAACAGATGATAACAGCCGCAATTATGGATGCTGTCAAACAATAAGGGTTTGCCATCAGGTAATAAGGTAACGCGCCATGTGATTCCATCTAGCTGGCCTCCAAGCATATCGAAAGTTGATGTTTTAGGTCTGGATGGAAACCATATTGTATAGTTTAACTGCAATAAAACTTGATCAGAGATACGAGTATATGACAATTGTTGATAGACTTTTGCCAAATCAGTATTAATTTCAGGTTCTTTGTTCTTGTTCCATTTCACTGTTCCAATTCGGTCATCATTAGTTACCGTATCTATTTCAAAAATAGGCGAGAAACTATCAAAAAGTTTTTGTTTGTTACTTGCTGAAGGTTCAGGAATCCCAAGTAAATTTTGAGACGATTCTTTTATAATGCGAGAAATATCATGTGACGAAAGAGGCAAGTTTTTTGATGGTGGCGTATAACGAAGTAACTCGCCATTTACAGTTAAGGATTCAAGTTTTTTTGCATAAATATTATTTGTATCTTTATGCCATGAATTAATTCCCGAGCGGAATGCCAATGCTGTAAGCGGATAAAGCCCGATTACACGTTGCCATGTTTTATATTCATCAGGTACTTTAGTAATTGTTTTAAGATAATGGCGCTCATTATCTTCATTAAAATCAGTGGCTCGTAATAAATCTGCACAATAACGTATTGTTTCATTTAAATTCATATTTGAAACAGATAGTTCACTGGCTTGCAGTGAAAGCATTTCTCTATTTATGTTAGATAAATTACTCAATTCAATTTGCCAACCTTCCATAGCAAGGTTTTCCATATGCTTAATCCATGTGTCGAATGATGCGGTATCCATTTGTTCATTGCGAAAATCAGATAGAAAACGATTTACACGCAAGTAAGGGTAGCCTGTTACACGAGTAGCCTCGCTATCGGTGACTCCATCTGTTGAAACTGTTTTATCTATATTAGTAAAAAAAACTACGCAGAGTTGGCTTTCTCTATCTGGATATTTTTCAGATGATTGCTGGGTTAATGTGGTGCAGGCATTTAATAATAAGACAAAATGTAAAATCAGGAATAGTTTGAATTTCATAATAAGCCCTAATATTTATTAACATTAAGACTACGTTCTTGAGAAACAGTTCTCAAGTCATTAAAGGAAATCAGAAGAGAATTGGAAAGCTTGATTGTTAATCAATGAATGCGATTATTCTGTGTCGCCTGATTTAGTATAGACAGGAAAAGGCATTACATTCGAAGAATTACCAGAAGCCTCAGTAATTTTTGCGGTACCTTCTTTTGTGACTTCATCAATGCGAATGATAGAGTGCATTGGAATATATGTACGCTCAACGCCTTCAAATTCATTTTTTAGCTTTTCTTCAGTCGGATCGACAACAACTGATGTTTTTTCGCCAAATATCAGTTTTTCAACTTCAATAAAACCAAACATGATGCCGTGATCAACATTCTGGGCGTAGATTTCAAAGACCTCGCCTTGATTATGAAAAATGACTTTAAAAATTTGTTTATCTGACATATCAGTTACTTGGAGTCCTTTAATGTTAGTCGCTGCAAAAAAGCCGCGAATAATAGCACAGTTGGCATTAACCGCTACATTTTATATTCCAGTGCTCCTCCTGGTCCTAAAGGCAGCCCTGTTGCTACCCATATTATTAATAACAATAACCACACTGCTAAAAAGGTGAGGGTATAGGGTAACATCATTGCAACAACTGTACCGAGACCTGAGCCACGCACGTATTTTTTCACTTCCATCAAGATAATAATCATATAGGGATTCATCGGCGTAATGACATTACTGACAGAATCACCAACGCGATAAGCCGCCTGAGTTAGTTCAGGGCTGATTCCTACTTGCATCAGCATAGGTACAAAAACCGGGGCAAAGAAGGCATATTTTGCAGAAGCAGAGCCAATAACAAGATTGATGACAACCGCCATAAGTACAAAACTACTCAACAAAAAGGCATCGTGTACCATTAAATCTCGTAAAAATTGCCCTCCAGCAATTGCTAACATCTGTCCCAGTCCCGATTGATTGAAGGCAGCAATAAACTGAGCAGCAAAAAATGCAAGAACGATGTAGGGACCTAATCTGCTCATCACTTCACCCAGCATAATTGCCACATCTCGGTCACTTTTAATCTTGCCAACCAGACCTCCGTAGAGAAGACCGGGGATGAAAAAGATGATGAATAAAAGAGGAACAGTGACTTCGATCCAGCGATCAAAACGTTTACCGGTTCCAAATAAAGGCCCACTAGCTACAGTAATAGCAAAATAAAAAACAATGAGTAAAACGAAAATTGACAGTATTGAATAAAGTAAAGCTCGTTTTTCAGAATGAACTAACTCAACATAGCCATCATTTAAATTTTGATTAGCGACACCTTCTATAGAAGGCTCGACAAAACGTTCGGTAACAAACCAGCCAGTCAAGGTTAAGACAATGGTAGAGCCTATCATGAACCACCAGTTACCAGTTACAGCAACCTGGTAAGTTGGATCAATGATTTGTGCGCCTGCTTGTGTAAAGCCAGCCAATAAAGGATCAAGTGCGGTGATAAATAAATTTGCACTAAATCCTGCTGAGACACCAGCGAAAGCAACAGCAATTCCTGTTAATGGTGAGCGACCAGCGGCGATATAAAGTGCTGCTGCTATGGGAATTAAAACAACATAACCTGCATCGAGAGCAATGGATGAAAGAATACCTAGCAACATTGTTGCCGGGGTTAATAAACGGGTGTGAACATGCGTAATTGAAAACTGCAACAGAGCAGGGAGAAAACCCGTTTTTTCAGCAAGACCAATACCTAACATGCCAACCAGAACAATGCCCAAAGGTGGGAAGCTAATAAAATTATTTACCATTGTTGATAACAGCCACCATGTTCCGTCTGAAGAAATTAAATTGAATGCTCCAGTAGTATTTCCTTTCGGATCAATAACCGTCCAACCAAGCGAGGAAATGATTGCAGATAATATAAAGACGATGATTGTTCCAATGACAAATAGCGTTGCTGGATCAGGTAATTTATTCCCGCTTTTCTCGATAAGAGTTAGAAATTTCATTTATTCAGTATATTCGTTATGAAATGATCTATTCCATTAATATATTTATCGCCACTTGTAATAAAGCCGTCATTATGACCGCCGCTGATATCCAGAAATGTTTTTGGTTTATTAGCTGCTTTAAATAGTTGTTGTCCATGTTCGTAGGGAATAATTTCATCGTTAGGGCTATGAATAATAAGTACAGGCGAGTTTATTTTCGACATTCTATTTTTTGACGGATACTTTATCCGCGCTAACAAACTGGTTGGCAGATAAGGATAATAATGTTTTCCGATATCGGCAATCGAAGTGAAACCTGATTCTACGATTAACGCGGCAGAAGAATATTTTTCTGCTAGCCAGATAGCGACTGCGCCACCTAGCGAGCGACCAAAAATAATAATTTTATCAGGACTGATATTTTTATTATTAGTTAAGTATGTCCATGCTGTTTCTGCATCAATATAAGTGCCATGTTCTGAAGGAGTGCCAGAACTTTTCCCATAACCACGATAATCAATAATTAATATAGACAAGCCTAACTTGTAAAATAGTTCGATACTATCCAGTCGGTGAGAAATGTTTCCGGCATTGCCATGAAAAAATAATAATGTTGCCCGGGCATTAGGGTTCGGTATCCACCATGTATTTAATTCAACGCCATCACTTGTAGTTAGCGTTAGTTCTTCATAATCAAGAGAAATAAGTTTAGGTGTTGCTTCAACTTCTTTATGCGGAAAGTAAATTAGCTTTGGTTGATAGAAGTAAATTAATAAAGAAAGTAAAACCCATGTAGTAACAAGTATAAAAATAAGCGATTGTAGCATTCGTTTTAATATGGCGTTCACGGATTACAGTAATTCAGACAATGAATATTGATTTTCTTTACTGTATATCAAGAACGATTTTTCCAGAAGTATGACCGTCTTCTATTTGGTGATGTGCTTTTGCGGCTTCTTCTAAAGGCATAATTTCACTAACATGGACAGACAATTTTTCATCATCAATAAGCTTGGCGCATTGTTCTAATATTTCTGTTTGATGTATCTGCGCTTCTTTTAGGTCGAATAATAGTGGCGATAGCATGACCTCCATACTGAAGCGAATATTTCGAAACCTCGCTACTGACCAATCAACTGTATTATCGGGTTGTAATAAGCTGACTATTTCACCGTAGTGACGAATGGCAGGAAACATTTCTTGTATCGCAGCGCCGCCGACATTATCCATAGCGACATCAACGCCTTTATTATCTGTCCATTGCATAATAGCTTCTACGACATCCTGATTTTTGTAGTTAATAATAAAATCAGCACCCAGTTCTTTAACAAAAAGAGCTTTTTCATTATTACTAACGGTCGTGCAGACTTTTGCGCCTACATGTTTAGCCAGTTGGATAGCAACATGACCAACGCCGCCCGCGCCAGCATTGATAAATACGGTTTGATCTTTTTCAAGATGGCAACGTTCAAACAATGCTTCCCACGCGGTTAATAAAACTAAAGGTGCGGATGCTGCTTGTATGAAATCAACCGTTTTTGGTTTAAGCGCAACAAAGCGTTCATCAAGTACTTTATATTCACTGTAATTACCCGGTATATCGCCTACGCCGCCATGAAAGAAATAGACCTCATCACCTTGTTTGAATCTCGTTACATCTGAACCGCAGGCTTCGACAGTACCTGCGCCATCACAACCTAATACCGCAGGAAAAACATTTAACGGCACAAGACCTGACCGGACTTTGGTGTCGATTGGATTAACACCCGCTGCTTTTAAGCGGATTTTGATCTCTGTTGGGTTTTCAATAACAGGTTCATCACGTTCAACAAATTCAAAAAGTTCCGGTTCACCATGTTTTGGTAGTTGAATGGTTTTCATTTTATTTTAGATTATCAAGATAAGTTTCTACATCTAACGCTGCCATACAGCCACTACCTGCTGAAGTGATGGCTTGACGATAGACATGATCGGCAACATCACCTGCAGCAAAAACACCAGGAATACTAGTAGATGTTGCAGCGCCTTCGATACCGCTTTTAATGATGATATAACCGTTATTCATATCCAATTGACCATCAAAAATTTGTGTGTTTGGTTTATGTCCAATGGCAATAAACACGCCTTTTAAATCAATGTCTTTTGTTTCATCATTTTTAGTACTTTTGATACGCATACCGGTAACACCACCATCATCACCCAAAACTTCATCAAGGGTATGATCCCATTCGATGGTTACATTGCTATTTTTTTCTTTTTCAAAAAGACGATCTGCCAGTATTTTTTCTGAACGAAATTGATCTCTGCGGTGTACCACAGTGACACTATTGACGATATTTGATAAATACAATGCTTCTTCAACAGCCGTGTTACCACCACCAATAACGGCAACATCTGCTCCACGATAGAAGAAACCATCACAGGTCGCACAAGCGGAGACACCACGCCCCTGAAATGCTTCTTCTGAAGGCAAACCCAGATATTGAGCCGAGGCTCCAGTTGCGATAATCAGAGCATCGCAAGTATAAGTACCGCTATCGCCACTGAGTTTAAAAGGGCGTTCTGATAGTTCTGCGGTATGGATATGATCAAATATAATTTCAGTATCAAAACGTTCAACATGTTTTAGCATTCGGTTCATTAAATCCGGGCCTTGCAAACCTTCGACATCACCAGGCCAATTATCGACGTCTGTTGTGGTCGTTAATTGACCACCTTGTTCAATTCCGGTGATTAATACAGGGGAAAGATTGGCACGCGCTGCGTATAATGCTGCTGTGTATCCAGCAGGGCCAGAACCAAGAATTAGTAGTTTTGAATGGCGTGTTTCGCTCATGAATGACTGCTCCAAAAGATTTGACTGGCATAATTAAATTTGGGCTATGGTACGTGATACCTCTGGTAGTTGGAAATAGTGTGTTCAGAGTGTAATCTTTTTTATTCATGGCACAGCTTGCTTGTTCCAGACGCAAGCTAAGTACCTGCGTCCATGCAGGCAAGGCGCGACGAAGCCGCATGGCAGTTCCTTGCTAAGAGGAGCACCAACAGTAGGCGCTTTAGGCGACGCTGCCATGGATGAAAAAGGGTGTGCTATGAATGTGCTATTTCTAACTACCAGAGGTATATAGCAGTATGATCAGAAAAAACCTTCAAAGCTAAAAAAAACTGATTTTATTGTTTCAATATTTCCTTTATAAACATATAATTACAGATAAATTTTACTAAAATGAATTAATGTGAGCCAAGCATCCCGTAACAAACAAAAAGATAGCAAACCTATCTCTGGACATGTGATTACAAATCTCAGAGAAGTATTGGTATTTGCGTCTTTAATTGTGGCTATTTATCTTTTCCTGGCACTGATTACTTATCACCCCGATGATCCCGGCTGGTCTCATTCTGTAACGGCAACTGACATTAATAACAGTGCCGGTGCTATTGGTGCATGGATAGCCGATATTATGCTCTATGTCTTTGGCTATTTTGGATATGTTATTCCATTAATGTTTCTGGTAAGTGGCTGGCGTTGGTTCCAATTGCGTCGCAAAAAAGAACCTTTTAATCAATTAATCTTCTCTGTTCGGGGCATTGGTATTTTATTCGGCTTAATTGGGGGTTGTGGTATTGCCTGGATGCACTTTTTTGCAGGAAGCGCGTTACCACATGTTGTACGTGGTGCTGACGGTAGTGGAGCTGGCGGAATATTAGGTGATGCGATAGGTTCCATTTTATTAAATGCAACAGGAGATATCGGTAGCACACTGCTGATGTTATCAATGCTGCTTATCGGTTTAACGCTCTATACCGGTTTATCATGGCTATCATTAATGGATGCAACAGGTAAGTTTACCTTAAATACAATTGCGAATTTTCGTAATAAAGCATCATCATTTAAAGATGATGCAGAAGGGCGTCGTGCTAAAAAGGATAGAGAACATTTATTCAAACAAGAGCAGGAAGTAGTAGAACAGCGTATTCCACCAAAGATCCAAGAGGCTATTCCTGAGATAAAAACAAGTATTCGTGCAATAAAAGAAAAACAGGAAAATTTATTTGAGCCAGACATGGAAACTGCGCTACCGCCACTGAGCTTGTTGGATGATCCTATCCCCTCTAAAGGACAGTATTCAAATGAGGCATTAGAAGCCATTTCCAGACAGGTGGAAATAAAATTAAAAGATTTTGGTGTGACAGTCGAAGTTGTTGCTGTTCACCCTGGCCCTGTTATCACACGTTTTGAATTAGCGCCCGCTGCCGGAGTGAAGGGAAGTCGGATCATAAATCTGGCAAAAGATTTAGCACGTTCATTAGCCGTCATCAGTGTTCGTGTTGTCGATGTGATTCCGGGCAAACCTTATATCGGACTGGAAATACCAAATGAAAATCGTGAACTTGTTAGTTTAGTCGAAATTATAAATACGACGGAATATGAAGCAATTAAATCACCTATGGCAATTGCTCTTGGCAAAGATATTAGTGGTAGTCCTATTGTTACTGATCTGGGAAAAATGCCGCACTTATTAGTGGCAGGAACAACTGGCTCAGGTAAATCAGTCGCATTAAATGCGATGATTTTAAGTTTGCTTTATAAATCCACTGCATCAGAAGTGCGAATGATTATGATTGATCCAAAGATGCTTGAGTTATCCGTATACGAAGGTATACCAAATTTGCTGGCACCTGTAGTAACAGATATGAAAGAAGCAGCAAACGCATTGCGCTGGTGTGTTGCTGAAATGGAGAGACGGTATAAGTTGATGTCGGCATTGGGCGTAAGAAATATTACCGGATATAACAAAAAAGTAGCTGATGCCATTGCTAGCGGCAACCCTATAATTGACCCGCTTTATAAGCCAATAAGTGAAGACGAGGAACCACGTTATTTAGAAAAATTACCTTTTATTGTCGTTATTATTGATGAGTTGGCCGACATGATGATGACGGTCGGTAAGAAAGTAGAGGAATTAATTGCTCGATTAGCTCAGAAGGCAAGGGCAGCAGGCGTGCATCTGGTATTAGCAACACAACGTCCATCTGTTGATGTTATTACCGGTTTAATTAAAGCGAATGTGCCGAGTCGAATTGCATTTCAGGTTTCTTCTAAAATTGATTCACGCACCATACTTGATCAAATGGGTGCAGAACAATTATTAGGTCATGGTGATATGTTATATCTTCCCGGTGGAACAAGTATTCCTGAACGAGTTCACGGTGCATTTGTCTCAGATGAAGAGGTTCATAAAGTTGTTGCAGATTTGAAATCAAGAGGTGGCCCTGAATATATTGAAGAGATATTAAGCGGTCCAGCAGAAGGTGGTGCTGATGCAATCCCCGGACTTGATACTCCTCAAGATGAAATGGATCCACTTTATGATGAAGCGGTACGAATCGTAACGGAAACACGTAAAGCCTCAATTTCTTATATCCAGCGAAGATTAAGAGTAGGCTATAACCGTGCAGCCAGATTAGTTGAAGAAATGGAACGCAGTGGTTTAGTTAGCCCGCTAGGCTCAAATGGTAGTCGTGAAGTATTAGCCGGTCCTCCACCTGAAGATTAGTAGTGAAACGTTAAGAGTGAAAAGTGAAATGTTTATAAATAAATATAATCAAGCTAATGTTGTCAGAAGGTTGTTAATGGCTTTCTTTCTTACAATTCACTTTTCACTCATCACCTTTCACGTACAGGCTACTGAAGAACCCAATAATCCTTTGCAACGGTTTCTTGAAAACTTTAAATCACTTGAAGCAAGTTTTGTTCAAAGTTTAATTAATGAAAAAGGGGAAGAACTCGAAAGAACGGAGGGTATTCTCTATTTGCAGCAACCGGGTAAGTTTCATTGGATCTACACTACCCCCTACACACAAAAAATAATTTCTGATGGTGATGCATTGTGGATTTTCGATGAAGATCTAGAACAACTCACTATTAGAGAAATGGGTGAAGCAATAAACCAAACTCCTGCTGGTGTAATTTTAGGCAACTCTAATATTACGGAACATTTTATTCAGGTTGATCTTGGTAAAATTGAAGGCTTTGACTGGATAGAATTAACGCCTAGAGATATTGAAGCTCAGTATGACAATATACGTTTTGGTTTTGACGATAATAAGTTAGGTATGATGATTATTGCCGATAGTCTGGGACAAATAACGCGGATTGATTTTAGCGATGTCAAAACAAATCTTGAACTTGATTCAACTCTGTTCAGTTTTGTTATTCCTGATGATGTTGATGTTATAGATGAAAGGCAACAATGATGACTGAGCAAACTTACAAGCCAGAGCTGACTAAACGTATATACGAAGAACAAATCAGCCTATTGTATACAGGTTCTATATATCGTCCTGCATTACATGTTATCTCGTTGGTTTTATTTTTATTCTGTATTATTAAACACGTTAATATTTTCCATGCTTATACATGGGGGCTTATATTAATTGGTATAAATACATTTCGTTTTGTCGATACTTATAAAACGCAAAAGATTATAAAAGAAATAGATGATTTCCATACAATACACAAACGTTATGCCTTATGTGCAGGCTTATTAGGAGCGACATATGGTTTCGGTCTGGTTTTCTTTTTCGATCAACTCCCATTTTTAAACCAGTTGTTCATAATGACACTTATAGCTGTAATGACTCCTTCTGGTCTTGTTTCATTTGCTTCAGACAAATTGACATTTAATATGTATTCATACCCTTTAGTTTTGCCGGTTATTATCAAATTATTTTCGGAAGGTCATGCTCAGTACTTTAATCTTGGTATATGCGCAATAATATTTTTCTTTGTTGGAAGAATGTTGTTTTTATGGAATTACAACGTAATTACTGATGCAATCAAACTTAAATTGGAAAACAGTCAGCTCTTAAACTCTTTACAAGAAACCAATGCGCGCTTAATAGAGCTTGCAGTAATTGATGAGCTAACCCAAATCGCTAATCGAAGAAGTCTGGATGAAAATCTTGAAAAAGAATGGTTACGCGCTAGCCGTTTGCATACACCAATATCAATGTTAATGATTGATATTGATCACTTTAAACAATATAACGACGAATTTGGTCATGTGAAAGGAGACGAATGCTTAAGATTCCTCGCCGATTTCCTAAAAAATAATTTGAACCGTCCTGGTGATTTTGTTGCTCGTTATGGTGGAGAAGAATTTACTATTATCATGCCCGATACCAATATTAATGGCGCTATAACGTATGCTGAAAAAGTCCATTCTGGCGTAAGAGAATTAAATATTCCGAATCCAGGATCAAAAGTAAGTAAGTATCTTACTATCAGTATAGGTATTGCCTCTGTGATTCCCGGGAATAGTGAAACTTACATGGATCTAATCTATACGAGTGACAAGGCTTTATATAAAGCAAAGAATGATGGTCGAAATATCATCAGGACAAGTGATGCACTAGAAAAAAATCCAAAACCAAAGCTTGTTGTTTAAATGTTTGCTCTCGTTTACCTGATTCGAACAAGTGCTTTACTAAACTATAAAACTAGATTTCCGCTGGTTCATGACGAACGACACTGATTATCGCCCGCTTGCTGATCGTATGCGCCCAACAACGATCGCTGCCTATTCTGGACAAGAACATATACTGGGTAACGATAAACCGTTAAGACTTGCAATCGAACAAGGAAAATTACATTCGATGGTTTTTTGGGGGCCGCCAGGCACAGGTAAGACGACATTGGCGAGATTAATAACCAAATCTTGTGATGCACAATTTTTATCAGTTTCAGCCGTATTAAGTGGTGTAAAAGATATACGCGCAGCGATAGAACAAGCTAAACAATATAGAGCGGTTTATGACAAAGATACTGTATTGTTTGTAGATGAAGTACACCGCTTTAATAAATCACAACAAGATGCTTTTTTGCCTTATGTAGAAGATGGAACAATTACCTTTATTGGTGCAACTACAGAGAACCCTTCTTTTGAATTAAATAATGCATTGTTATCTCGAGTCAGAGTCTATGTATTAAAATCACTTAAACCGGAAGATATAAAAATTATTCTTCAGCAAGCACTTGATGATAAAATTAACGGCTTTGGAGAGAAAAATTTAAAACTTGATGATAGCGCATTAAAAAAATTATCTGATGTTGCCGATGGAGATGCACGTCGCGCACTTAATTTATTTGAAATTGCTTCTGACCTGGCAGAAGATGGCGTTATAACAGAACATTTATTAGATGAAGTATTAGTTGATGGTTCGCTTAGGCGTTTTGATAAAGGTGGTGAGGCTTTTTATGATCAAATCTCTGCCTTACATAAATCAGTTAGAGGCTCAAACCCGGATGCGGCATTATACTGGTTTGTTCGAATGATTGATGGCGGTGTCGATCCATTTTATGTTGCACGTCGTGTTGTTCGTATGGCATCTGAAGATATTGGTAATGCCGACCCTAGAGGATTACGACTGGCACTAGATGCATGGGAAACACAGGAGCGTCTTGGCTCACCTGAAGGTGAACTGGCAATAGCGCAGACTATCGTTTATCTTGCTTGTGCTGCTAAGAGTAATGCAGTTTATTCAGCTTATAATACGGCTATGCAAGACGCGAGACAGTCAGGTTCACAAGAAGTGCCGCTGCATTTACGTAATGCGCCTACAAAACTAATGAAGTCGATGGATTATGGTAAAGATTATCGTTATGCGCATAATGAAACGGAAGCTTATGCCGCAGGTGAAAATTACTTCCCTGAAGAAATGGATCCCAGAGAATATTATCATCCAGTAGATCGGGGCTTGGAAATAAAGATTTCTGAAAAACTGTCTATGTTAAGAGAGCAGGATAAAGAAGCAAGAAAGAAAAAAATATGATGCAACTACTATCTATCGCAATTGGAGGTGCTATTGGCGCTCTGTGCCGCTATGGCATGTCTAATGGGGTTTATGCCTTACTGGGACGGGGGTTTCCTTATGGCACATTAGCGGTAAATATACTCGGTTCAATCATTATGGGTACTGCCTATGTCATGCTGATAGAACGAATGGATGTTAGTCCTGAATTACGCGCAGGAATAACGATAGGCTTGCTTGGTGCATTTACGACCTTTTCAACGTTTTCAATTGAAACATTAAATTTACTTGAGTCGGGTGACCTATTAAAGGCGTCATTAAATATCGTGCTCAGTGTGACACTCTGTATTACAGGTTGTTGGTTGGGGATGATTGTGGGGAGAAATATATGAAAGAGACTGAAGTTACTATCGTCAGGATATATTTGCATGAGGCCAAGGCAAATATTCATGGGCTTCTGGAATACTTGCATGATGAAAGTAAGGTGCAGGGGGTAACAGTATTTCGTGGCATCATAGGATTTGGCAGCTCAGGAGAGGTGCATTCATCAACCTTGATAGATATGTCATTAGACTTGCCTATTACGATTGAATTTTTTGACAAACCTGAAAAGGTTGCTCAAATTATCAAATATTTAAATACGATTATCAAACCAGGACATATAGTTTACTGGTCTGCAAAGATTAATATGTAAAAGGAAATTAATTAGTAATGTTAGATCCACACAGTTTACGTAATGATATCGATAGTGTTGCTGCTGCTTTAAGTAAGCGCAATATGACGTTAGATACAGGCGTGATTCAGGCGCTTGAAGAAAAACGCAAAGCGATCCAGGTTAAGACGGAAGAGTTGCAATCATTACGTAATTCAAAATCAAAAGAAATAGGCCAGCTAAAATCAAAAGGCGAAGATGCTCAGGCTGTAATGGATGAAGTTGCAACAATTAAACAGCAACTCGAAGAAAGCGCAACTGAGCTTGATGAAGTGCTGGCAAAACTAAATGAAATTCTTATTGGTATTCCTAATATTCCACATGAATCCGTGCCAAGTGGTAAAACAGAAGATGATAATGAAGAAGTACGTTTGTGGGGTGAACCAAAGAACTTTGATTTTGAAGTTAAAGACCATGTCGATCTTGGTGAATCATTAGGCATGATTGACTTTGAAACAGGAACTAAAATTGCCAGTTCACGTTTTGTTGTCATGCATGCTGGTATAGCACGTTTACATCGTGCCTTGATTCAATTCATGTTAGATACGCATGGCACTGAGCATGGGTATCAAGAAATAAACGTTCCTTACTTAGTTAATACTGACAGTTGTTTTGGAACTGGGCAATTACCAAAGTTTGAAGAAGATTTGTTCAAAATACCTCGTAGTGTTGAGTCAGAAGTATTAGCTAATACTATTGTAGATATTCAACCTGAAAATTATCTCTACTTAATACCAACAGCTGAAGTGCCAGTTACTAATACAGCGCGCGATCAAATTTTAGATGAGAGTGAATTGCCAAAAAAATATATTTGCCATTCGCCTTGTTTTAGAAGTGAAGCAGGATCGTATGGTAAAGACACACGCGGTATGATTCGACAACATCAATTTGAAAAAGTTGAAATGGTACAGTTAGTTAAACCAGAAACGTCTTATGATGTTCTCGAAGAGTTACTTGGCCATGCGGAAGCGATATTACAAAAATTAAATTTACCTTATCGGGTGGTTAACTTATGCGGTGGCGATTTAGGCTTCTCTGCTGCAAAGACCTATGACATAGAAGTCTGGTTGCCCGGACAAAATAAATACAGAGAAATTTCTTCTTGCAGTAATTTCGAAGCCTTCCAGGCAAGGCGCATGAAAGCCCGTTGGCGTAATCCTGAAACAAATAAGCCAGAATTGCTACATACCCTTAATGGGTCAGGTCTTGCTGTTGGTAGAACCTTAATTGCAGTAATGGAAAATTATCAGGACAAAGAAGGCAATATTGCTATTCCAGAAGTGTTACGACCTTACATGAATAATCAGTCGGTTATTTCTGCTTATTAATAACTATTTTTTAGTGATTAGCCATATAGCATGAACTACAGCAGGTAAATAAAGCAAAAAACATAACACGATATTAATTATTAAATCCTTGCCAGCACCTTTCTTTAAAAAGACAGCGACGGGTGCAAGTAAGATTGCGACGATGATTAGTACTATTTTATTATCCATTATATTTCCCCGGTTAAATTAAAATTGATTCTGTTATTTTATATATATATATATATATATATATAAATTTATCAAAAAAAAGCGCCCGAGTAGGGCGCTTATGTTTTTTATTTAAAAAGAAATATTATTACAATATTTCTTTCAATACTGCATCCAGACTTTCCTTGGCATCACCAAAATACATACGCGTATTTTCCAGGAAGAAAAGCGGGTTTTGTACGCCAGCATAACCAGTTGCCATGCCTCGTTTTAGAACGATGGTTGTTTTACCTTTCCAACATTCCATTACTGGCATGCCCGCGATAGGGCTATTGGGATCGGTTTGGGCAGATGGATTAACAATATCGTTTGCACCGATAATGATGGAAACATCAATATCAGGAAAATCATCATTAATCTCATCCATCTCGTAGACGACATCGTAAGGCACTTTTGCTTCTGCTAATAACACATTCATATGTCCTGGCATACGACCGGCAACGGGATGAATGCCAAAGCGAACGTTGATCTTCTTCTCACGTAATGTCTGGGTGATTTCATGCACAGTGTGTTGTGCTTGAGCCACTGCCATTCCGTAACCAGGAATAATCATCACTTCCTTGGCATCCATTAACAGACTGGCAACTTCATCAGTATTAATCGGCACGACTTCACCTTGATCGACAACTTCACCGTCACTGGATGAACCACCTGTGTCCGTACCAAAGCCACCAGCAATAACGGATATGAAATTTCGATTCATTGCGCGACACATGATGTAACTCAGAATAGCACCACTACTGCCTACCAATGCACCGGTTACTATTAATAAGTCATTCGAGAGCATGAAGCCGGTTGCTGATGCAGCCCAACCTGAATAGCTGTTTAACATCGAAACAACGACTGGCATGTCTGCACCACCAATCGCCATTACCATATGGATACCAAAGAGCAGGGCAATACCGGTCATGATCATTAATGGCAATGCAGGATCGCCACCAACAATATGTCCTTGATGGACAAAGTCATAACCAAAGTAGATCGCAGCAATGAGTAAGCCCAGATTTAACCAATGGCGAGCGGGTAACATTAATGGTGAACCACCGATCTTTCCGCTTAATTTGCAAAATGCAATGACGGAACCTGAAAACGTAATTGCACCGATGAGTACACCGACATAGATCTCGACTTCATGGATGGACTTTTCTATATCCGACTCAAAAGAAATGGTTTCATCCATAAAAGTGACATAACCCACCATGACGGCAGCCATACCAACCAAACTATGCAGGATGGCAACGAGTTCAGGCATTTGTGTCATTTCTACCTTTTTGGCGAGAATGAGACCAATCGTGCCACCCACCAACATGGCAATAATGATGAGATGGATATTACCGGTGACCCCTGGACCGAAGACTGTCGCTAAAATAGCGAGCGCCATGCCGACCATGCCGTAAACATTACCCTTACGTGCTGTTTCCTGATTACTTAAACCACCCAAGGTAAGGATGAATAAAATAATCGCCCCAATGTATGCTGCTGTTACTAAACCTTCTGACATGATAATCCCCTTATTTTCTGAACATATCTAACATGCGTTTGGTAACGGCAAAGCCACCGACGATGTTGATGCTGGTTATAAGGATGCCAAAGGTTGCAAGCCCAACTAACAACGTCCCCGACGAGGATACTTGTAGTAGAGCACCGATAACAATAATACTACTGACTGCATTCGTTACGCTCATTAGCGGCGTATGTAGTGAAGCGGATACATTCCAAATCACCATATAACCGACAAAACAAGCCAGGACGAACACAGTAAAGTGAGCCATGAACGATGTTGGAGCAACGGAACCAAGCCCTGCCAAAACAAGTGCACCAATAATTACAGGTATCATTTGTTTGATAAGAGATGGTTTTTTGGGCTCTTCAACCACGACAGGCGCAGGTGCTTCAGCAGGTTTCGCTGGAGCAGCTGAAAGTTTTGGTGCGGGTGGAGGCCAGGTAATTTCACCTGCCTTAACGACTGTTGCACCTCGAACTGCTTCATCTTCAAAATCAATGACCATTTCACCGTCTTTTTCAGGTGTCATATCAGTGAGTAGATGACGAAGATTTGTTGCGTAGAGTTGACTTGATTGATTCGGTAAACGACTTGGTAAATCACTGTAACCAATAATGGTAACGCCGTTATCTGTGACACTGAGTTCATGTGGCACGGTTAATTCACAGTTTCCACCTTGTTCGGCAGCCAAATCAACTATTACACTGCCATTTTTCATGGATTTGACCATGTCAGCAGTAATCAATTTAGGCGCCGGTCTACCCGGAATCAGGGCAGTGGTAACAATGATGTCGACTTCTTCTGCCTGTTCAGCAAATAAAGCCATTTCTGCAGCGATGAATTCATCGCTCATGGTTTTGGCATAACCACCTTCGCCACTACCATCTTCTTCAAATTCTAGTAACAGGAAGTCAGCACCCATACTTTCTACCTGTTCTTTCACTTCAGGACGGGTATCGAAAGAACGGACAATGGCACCAAGACTATTAGCAGCACCGATAGCAGCAAGTCCTGCGACACCCGCACCGATAACCAGTACTTTTGCAGGGGGTACTTTACCGGCAGCAGTAATCTGACCCGTAAAGAAACGTCCAAAATTATGTGATGCTTCAACAATGGCTCGATATCCTGCGATATTAGCCATCGAGCTAAGTGCATCCATTTTTTGAGCTCTTGATATACGTGGAACGCTGTCCATTGCCAAGACATTTACTTTCCTGGCAGCTAGCTTATTCATTAAATCTTCATTCTGGGCAGGCCAGAGAAAACTAATTAAAGTTTGACCTTCATGAAGTAATTCTATTTCATTGTCATCCGGAGCCCTGACTTTGAAAATAATATCTGATGAATCCCACAATGATTTGGTATCGCTTATAACTTCAGCGCCAGCCTCACTATAAGCACCATCTGCGAAATTTGCTTCCGTTCCAGCTCCAGCCTCAACGGCAACGTTATATCCTAACTTTTGTAACCATTTAATAACTTCAGGTGTCGTTGCTACACGTTTTTCACCTGCGTATGTCTCTTTAGGCACGCCGATCTTCATGGAGTGACCCCCCTATATATTGAATTGTTTATTCAGGAATAATTATTCTTATAAAATCGCGTCAGATGCTATCACGATTATCAATTTAAGTCAGCGCCAAGCTGGCTTTGCTGTTACATTAGGAATAGGGCAAACTTCTGAATGTCCATATATGCGCCGCTCTTGCACATCCATGCGCTCGCGGCATACAGTACATCCTGTACATAAAAGCACAAAACCCGGTATAAACCGGGTTTTGTATTGTTATTTTTTGTTATGGGTTTTTACTAATCTCTACCTGATAATGAGCCAAGTATGTGCAAAAGATTCATGAATATGATGTAAATATCCAGAAAGAGTTGCACTGTGGCCATAACGTAATTTGTTTCACCGCCATGAATTATCTTGCTTGTGTCATAGAGGATATAACCTGAAAACAGCATAATAGACGCTGCTGACAAGGCTAATTGAAGAGCAGGGACTTGAAAAAACAGATTAGCCAATGAGGCAACAATCATAACAATGAGCCCGACAAACAGAAAACCACCCATAAAGCTAAAATCTTTACGTGTTGTCAGGACATAACCGGATAATGCTAGAAATATAACACCGGTTCCGCCCGCGGCAGTCATAACGAGTTCCGCCCCATTACTAAAGAAGCTGAGATATAAATTAATTGTGGGACCCGCTGTTAATCCCATAAAGCCGGTAAATGCAAAGACACATAAGACGCCCATAGCACTGTTTTTAAAAACATTAGTCAGCATTAATAAGCCGATCATGCCACCAAGCTGGAGAGCCCAGTGTATCGGTGGAAAACTTAGGTAAATTGAAACACCTGCCATTGCAGCACTAAATATCAAGGTCATTGATAGCAGTAGATAGGTATTTTTCAATACTTTATTGGTAGAGAGTATCGACTCAACCGGGCGACGGACAACTACAGAAGGGGATTCATTCATTTAATTTCACCTCGTTATAAAAACAATATCTATTATGTAATGCTTTGACAGACAAATTTCAAGTTTTGTTTCATTAAATTTTCAATAAATTCAATTATCTCATACGACTTTTCCGATAGCGAATGATCCTGTATCCTCTCGCACCTTAGATCACAGCACTCATGGAGAGGTGGCAGAGTGGTCGAATGCACTGGTCTTGAAAACCAGCGGTCCTTTATCGGTCCCGTGGGTTCGAATCCCACCCTCTCCGCCATTTTATTACGGTCTATAAACAGACTAAGTCTCGATGGGCCGTTGAATTAAGTCGCTTATTATGTGTTTCCAGTCCATCTTCCAGCTTCTATTGCACATGCTCGTATCGTATCTGCTCGTTGTTTTGGATCTCCGTGTATTTCCCATTTATCTCTACTGTTTTCGTCCAGAAAAATTTGGACAACAGCATACGTTTCGTTAGCCTTTCCATATTTAGCGGCCCAACAATCTGCCTGATCTTCTATTAAAGTGGAATAACTCTTGGGAGACGCTAAAAGGGTATGGTTAAGATGAGCATGTGCAAAGGCGTGAAGACGGAAAAAACCACAGGCTTCACCAATTTCTTTACAAGTATCAGGGTTGTAGATGACGGCTGTTCCCCAATTGGGATCTGCACGTATCATTGCAATTTCAGTAAGACTGGGATCAGGTATTTCCCAAAAGGGTTGAACAATTGTGTTACTACAAGATATGCAGAGTAGAAATCCGAATAATAATATTATCTTTACCAATATGCTTTTCATCATTTCGCTTCTTCATAAATTAGATAGTGAACTGGATTATGAATGTATAGCATAATTTCGACACTGATGAGCTTGCTAGGTTCATAAAAGCCATGTTTCAAGTTGGTATCCATCTTAATTACTGTAATATTATGCCAATTAAGGACAGTTTATATGGCAGAAATTACAAATTTACCGATAGATGAAATAACATCACAATTGGACAGGCTCCTTTCCAGTTCGTTATTTTTACAATCACAGCGTCAATGTCGATTCCTTCGATATATAGTGGATGAAGCACTGGCGGGTAATGCCAATCGATTGAAAGGATATACCATCGGTATTGAAGTCTTTGATCGTGATACCTCCTTTGATCCAAATATTGATTCAATTGTAAGAGTTGAAGCGGGCAGACTTCGCTCAAAATTAAGGGAATATTATCTGACAGAGGGAATAAATGATGCCGTGTTACTTGAATTGCCAAAAGGCAGCTATGCACCTGTTTTTAGCAGGAATAAACCTGATGATACAGTTACTAATAATTCAGATTTAAAACAGGAGTATACGCAAAACTCAGTCGCAGTATTACCAATTCGTTCACTATCTGATGACCCAAAGTTGAATTATTTCAGTGATGGAATGACGGATGCGATTATTTCTACTCTGGCAAAGAATAAATCATTAAAGGTTATATCGTTAACCTCTGTCATGCAGTTCAAGAACACACAAAAATCTTTAAAGCAAATTGCCGATGAGTTAAATGTTTCACATATTGTTGAAGGCACAGTGTTCAAAGACAACAATATGATCAGGATTGCCGCTCAGTTAATTAACAGCAAAACAGATTTCCATCTCTGGAGTGAAACTTTCGAGCGGGAGCTAAAAGATATACTACGTCTGCAAAAGGGGATTGCAGATACAATTGCAGCAAGTTTGATTGAGGAAATGGAGCCGGAACAACAAGATGTTTCGAATAATGACATTATAAGTCCTGAAGCTTACGAAGAATTTCTTCTTGGCCAACGTACTCGTGCCCAATTTACTAAAGATGCTTTCTATAAAGCAGCTGAACATTTTAAACAGGCTATAGATCTGGAACCAGAATATGCTGCTGCATATTCTGGTATGGCAAGTTGCTATTGTGGTTTGGGAAGTCATGGTCTGGAATTTGAATGTCCGAAAGACATAATCCCTCAGGGGCTAGAGTATGCACAACACGCTATCGAATTAGACAATATACTTGTCGATCCTCATACATATAAAGGCATAATGAGATTAAAATATGATTGGGATTGGCAAAGTGCAGAAGTATGTTTCAAGGAAGCACTGGCAATTAGTCCGAATAACGCACGAGCCCGTATGCAATACAGCATGTACTTTGAATCACTTGGACAACATGAGCAGGCAATTAGTGAAGCACAAGAAGCACTGCGTGTCGACCCACTTTCAAAAGAGGTTAATATGAATCTTGCCTGGCAATATTACCAGGCCGACATGTATCAGGAAGCAAAAGAACGTCTCAACCGTTTACTTGAAAATGAACCTGATTTCTGGGGAGCATATTGGGATCTGGCACATATTTACCTTGCTGAAAATGACTACGATAGCGCCATTCAAGCGTTTAAAAAGTCAGACGGTTCTAAAGGTGGTTATTTCATGCCATTACAAGGAATGGGATATGCTTATGCTGTTAATGGAAAAAAGACGAAAGCTTTGAATGTCATTAAGAAACTGGATGAACTAAAAAAAGAGAATTATGTATCTCCATATTACTATGCAACTATTTATATGGGATTAAATGATCTGGAAAATACATTTGATTATCTGCAACAGGCTTTTGAAGTACGTTCACGTTCCTTAGCATGGTTAAATGTTGCCAAGGAATACATTCCATTAAGAAACGATGAGCGCTTTAAAAAGCTAATAAACAAGATAGGAATTCCTTCATAAGTTTGCCTTATAGCCCTGTAAGGTTTAATCCACTCAGCCCAGCGATCAGAGCAGCTTAAAATCCCTTATAGTATCAGCAATATACGTAGCATTTATTGTTACCTGTCGATGTTACTAACAGTTAGAAACTCTCCATAAATTTATATATCTCTATAATTTATCCATATCTGAATTAAATCGTATGTTGTCGTTAACTTGATTACAGCGTGTTTAATAACAGGATAATTTTAAACGTTCCTTAATAATTTCTTATACAGAAGATGTTAAGGGTCAACCTTGTAAAAATAGGAGATTATAAGATGAAACCTGATAAGACATTAAATCCAATTGCGGTTGCCTTGGGAACCACTTTCGCTGTTTCACTTGCAGCTAGCCCAGTTGTTAATGCTACACCGAATCTATTTAACATAACCGATCTTGGTAGTGGTTACATGATTGCTGAAGAAGGTAAGTGTGGCGAAGGCAAGTGTGGAGACAAAAAGAAAGAAGAAGGTAAATGTGGCGAAGGCAA